>JANNEQ010000019.1:0-21367 GCA_031378885.1 Flavobacteriales bacterium
AAAGAGCCGTAGGTTCGGTCCATATAACTTGATCCGAATTCAATTAATGATAATGTCAACGCTAATGCGTCCCCACCGAAACTTGTCCCCGCCGAATGGTGTGGGATGGTGCGGGATGGTTTGGTTTTACTAGTGGGACTCAGAATGACAGAACTTTGGAGTGTTTAGCTTTGTCCTACTACTGCACCCTTCGGTGAGGACACGGTCCGTAGGCCATAAAATGCGCAAACTCCATTTATACCCTTCAAACTAATTCATCGAATTGAATAATGATTTACACAACGATGTCATAATTTATGGTTTGGTTTTACTCGTGGGACTCGTGATGATTTGTCCATCGTCACTTTTTCCATCATTCACAGCCAAAATTCCCGGAAATTTTCAATCGCAAACTTTTTCCGCCAAAAATTCGGCTCCGGAACTTTTGCCGGAAATTATTTTGCCAGAAAAATTCACGAAAATTCCACAGCAAGAATAATTTTTAACATTTCCAGCGACAAAATCCATTTCAACTTTCATTTTTTTCCTGCGCCGGCAAAATTTCTCGTGATGATTTGTCCATCGTCACTTTTTCCATCATTCACAGCTAAAATTCCCGGAAATTTTCAATCACAAACATTTCACGCCAAAAATTCGGCTCCGGAAATTCTGCCAGAATTTATTTTGCCAGGAAAACTCCCAAAAATTCCACAGCAAGAAATATTTTTAACATTTCCAGCGACAGAATCCATTTCAGCTTTCATTTTTTTCCTGCGCTGGCAAAATTTCTCGTGATGATTTGTCCATCGTCACTTTTTACATTAATCAGAGCTAAAATTCCCGGAAATTTTCAATCGCAAGCCTTTCCAGCCAAAAATTCGGCTCCGGAACTTCTGCCAGAAATTATTTCGCAGGAAAACTCTCAAAATTCCACGGCAAGAAATATTTTTAACATTTCCAGCGACAGAATCCATTTCAGCTTTCATTTTTTTTCCGCGCTGGCAAAATTTCTTGTGATGAATTGTCCATCGTCACTTTTTCCATCATTCAAAGCCAAAATTCCCGGAAATTTCCAATCACAAACCTTTTCCGGCAAAAATTCGGCTCCAGAACTTCTGCCGGAAATTATTTTGCCAGAAAAACTCCCGAAAATTTTCTGTTAAGAATCATTTTAGCATTCCGGGCGACGGAATCCATTTGATTTTCCAAATTTTTCTCCCGGCGGTGTGATTTATTCTGCGAAGAAATTTTTTTCGGAAATTTTTAATTTCTGATGACAAAAATCCGATGACAAAATTTTGTCATCGGATTTTTGTCATCAGAATTTTTACATTTGTAAAAAAATAATTCATGCAGTATTTGGCCCAGATCCGGAAAAAATTGAATCTCAGCTTTGGAGATTTGGCGGAATATTTAAAAATCTCCCGCGCGCATATTCAATTGGCAGAGATCGGCAAAAGAAGATTGAAGGGAAATGAATTGCTTTTCGCCTCGAACCTGAAAGTTTTGGTCCTGAACAAGGACATGGATAAAAATTCCCCGGATTATTCGAACGAAAATGAGCTGGCCGAAATGAAGACTGAATTAGAGTCGAGAATTTCTGAACTCGAAGCGCAACTGGACAAACGCAGGGAAGAATTGCAAAAAATGGAACGGCAATACAAACAGGTTTGCACGAGTCTTCCCTATTACGATCATATTCAATCGCACATGCTGCACTTAAGTTTGTCGCAGCGCAACTGGCTGCAGAAAAACCGCGAATTCCAGGAAAAATTGATGCAATCCAATGGTTTGTCAGCCCAACACAAACTGAAATTCCGGATCCAATCGCTGGGTGATGAAATTCTGTATCACCGGAATGCACTGAAGAAAATGAGGTAAGTTTTTAAAGGGGAAATATAGTTGGCTGACTAAGTTTTCATTTGTTTTATAAGAAATGGTGATCAGGTATGTGGTTATTGAATTTATGGACTCCGGATCTGAAATTGATTTTAACCGGAAATTTGAATTTTATAATTGGTGGTAAAAAGGTGGCACAGTTGGGGCTTTTTGGGGGTGACACAATTCTGATTTTCTACCATAAGGTCGCCTCGCCTGGCAATGTCATTAAGTTATGGAATTGGCACATATGAAAAAGTCCTGGAGGGACGACCTTTTGGTAGAATCAAAAAAGCACGGCGGTCACAAAAGTCCCGTAGGGACGACCTTTTGGTAGTTTTGTAATTGGATACCAAAAGGCCGCCCCGCTGGGGCTTTGGGGATAGCACCGGAATCATTTCTACCAAAAGGCCGCCCCGCTGGGGCTTTGTGCCAATCTTTATTCAGGACGAGCCAAACAATTCAAATAAGTCCGGATTCTGATTGGCTTTATCCAGATTAAGAAACTGATTATCATTGCCTTCACCTCAATAAAAAAACTCCAACACTCGATTTCGGGAGTCCGTTGAGCATGAAAATAACTATCCAATTATCTGGAATTTAGAAGAATACTTGTATGGACTGAATCGAATAGCGGCCAAATTTTATACTCTATATAATAAGGCATAAAAGTTGGGGCCAGTTGATGAAGTAACGAAAACAAAATGATATAACATAAAGGGTGATTACTATGGAAAACCAATACGATCTCTCAGAACTCATTTCAGTTGATATGGTCAATATATCAATCCAAAATGCACTTTATAAGAGAAATAAACATATTTCAAAAAAGATTAATCTGGAGAAAAAAATTAAGGATGCGGAAATTTCTTATCGAAAAATTCTTGCGGCAATAAGCGCGATTGACCTGGAGATACAATATTATAACGAAACATTGCTGCAGCAACCCACTGCTGAACAAATAACAGAATTACAAAGTTTTATCAGCACAGCCAAATCTGAAAGAGAAACTCTTATAAATGACAGTGAAGACATGGGGATTGTAATGACACAAAACCGACGTTTATTGGCGGCGATCGAGGAAATATATATTAGTACCGCTGATAATTTACTCCGGCAATTGGAAGAACGAAAGAAAGAGTTGGAGAATAATAGTGGGGTGTAGTTTTCGAAATGTGTGTGGGAAAAGATGAGTGGTTTATAGAATTACATCGTTGAGATTTAATCGATGAAAACATAAGGCAACGCATCCGATGCCTTTTGCTGTAAATAGACATCGCAATGATAATCAGAGTGCCGTAGGCACGGTGCATATTGTAGCACAGAACTTTAGTCCTGTGAAAAAAATCAAAAACAACCTCAATTCCCCCGGCCCAGATTAAACCCAAAGGTCATTCCCAAACGCATGATAAATCCGAAGTAGCTGTCTTTTCTGTTTTCGAGCAATGGATTGTCGATGGTGTATTCACCGCGGTTGATGGTGGTGCCTGCGTTGAATTGGCTGTAGTTGACACCAAATCCATAATAGGCATCTATGCCGATTCCCTTGCGCAATTTCATAGCGCCGATGTTGATCATGGCAATGTATTGTGTAACGGATGGATCGAAAGTTTCATTGGATTGCGCCAGCGAAATATCATTGGTAACGGAGACACTCATCGCATCGAAGTTCTTGCGGGCATAGCCGAATAGAAGCCCAACATATTGCACTTCGCTGTCGTCAAAAAACTTGGTTTGAAATCCGGCGTAATAACCGTCCCACCTGGAGAGATCATCTTGCGATACGCCATCTACTTCGCGTATCCACAAATCGAATGTGTTTTCCTTCTTTCTCAATATTTTCAAATAAGAAAATTCAAAAGCTACTTTGGGAAAGGTAAAAGACAATACACCTCCCACATCTTTCATTCCTTTTTTTTCGAAAATAAGCGGCAGGACATAAGAGCCTGCGTACAAATTAAAATTACCGTTGGATGCTCTTCTCTGACGTCTGGATTCTTTTTCGGATTCTCTTTCGGCTTTTTGGGCAATCTTTTCAGCTTCTTCAAGACATGGTTTTATTCTGGCGCGGTAGATTTTAGCTTCTTCGGGTTTGTTCCAGATGTCAAACAGGTCAGCTACTTCGCTTATTCTGGTGCAATCATTCTCCGGGCAAATCGCAGCCAGGTGTGCCACGGCATTTACTCCAATATATTCTGAACGAAACTTGTCCGTAGTTCTCATGCCCTGGGCATATTGCTGCGCATTTTTCAAAAATTCATAAGCCGTAATACCGGAGTTGAATGCGTATATCGATCCAACAGGTGGCTTTTCATAACCGCGCATAGCAATTTCGTATAATTCCAGCACCTTATTGTCTGATGGACGTAACGCTGTCAGATCTTGTGCGGCTTGTGCGCAAAATCCCAGCACTGTAATGTTTTTGTCGGGCAACAGGCCTTTTGAAATAAGGCGCTGTATGAGGTCTTCTACTTTGAAAAATTCATCGGTATCTACCAATGCACGGTCCTTCGCGTCCATGTTAACATATTGCCTGATTCCATTGGCCGCGTATTGTACTTCCTGTTCCATTGAGAAGACTTTGGGCGTATCTTTTTTTATTTCCACCAATTTGCAATACGCATAATACAATAGATTTTTTTCTGTCTTTCCTTCTGCAATGTATTTTTGAAAATACTTCACTGCCTCTTCATCCGATTCCAATAAATAAGCGCACCAACCAAGGTAGTAATAAACATCGGAACGGAAGATCTGTAACTTTTCCCAATCGACCTGATAGTTTTTACCACGGTCGGAAAAATAAAGGGGGAAAGTGGATTGCTCATAGGTATTGACCAATGGTTCAATAGCCTTCAAATTATCGTATGCTTCTTTGTACTTATTGAGCTTATACAAACCGAAAGCGTACAAAAAAATAATTCTTTGTCCATAATAGGTAGAGGCCAGCCTTTGGTCTTCATTTCCTTTTGCTATGGCTTGCTCAAGATCGGAAAGGCCGGTAGATAATTTATCAGATAGAAATTTCTCGTGCTCTGCATTGTTTTCATAATTCATGGCCAATATATAATCGGCCATTTCTTTGTGGACATCATATCCTCTGGAAAAAAATTCTTCTGCTGTCTGCCCTTTTGCAATTGAAGGAATTATTCCCAAAACAAAAACGGCAATCACGATGACATTGATTCGCATGACATTACTTTTTTAAAGAAAATATTGAGGTTATTTCCTGGTTGCGAAGTTAGGGAGGTATTTTGAGGTGGGTCTAGGTGAAATACCGTATTTAGTGGTTTTGTAAAAAAGATACAACGGGTTTTAGCAATACAGCTTCTTCAACAAAAAACCCGGATGGTCTGAGGGCTGGAAGGTTGATCTTCCTTTACCTTGGTATCGCTGCACCAATATTAATCGAAAAGACTTTCATAAAACCCCTGTTCTCGCTCGCGATAAGGTTTGTTGCCCTTTCCCCAATTATAGCCAACGGTCACTCCTATTCTCATAATAATACCGAAATAACCATTTTTTCTGTTTTCGAGAATCGGATTAGCGATTGTATATTCCCTCCGGTTGATGTTGGTTCCCGGATTAAATCTATTGTAGTTGAATCCAAAACCGATATAAAAGTCACGACTAACAAGGTCGCGCAGTTGGAGTGCTCCAAAATTGATCATGGTGGTTAATTGCCTTACCACTGGATCGAATACCACCTGAGATTCCACCTGTGTGAAGTCGTTGGTTGCTGAAATACTCATGGCATCAAAGTGTTTCTCTGTATAACCAACTAAAAAACCAACATATTCAGATTCGCTTTCATTAAAAAACTTGGTTTGAAAATGGGCATTGAAGCCATTCCATCTCGAAAAATCACTTCGGGAAACATTGTCCACTCCTTGCAATCTCAAATCTAAAATATTTTCCTTCTTTTTCTGTATCGCCAAGAATGATACTTCGTAAGCAATTTTTTCGGTAGAGAAATTCACCACACCACCGAGATCAAAATACGACACAGTCTCAAAAATTGTAGGGATCGAATACATCCCCACATATATATTGTGATTATCATCCTCCGCCCTTTTACGGCGTTTGATTTTATTAAGGGCTCTTTCCTCTTTTCTTGCACAACTCTGAATTCGCGATTTGTATTTTTCTGCTTCTGCGGTCCAACCCCATTTGTTATAAGCATCAACAAGAGTATTTACACAATTACAAGCCCAATAACCTCTGCGCAGCTCATATGAATTGTCGTCGCGATCAAGATACATTTTATAGCAATAATCATCCAAATATGCCAGCGCCATTGCTCCGGTCTCCTCCGATTTGACCTTATGAATGCTTCTGGTGTTCAGAGCGTAGTCACTCGCATCAGTTAAAAAGTCATCGGGTTTATTAAAATATTGGTATAAGTGAAGACCGTCGTCATTTGCCTTTTTGAAACAACGCAAAGCTATGTTGTATAAATCTAACACAGTTGTGTCTGATTTTATTATTGAAGCCATGAATTTCGCCGCATTAGTGCATGCCTTTAGGCCTTGCTTGCTGCTTATATATGCGGACTCATTTGAGATAATTTGCTGAATAATAAAATCTGCATTGAGAAGATAATTGCTCTGCATTTTTTCCCTTCCCTCTGCATCCATACTCTTATACACTTCCGTAGCCAAATTAACGAACCTCACTTCTTGTTGCAATGAAAAAGCGGCTGGATTGGATTTTTTAATTTTGAATAATAAATAAAGAGAATGAAATGCTTCAAAACAATCAACATGATTTCCCTCCGACTCTTCAATAAACTTCAAAAAGTACTTTGTTGCTTTATCTATGTCTCCCGTTTTATAAGCACTCCAACCCATGTAATATAGTGTACTCTGACGAAAAACCGACATCTCAGAATATCTGATACAAAAAATTTCGCCGTTGAATTTACATTCTGTCCCACCCCAATCATATAGACAAGGCAAATTCTCCGCATTGTCAATGTTCATTAAATTCGACATTGCCTCATTGTACATATTGAGTTCTATCAATGCAGAGGCATAAAGAAGAACTAATTTATCCATATAAAATGCAGCAACGCATCTTTGTTCGGCATTACCCGAATCAACTACCTCTTGAAAATGGAGCTTACTATTCTCTAATCTATTACTGACATCTCGAGCTTTCTCCTCAAGATTACCTACTCCAATAGTCAATGTATCCACATAAGCGAACAGTTCGTTATAAGCCTCATAGCCTTTGAAAAATGATTCGTCAGGAGTTTGGCCTGAACCCATCAATGGAACAATTCCAACAAAAGCAAAAAACAGAAAAAGACACTTCATTGGCATAACACAATCTCCTTCGTAAAATTACGGGTTTATCTTTTCGCTTTTTATTTATTCACTAAAATTAGATTCCTAATTGTATCCACAGATACCAGATGCGGATTTAAAATAATTCTTAACAAATATTTAATTCGAAGACTGATACGAATCCCAAATAATCTTTGACACCTCAGCAATGATGGCTTCGCCTTCTTCGTAAGTGAGTTTGGTATTGGAAACAAAAACCACAATCACATACTCGCGTCCATCGGGAAGCTGAACAATTCCCACATCATTCATTGCGGGCATAACGCCTTTGTTGCTTTGACCGGAAGTGCCTGTTTTGTGGGCAACAACGGTTCCTTCAGGCAATTTGCCTTTGAGTCGCATTGGGCCCGTAGTAGTGGCTACCATAGTATTCCATAAAAACTCAAAGCTGGAAGTGGACAATATTTCTTTCTGACGAAATGAAATGAGCAATTGCATCATGGCCTCTGGTGTGGTCCAATTGGCGAATTGTGCATGCCAATCTTTGTGCATTTCATCTTCTGTGGCTTTGATGGATATTTTTTTGATCCCCAATTTTTTGATGCTCTTCTCCACATCATCTGTTCCTCCCACCATCCGAAAAAGAATGTCGCAGCCATTGTTGTCGCTATTGGCCACAGTAAACTGAATAATTTCGCCTAAAGTTAAATCTGTCCCTTCAGGAAATTTATCACGTATGGGACTCCATGTATTGGGTAAAAGTTCTTCTTTGGTAACGTGTACAATTTGTTCCAGCGCCAATTCGCCAATATCGATTTTGTGCATTACCACAAGTGCCAGATGGAATTTGTAAACGCTTTGCATGGGATAATGACGGCGATTGCCCAAGGTAAATTCCTGACCACTGGTGAGATCATGAAAGGCCACGCCGATTTCAGCGGGCTTTGTTTTAATAAAGGCCTCGACCTTCGATTGATTACCGGGAGATTGGCCGTATAAAAGTGAAACAGAGATACAGAGTAGAAAGCAAATGAAGGTTGATTTTCTAATCATGAATTTTATTTTGTTTTATTTTTTGATGAAAAAAAACGAAAAGCATTCGAAACTGCCCGGTGCAAAATTGTACCATGGTCTTCGTCTTTGAGGTGTTCGAATTGAAGAAGCAAATTTGACTTTCTGTATTTCCTGAGCGAATGGGCCAGTTGTTTGGCATAACCTTCCATCTCCATGCCTTCGGAGCCCACGGCGATATAAACTTCTATCTGATCAGAAGGCATGTTTGAGATGAGCCGCTCAGCAGATTTAAGCATCGAATTATCATCCCACCACAAGCTGGGACTCATTATAATGTATCGATCGAAAAGCGATGTTTTTTTGAGCAATACTTCTGTGGCAAATAATCCTGCCAGAGATTGCCCGATCAAAGTAGCGTGATTGCCAACCTTGTAATTCTGCGCCATAAATGGCATCAGTTCCTTTTCAATAAATGCAATAAACTTATCTGACCCACCGGCTTGTGCATAGGCCTCCTGATAGGGCACAGCAAAGTCGGGCAGTTTATAACCTTGTCTGGCTTTGTAGGTCAGGTCTCTTTTTCTGTCGGTGTTGGCAATGCCCACTACGATGGAAGGCTCCAGCCTGTTCACCCACGAAAAAGAAGAGAATTGCATCAAACCTGCCATGTGTACGAAATCCTCATCCATGCCCCCATCGAGCAAATAAATGACCGGATATGTCGCGGCAGAATCAGGAGAATAACCGTCTGGCAAATAAATGTTGATGGTTCGCTCCTCACGCAACTCTCCGGACACAATGGTTTCTGTCCAGCCCAACTGACAAGGCTTAGCGCCTCGTGTGGGCTTAAGAATAGTTTGGCCCTGCACCGTATGGGCCAGGTTGCACAATATGAATATGGAAAATAAAAACTTCATCCCATGAGGAGTTTTTAAATTTTCTCGACGTTCACTGCTGTTCCATAGGCGAGCACTTCAGTAAGTCCGGCCATTACCTCATTCGATTCGTACCGCATATTGATAATGGCATTGGCTCCGAGTTTCCGGGCATGTTGTATCATCAATTGCAGGGCTTCTTCTCTGGCCTTCTCGCAAAGCTCAGTATAAATGGCACTTCGGCCACCGAAGATGGTCATAAAACTTCCGGCCATATTGCCCAGAATACTTCTTGATCTGACTGTAATGCCGCGGGCCAGTCCGAGTTGTTGGGTAACTCTGTATCCTTCGAGCATTGAACTGGTTGTAATGAGTGTGTTGGTTGTCATTCGGTTTCTATTGGTTTTGGTTTTGTAAACATAGCGCAGATTTTAACTTGATGAAAATTTATTGGGTACTGACAATGCACAGGGCATGGCTTATAATACCAATGTTCATTTTAATTTAGTCCATGCCGCAGATGAAATGATACAGTGGTAAATACCGGGAGAGTAGCTGTTTAGTACAATCAAGCTCAGCGCAGATTGTACTAAAACAGATACCAAATCGGTATAATTCCGGTGTTTGAGTGAGACGGCAGGACGGGCTCAGACTTGAAGTATTTCCAGATCTTGTTTCGCCCGACCCATAAATGGTCTGGGGAACGCATTTCCACAGTTTCAGCGAAAAACTTGGCTTCGGATTATATTTGCCCAAATGAAAAATTTCATAGCACTACTAAAATCCTATGGCTTGCTGAAGCGATTGATCTTCGGACTTAGCTTATTGATTTTGGTTTTTGTGGCAGGGACAGCCGGTTATATGCTCATTGAAGGCTACTCGCTGCTCAATGCAGTCTATATGACAGTCATCACCATTGCATCTGTCGGATTTAGCGAAGTTGAACCGCTATCAGATAACGGTAAAATATTTACAACTGCTCTAATTTTTTCCAGTGTAATTGCCTACGTCTATACCATTACAGTAGTGACCTCATTTATTATCGAAGGTGAATTCAGAACTTACTTCAAACATATTCGCGTGAACAAAAAAATCAAAGAACTACGTGGCCACGTGGTAGTATGTGGCTACGGCCGCAATGGCAGACAAGCCTGCGAACAATTGTCGGCAGGACATGTGCAATTTGTGGTGATAGAAAGCAATCCACAAATTATCGAACAACTTCGCGACGAAGGAAAATTGTTTGTAGAGGGAAATGCTACTGAAGATGAAATGCTGGATCTGGCAGGTATTCAATCAGCGAAAGGATTAATTGCAACGCTACCTGATGATGCCGCCAATGTATTTGTGGTGCTCTCAGCCCGCGAAATGAATCCACATTTGAAAATTATCAGTCGTGCATCGAGCGATGGAGCTGAATCGAAACTCAAACGCGCTGGTGCAGATAATGTAATCATGCCGGATAAAATTGGTGGAACACACATGGCGGCATTGATCACCAAACCTGATGTGCTGGAGTTTCTGGATTTTATTACCGGAAAGATCAACATCACATTGGAAGAACTCAACTACCATCATTTACTTTCCGAATTGAAGGGCAAGACCATTGGCGAATTGGGACTGCCCAAAGACGGCAGCATCAATATTGTGGGATATAAAAAAGGCAACGGCGATTATGTGGTCAATCCGGAGGCCGATACTCGAATGGAAAAAGATTCGAAACTGTTTGTATTGGGGACAAAAGACAAAGTTGAACAGGCGATGAAGTTGGTGAAGAGGTGAAAGGAGGCTGGAGAAGGAAATATGCGTTTTTCGTAATATTGGGTAATGAAGGGCTGGCTGAAAGCCAGCGCAAGCTGTAGGCAGCCCGAAGGGCCACGCTGTTACCGCTCCCACACTGTTCAGTGGGGACACGGTCCGCTAAAACCAGCGCCAGGGGAGGGCTGGCTGAAAGCCAGCGCAAGCTGTAGGCACTGGTTACCGCTGCGCTCAAACCAGCGCCAGGGGAACCAGCGCCAGGGGAAAGCCAGCGCAAGCTGCAGGCAGCCAGGGCCTTTGTAAAAAATATTGAATAGTGGGTAATTGACATTTCTCATAAAAAAATTTGCCTTTCAATTTTTATACTAATCAAAAAAAAATCGTCACATAGATTCCTCTGCGCAACGATTTTTTTTTGTTGTGTTGATAAAAAACATATTCGTTCCTTTCGCCTGGTCCGAAAGCTCAGCGATATTATTTTATAGCGTCCAAAATGGCCTGTTTGAGTTGGGCCTCGCTTGCATTTCGCGGAACCAATACAATACCCGATTTCAGAGCTATACATTTCTGGGCCAAAAGTTTCAAATGCATCTCAGTAATTCCATCGGGTAATAAAGGTTTGGATGTAACCACATTTCCGTTATGAGGGCGCCGGTCCGGATTTTTTCCATCCTTCGACGAAAAATCGTACACGTAATACCCATCTTTGGGCACATCGGATAAATCATTGTCCTTCGAAGCGACTACTACACCGTTGAGAACTGACAATTTACTTGTCTCCAGTAGTTCTGGATTTCGACTAAAGGCGCAATATCGGTTGATGCGGTAGATGGCCATCGCTTCACCGTTATCGTGGTCTGTTTTCTTCCTGTTTAATTCAAGTCTTATTCTCACTAAAATTCTAGCTACTTTATCGTAATAATAAAATGATGAAAATCCACCAATAGGTTGAGTATACCAAATAATAATCATTTTTTCTGTTGTGTTTTATTGTTGTTCTGAGTTTAAATCCGAATCTCTCAAGTACCTGAAATAATGTAATTTCCAATACCGGTTTGTTTCGAATAAAAAGAACAAGGACTTATTGCTAAGCCCTTGTTCTTAAAAAATTATCCAATATCATTCACTCCCGGGAAGGCCAACTGCAGTCCAATGATCTGCGGATCGGTTGAAGTGTCCTTGATGGTAATGGTAGTCATATTACCAGTTGTAGAAACATGATAATTGCTACCTCCGGCATAACCACTAAAAGAGAAACATCCAATGCTCAAACTGGCTGCTGTGCTCCATTGCGATGCGTAACTATTGTAAGTTGCGCTTGACATGGTTATGGTAACTGTCTTGTTCATCACGGCAACCAATGAGCGCACTCTGCTATTCAATAAACCATTCTGTCCGAATACCACATTACTTCCAGTACCAGTGGCATGCCATGGCGGAAGAAGTTGAAATCCACTGGAGCCAGAGTCTGTATTCTTTGCCAGCATGCTCATGAATCCGCTATTGTACCATGATCCGATATTCACAGGAATTACTGCTGAAGACCCCACTGAAATGGTTGCTGTAATATTGCTATCACTGGCAGTTACATCGGATTGAGACCATCCGGCAGATCCGCTGACGCCCCAGAAAAATGCATTGACAGAAAATGAAGCACCTGCAAATGCACCGCTCATTTTTACATCTGATTTGCTTGCATCAAGGGTAACAGAAAAACCACCACTTGTGCCTGCAGACAAATCCATCAGCATTTGTTGTCCTGAGCCATCGAGACCATAATAGGGTTTCCACTGCAATGCACCTGTTGCATCAGCCACTTTGCACCATGCGCCATTCGCTGGTGCAGGGCCCGATACGGGAAGAGGAGGAATTTGCATCGCAGGATTCACCATCAGGTTGAGAATGTTCTGCAAACTTGGATCTGTGGTAAGTTGCGCAACTAAATCACTGTATTGTTTGTTTTTAGCTGCTGCCAACGCTTGTGCATTTGCAAAATCCTGGCTCCAATGTGATCCTGTGAAAAAAGACTTGAATGATCCATCTGGTGGATAAGCGACCACCATTCCATCCATTCCTGCATTAGCCAATTCGGTGTTGTAATCACTTTTGGCGTTGGTGATTACCTGACTTGCTGCGTTGGAAGCTGCAATCACTTCATTTTGCACATCCTGCAAATTCTTTTGTTGTCCGGGACTTACTTTAAAAGTAAGCAATGTGAGGACTTGCTGATAGTTGTCGAAGAAGTTCGAATCACCAAAATCAAGCGTACCAATACTTTGGTACTTTGGTGCGCAACTCATCAACGCATAAGCCTGAGGAGATACCTGCCCTGTTGGAGCTGTTGGCCAATTGAAGTCGATAGGATTTGAAAGCATTTGAAACGACTTGTTATCGCCTCCTAATGCGTTAGACACAATTTGATTGTACGTCTGAGAAAATAAATTCTGGTTGTCCATAATTTTTTTGTTTTACTTACTACATGCCTACTCTTTTGAAATCAGGTTTTTCGGCTTACACCCTCGATCGAATAAAAAAATTGTTGCAACGTATTTGTTTTTCGAACGGGACAAAAGTGCGGTATGGCATTATTTCAATCTATGCGCAAAACCACCTGATTAACGAATCAGGTATTTATACTGCAGAACATAGAGTGCATACTGAAAGCCGCGTAAAATGTCATGTGTAAATGAAACTTCACTTTATGCGTAAAACTACCTGATTAACGAATCAGGTGGTTATACAATAGTACATAACAGAGACAGCGGAATACTGAAATCCTCAGAATGCAACGAGTTTAATTGAATTCAGAAAGCGTGATGAACAAGAACAATCTGGTTAATGACTTTTAAAACAAAATAAATCCACACCATCAGCATGTACTGGGTTTAAAGCAGGGAGATGTGATTACTTTCAATACTTAGTACTTGGTTAACAACGCTTCTTTAAACGAGAGGAAGAGGATACTTCAGCTATTGATAAATTTAAACCAGAAACGAATACATTAAAAAGAACTAAATCAACTGATACAAAATCTTTTAAAAAGAAACCTGAAACTGAACATAAAACCTGTCGTCATGCCCCTGAGGAATATCCTTTACATTTCCACGCATCACATAATTGACGATGATACGAAATCTGTCTTTTAATTTTCCGTAATATGCCCCAAGAGTGACTACACTCCATTCGTCTTCGAATACATCGTAACGAACCATTGGCCCAACTTTGTATTTGGTTTTTAAAGCAAGCAATACCTGATAGCCCATAGGCTCTCCATAGAGTGTATCAGCAGCGTGATCTTTACCCATACCAAATTCTCCCATCATAAAAAATCGCTTGTGATCGAGTTGGAAATCCGTGCCCAAGCGCTGGAATTTAATGTAAATATCATCAGCAGGGTTAATCACATCATCTCCAATGTAGCGTATTCCTCCATAACCAAATGATATTCCATAATTGAATGACAGGTTGTCGTTCTTATATGCCAATCCGAATCTACCCCATAATGCTTTTCTGGTGTTAAAATCGAATGGGCCTCTTATGTTGGACCTAGTACCGTTGGTAAAAGTAATTGCATTTTCGAGCTTCCATTTTTTGCCAAGAGAACTCTGACCGATCAATCCAATACCCACATCGCGGAGATTCTCACCACGCGAAAGCCCGTCTGACATCTCTGCGCGATTCACAGTGTAGAGTTCTGAGCTGGACTGTCTGTTTTCGAATCCGAATTGTGTCTTTTGCTGACCTATTCTCAACTTTTGTTTGCCCCAGAAATTGTACTCAAGGTACGCGTCACGCAGCACGCCTGATTGCTCAGGTGAGCGTGGATCAATGCTGATCTGATAAGACATCATGTCGCTTATTTTGCCTTTGACGGTAAGTCTTACACGCAACATTCTGAAACCATCAGGATCGCGAATGGTATCGCCATTGGTATTGAACTCATTTAAATAATGCCCCTGAAAAAAACCCGATAATTTGGGTTTGTACTTTTTCTTTGTCGAATCGGCTGGTGAAGAGCTTTGTGCAAGAGTGAACAGACCAAAGCACAAAAGACAAAGTACTGTAAGTGTAGTACGCATACAATTTTGGTTATGATTTGACCGTAAAGAAATAATTTCTTTTTGTGGAAATTCTGTAGAAGTGGGCGATATGTGCTTAAGTTGTGAGAGCCTGCGCAAGATGGGTTTGCGCCAAATCAATTCGTTGCACTTATTAGTCTTACGTGGCCGGTTACAAACCGGCTGGAGCGAAAGGCACGGGTTGGGGTAATGCACCGCTCAATATACAAGTTGGGTGTAAAACGCGCGCCAGAGAGGATTCTGTAGAAGTGGGGGGATATGTGCCTATGTTGTGAAAGTCTGCTCAAGATGGGTTTTCGCCAAATCAATTCGTTGCACTTATTAGTCTTACACGGCCGGTTACAAACCGGCGGGAGTGAAAGGCACGGGTTGGGGTAATGCACCGCTCAATATACAAGTTGGGTGTAAAACCCGCGCCAGATTGGCCAGATGGTCTGTCCTGGCCGGTTACAAACCGGCGGGAGTGAAAGGCACGGGTTGGGGTAATGCACCGCTCAATATACAAGTTGGGTGTAAAACCCGCGCCAGATAGGGCCAGAGAGGCTACTTCTTCTTTTTATCCTTTTCCTTTTCGTCATTGTCGTCGTTGTCGTCTTGTGCTTCATTTTCGATGCGTACGAAATTTCCTTGCTCGTCGAAAATATAGTCTTTGCCGTCTACTTCGGCTTCGAAAAAGATGGTTCCATTTGCCATGGTGATCTTTGAAGCTTCTTTGATCTTTTTTCCGGGTAAAATACTCTGCACATAATTGCTTACGGCCTGAGGTAAGGCTTTTACTTCAATTTCCTTTTCTGTTTCCAGAAGTGTTCCGCTAGAGTCAAAAACTACTGACATCTCTTCTTTGGCGATTTCACATTCGGCTTCATAATTATCTCCTTCCTTTTCCCACTCCACATCTGTAGCTTTTGGGTACAATTTTTTAAAGGCTTGCTGAACTATTTCAGGAACTGCTACTTTCTTACCAGATTGGGCATGGCTCCAAAGACTTGCGCAAAAAAAGGCGCCGATAATCATCATATACTTCATGGGGATAATATTAATTGGATTAATTTAAGTACAATAGTCATTCACCTTTCTGAAGCAATTCTGTAGGTTCAACAAATTCATCGTGATTTTGAAAAATCATAACGAAAGGTGTGTATATTGTTCATGTAGCTATATTTCACTTCATGTCCATTGGCCAGCGCTATTTGCTTCACAATGGCGAGCCCCAATCCTGTGGAATCTTCGTTGGTGTTTTCTTTGTAAAACCGCAAGAATATCTGATTCTCATCGGATGTTAATTTGGATCCGCTGTTGGCAATTTCAAGGTGGTTCTGATCGCATGAAATTTTTAATTCCCCATTTTCAGGGCAATACCTGATGGCGTTCATCAATAAATTGGAGACCAGAACCTCTGCAAGGTCAGGATGAATGAACACTTGCGACGATTTTAAAGAAGACCTGCAGGTCAAACCTTTCATGGCAATCAAATCCTGGTATTGGCTTATCTTCTCGTCCAAAACCAGCGAAAGGTCTATTTCATTTTTTCCGGGATATTGGTTGTTCTCGATTTTACTCAACAACAACAAGGCCTTATTGATTTTCGACAAACGACTCACTTGTCGGCTGATCTCCATAATTTGCTGAACCTCTTGTGGTGGAATATTCTCAGATTGCAACATCACTTCGATCTTATTTTTTATGGTCGCCAATGGAGTCTGTAATTCGTGCGACGCATTTTCCGTAAATGATTTGAGAGAATTAAAATCGCCTGATATTTTGAGGGTCATCGACTCAATTGTTGCGGCCATTGCATCAAATTCTGAAGTGCCCGATTTCGCTGCTTTTATTACATGATGTTTATCTACATCATATTCCTTAAGGCCCTTTATTATTCTGAAGAAAGGACGCCACATCATTTTCGAAAAAATATAATTCACGGCACTAAAAATAACCACCAGTACCAGGGCAATAATGGACAGCGAAATCAAAATGGTTTCAATGATGTCATCCGATTCGAACAATGACTTTCTGATGGTGCATCGATAGTGGACTTCGGCAAGTTGAACCCCAAATTGAATTTGTTTGAAAGGAACTGAATCGTCTTCTGCTTCTACAAATACTTTGAGATTGGAGATGGTTTGAGGAACATTGGCGGCGGTAGAATCAAATAGTATTTCATCTTCAAAAAAAACATGCTCAGGCAATTCATTTTCTGAATCTATGTATTCTTCAACCTGCTCTTTTCTGGCGATAAGCGCTTCAATGGCCTCTTCGTCCATAATCTGATTCAACTGATCATAAAATACAAAGCCTCCGAGAAAGAAGACGACAATAGTTACAATCAATAATACAAGGGTACTCCGGGTTAATAATTTCATGCTTCCGCGAATTTGTAACCAATACCGTAAACTGTATTCAGATAATCATTGCCACCTAGTGCAAGCATTTTTTTTCGAAGGTTTTTAATGTGGGTATAAATGAAGTCGAAAGAATCCAGTTTGTCAATATAATCTCCCCATAAGTGTTCAGCAATAGCCTCTTTGGTAATAATCCGTTCTTTGTTTCCCATAAAAAACAACAGAAGATCATACTCCTTTCTGGTAAGAGTCAGAGGTTTCGAGTGAATCAGAACGAGCCTTTCAGTGGGGCGCAATTCTATCTCATTAAATGTGACAACTTCATTGCCTTCAAATTTTCTTCTGCGGATAACGGACTTGATTCTGGCATTCAATTCGGCCAGATTAAATGGTTTGGAGAGGTAATCGTCAGCGCCCAAATCGAGTCCGTCGATTTTGTCATCGACAGAGTTTTTGGCTGAAATAATAATAATTCCACAAGATGCTTTCTCCTGCTTCAAGGTTCTGATCAACTCCAGACCATTGCCACCGGGTAAGGTAATATCCACCAGAACACAATCGTATTCATAGACGCCCAACTTCAATTGAGCGGAGTGATAATCTTGCGCCAATTCACAAACAGAGCCATCTTTCCTTAGATAGTCTACTATGGATTCGGCCAGTGCCTTTTCATCTTCAACGACTAAAATTTTCATGCCTAAAGTGAAGGAGGAATTCTGGGGAAATTCTGTGGGAATAATTGTTTCGAAGATAAGGATTTAGAGTAAGCCATAAAAATTGGGGTAAAGAGGGCTGGCTGCAAGCCAGCACAAGCGGTAGGCAGCCAGGGCCACGCTGCTACCGCTCCCACACTGTTCAATGGGGACACGGTCCGCTAAAGCCAGCGCCAGAGAGAAGGCCACGCTGTTACCGCTGCGCTAAAACCAGGGAGAGCTGGCTGCAAGCCAGCACAATCGGTAGGCAGCCAGGGCCACGCTGCTACCGCTCCCACACTGTTCAGTGGGGACACGGTCCGCTAAAGCCAGCGCCAGAGAGAGGGCCACGCTGTTACCGCTCCCACACTGTTCAGCGGGGACACGGTCCGCTAAAGCCAGCGCCAGAGAGAAGGCCACGCTGTTACCGCTGCGCTCAAACCAGCCAGAGCGGAACTACATTTTTATAGAATTTGGTTTTAGCCCTTTTCCTTTTTACTTAAATACAAACCATAACTTGTTATAGTAAATAAGGCAAAATATAGCAGAGCCATCAGGTGAATATTCGGGCCTTTAAAGACAACACCGAAATCGGAAGCCCTGAGGTGATTCTGTATGGTGTAGGCATAAGGCAAAATGTAATTGTACTCCCATGGAATGGCGATAAGACATCCTATTAAGAGCATAAACCCAACTCCAACCGGAACAAGGAAATTTTTGAATTTTAAGCTTATCAGATATTGCAGTGATACAATAGGTAAGCAATCAATAAAAAATTTGATATTGCTTTTTAGAATTTTCAGGAATGGAAATGATTCCGAAGGGTAAGGTACATCTTTGATAAACCAATGGGGAATCATAATCGAAAAATATGTACCCACATTAAATAGCACAAAAAACATGGCGAGCATTACCAATATAACTGTCAATTTCGAAAAGAAAATAGTAGTGTAACTCAGTGGAAGGGTATGCAATTGTTTCCAGGTGTTGTTCTTGAATTCAATCTGCGTAATAAGGCTTGTCACCAGTATTACACCAAGCGGAAGCAGAAAGAATGCCATCGACTCCCACGCCTGATGCCAGCTCATGATCCAGACTTTACCGGAAGCATAGCGCTCGGGAAGGGTTTCACTTTTCACCAGACGCGCAATGGTCATAATGGTTGGCGTGAAAAAGGCTCCAATAACAATAATCCAGGTGGCGAGACTTCTTCTGGTCTTCATCCATTCGCTCTGGAAACTTCTGATAAATGCGTTGGTCATACGATTAATGGTTAATCAGGTCTAAGAATATGGCTTCAAGGTCGTTTTTAATAATGCTCATTTCGAATACTTCTGCGCCACTTTCAATTAAGCGACGGTTCAGTGTGGCTATCTGCTGCTTCGACATGGCAGGTAAAATCCATTTGCCTTCCTTCAAATTGGAGATGATATTCATTTCAGAAAATATTCTTTTCGAAATGACCTCATCGCTCGTATCACACACTATGGACAGGGATTGTTGCTGTTTGCCCTTCAATTCATCGAGCGTTCCCTGAAACATCAATTTTCCTTTGTTGATAATACCAACATGGGTGACCAACTTTTCTATCTCAGCCAACAAGTGACTTGATATGATGATAGTGATACCCAATTCGCGATTTAGTCTTTTGAGTAATTCGCGGACGTCAATCATTCCATTAGGATCGAGTCCATTGGTGGGTTCATCGAGAATGAGCATTTTAGGATTGTGCAACAAGGCAATGGCAATACTCAGGCGTTGTTTCATTCCAAGCGAAAACTGACCTGCCTTCTTTTTTCCAGTGTTGGCCAAATCCACCAACTCCAAAACTTTCTGGATTTGATCCATTGGACATTGATAGACTTTCTGAAGCAACAACAAATTTTCTCTGGCCGTGAGATGTCCGTATATAGAAGGGCTCTCAATGAGAGTACCCACGTTGTTCAATATCTCAACCCTGTTTTGATGGAAAGGTTTGCCGAAGACGGCGATATCGCCCTGCTGGCATTTGAGTAAGCCCAATACCAGGCGCAACGTAGTGGTTTTGCCAGCGCCATTGGGCCCCAGAAAACCGTAAATACTTCCTTCGGGAACCTGAAGGTTGATGTCTTGTAGCACCACTTCTTTTTCCGAAAATCGGTGAACAAGTCGGGTGGTTTCTAAACTGAATGTCATTGTGTTCTTGTTTATTGGTTCTGGATTCTCAAGGTTTGTGGTACAATACTACGTTGAGAACCGAAGTATATTGCCCAAATATTACCAATGGTTGTTTCTGGAATTCAAGTGGAAGGCGTTCCGGCCGAACGGAAAGAGAATATCTGTTGATTCTGGATTTGCGTTTCGCACTACACGTAGCAGAAAAGAAAAGTAAGAATGGGGCCTTTTGAATTTCAATCCTTCAAACTATACTTTCCTTAACCCATTAGAGTATGGACAGATTGAAGACTGAATGTGGTGCGTTGAGAAAGTATAGTTTTCTTTAATAATGAGCCTTGTCGGGGTTAATGTATATTCGTATTTCAATTTATTTTCTAAAAAAATTCATTTTGCGATAGGGTAAATAAATGCATCGGTGTATTGGATTCACTTAACCTTTTTATCGAAGACCAAACCCAAATTTAATTGTGATGACTACTTACAACATTTTTCGAAAATCCGGAATTTATCCTTTTCAATTTATTCCAGTTCCGATCAATTCCTGACCGATTGATCCGGCGTAACAACGCCAATTTCCCTTTTACCCCTGTTTGAATTGTTTGTCTGAATGTAGACCTGATTTCGTATGGCCTTATCATACTGCGATTCTGTACTTCTATTTGAGGTAATGGGCATATAATGCCTCATTCGAAAAAAAAGGAAGTACCAAAATTTTTTACTAAAAGCTGGTCCAACAGGCAACGGGAATTCTCCTGCTTTTCTTTCAGGCAGGGGGATTCCTTGTTGTTGGATCGGGACAGAAGCAATCGAGGTGACTACCTGAGATTCCTCGCTTCGCTGCCATTGACAAGTTGGTGGAAGCCTTGATATTCCAGGCTTTTCATTTGACGATAAATTCCATCTTGCAATGAAAAAATCTATTTTTCTATAGACCCAAATAAATGTTCCGTACCTACGGCACTCTGATCGTTATCGCACTTTTTTCACCACCGGACTAAAGTCCGGCGCTACAATATGGGCCGTGCCTCTGGCACTATGAAGTATATCCATAGCTTAAAGTCCTAAGCGGATAAAAGAGCCGTAGGCTCGGTTCATATTGTAACAACGGGTTTTAACCCGTTGAAATGACATGGCGAATGAAAACGAAGAGCCATAGGCTCGGCCCATATAATACCGCTCACAAAAATAATATAGTCCAACCTGCCTGCCGGCAAAGGCAGGTTTCGGCTACGCCTCATAGTACTATTTATTTTTAGTGGCGGCATAACCAATTCACAAAATAATTTACCCTTTGGGTTAAATTATATT
>JANNEQ010000045.1:0-8865 GCA_031378885.1 Flavobacteriales bacterium
GAAGAGCAGTGACACATAACAGGTATTTTGAATCCTTATCTGAAGAGGAAAAATGTTTAGATAGCTTCTTTAATAAATTTAAAAAACCAAATACAGTACTCACATCTTTATCCGCAAATTATTAAGACGTTTATTATAGAAGAAAACTTTTCCCGCAGTCGCAAGAATATTTATTCAGATCCGAAAAAGGAATCTCACTTCATAGAACTTTTCCAACTCTTTGAAAAAATCAAAAAAAGTGACCTTTCAAAATTGGAAGATAATGAAAGAGGGCCTTTGTTGTCTCTATTGAAATATATTGCTAACGGGCTAGAATATCTCGATAATAGTACACTAAATATAATCCCATTTGAGGTCGTAAGCTGTCTGGAAAAGGCGTTAGGAGATTGGACAATTACCAAAGAATTTATAATTGTAACCTCTCTATCCAATAGCAATTTAGACTTTGCAATGCAGTCATACGATACTCAAGAGATATTCCTTATGTTAAATGAGTTCATAACTAAAAGATACAACACATCCATTACAAACCGGCTAATTAGAATAATTCTTCCTAAAAATTTATCCCGGGATTACTTATCATGCGTTGTTCTTTATCATGAATTAGGGCATTTCGTTGACCACGAACTAAATATTAGCAAAAAGATTTTTCTTAAAAATTACGGAAAAACTGATCCTCAAAATAATATTGAAGCACATTTTCTAAACCATACTAAAGAATACTTTGCTGATTTATTCGCAGCCCAATATGTGTCAAATGCTTCTAACCTATATCTAGATCATATTGCTCACAAGAACCCTCAAAGTACTACGCATCCTTCAACCGATGAAAGAATTAATGTAGTTAATGATTTTTTATCCTCAAGTAGCGGTGATCAACTGAGACTTTTTCAAGAAGTGCTGACCCAGTCCAACTCACCAAATCTGATAGCTAGATTCGAAGAGATCTTAATGTCTTGCTCCTTTGAAAAATTAATTCCACACGAAATTAAGACTGACAAGGCCTTACATTATCTCTTCAAAATAGGCTGGGACTGCTGGATGGATTCAGACATTAATTTTCTCCGTAATTTTTCACCAAGACAAAGATACCATATCATAAACAACTTGATAGAAAAATCAATATCAAACTATTTTATTCAACTCGCATGGACAAAATATGGAAAAGACTAAAGATAGCAAATCAGGTATGCTCACCAAACCAGAACTAATAGAGTTAATAGACAATCAAGAATTATATATTGCGCCGCTGTTGTCGCGTGACCAAATTGGTGAAATTACAATTGATCTGAGAATTGGATTAGACTTCTTAACGTGTAATCAAGGCCGAGAAGCCTATTTGGACGCCACGATTGATCAGATAGATAATAGACCATTAAAAAGTCATTTCACTGAAACAAGAAGGAAACTAGGTGAATCATTCTTGTTCCATTCAAATCAAACAGTACTGTTCTCTACCTTGGAATATTTGAAACTTCCAGATGACGTATTTGCGATATTATCTACCCGAAGTTCATACAGCCGACTCGGACTAACAGTATCGACAATTGTTCAGCCAGGCTATTGTGGATGTGTATCAGTAGAAATCACAAATCCGGGAAACACAGCAATTAAGGTACTAGCTGGAGCCAGACTCCTTCAAGCCAGATTTTACAAAATAGATAATTCCTCTCAATACTTTTCGAGTAGTCGTAAATATGTATGTCAGGTGCGGCCAATTGCCTCAAAGGCAAATGAGGATAATGATTTAAAACTGCTGCTCAAAATAAAACAGTCTATTGAATAGTTTAATTTCACAATAATTAATCTGCTTTACAGGAATAAAAATATTGCGAACAACTACAATAAGTCTAAATAAGACGCAATTCTAAAACTATTGGCTCAACCGACATACAATCAATTACTTTCCAATAGCTATTCGGTATAACCCATTCCCTCAATTTTGGCATTCGAAATAATGACATCCATTTGCTTTTGAACATGCGATCCATTGGATCGGAAGCCAATTCTCCAGTTCTTCATAAAATAGGATAATCATGATAACATGAAGATTTGCTAAAATCATCCATAGGATCGCATGTTTATAGAAGAAATGTACCGCCCGAAACCCACCGAGCATGAATAGGTCGAATGTTTAGAATTCTCTATCACGTAAACCCGGATACCCCCAACCCCCACCATTTTTCCTCCCCAATCCCACGCCCAGCAAACAATCCCGCACTTTTTTGTCACACCATGTTGCGTTTTTTGAACTACGTGTGACAAATTTTGTCACACCATGTGCGGATTTTTCAACTTGGTGTGACAAATTTTGTCACACCATCTTCATTTTTTCGGACATGGTGTGACAAAATCGCTGCAAACGATTGATTTACTATCTGTTGCAAGATATTTTCTGAAAATTTACGCTTCTGTGGGGCCGGATTTTCCCTCCATCGATCCGATGGCCTTGTTCACTTCTTCGATCAGAAGTTCGTAATAAGGTAGTTTGTGGAGTTTGCTTTTCAGCCAGCAGAAAAAAGTAACCGCCTGGAGGTCGCTGATGTCGAGCTCCCAATGTCCGATCATATCCCGAACCTTGTTGCGAAAGGCTGGTTCGTCAATGATGTTCGGATCGCCCATGACTTTGGTACACATGTCCACAAATCTGGCGGCATTGGCATAGGGTTTAGACCGAAGCAGATCCTTGTAATGTTTTTTGAGCCGGCGGAGATATTGCACCACGAGATCATCGTTGCCTTGTTCGTTGTGGGTAATAATTTCGATCAGATCCATCTTGAAGCACCACTCCTTCCCCATCCAGTCGTCGGCATTTACCTCCGGAAGATGCAGCTCGTTGAGCAATCCGATGGCCTTTCTGAACTGACCGGCGTTGAAATAATATACGGCCAGACCCAGGTCGATGTTCAGCCATTCTCTTACATAATGTTCGTGTGGACGCTCCTTGCGCAATTCTTCGAGGTTGGCGATGGCAATATCATTTTTTCCGGTATAGACCAGAATGGCGGCTTCGAGCGATTTCGTTTTCAGGATCAGCACCCAGGGAGTCCATGAAATATTGGTGCTGCGTTCTTTGAATCGCGTGAGAATATCCATGGCAGCGGCAAACTGTTTGTTTCTGTATTTGCTATGGGCCAACATATAAAGAAGGTTGAGTTCATCCTCTCCGGCAGGGCCCGAAAAAGCATCGGCTGCGGTCAATTCATTGTAGGTGGTAATGATCAACTCGTCCAGCTCAACATAACGTTTGGCGGAGAGCAGAGCAGTACGGAAAATTCGAAGTACGCGCAGACGAAAAGCAGGATCAACTTGTTCCTCCGCGCTGAGGGAGTATTTTTCGGTCATCTGGTGGAAAATGATTTCAGGTTCAAGAACCTGCCCTTGTTGTTTTGCGGCGCGAACTTCAATTTCCATTTCGGTACCTGCCGCATTCAATGCGCGAATCCGATCGAAGCGGGCTCCATTGATTTGTTGTTTTTGAAGCAATTCGCGAAAATCGACATCCAGATCTGCGGCATTCTGGATCATAAAATTATAGACGCCCTCCAGCAGTGCATACATCCTGTAAGTAATACACATACTTTCTGCTTTCAGACTGAAATGCCTGACCACAGCCCAGGCCTTTGCATGGTGGTATTTGTAGGCAACCAACACATAGACCATCACCAGTGCACGCGGGTCTTCAATAACAATGGCCAGATCATGCGCCACAAATTCTACAATCCGATTGATCAACCGCAGCCGCGAGGCAGTATAAGCCCCCGTTTTCGACTCATTCTTATAGAGCAACTTCATGGCCCCACTTTTTCCGGCGAGTGGGTTTTTGGTGTACAGATCAAACAATTTCCTTTCTATCGTGCCCTTATCATTGGCGGTATAAAGCCTGTAACGACGACGTTCATCTGCAGAAAGATGGCAGATCATTTCTTCGAGGAGATACATAATTTGAGGATTTTAGTGGTTAGTGGTAAAATTAAAGTTGAACAGGACTTTACCCCACCAAATTGTATGCAAACAAAAAAAATCCTTGATTCAAACTTCAGGAGGTCATTTCAAAAACTCAGGATCAAATCATTGCATTCTGACTATTGTCGTATTGAATGCTAAATCTTCAGATTTGGAGATGAATATTGAGGGCTTGTGTGTATTAATGATTTAGCAGTAACCCCTGGGTGCCTGTTTAAAGTCAAAGATTTCGTGCCTTCAACGAACAGTTTATTGGATAATAGCAGAAAAGATCAAAAAAGCCTACATACAACAAACTAATTTTCAATGCACACTCCACTTTTTGCCTTAGTCTACAAAAGCAAAAAGTATCATAGCCACCGTTGCATTCAGCACAGGCTCCACAACTTATTCCCAAATTTTGCTTTGAGTTGCGCGTCTAAATATTACCTTTGACAATTTAAGTCAAAATAAAATCTTTCAAAAATGGAAAGTTTGGGAATCAAAATAAAACAACTCAGAGAAAAGCATATGCTGCCCTTACGGACAGTCGCTGCTTATCTTGACATTGACCAAGCAATTCTTAGCAAGATTGAACACGGACACCGTAAGGCGAGCCGCGAGCAAGTTGTGAAACTGGCTGAATATTTCAAAACAGATGAAAACAATTTAATTGTAATTTGGTTAAGCGACAAATTGGCTTACGAAATTCAAGATGAAGTTTTGGCAAAGCGAGCTTTGAAAGCTGCTGAGAAAAAGGTTGACTATTTAAAGAAAAGTAAACCGCTAGCAAAATGAAAAAACTAGAAGAACTTTTTTTACAGCTTGGTTTAGATAAAAACAATGGTCTGTTCATTACCAAAGAAGACCTTTGGAAAAAAGAAGTTGCTTTCCCTAATCGGGTGAAAAGATTGATTGAAAGGAAAATTGAACCTGATGCTTTTTTCTGCTTCGACAACAAACCAATGATTTTGTTTTTCAATAATTGCGAAAACAAAGAAGAAATACATAAAGCCATTTGGAATTTTAATGAATGTCCAATTGCAATATTTGTTGAGAATGGTGCAGTAGAGGTTTTTAATGGGTTCAATTATTTAAAGGAAACAGAACTTTTAGAAAAACTTGGTGGAGTTGAAAAGCTATCTGACTTTACATACTTTGAATTGGTTACAGGCAATACATGGGAACAATACCAACAGCAATTAAACTATAAGAACCGTGTTGACTTCCACCTTTTAAAAAATATAATATCTGCAAGAAAATTACTTGTTGAACAAGACGAGAAGAAAGCAAAAATTGCCAATGCGATTATCGGCAAAATCATCTTTGTAAGATATTTAATTGACCGAGAAGTAAAGATGAGATTTGATGGCAGGCTTCGTAAATGGACTAATTCAGAATTTTGCGACTTACTAAATTACCCGAAGAAAGTTCAACAATTTTTCGATTACTTGGAAGATAAAGAGAATGGATTTAACGGTGATTTGTTTCCACTTAGCATTGAAGAATATAGGCAAATAACCAAAGAAGATTATCAAGTTTTAAGAAGGTTGCTTCAAGGCGAAGACATAGAAAAAAATCAGTCTTCGTTATTCGATTTTTATGATTTTTCAATTATTCCAATAGAATTTATCAGTAATGTTTATGAGTTATTCATTGGACAAGAAAATCAGAAAAAGGAAGGTGCATATTACACTCCACTTTTTTTGGTTGATTACATATTAAAAGAAACAGTAGAAAAAAAGTTAAATCAAAAAGGTTCTGATTACAATTGCAAAGTGCTTGACCCTGCTTGTGGTTCTGGGATTTTTCTTGTTGAAACACTTAGAAAGATTATTGAAAAATATATAATCGAAACAGGAATTGACCCTAAAGAGGAAAAAGGAAAATTTAAAAAGGACATAAAGATTTTAGCTAAAGAAAATATTTATGGCATTGACAAAGATTTAAGTGCGGTTCAAGTTGCTGTATTTTCAATTTATTTGACCCTGCTTGATTACTTAGAACCTGCTGCAATAGAAGATGCCTTTAAGTTTCCCAATTTATTAAATACGAATTTTTTTGAGGCTGATTTTTTTGATAAAAGTTTGCCATATAACAAAGCGTTAGAAAATATTGAATTTGATTTCATCTTAGGAAATCCACCTTGGAACAGAGGTAAAGGAGAAAAAGAAAAACCTTTATACATAAAGTATATTGACGAAAGAAGAAGAGAAGAAAATAAAAAAGATATACCACAAATTGAAATTGGAAATAAGGAAATTGCCCAAGCATTTTTGTTGAGAAGTAGTGATTTTTCAAAAAATAAAACCAAAGCAGCTTTAATTGTTACAAGTAAAGTTTTATACAATCTGCAAGGCTCTTCTTTTAGGAATTATTTTCTAAATCAATTTTTTATTGAAAGAGTATTTGAGCTAGCTCCCGTTAGAAGGGAGGTGTTTGATAAGTCTAACGATAAAGCGACTGCACCTGCATGTGTATTATTTTTCAGTTACGCTAATGGAACAAACACGGATAACAACTTAATTGAACATATCGCATTAAAACCAAGTCGCTTTTTTTCTCTATTCAAAATATTCACAATTAACCGAACTGATTTCAAAACAATTCAACAGAATAAACTAAAGGAATTTGATTGGCTTTGGAAGGTTTTAGTGTATGGTTCTTATTTGGACTTCAATTTTATTAAGAGATTATATGCAGATTTGAAAACGGTTCAAAGTATTATTGCTCAGAATGAAATTCTATTTAAGCAAGGGGTAAAACGTAAGGATGGGGCAAGAAAAATTTTAGTAGGGGAATTGGTAGGTAGACGTTTCTTAGATACTCAAAAAAAAGAATTACAACCTTTTAATATAATTGACTCTGACAAAAAATGGGATTCTAAATATGTAGGATATGTATATAAGGAGGACAATAAACCATTTTTGGAACTGTTTAAGCCATATTCATTATTAATAACGGGAGGCATTTCAAAAGATTTAACATCAAAGGCAGCGATAAATCATGATGAACGAATTTTTACTAGTTCAGTTCGTGCCTTAAAAATAAAGAATAAAGCAGAATTGCCAGTTCTCTATTCAATAAATACTATTCTATGCTCTTCGTTGTTTTCTTATTATATGCTCAATATGGGAGCTTCTGCGGCAATAGAACGTGAAGAATCCGAAGATGAAGAGATTGAAAAAATGTGGTATTTTGAAATACCAGATGCTGTAAGAAGAGGGAAAGAAATAGAAAGGTACCAATTGAAGCGAAACAGCCTTAAAACTGAAGTAACTGATGAAAAGCCAATAAAAAAATTGTGCGATGCATTAATATTTAATGCACTTGAATTAACAAATGTGGAAAGTAGTCTAATCAACTATTCTAACGATGTAATGATTCCAATTGCAATGAGGCATCAGGGCTTTGAACTGTTATTTCATCCCATAAGTTTTAAAGCAACTACTCTACAAACATATGCTGAACTTTTCATTGAACGATTCAAATCAAAACTCAATTCAAAAGATAAAAAATTTGTAGTCGAAATTTGGCACACAAATCAAGTTGTTGGAATGTTTTTTAAAATGATTCCAGCGAAAGAATATAGTGAGCCAATGAAATGGATTAGTAAGCAGAATAATGCTGCGTTTTTAACCTTTCTTTTCAAATTAGGAGAAGAAAAAATTACAGATAGACTTTTTGTTCAAAAGGACATCAGAGGTTTTGATAATAACGGCAATGATTTTTACTTAATCAAACCCAATGAAAAAAGACTTTGGCATGAAGCCATTGGCCACTTAGATGTAAATGAATTTGCCGATGCTATTCTTAAATCCGTAAACAAAACAAAATGATGTTTACAGACTTAAATGCCACTGCTTACGGACACAGTAGCTTTTTTTACAATGCCGAATTTGAAGATATACTTTCAAAACTGATTTCATGTTACAATACAATGAGCAGTGACAATGTTCGTTTAAGTAACAATGAAAATAGTATTAGAGATTATATGCTTAATAACTATTTAAAGAAACAATCCTTTAAGCTGAGGCATCAAGTTACAAATTACCTATTTGACAGCGAATTACCGGAAAAAACTGGAAGAATTGACATCAGAGTAATGCCACTAAATCCCTTTGTAAATGATGATGCCTATTACATTATTGAATGTAAGAGATTGGACGCTGTTAATCAAAATGGAACTTCAGGTTTGAACAGTGACTATATTAAAAAAGGCGTTTCTCGTTTTGTCTCAACAAAATATTCTACTTATTACAAAACAAATGGAATGATTGGTTTTATTGTCCAAACAATGGACATCGATAAAAATATTATTGCAATAAACAGATTGTTAAAAGGCAAGGCAAACACAACAAGAGAGTTATTCAATCATAAAATTGTTTCAGAATTTGATTACTCATATTGCTCAACTCACAGTTTAGACGAAGACGAAATCCTTATATATCATTTAATGTTCAACTTTTCTAAAAATATAAAATGATTCGACCTCAAAACGCTCGGACAGAAAAGCAATACCTAAAAAATGCAATAGACCATGCTAGGATTCCGCGGTCATAAAAATACAGTGCATTAGACTGACGGAAGGTCATCCACATACAAATAAAAGCCAACCGAAATTCTTTTCGATTTCAAATGTATTTACCGCCCAATGAGAATCAGGACTAAACAGACAATTGAATCTTATAGAATTTGAATAATCTGGATCGGACAACTTATAGAAAACCGCTCACCCGCCAAAAAAAGAACCCCACCGCTTTCGCAGTGGGGAACACGAATGGAATACAATAAATGCTTAGGCCGCGTTGGCCGAGTTCTGAATCTCGGTCTTACGGGTTTCGACCGCCGTTTTGTAGTCGGTGGCTGCCTGAATTTTGAAATCGTTCAGGTTTACCGAATACTGTTTGTCGGTGATCT
>JANNEQ010000128.1:0-44231 GCA_031378885.1 Flavobacteriales bacterium
TGTCGAAGCGAATGGCAAAAGGCTGATCTTTATAATCCCATTTCCCAAAAATCAAGATATCACCATTAGATAATTCAAATAAGTCGCTAAACTGAGCTCTCTTCCAATTTCCATTAATATCATCATTATTCATAAAGTCAAATTCCTTATGCCAAAAAACGCTGCCATCGGGATAAAACTTGGTGAGTTGGATTAGATCGAATTCCGCACCAAAGAAAAAACCATTGGTGTCCAAAGAAATCTTTCCTGCGGCAATAATATATTCATCATGTAATCTTCGCGCTATATTATATGAACTACCCTCAATTGTATCTCCTTGATACTGGCTATCTGTATAAGACCAATCTTGTTCGAATGATTCATTAAAGCGGTACAATCTGCCTTGATAAGTTGTCAAATCTGTATCAGCAAATGCCCCGGCAAGCAAGAATCCAGTGTTATCATAATCAATACACTCCGAATATTTCTGGTAAACGGCGGTTGGCAAATCAAATGGAAATTCAACCGATGAAATGACGTCACCCATAGTATTCAGAAAATAGTGTTTTCTGCTGCTGATAAATGCGCTGTTTTGTTTAATGCTGTATGTAATAAGTGTATCCCCTCTTTGGAGAAGATTATAACTAATCTCGCCAAACTGACTCGGATCTGGTGGAGGCACCGAATGATTAAAATAAGTGTATTGCCCAAGAATAAACTCAGGCAATACACAAATCAATATAATTATCAAAAGTCTCATTCTTTCACTATGCCAATACTTTTAACAACAGTACCAACGCTATTGGTTAATCGAACTTCATATAATCCACTTGTTAGATCTTTCAAAATTAACACATATTGAGTAGAATTTTGTGCTACACCTTCACCAAAAAGCAATTTGCCTGCTAAATCAAATACTTCAATCAGCGCTATAGCACCTTCTTTATATTCTATAGTGGCAAAGTCTTGAATAGGGTTAGGGTAAATTCTTATTGCGGAAACTGCCTCTAAATCTGTTTCTACCTGGAAATTTCGCTCTTCAACCTCAACATCAAAAATCATCTCTTCATAAGCCATTTGATTGCCCCTGATTAACAAATCCAAAGCTCTTGAACTGACTTCAGCACTTGAGTTCGCCAGCAAATTCTCAAGCAAAGTAACTTGATTTGCATTCAATGAATTAGCTTGTGTCTCCTGAATCTGGCGCATTAGGTCTATAATTATCAATTGATCTTCAATATTGTCTAGTTCCTGTCTGCTCAAACTAAAATTGTTTTCTGATGTCTCTAATAAGGTAATGGCAGAGGCAAAGTTCTCTGTTGAAATTAGAATATTTACCTTCTTTTGCAAATCGGAATAATATTGTTCTTCGTCCAGAAGTTCATCAATACCTGGTGTTTTGTCGCTAATGTCGTCATCTAATTCTATTTCTGCAATCAAACAATTCACTGCTCCATCCCTGCGTGCCAAAGTACTTGCCATGGCCCTTTCCAATTCCTCGCGGCTACTCATCAAATACATTCCTTGCTGAATGAGTTGTTTTTGGTATTCAGTAAATGGAATGGGTCGCTTTTCAATCTCTTCCTGCACATCAGCACTCCATGAGGCAGAAGGATTGGAAGCCAGAATTTGCACGAGCAATACATTGGGGATATTGAATTGCTGAAGGGCGGCTATCATTAATTCATCACTCAGGTTGGGTGATTGCTGCATCAGATCGTAATAAGTCTGCAGGGCACTGCTGTAGTTGGCGCCCAACACTTGCTGCATGAGCTCTTCGGTATTTCCACCGTCCACAAGGTTATTGTACCACGTTTTTAAAAGTGCATAATCACTTTCGGCGCTTACTTTTTGGGAAGAGGCAAGTCCATCACCTCCTAAAACAATAGGAATTCCAAAAAATCCATTACAATCTTCATTGCCTTCATTTGAATTAATAATTATCCCTGAAATTTCATTCGTCGCTGGCTCAGTACCAAATATTGGTCTATGGTACCTATGTTTCATTACGGGTATATCTTGCACAGCAATATCATCTATGAAACAAAGATTAGCGCAATTGTTCTGGTTCCATTCATTTTTATAATCTTCTGGCCCCTGATGTGGCACACCATGCAATGATTGTAACCCCTGATTGCCATGCAATTCTCGAATATCCGTCAAATTGGGATCGGCACTGCCATCGGCGGCATAACCAAATTGGTTGCACTTGTATTTTGCGCCGGTGGCAAAATCGCTCGATCTATTAATCCCCTGAAACTTCAACGCCCTAGCCATACCATGGAAGTAATTTCTACGAATGTTGTTGTTGGCCTGGCCGGTGTTGTTGATAATAACTCCGTGGCTAAAGGCTGGGCCATAATCCTGAAAATGGGTGTCGATATCATTGTCTTGTATATAAAAGCCCTGCGCACCATCCATATAAATAGCATAAGGTGCAGAGGTAATGTCGCCGCCCTCCTGGGTAATAGGAGTGGAATTGGGATAGAGCCACATTCCATTGGCCAGCACCCCGGCCATAAAGGGCGCATCGAAATTGCGGAAACGGTTCGCCAATATGTACATGTTGTACTGGGTGAGCGCATAGATGCTCCGGTAACACTTAAAATCCACATTCTTGATGGTACTGGTGACATTGGCGTTGACATACATGTGAATTCCACGCGTAAATCCCGAAATTTCAGAGAGAAAAATATCATTCGCATCCACTCCACTTGAATAATATCTTATTGGGGCTTGCTCACACCAGATACCCGTTAGCGGGTAGGTAAGATCTACAAAACCGCTTTGGGTATTGATTATTTTTACATCCAGAAATGTGGATAGGCTTTTGTTGGCGCGTATCACTATCCTATTCGCTCCGGGAATATTGGTAGCATCAAAATCTTGGTTGATCTCGAACCGGGTTCTCACTGCGGTCACCTGCATTTTTATGGGCACTGAGGCCAGCGTAATTCCTTTTACATGAATGTCCATTCTATTGTTGATCAACTCAGAATCGCTCAGCTTGAGGCTTTGCCATGGGTAGTTGAGGTTCACCTGCAACAGTCCTCCTGCATAACCGGGAACGGTAATCTGCTGTATGGCAGTATCGGCATAACTTATTTCGCTTTGAGCGACTTCTATTATGGATAGCGCGACCGAATTGGGGTAATTGCTGGTGTGCAGCGATTTTATTCCCTTCCAGATGCCATCACAATCGGGTACTCTTGTCAGTATAGAATTGTTGATTACGTGTATCTGGGAACCCTCTTGCATAATAATTCCTTTACCAGCCACGAAATAAAGTGACGAGTTGTTCACGAAAAAATTTGAACCCGCCAGCAGAACAAGGTTTTGGTCGAGCACATAAGTGGCATTCTGCCAGGAGGTGGTGCCGGGTGGAATAAGGTAGGTTGGCGGTGGCAGGGTGCTCTCCGCGCAGCACAATACACTTGTTACATCTACTGGTGTGGGCGCACTTGTACACCCATTGCCATCTGTTGTCCAGAATGTATAAGGTGTTTCAGCGCAGAGCGCATTGATATCTGCATCAGGTGGATTAGAAAAAATGGTAAGCGGTGCAATACCCTGTGGCGTTATGCTCACCGCGCCATCGCACTCTCCCGGACAGGTGGTTTGGGTAATGGAGACAATGGGTGGGGTGGTTGGGGAGAGTTGGACCACATCCGAAACAGATACCCAGCAACCTTCGTTGTTTTGCTCTGAATAAGTGATGGTTACCGAAGTGGCATTGGGGTTGGGAAGGTTGTTTGGGTTGTATATAAAATCGTCGCCGGTAATGATCACTCCATCCACATCATATTGCCATTGATACTGAAAAGGTATGGCGTTGCCAGATGTGGTGTAGTCGATCATATTGGCTATAGACTCTCCCGGGCACAATATGGCATTGGGGAGGTTCAATGTGGGCAATAATGGATTTGCAAGGCTTAACTGCATATCATCAAAATACAATCTGCCCTCGACATCAGCCGCTCCTTCTGGAAAAGCTGCACTGATACCAAAGTTTTGTGCGCCATCCATTTCTGTAGGGCAGACAAATTGAAAAGCAATAGTAATCCATTGTTGATCGGTGGGCACCGGGTAAAACTGACTGCTGGGATTGCCGGGCACAAATGTGGCAAAATCCCAACTGTTGGCTGGATTAAAAATAAAGTTGGTCTCAGGATAGGTATTCATGCTGAGAAAAAAAGTAAAAAACATGTTGGCGCTTGGTCCGCCGCAGGCCATTGCCTGCATACTAAAGTTATAGGTTTCTTCGGCTACCATTGGGAAATCAAGTATTTGCTGTACTCCTTCCAGGTTAGACCATGTTCCGCTCTGTATGCCACCCACTACGCTCAAAGCGGCTAAACCCGCTGGTGGAATGGGTGGTTGCCCGGTACATCCTGATCCCGGAAGCGAATAAGAAGGAGGGCCATATACATCAGGACTCTCGTAGATTGCTGTCCATCCGCACTCCACCAGCGAAAAACCCGCTCCGGTGCCTGTAGCTCCTCCAACAGCCGCTCCGGTCTCACTGAACTCAAAACTACCATTTGTAAAATAATTACCGCATTGCTTGCAAAATGCCGGCGGTAGCAAACTACTCTGCCCTGATATTTTCGTGAAAATACCGCAAAGCAGCAAGGTCATACTTGCGAGCCTCAGCCCTCTGGGGTATTTGCGTTTTTTGGAGGCCCAAAATCCGGGCTTTTTACTTGATGGGGTAAACAATGATGTTTTCATACCATAGAATTTGTTAGAGGTTTATAAAATTTATTGAGGGTTTTTGATGAAAGCGACTTAGGGTATTCAGACCACCTGAAAGTTAGGGAGTTGGCTCCGAATTAAAAAAAATAAAAACACCCTATTTTAGGGGGGTTAAATCACTCCCATTGAATACCGTTAAATCACCTGCCTGACCTCGGCAAATGCACGTCATTGCCAGAGGCCGAAAAACACCCCCCTTCAAATTGCCCTTTTTTGGAATTGTACTTTGGCCAAAGGGCAATAAGGCTGGGGTCTGTTTTGGGGTGTTTTTTGGCTTAGCCGTGGAAAAATGTCCATTTGTTCAAGCCCAATTTTACCAGATGAATATTGGAGGCATCTTTTCTCCTTATCGGTCAATTATTGGGGGCAAAACATGGCCCTTTAATTTGTAGCCGGGCAGTTGTGGCCAAAATTATTGATTTTCAAATCTAGCCACGTTTTTGTGGCCAACATGCTGTAGCATTCCTTTCTGCCACGAAAACCTGGCCACAACTTTTTAGGGGGTATTGAATGGGTAAAACCACACCTCGGCAATGTCATTAAGTTAAGAATAATTTTGGTCGGACAACACTGCCCAGATATTTCAACCCTATTGGATAAGCCATGCTGAAGAGAAACTTAAGGGGTTTGAAATATGCGCGGGCACTTTCCAACTTTTACGGTAGATGGAACTGATCAACTGCAAAAGTTGGGGAGTAATAAAGAAAATTGAATGGATGGACCATGTCATTAACATTCAACTCCGTTGGAGTTGTCGTGCGCATTTGCTCACTAAACCCCGGATTTCATCCGGGGCTAATCACATTAAAGCCTTTCAGGCTTGGTCAATTTTTCAAATTAAAGTCCGTCACTTTGCAACTTTTACGGTAGATAAAACTCCGCGAACAAAAACTTCTGCGAAAATCCAATTCACACAAAACCCCGTTTCAGGCATTGCCATCCGCGGGGTCTCGTTGCTTGGGTAATTTAGCGCTATTACAAATTCGAAATTTGATCCTTTTAATATCCTGAAGGTCATTCAGGATGGTCAAATTTAATGGTATTCCTATCTTTTAACCTAGCTTTTAGATGATTTTTGGTTCAAAACCTATCTGGTCTAATTCACTTGTGCTATCGGTGAAGACAATCCGGAGTATTGTTTTAACTCCATCTTGATGGAACCTACCATAATTTTGGCCTGTGCCAATATGGGGAGGTGATTGGGGTCGTCGGTAATCCATACACTCAGGTCTTCTTCTTTCTTGAAAACTCTACCTTTCTGCACCACTGGCGCAAAACGCAGACATTTGAATTTACCTACATCTACTTTGACTGTTTCTTTTCCTATATACTTCATCTTCAGAGGATAAACCTCACCATCTACCACAGAGTTAATCGTCACCACATCGCCCGGTTTGAACTGGGAGTAATCAATGGTTCTGGCATAGTAATATGCGCTTAGCATATCCTGAATGTATTCTGGTGTGCTGTAAGATTCGCCCTTTTCATCTTTATAGGCTCGCTTATCCTGATAGAAAGTATAATCCTGGTTGATCTTGTATCCTCCTTCGTCTACATTCCTGATAAAACGGTATGGAAAAATTCCCTGTTTGTCGATGTAAGTCTCGTAATAGTCGCGCACCTTGAAGAACCAGTCGAAAGAACCGAGGCTTCGTCCTTCGCCTATAACGCGAAAGGCATCGCGGTTTCCGAATTTGTAGGGGCTTTCTTCAACCCTTAAGGTAGCCTCACCGGCGTCTATCAGTCCATAGTGAATTCTGTATTTCACACATTCACCGGCCTGAAAGGCGCTATTGGGCTGGGACCTCAACGCAAATGAAGGTAGGGTATTGATATCGACTTTCGGTGGTTTAGTCTGACTGAAAGCCATCTGGGTCGCTGATAACAGGACGAGAAAAATAATGTTCTTTTTCATGTGGGCGAGCTAGTCAAAGTACGGGCCAAAGTGACTTTTTTTCTGTTTTGGATGGCTTGAATACTGAAAAAAATTCTACTCCCTGGTGTTATTATTAAACCTCAGGGTGTCTCGGCTTTCAATCCGGTAATGGATTCGGCGGCTCCGGTAGCGCCCCACATTACCTGTAAATTGAGTTGTACCGATATTTTTCCTTTCGTAGTAAATTGACCCAACAATACTTTGCCTGCCTCACCAGTAAAGGTATTCTTATCGTTGGGCATCATAAACCAAGAGCCGCCCACCTTGTCATCCATGGTTATTTTACCTCCGGCTTCAAATGGCGCTACCCAGGATTGAGAAGGTGACTCCAGAACGAAAAGCTGGCCAGGTTTGGATTTATCCATCTTATTGATGGTCACCCAAGAGTCGTAATTGTAATTGGGGTTTGTCTGATAGAGAATGGGATTGATATTGCTTCCCAATGCATCGCCCAATGCGGATTGCCAGAAGCCCTGATCGGATACAATGATTAGTGGACTCTGGCTACTGCCATAAACTGCCATCATTCTGTCTTTCGGATTGTCCGAAACAGCATACAGACGATAGGTTTTGTAGCCGAAAAGTTCGTCGCCCTTTGAAGTGTGTTCCTTTACCAATTCAAAGCTCAAATGGACCTGAGCCAAAGAGGATAATGAATAGAAGAAGAAAATGAGAAACAATATTTTTTGCATGGAATTATTCAATTGTTGCGATGCATTTTAACTCAATAGCAATGGGCGTTGGAAGGGAGTTGATTTCAACAGTCGTTCTGCAGGGTTGGGCATCTGTAAAGTATTCAGCGTATAATTTATTATAAACCTGAAAATCTCTTTTCATGTCTACCAGAAACACAGTTACATCCACCAGGTTCTCCCATTTGCTTCCGCAGGTTTCGAGTATATTTCTCACATTATCAAAAACATTTCTGCATTGTGCTTCGAAATCGAATTCGATGAAATTTCCATTTTTATCAAGATTCAATCCGGGCACTCCGCTGTCTGTAGTGTCGCTTCCTGCAATGCGGGGGCCTACTCCGGAAAGAAAAAGTAAATTGCCCACTCGTCGTGCGTGTGGGTAGGCTCCTACGGGCTTTGGTGCTTTGTTAGAAATCATTTTTCTATTAAAAAATTTGAATTATATCTTAATTAATTTCACGCTCGCAGAAACCATTTGATCGCGTGTGGCAACTGAAGTGTAAAAATACCTTAAAGTGTATTGACCTTTGCTTAATACCGAAAGATTAACTATTCCTGAATCGGGAATACCAGAAGACAGCATTATCGATCCTTTGTTGTCCAAAATTTCGAAACGAATAAGTTGACCCCGATTGGTTTTGAGCCTGATGCTGTCGCTGGCTGGATTCGGGTAAATCAAATCTTCGTCGTCGAGTACCAGTTCGGGCATTGAAACGGCACAATTGACCAGTTCAGGCAGTGCCTGTTCAAAATAAATATCCCAGTAAGCTTCATTGTGTTGTCCTCCAGAGTAAACACTATACTGAATCTGATCCGGCAACAATCCATTGGCGACAACAATATTTTTCATCTGTTCCATATCTGGCACCATTGAGTTGCTTTCGTTGTTGCCGCACACAAAGTATATTTCAGAATTCAATGCGACGGGATTGCCTTCCACAAAATCAAATATTTCCTGATTAAACCAAAAGGCCGGAGAAAAAATAGCCGCTCTTGCAAAGACGTCATTGTAGTTTGCCCAGATGTACATGGAAATGAGTCCACCCAATGAACTTCCCATGACCACCGTGTGCTCTCTATCTTCAATAGTTCGGAAGGCTGAATCAATTAACGGTTTGAGATTTTCTACCATAAATTGCGCATATGCCTCGCCTTCGCCTCCTTCATTGTACTCTGTATTTATCCAGGGCGAAAGTTCATCAATGCGGTATTCTCCGCCATTGTCAATGCCCACCACAATTACATCCGACCAGCAATCTCCAACGGCCTGGTCAATGGTTTCATCTATGGACCATTCGCCGGAAAAGGAAGTAGCCTGATCAAAAAGATTCTGACCATCGTGCATATAGATTACCGGATACTCCTGGTTGCTGCCGGAATAAGATTCGGGCAATTTGAGCCATATTCTTCTCTTGCGTTGTAGTTGAGGCATCCATAGATCGCTATCCAAAATAAAAACATTTGGTGTAACTGTATGCGTTCCGGAAATATCCTCCCACCCTTCTATGCTCAACTGAAGTGTTGTGTTTTCGGCATACACGAAAGATCTGTCGGGAATATAACTGCCCTGTGAATTGCCCTCCACTGTGGTCCAGTCAGTGCCTCGTGTAAATTTGCATTGAATCGTTTCTCCGCTGGTATTGCTAATGCTCAAGGTATATGTCTGACCGGATTTAACAAATCGCATGTTTTCATCTGAGGGATTCCAATCGTTAATATTCCCTGCCAGATAAATATCATCCATTAAAGGGGTCAGTTGCGGGAAACCCGTTATTTCTATTGTCATAGATGCACCGGCCCATTGAGCTCCAAACAAAACTATGTACAACCACAATAACTTCTTCATCAATTATTCTATTTGTAAATAACCTTCCCTGTTTTTGTTTCGCCACTGGAATTGATCAGATAGAGATATGTTCCGGAAGGTAGATTTGCCGATGGTGTCCAGTTCATATTGCGCACCGATGGCTCAACATTCTTTTGTTGCATTTCGTGTACAAGATTTCCTTTCAGGTCATAAATGCTTATTGCAATATCTGCTGCAGCGTTCAGGTGAATGGGAATACTCAAAGTACCTGAAAATGGATTGGGGTAAGCTCCGTTGTTTAATTTATCAGCCACATGGTCATATACCGATGCAGCATCTACCGGCGCGAGACTAGAGGAATAAATTCCGTTGCCGTGCGTCCCTACTGCAATCGATCCGTCATAAGGCCTTGCATCTACCATGTTGATGATTACATTGCCAATAGTGGATGCGCCCTCCATTTCCCAAATGGTATTGGCTCCGTCTAATAGCGATGTACTGAATAAGCCCGCGCTTGTACCGGCATAATAGATAGTGGGGTCACTTGGGTAAATTTCTACCCAATATACCCCGGGACCCGAGCCTGTTCCGTCAGAATTCTCTTCAAGGTTGCCACTGACATCTGTAAATGTCAAACCTCCATCTGTAGTATGAAATATACTTGGGATATTGTAGTTCGAAAAACTCAAAATGGCTTCTTCGGGGTTAAAATCGTGCACCGTTACACAAGACATATAAGCGTCTAAAGGAAAAGAAGTAGAGGTGATCTGGGTTTTCACTGGTGCGGTGCCATAACAATCGTCCAATCTCCATAATTTACCTTTTGTGGTTCCGTAGTAAATGATGCTGTTGTCTATAATACATTTGTCGAGGCAAGATATACTTCCATGCGCAGTTGGAATTAAGCTGGGTGAAATATTGGCCCATAAATCATTGTCCAACTGGCTGTAGTAATCTCCATTTACTTCAATAGAGTTTACGTTGGCCAACCACCAAATGGTTCGATTGCCGGCAATGTATAAATCGCTTTGGTTGTAAGGATCCAGGAATAGCGGATTGATGAATAATTGCGCAGGGCCATTGGCAGCATCTATTCTTCTGGTGCCGGTCAGCACACCGTTGTTGTCGATTGTCTTTTTGTAAATTCTTCCGCTTTGGCTGCTGGTAATTATAAACTCTCTTCCTTGCGGCAAAGCACAAAATGAACCGTCGTCGGCATGCACTTCATGCCACGGATCGCTGGCATTTGTAGTAGATCCGATCCACGTTCCATTGTCCTGCATTCCTCCGAAAATGTAATTGCTGGAGGCGTGTCCCTGCTCCATGGCCACTGTATAAAACTGGGTATTTACATATCCATTGTTCAACGATATCCAACTTACAGAGTCCGCCATTACATTGGTTGTTTTGTATACACCACCGTCGTTGGCATTGTACATCACATTAGGGTCGTCGGGAGAAAATATCATCAAATGTTCATCACTGTGGTGATTGGGATAAGAATATTGCACTGGTACTGGCACATTGCACTGGTAGCCTCCGATCCAATCGGCATCGTCATTGGCAAAAGCCGAATTGCTTCTGTGAATATTTACACCTCCGATAAAAAGCACATTGGCTTGTGTTGGGTGGTGTGCTATACAAAGATCATAGCTGAATTGCGAGCGAAATGTTCCAAAATCAAAATCATCTCCGATATAAAGTTCACATGGTTCATCTGGAATATTGGCTGAGCGGTTGTCCCAAGAACCACCTGTGCCCGAGCCATCTCCACTGATGTAGGTGTATTTGGCCAATGTGTGTCCGACAGAGTTAAATCCATTGCCGATAATTTCTGTAATGAAATAGACTTCGCTTTCATTTTGTGGATTAATACACATGGCTGTGCGTCGCTGATCTGTAAACCAGGATGGCGAAATATCTGTCCAGGTAATGCCATCGGTGGATCTGAACAGGCCACCTTTGTTGGTTGGGTTGGTGTAAGACAATGCTGCATAAAGAACACCCTGAGGGGTAATCATAATATCAGTAAACTCGACTCCCTCCGTTCCAAAACCTAATACTTCCTGCCAGGTATTGCCACCGTCAGTGCTTCTGATAATTCCGCTGTATACGGCTGCATAGATCTCATCTTCGGTGAGATTGGTGTGGTCTATTGCCATGCGCCAAACGAAATCGTAACTTCCATTTTGCAAAATACTTTGCGGAGTGCCGCTGGCTGTGCTTGTCAATTGCGACCACGACTGGCCTCCATTTGTACTCTTAAAAATTCCGTCTCCGCTAAATAAAGAGGTAAAAGATGTGCCACTTACCACGCCGTAAAATTCTTCGCCCGTACCATGGTACCATGTGTTTTCATGCCCCGGACGGGTGTCCTGCACAATGGAACTCACTGTGTGAATTTGCTGGGCGGTAGTGGTCTTTGACCAGGAGTTTCCACCATCGGGGCTGCGCCACATTCCACCCGTTACACCGCCTGCGAGCAATACATTACTGTTGGTTACATCAATGGCCAATGCTCTTGTACGGCCACCTTTGTTGAATGGACCCCTTGAAGACCAAAGCAAAGATCTTTCGCTATTTCCAAGCGGAAGTCTTGAAATAAATTCTGCCACTTCAGTCCTGATATGTGGGCGAACGGCGCCCGTAGCGGGATCCGCAGTCCGCATGAACTCGTAATACCTTCGACTGCCGTTGTTCACCCCAAATCCCTCTTCTTCCGTACTCCCTGATTGACTTTCGGGAATCTGTGTGCAGGAAAAAACGGACAATAATCCGAGACAAAACGGGAAGATATACTTGTTAATCATCATATTGGTGTTGTATCTCCGCGAATGTACAAAAAACAAGTGGCCGCCAAAAACTACAATCTTCAGTATCCTTCTAATGGTTCAGGTCCACTCTGAGGCTCATGGCGCTTATGAGAATGTTGCGAACACATTTGCAATCAGGGATCAGATGGTTTGGGTTGATCGGATTAAGTTTCGCCAATCCGCACTATTGGGTGTTCATAATCGTTACTGCAAAGAACTTTTGAGAAAAACCAGTCTGTTAATTTTGCTGCCTATGTGTAAAAACCTGCTTTTCATATTTTCTATGTTGCTCTTCTTTCAGAGCCACTCCCAAAAAGAGTTTGTGAAGGATAAATATCCCAATGGAAAAATCCGCAGCGAAGGAGTTTATCTGAATGGATTTGAAGATAGCCTCTGGCGTTATTATTTTGAAGATGGAATTTTACAGGAAGAATCAAACTACAAAAAGGGCAAGCTTCATGGATCGGTAAAGCGATTTCACACCAATGGTGTGTTGATGGTTGAAGGTTATTTTAAAAATGATCTGCAAGACAGTATCCAAAGGACATACACTTCTGCCGGAAAATTGGTGGAGGAAGGTTTTTATAAGAAAGGTGATAAGATTGGATTCTGGAAATATTTTTTTGAAAGCGGAGATACCTCTTCGGTTGAAAAATACAAAGACGGTCTGATGTATCTGATGAAGTATTGTTCTCCTACCGGTAAATGTTCTGTTGAATCAGGGAATGGCACAGTGGAGATGCTCAATGCAAAGGGTGTATTAATTCGCAAAACCACTTACAAAAACGGTCTGCCACATGGGCCATATATCCAGAATTTTGCCGGTGGCAGTACTTATACAACCGGACAATATGATTCCGGAAAACGCACTGGAGAGTGGAAAGAGTTTTATCCTTCGGGCAAAACAAAAAAAATATCGCATTTCGAAAACGATGTTCTTGAGGGAAAAATCGAAGAGTATTTTCCCAATTCAAAAATCAGTGCGGTGGGTCAATATCTGGGTGGAAAAAAGAATGGAACCTGGATATGGTATCTGGAAAATGGCAACAAGGATATAGAGGGAAATTTTTCTGATGATATTCAAAACGGAGAATGGACTTACTGGTTTGAGGATGGGATTAAACAGTACTGGGGAAATTATGTAAATGGAAAAATGGATGGTTTGTGGAAATATCAATACCATGTTGGAAAACCATGGAAGGAAGGCATGTATCAACTGGGTAAGAAGAATGGCAAATGGACTACCTGGTTCGAAAACGGCAACGTTCTACAGGAAGGAAATTACAAAAATGACCTGGAAGAAGGAATTTGGAAGAGTTGGTATGAAACTGGAAAACCAAAAGATGTGGGAACTTATGAGGGCGGAAGAATGGTGGGAAAGTGGGAAGGGTTCTACCCGAATGGTGGGAAAAATTATGTCGGCAACTGGAGCATACACAAAGAAGAAAACGAATTTGTAGACAAGTGGGCAGACTTATATCAGCTTAAAAAAGACAGCGCAGGAGCTGCTGTGATGAACGTGGGCGAAGTAAAAACAGGAGCCTGGAGCTATTGGAACGAAAAAGGAAAGCTCGAAAAAATTGAGACCTTCAACGAATCAGGTGTTTTGGATGGTCTGAGCATTACCTACAACGAATCCGGAAAAATCGAAAGTCAGGGAAATTACAAAGAGGGTAAGCCCGATGGAAAATGGGAGTATTACCATCCGCATGGAACCATCATGCGAACCTGCGAGTATAAATCGGGTAAACTCAACGGGAAATCTGAGATATATTCTGAACGGGGCAGAGTGATTGAAGAAAGCAACTACAAAGACAATCACCTTCATGGTGATTATGTGAGATATGATGAAAAAACCGGTAAGTTAATTGAGAAGATCAAATTCAAGGATGGAAGGCCAGAGAAGAAGGTGAAGAAGTGATTTTCAGGAAATCAGTCAGGCATAGATTAATTTATTCCATATTAAAATAATTGTTCAATTCGAATTGTTCTGTTTTTTTACCTCTGTTTTCATCTGCACTATATCCACCAAAAAAGCAAATGCCATAGAGAAATAGATATATCCTTTGGGTATTTCAAAATGGAATCCTTCGGCGATAAGCGAAACTCCGATCATCATTAAAAAACAAAGCGCCAGAACCTTAAATGAGGGGTGTTTTCTGATAAAATCACTGATTGGTTTCGAAGCGAATAACATAATTACGACTGTTACCACAACGGCTGTGTACATGACCCAAAGCTGCTGTACCATGCCTACTGCAGTTATGATCGAATCAATAGAGAAAACCAAATCAAGAATGACAACTTCTGAAAGAAGTCGTTGAAAACTCCCTGATTTTTTCGTCACAGGTGCATCTTCAGAGGCCATTTCCGTTTTGTGATAAATCTCTTTGGTGCTTTTATAAATCAAAAACAATCCTCCTAAGATCAGGATCAGGCCTTTGCCTGAGAAGTCAACTTCGAACAATCTGAACAACGTGTGATCCAGTTGCAGAATCCAAGAAATAAAAGCCAGGAGACACAACCGCATTACCATGGCCAGTCCTATTCCCCAATACCGCAATTTATTCCGCTGATTTTCGGGTAGCTTATCCGCCAGAATAGAAATAAAAATGATATTGTCGATACCCAGAATTACTTCAAGAGCAATTAATGATAAGAGGGGTACAATTGCTTCTGTCATTTATGGTTTATAATGTAATACTAAAGTTAAGCGTACAACCGGCTCAATCCACCAGTTATTTTGTCAGGGATTGCAAAGATCACAATGCATTGGATCTTCCACCCGTTTGCCGTTCGGATATTTTTCTTCTTTTGTAAAATTGCATTTTTGACAAGTAAATAAGAGGCTGAGTGTTGATTGGGTCGGAAAATTACACAATCCACAGGGCAGTCCGGGCATTGTGCCTGTAACGTCGAATCCGGGAGAATCACATTCGGGACAATGAGAATTTATTTTGGCAGCCAGTTTTATCGTCGCCTTCTCTATCACCTTCATCCGGGTGGGGTTGTACATTGCCCGCATGTCGGTTTCTATATAAACACTTCCGTGTAATTTGATGTAGTCATCCACCAATTCGCGGAGTCTGTTTTCATCGGTAATTCCTTTTTCAATCCGCGTAAAATCATCCTTTTCTCTTCTAAGAATTAATCCATGCGAAGGAAATTTTGCGGCAAGGGCAAACTCGTATGATTCCTTTGTGTCTCGTACTAAAGCTCCATTAAAATTTGTATCGGTGCTCAACTCGCGCACAACAATTTCCAGGTTATTCTTTTTGTCAATAAAAAGCAAAAATTCATCGTCGCATGGAACGAAATAAATTGATGGGTGTGGGCCAAATGAGCCTTCACTTGCGATGGCCATATCGCAGTTTGTAAGTTCCATAGCCATCAGGCATTTTTTTCTCGCGGTGGCAATGGGGTCTTGCTTTCTTTCAATTTCGCCGGTAAATGTTCCCAGTTCATCTGTGTCAAAACCGGGTGGCACAAAACACTTCACTCCCAGGGCCTGCTCGAGAATCGGCATGATTACCCCTTCCTTTTTGTGCATGGTTGCCACAAGCAAATTTCTTCCACTGAACATCAACACTGCCCTATTTTCAGGTTATTCTATTTCAATGGTCGATTGAATAGAGATTCTATCTCCATTGGATTCTATGTGCTTTCGGATTTCAAAAAGGTCCTTTTGGAGCCTTTTAATTTTGGCTTCCCGATTTTTAATATCCTCTTCATTGCTGATATTGCTGATTTTGTTTTCGTGGTATTTTATTTTGGTGTGTACCATCTTAGTAATCAAATCCAGTGCATCAGCAGAACTGAATTGACCTTGTATAAGCTGCATAATCATCGTGCGTAAGTTTAAGTAGGAATTGTTTTGGTTCTGATGGAATAATCAAACATTCTGCTCGCTGCCACTATGGGCGTAGAGCTAATTGGCACCTCCATACCAATTTTCTGCTCTACAGCCGTGACAATATCATGGAATAAAAGTGACTTCGATTGGGATGTGATCACGTTGTATACTTCTTTGGTGAACTCATTATCCTGTAATTTATAGGAAACGTTATTTTCATCTATCGAAGCTGATGCAATCAATTTTTCACTCAACAAAAATTTGACGAGTCCTTTTGCGTCATATTCATTTTTCAAATATATAATAACATTTACCATAGAAATATACAATTAATTTTATTGGCCCTGGCCCAACGAATAGCCCGCTTTGCCATCAAAAGTGTAGAGGTTTTCGGTTTTGATGGTATCAATTCCTTCTGTGATTGCGCTGCCAAGGAGCTCAATAATATTGGCTTTGGTTATAACAGAGCCTTCAGCTGGTTTAAAGCGACATCTCCAGTGATCGGTGCAGAAAGTTTCCCTGAAACCCTCTGGCCAAACTTTAATTCCTCTGTTGGTAATCATTGAAAGTTTAATGCCGCTTTGCTCAATTTTTCTGACACTTTCCGCCAGTTCATTGGGATCTGTTCCGGCCCAGTGCACAAACAAATCAACACCAACCAGCTCTTTTTTGGTTTGTGGTTTCCGAACGTACTTTGGAAGGCTGAGTGCAGCATTATTCGCATAAAATACAGGCTTCAATATGTTTGGCTTTTTACCAAGATTGGCAATAACAGCCTGTGCAAATTCTTTTGTTCCTACTTTTTGTTTGCTTACTGCTTCGTTGTAAACATCGTAAGTATGAATGCCATCCTCTAGCGTTTTTAACCATGCGTTCTGCACCTTTTCGGCTACTTGGGTTTGTCCGATGTGGTTGAGCATCATCACAGCGCCCTGTAAAAGACCTGATGGATTTGCAAGGTTCTGACCAGCCCTTCTTGGAGCCGATCCATGAATGGCCTCGAACATGGCGCATTCTTCACCAATATTGGCCGATCCGGCAAGGCCCACCGAACCAGCTATCTGAGCGGCTATGTCACTCAATACATCGCCATACAAATTAGGCATCACCAGTACATCAAATACCTCAGGGGTATCCGACATTTTAGCGGCGCCAATGTCGATTATCCAATGTTCGTTTTCAATTTCAGGATATTCTTTCGCAATCTCATCAAATACCTGGTGAAACAAACCATCGCTTTGTTTCATGATATTGTCTTTGGTAAAACAAGTTACTTTTTTCCTGTTCTGTTGTTTGGCATATTCGAAAGCATAACGAACAATTTTTTCGCAACCGGGTCTGCTGATCAATTTCAGACATTGCACTACTTCATCGGTTTGCTGGTGCTCAATTCCGGCGTATAAATCTTCTTCGTTTTCCCTTACAATGATGATATCCATCACCGGATGTTTGGTACTTACAAAAGGATGCAAGCTCATACACGGCCTCACGTTCGAGTAAAGTCCCAAAAATTTGCGCGTGGTAACGTTAAGGCTCTTGTATCCTCCACCCTGTGGTGTGGTAATGGGAGATTTAAGGAAAATTTTGTTCCTTCTGATAATGTCCCATGATTCTGAAGAAATACCAGAAGTATTTCCTGCCAGATACACTTTTTCGCCCACTTCTATTTCTTCCACTTCTATTTTGGCCCCTGCGGCCAAAATAATTTCCAGGGTAGCGTCCATAATTTCAGGACCAATTCCGTCTCCTTTTGCAACAGTAATTTTTGTCATGTTTTTGATTTTATGATTATTCTATTAGATATGGCACCTTACCATCTGTGATAATTATTTTGCTGTTGGTTGATTTGGCTAATTCTATAAAGGCCTCTATGCTTCTTATTTTTATAATCTGATCAGTGAGACCTTCAGAGAGTATCTTCTGTGCATCTTTTGTTCCCGTGGCTTCAATTGTTTTACGGTCTGCCTCTAGTCTTTCCTGTTCCAGAATAAATACCATGCGCATAGCGTCTTGTTCTGCCTGCAATTTCTGCTCTATTGAGCTTGCCAGTCCGGCGGGAAGCTGAATGCTTTTCATGAGTACGGCCTCTACCAGTATTCCCTGAGGCGAAAGGGTTTCACCCATTTTAGTTTTAATGGCGGCCTCAATTTCTGCCCGCATGCCTGAGTGCATGTCTTTGGCGAAATACTTCGAACAAACATCGGCCGAAGCTGACCTGAAAACATTTGATATGATATTCTCATATCCAAGACCAATGTTGTTGATGACTTTTGGAACACTATTTTCATCTATTCTGTACAGGATGGATATCTGTGCCACTACACTTAAGCCTTCTTTACTGGGCAGACTCAGTGATAATTCTATATCATTAATCTGAATATTTGTTTTTACCACTTTAGTCGTAAAGGGGTTAAACCAAATAGAACCCTGGCCGTGGCCTTTATCGGCAAGTTTTCCAAGTTTTTGTTTTACTCCTACCTCTCCCGGTCTGATAATGGTGCAACTTCCAAGAGCCAACACACACAAAACAACAACTAAAAAATTGAAATTTTTCATGATGTAATAAATTTAATGCAGCAAAAATGCCCTTTTCTTTCCATTAATTTTTATTTATATTTGTTATCCATTACATAAGTATTATTTATGAATTATACTTTAAATCAGCTTCAGATATTTCTGAAAATCGTTCAGAACCAGAGCATTACAAAGGCTTCAGAAGAGTTGAATCTCACCCAACCTGCCGTTTCCATTCAGCTCCGGAATTTTCAGGATCAATTCGAAATTCCATTGACACAGGTATTGGGTAGAAAAATCCACATTACAGATTTTGGTTATGAAATCGCTGAGGCAGCAGAAAAAATAATTGATCAGGTTTATGCCATTAACTACAAAACACTTGCTCATAAGGGCAAATTGAGCGGCCGGCTCAAGATTGGTGTGGTATCGACAGGAAAATATGTGATGCCCTTTTTCCTTGCCGATTTTTTGAAGGAACACTCCGGAATAGATTTATTGATGGATGTCACCAATAAAAACAAGGTACTGGAGAGCCTTGAAAAAAATGAGATTGATGTTGCCTTGGTTTCAATTCTGCCCACCTCGTTGTCGGTAGAAAAACTGGACCTCATGGAGAACAAACTTTATCTGGTGGGCAACATGAACACCAAATTCAAAAAGGGCATAAACTCCGTTGATTTGTTCAAAGAGTTACCACTAATTTTCAGAGAAAAAGGGTCCGGTACAAGACAAACCATGGAACGATTTATCGAGCGTCAGAATATCACTGTATTAAAAAAAATGGAGCTCACATCCAACGAAGCGGTTAAACAAGCTGTAATGGCCGGGCTGGGATATTCCATTATGCCATTAGTAGGCATTAAGAATGAACTTCAAAACAAAGAACTACAAATTATTCCGATAAAAGGATTGCCGATAAAAACAACATGGAGTCTTATCTGGCTCAAAGGGAAAAAACATTCGCCTGTTACGGCCTCATTCATCAGCCATCTCAAAAAGGAAAAAATGAATATTGTGAATAGTAAATTTGGCTGGTATGAGAGTTATTAATGGTAGATATGGACTTAAAGATACTACTCGACACTATCAATTATAGCAGATATTTCTTCTTTCAAAAGAGGTATATCATTGTGTAGAATATCCCAAACAATTCTGTCATCAATACCAAAATATTCGTGTACAAAAACATTTCTCATCCAATTATCTGAGGCCATGAAATACCTGATAATATGGACTTCATGTTTTCGGAAAGATGATTACCCGCCTCACCGATAATTTCCATTTGTTTGATGCAGGCAAATTTCATCATCGAGTTATTTATGAATGAATTATAATCTCCACCATCCAGGTAGATTTCCAACTCATCAATGGCATCCAGAATATGCATCAGGCGTGCTCTATCTCCCAATCTACCTCGCATAAATCAATTGTTTTTCTTTGTCAATAGAAGGCTTGACATACCTGGACAAGCCATTGGACGATATTAAATCGACCTTCATTTTCAATAGCCTTTCCAGATCGATTTGCATTTGAACAAACCTCAAACCTATTTGCTCAGAATAATCAAGGTCAACCAAAATATCAATATCGCTTTGTACATCGGCCTCACCGCGCGCATACGACCCGAATAGGTATGCCTTGAGCACCGGGCTTTTTCTGAAGTAATCCCTAATAATTTCTATGGTGTTTGTATCCATGAACATAGAACAAAGATATAAAAGTCATTGCTTATCTATCAAATATAACCGGGCAGATTTGATTCTCAATTACCCAAAAATCTGTTGAACAAAATCTTTTCCATGTATTGACATCAAAACAATACCTCAGTTGTCCGACTAAAATAACAAATTTTCTGCAATTGCTACAAAACTGTAGGTTTTGTTATCATGACAACCCTAACGGGTTTAGGCGTAGCATTCAATCAATACCATGTTTTCTATCATAATTTTACCTCTGACGAGGTTGAGCGAAAAACCAAATTTGGGTTATTATTTTCCATTAAAGTGAAAGAAAAGTGTTTTCAAAGTATCGAATATCAATACTGGCATTTATTCCAATATAAAGCCCCTTTCGAGCGTATAATGGCAAGGAATGAACCATAGAAAAAAATCAACAAAATTGACTTGATTTTGTTCTTTATGTTCAATTAAAGATCCCCTTCGAAAGTGCTTTTATGGTTCAATTCTGATTTTCTCGCTACTTTAGTCGGACAATAATGATTTAATTTATAAAAAGTTGTCTGTTTAACATTGGTTTATTATCCTGCCCACCCTCCGCGTCACGGTATTTCTTATTTTCAAAAAACTCATTTTACCTCTAACTAGGTCGGGAGAAAAAGCAAATTGACTTGCGTAATGTTTTAAATTTGTAAAGCACTTTTCCAAATCAGGTTTGTATATTAACTTTAACATTGGTGAAGCACTGCTAGCCTTGTGAATTGCGGATAAGATAAAACCTGCATTAGTTGATTTCTGGTAACCTCTACTTCGTCAACACCTCAATCTCCCGCACCAAAGAATTCCCTTCCTGATCCATCAATGTGAGAATATGCTTACCAGGCGAAGGCATAATCTCCAATTTGTGCAATGTTCGGGTTTCCCCCAGATATTCGTTATCCAAATGCCAGAATATGGCGGCTTCGGCAGAACTATGGGTGGCATGTAGTACGACTTTTTCAAAAGCTTCTCCCAGGTTTTTCGGAATGTAAACCGGTGCATCTGATTTAGGATATATCAAACCAATCCGGAGGTTTTGGTTTCCACCACAGCCTTCAGCAAAAGGTGGTAAACTGGCATATTCAGGGTGTTTGGATTTGTAATAATATTCCTGTACAGGAGGAAGTACAAACCAATGCCTTTCATACAACTCACTTTCTGAAGCACAATCCATAGTCAATCTATAAGCTCCCGCGATATCCGTGTGAATGGATTGATGAAACTTACAGGGGCCCGACCGCAATCCGGCAAGCGGCACATAAACAGAATCTATTTCGCCGCAATTCATTCCTGCACGCATTCCACTTTGGTGGCAAACAGGAATTTTGGTCAAAGCATCGAAGGGCACATTGAACCACGAACGGTGGGGTAAAATTCCAAATACATCAAATAAAATGGGTGCAGCAGAACTAACACCGGTAAGTTGCGGGCGGCCCTGACCATCGGCGTTTCCAACCCAGACTCCCACTACATACTCCGGCGTGGTGCCAACCGCCCAGGCATCTCTGTTGCCGAAACTGGTTCCTGTTTTCCAGGCAATCGGCGCACTTGAATTATATGCTTCCCAACCCAATTCAGTCTCAGGTCTGTTTACTTCCAGCAGTGCTTTGTAAGTGGCCCAAACAGCGCCCGCGTCTACCAACGGAAAATCATCTTCGGTTTTATCCCTGCCAGAATCATTCAATTGATCCATTCGAAAGGGCTTCTGATTATAATTACCTGCAAAATATTTCCCGTTCGAATCATGATAATCCAACAGCATTCTGCTCATGCCCGCATAAGCGTGGGTAATGTCCCAAAGGCTCGCTTCTCCTCCACCCAAAATGAGCGACAATCCATAATGATCCGCTGGAAATTTAAAATGAGTAAAATTCATTTTTTGCAATAGATGAAAAAAGCGCGGATATCCATATTCCTTGAGCATCAACACTGCCGGTACATTGAGTGATCGCGACAAGGCAAGACTTGCGGGCACTGCACCATCGAATGTTTCGGTGTAATTCTGAGGTGTAAATCCATCAAACTGAATGGGAATATCGGCCATCAATGTGTTGGGCAAAATAAGTCCGTCGTTGAGCATTGCAGCATAAAGAAAGGGTTTTAAAATGCTGCCTGTACTTCTGGGAGCCTGAACAATGTCTACCATATTCCCGTAGCGGTTTCCTTTGTCGGGCGCATTGCCCACATAGGCCAGTGAACTTCCGTCGCGCACGTTGATGACAACCACAGCCATGTTGTGCACAAGGTTGGCTTGGAGTTGGTTGGTATGTCGATCGACTATTTCCAGACATTGGCTCTGAATGTTTTCATCGATGGTGGTTGTATAGCGTTTTCCTTTGCCGTACTTCTTACACATGGTATTCAATAAATGCATGGCTGTTTGCGGCAAGGCATAGGGCTTTTGCGGCAGTGGTTCGAGATAACTCAACTCAAGTGTTGCAGCATCAAAGTGACCTTCTGTATGAAGCTTATAGAGTAACTTATTTCTTTTCTGTAAAAGAAGTTCCTGATTTTTTCCGGGGAAAATGAGCGACGGCGCATTGGGCAAAACGGCCAATGTAGCACTTTCCGCCCACGACAATTGTTCGGGTGTTCTTCCGAAATAACGCCAGGCCGCCGCATCCAGTCCAACTACATTGCCACCATAAGGTGCATTTGATGCGTAAAGCGCAATGATTTCTTTTTTGGAATAGCTTGTTTCCAATCGCAAAGCGCGCAGCATTTCCAAAACTTTTTCTGAAATGGTTCGGCCGGGATTGTTACGACTCAAACGAACCACCTGCATGGTCAATGTACTGGCGCCACTAATTACCTTTTGCCTTGTCACATTTTGCTCAATTGCCCTGATGACAGATGGAAGATATACGCCGTTGTGCTCGTAAAAATGCTGGTCTTCATATTTGAGTAAAGCCAATTCGAATTTTTCTGGCACATTGGTTCTTGGGGGAAATCGCCATTGACCATCGTCGGCAATGATGGCACTCAATAGTTTTCCGTCTTTATCGTAGAGTACCGTACTGGTAGGTCTTTGAAATAATGCTGAGGGAAGCATAAAATAAAAAAGAATGGATGCAATAATTACAACCATCCAGAATATTCTTTTTCGCGATAAAAAACCTTTTAAAAAAGGGATCATTTCAAATAAGCTCTACGCCATGAGTGGATAATAATGCAGGGAGTAAAATGACTTTACTCCCTGCGTGATATTTTTTTTTATTTCTGTACGATGGAGCCGCCGGGCATCACCACCTCAACCCACTTGCCGGCATTTCGGGCATTGATGGTGGCATCATACATGGCTTCGCAGTTGAAGGCAGGCAGATAATATTTACCGAGGTACGTTGCATTGAGTTTTACCCGGAACCGTTTGGTTTCATTTTGTCCCAAATCGAGATAGGAGAAAATTCTGTCGTCGCGAATGTCCTGGTACTCGGGCTGATTGACAGCCATCACCACGGCCGATGGATCGAATCTGTTGTTGATGATCTCCCAACCACTAGGGAAAATCTGGGTCAAAGCCAATTCGTCCAGGCGACCTCTGGTGCCTGGATTCCAGAGGGTAACCTGTGCAATAAAGTCTGTGCCTTGTTCTAATCTGGAAACATCAATTGCATTGCCTTTGATGTCGGTGTATGCAACTTCAAGGTACACGTTGTTGTTGGCTGGTGTTTCCTGTCCATTGGCCGGCTGACCGGAAAGAACCACTCTTACATAAAGCAAATTGTTGCCGTTGTTTTTCACTTCGACTTTGTTGCCACTCAATTGGCTCACCGCCAATTTTTCGGTGGACATGGGTTTGTTGGTTGACTTATTCGGTCCTGATTTGCCATTGTGTGTGGCGGTGTATGAAATAGTCTGTCCAACTTCTCCCTGCGCAAATGAAGCATAGGCAATCAAGCTATATGCTACAGTTTGTGTGGAATACCATGTGTAGGAGCTGAGTTCTTTTGCCAGATCTTTTATGAGTGGAGCCGCTTCTATGCGGCGGTTCATAAGCACAAGTGCTTCGATGATCATTGCATTGTCGCGCCAATTGCTGCCGTAGCTGTAGGATAGCGAGATATATGGACTCACTATCATTGGCCGGTTGGTGGTGAGTGCTTTTGCATCTTCCATCCTTCCCGCGAGAGCATAAGCGGCAGCTAGCCTCCAGCGCGCGGCTACCGAAATATCCGAACGTTCCTTCATTCTGTTCATTGCGCCCATTTCCGGCTTGCCCGCAAGAGCAAGTGTGTAGAGTCGATAAGATTGAATGATGTCATTTTCACGCCAATAGTAATTGCCACTCCTTGCATCCTGCATCACCCAGCTCTGCGCCATTTTTTGCTGGTAGCCTATCCATGCAGATTCCCAATTGGGTGGAAGTGTATAACCCTTTTTCTTCGCTTCCAACATGAAATGACCTGAATAACAAGTGCCCCATTCATCTTCTCTGCCATCGCCGGGCCAATAGGTCATTCCACCTGTTCGCAACTGAAATTTCGCAAGTCTGTTGATTCCTGCTTTGATGTTTTCTACTGCTTTTGCTTTTTCCTGTTCGCCCAAATCCATTACATCACTCAGATACAACTGAGGGAATGCTGCCGAGGTCGTTTGTTCTACACAGCCGTGCGGATAATCCAAAAGGAATTTCAATCTTCGCCCAAAATCCACCGGAGGTATGGAGTACACTTCCAGGGTGGCTGTATTGGTTCCGTCCATTCCGGCCAAATCGAAATTGCCTGTCCAGGTCTGACCCTTCTCTACCATTCCCTCTACCACGTTGGTAACAACAGGATTCGGATTTCGTATGTCCATTTCGACCTCATAAGTACTCTTTAAGCTGCCGCTTGTGACAGTTACAAGTACTTTTCCAATTCCCACTTTATCGTTCACGCGCATGGGGAAGTTGATCACATCATCGCCTGGCTCTGCAAAGGCGAGTGATTTATTGCTGCCTTCCAACATGGTAAACATATTATTGGCTTCTACTGTGACATTTACATTCTGAATATTTTTGTCCATTGCAAAAACCGTAACAGGAAGTTTCACCTCTTCGCCCGGGCCTAATACTCGTGGCAATGAAGCCAATACCATCAATGGCTTTTTCACCGGTACGGTCTTTTCTGCATTTCCATAGGCCATGTCCTTTCCGGCGATGACCATAACGCGGACGGAACCAATGTAATTTGGCATTTGGAGCTTATGTGTTTTCGATTTACCCGATTCAAGGGTAAAAGGTCCGGCATAAATTACCACAGGCTTAAATCTGTTGGCCCTGTTCTTTCCTTTGCCTCCGCCATCGTCAGATCCACCAATGGATATGGCCTTTTCCAGTCTTGAGCCAAAGGCACCAATCACTTGGTCGTACAAATCGAATGTACTTACACCCAATGCTTCTCTTGCATAGAAATAATTCCACGGATCGGGTGTTTTGAATCGGGTAAGATCCAGCAATCCTTCGTCCACAATGGCCAGGGTATACGTCATTGCTTTTCCCGTTTTTTCACTGACTTTTACCTCAAATTCTTTTTCAGGACCTAACTCGTCGGCCATAGCAATCTGCGGATAAATATGTGAGCCGGGGAATTCCACAAATAGCGGCATCACTCCATATAATCGTATGGGTAAATCATTGGCCGTTTGATTGTGCGGCTGAAGCAATGACACATGGACATAGGCATTTGGTGTCATTTTTTCGTTGGTCTTGAAGCTATAAGACGTTTCGCCTTTTTTGGTTTCTACCCAATTTGCTTCGATCACGCCATTGCTGTTTTCAATGCTCACCAAAGCTCTTCCACCTGCAGAACTAGGGAAGGTTATCTTACAGCTTTCACCGGTCAGGTATTTCTCTTTGTCCATGGTAAATGAAAGTACATTGGCTCCATCGGGATTTTCTCTTGATGCGCGGCCTTCTTCGCTGGGCCAGTCGAAGTAAACTGTTTGTCCTGTAGCGTGGCCACCCTGAGGGTCTTCTATTCTGATGAGGTATCTTCCCCATTCCATTTTGGGTACGGACAATGATAATGCGCCGCGTCCATCGCCATTGGTTTGCAATTCTCCTTCGTAAACGGGAGTGGTACTTTCTGAGCCTACATAGCTGGCAAGGTCATCGCTGTTTCGCTCCCACCACCAACGCCATTGAACTTTATATGCTTTCCACTTGAGTTGTGGAAGTCCGACAGGTTTGCCCTGGGCATTTACAGTAGCCACATTGATGACATAGGATTTGTCTGTTTCAAGGGCATAAGAATTCTTCGCTTCGGGAACGTCGATACCCACAAAATTTGTAAATGGTGCGTAACTGACTGTAAAACGGTCGGTAGAAAAGTCGCCACCTTCTTCAAATACTTTTACACTGAAATTCGCATTGAGCATACCGGGGGCACGATCGTTCAGGTTCGCCTTCATCGAAACACTGGCCTTTCCTTCGGCATTGAGGTAATTATCAAAGATAACTTGTTCTTCTGAAGTAAAACTTCTCACGGGGTCGCTGAATTGAAAGTCTTTAAAATTCGCGAAGGAGGTCGAAGCTTCTGTAAACGTAGCGCTCACATTGGCCTTGAGATTTTTGGCTGTGGCTCCGTGCAGCCATTTGGCTTCCAGTGTACAATTCACATCCTGACCCAACGCAGTAACCATATCACCACCAAAGTCCATGTTTAATTTCAAACGATTGGGTTTGATGGTTTCGATCCTGATGGATTTAGAGAAGGTAGCGCCGCCAACTTTGACAATGGCCTGATAAGTGCCAGTCTCAGCATCAGGCGAAGTAACACAGGGGAAACTGAAGAAGCCACTTTCGTTTTTGCTGCGCACAGCTTTCTGCACTACCTGGCCTTTTGTGTTCTTTAATTCGAAATTGACAGGATGAATTTCGGGCAATACTTTTTTCTCATCTTCTAAAATAAATGTCAGATACAATGAGTCGCCCGGGCGCCATACACCGCGCTCGCCGTATAAAAATCCTTTCAATCCCTTTTGCGATTCTTCTCCGGAAATATCGAAATTAGAAAGACTCAGCGCATGAGGATTATCTAATTTGAGATAACCTCGTTGCTTGCCATGTTTGGCAACAAGCAAAAATGGAACACCATTTACATTGTCAAGTTTTGCAAAACCCTGACCATCCGTTTTGAGCTTTGCAATGACTTGCTGTTGGTAGTTGAGTACTTCCAGATTTACTTCTGACAGGGGTTTGGTGGTCTTGATGTCTGTAAGGGCAAAATGAACAGAATTGTCAGTTCCTCTTTTCCCAATTATTCCAATATCTGAAGCTAAAATGTTTTTTGCAGCAGGTTCGCGGTAAGTGTAGTAAGCGCTGTTGCAAGGGTTTTCGCGTTCGCGATAATCGTAATCTTCGTAGTAGTAATCATAATATTCGCTGTAGTAATCTCCCCAACCGTCGTCCTGGTCCCAGCTCATGTCGTCTTCCTGCTCAAACTTGCGCGCTTCTTCTGAAGCAGTCATTTGGGTTTCATTCACATCATCCGAATCTTCGCAATGACAAAGTGCATAAGACTTTTGAAAGCCGATTTCTACTCTGTAGATCGCGCCTGGTTCTGCGTTGATGATTTCACTGAGATTGAGGAAAAAAGTATTCCATTGTGCGAGGTTCTTTTTTCCATCGTTGAGCTGAACGGTTTTGCGTTTTACTACTCTTCCAACACGGCGCATTTCGTCTGTGCCGCTTAAATCATTTACCTGTAAAAACTGGGGCACATTGTTTTCGTAAATTCTGATGACACGCACATTTACTGCGGATAAGTTTACTGCCTTGAAAGGAAAGACCAATCCTTCTGTGCCGGGCAGAATCACTCTTTCGGCATCTTCTATTTCCACGTCGGGTTTGAGTTCTTCGAATTTGAGTTCGAGCATTTGCTCTTCTTTGTTGGCAAATCCGGCTATGTTCCTGATGCCTGCATGAATGTATAGCTGCATATCGCCAGTTAGCCGATAGGGCGGATATACTCTTATTTCATTGCCTTCAATGGTAAACCTCAATCCTGAAACTGCGGGCATGGTAATAAGTCCATCCAATTCCTGATTGGGCAAAAGGGGATCAGAAAACTGGAGTTGGACATATTGATCGGGATCCTGAACTATTTGGTGAAAGAATACTTTGAAATTTCCGAGGGCTGGAATTTCCTGACTGGTTTCTTGTTCGAACTCAGATTCAATGGCCGATCCATCCCATTTCATGATCACTTTTTCGTCGGCCTCCGTTCTGGCAATGCTGTCTATGGTAAAACGATGGATGTGTGGATCATTATCGTGGTTCCAGTTTACGTTCAATTCTCTGGAATTTTCTGCCGCTTTAATGGTTTTGGGCAATGCTGCATTGTCGCAGACATCGAGTGTGGTAACGGTTCCATTGAGTTGCATCCATTGCAATTGGTCGTTTTGATAGGGCCTGATGGAATTGACCTGAACAGACATCTGCTGGCTCATGGCCAAAAAAGAAAATTTGAACTTCTTTAGATTGGCCGGCACATTTACAATTTTGTCGAGGTTCAAAGTACCTTCGAAGACTTCGCCACGTGGCAACCATTGTGCTGGTCTGAATTCGAGGGTCTGATTGTCGATCCAGAACAACTGGCCTTCGAGTGAGGGCGAGAACTCCAGTAAATTTTCCCTGATGGGTTCGTCGAGTTTAATTTCACTTACAAATGCATCGGTGAGTCTGATGCGGATATTGCTGGCCGCAGAGATGCTGCCTGAAGTAAAGGCCGAAATGTATTGGGCAAAAGCGGCATCAAATGGAATGGGTCCCTTCTTCTTGCAGGAAGAAGTACTCATGAGTACAAATAAAAATGCCATGGCCAAAGCCACGGCTTTACGAATTGCAGGTGCAGATTTCATTTTATTTTGGTCAGCGATTTAGCGCTTAAAGTTAGTGCAAACGAAAACAAAAAAAGGATATTTGAAAAATGAAATAATAATTTTATTACTCATCTTTTTATCGCATATTGCCCTAAAATATTTTCCCGATGTCGGTTATACCACATTTGTGCAAAGACAAGAAACTCAAGCGCATTATTGAACTTCAGGAGGAGTTCGAAATAAAACCGCGAATGAATGTTCACCTCCACTTGTGCCGCTCCATTATGAGCCAGCAATTGAGCACCAGGGTAGCGGACATTATTCACCAGCGATTTCTTGATCTTTTTGAAAAAAACAATCCTTCTCCCTCAGATATTTTAAATATTCCCTTCGACAAACTGAAAGCCATTGGTCTTTCAAACTCCAAGACCAATTACATACGCAATGTCTGTGATTTTTTTATTGAAAGAAAACTTACCGATACTGCTATACATAAGCTTGGAGACGATGGGGTTATTGAATTGCTCACTGAAATTAAAGGGGTTGGAAGATGGACCGTGGAAATGCTTCTGATGTTTACCCTTGGCAGAGAAGATGTTTTTGCTTTGGATGATCTGGGTATTCAGCAAGCTGTGATGAAACTCTATAATATAGATGGCACTGATAAAAAGAACCTTAGGCTGGAAATGACGAGAATTTCACAGAAATGGAGTCCATACAGAACTTATGCCTGCAGATATTTATGGGGTTGGAAAGATGCGGGCAAATGATAATCAAAGACTTATACAAAACCAACGCAGTCTTACCTTTTCAAAAAATTACACCTTATAGAATGAGAGAAAACAAAGACTGCCTCATATGAAGTCATATTGCTCACTTTTGCAGGTCGCTGTTCTATATCTTCGCGGAACGAATCATGGAAAGTAAACCTAAAGTTGGTGTATTGGGTGGTGGCTCATGGGCTACTGCTCTGGTCAAATTGCTCAGTAATAATGCTGATCACGTCCACTGGTGGATGCGTAGCAAAGAGTCCATTGAGCACATCAAAAATTTCGGACACAATCCCAGGTACATTCAGAGTATAGAATTCGACAGGGAGAAACTTACTGTAACGGATGATTTGCAGCTTGTCATTGACCAATCTGATTATCTGATTATTGCCATACCCTCAGCTTTTGTGCATGAGACTTTCGGACATTACAAGCCCAAAGGGTTGGAGAACAAAGTTTTGTTTTCGGCCATTAAGGGTATTATCAATGAGTTTGATTCCATTCCGGCGCGCTACTTTCATAAACAACTCGGAGCGCCTTATGAAAATATTGGTCTGATCTGCGGACCATGCCATGCAGAAGAAGTAGCGCTTGAAAAATTGTCTTACCTCACCATTGGGTGCCACGATACTGAAAAGGCTGCTGCCCTTTCGAAGTTATTGGCATGCCGCTACATCAAGACCACCACAACTGAAGATGTTTTTGGGACTGAACTGGCGGCAATTTTAAAAAATGTATATGCCGTGGCAGCGGGTATTTGTCATGGTATTGGCTACGGAGATAACTTTCAGGCCGTGTTGATCAGCAGTGCCATCAGGGAGATTGAACGGTTCCTTGACAGTGTGCATGAAATTCACCGCGATGTAAAATCGTCTGCATATCTGGGAGATTTACTGGTAACAGCATATTCACCCTATTCCAGAAACCGGACTTTCGGTACCATGGTGGGAAAGGGTTATAGCGTAAAATGGGCCACGATCGAAATGAATATGGTGGCTGAAGGATATTATGCTGCCAGAGGAATACACGAAATCAATAAGAAATTTCTGGCCGATATTCCTATCGCTGATGCGGTGTACAGAATCCTTTACGACAAAATTTCGCCGATGATGGAAATGCGCATTCTTACTGATAAGTTATCTTAGAATCAACAGGTTAAACAACCCACTTAATTCAGTATGAGCTTATTTTATTTTAAAGTAGGTCTCCTCATCCGTGTCGTAAAAATAACTGTTCTGCATATTTCCCGCAAAAAACTTATACAAATCCTGAGAATTTTCAAATTTTTCTCTAACGTTCGCCGTGACAGGCAGAATGGTAAATTTGAACTCCCCTTCTTTGTTGACTTTGTAGAAGTAATATGAGACGGTTTCATAATCTTCGCTCACATTCAGAAATAAAGTACCATTGATGTCTGTTAGAAATCCGTGGTACAAAGTGCGCGTACCATCTGAAGCCGCAATTTTGGTAATGTCCACTTTGGAATCGCTTATACGATTGATTTCTATCTTGTCGCCATCTCCGCCAGACCTTTCCCAGGTTCCGATAAAGTTATCGGCGACTTTAGTTTTGGGTTCGCTCAAAGCCACGGTGCTGTTGTATGGACAGCCCATAAAAAGAATGGCAGATGCAATTAATGTAACAATGGACAATAAAGTTGAGGATTTCATTTGGATTGGTATTTATTGGCAAAGCTATCCGATAAAAGGTGGCGCTGTCTGGGGTAATTACCCTAATTATTAAACTTCTACCCCTTTGTGTATCACATTGACATGAAATTAATGGTCGCTTTTTGTCTTAAATGTTTTCATAATTCTTATTCACGCAATATATACGGCGCTGAAAATCTGTATATTGCAACGAAATATAGATACAACCTTATTCATTTCAATGACATGAGGTTTGTACCTGCTCTAAACAGTTGAAAACAGAGACAACAAATTAGCACATTTGAGAGTCTATTGAACATAACCAGTTGAAACTCCAATACGCAATAGCCCTTCTTTTTATTCTCGCAGGAAATCTCTTGCGGGGACAGGCAGAATTTGTGGAGAATAAAGGCCAGTGGCCAGATCAGGTTAAGTTCCGGATTGGACTCAGCACAGGGGCACTTTGGGTGGAACAAGATGCGTTGCACTATCAATTCTTCGATCCGGAGATTGTAAACTACCTGCACCCGGGCGCAGAAAAAAGAAGAGAATCGGGAGAATACAAAGAGCATAGTTATAAAGTAAAGTTTTCAGGGGCCACAATTACTCAGCCCTTTGGCGATAAACCCGAAAGTCATTACTACAACTATTATCTGGGAAATGACAGTACGCATTGGGCCCAGGGTTGCAGAATTTACAAGCAATGCACCTATCCGGATCTATATTCCAATATCGACTTGTTTGTCTACAGCGCCTCAGGAGCACTTAAGTACGATTTCATCGTGAAACCCGGCGCAAATGCCAATGACATTGCACTTGAGTATGATGGTGTAAAAGCTGAGATCATCAATGGTGAGCTTGTGATCAAAACCTCTGTCAACACAGTAAGAGAAAAAGCACCATTCGCGTATCAGGTTATCGAGGGCAAAATACATGAAGTGAAATGCGCATATCGCATAAAGGATGATAAGATTGGTTTTTATGTGGGCAAATACAATCCTGCATTTAATGTGGTGATAGATCCTGAAATTGCATTTTCTACCTACATCGGCTCATCTGCCAATAATTTCGGTTCGACTGCCTGCGATGATACCCAGGGAAACCTGATATCGGGAGCAACGGTCTTTGGTAACAACTACCCCATTACGGCAGGAGCTTATGACACAGATTTTAGCACCGGCAACCAAAATATATTTGATGTAGCCATTTCAAAATTCACCAGCGATGGCACTTCGTTACTTTACAGCACTTATCTGGGCGGGCAAGGTCAGGAAACTCCACACAGCCTTATTGCCGACGCCAACGATAATTTTATCCTCATGGGTGTAACCGGAAGTTCGAATTTTCCGACTACATCCGGAGCCTACCAAACCTCATTTGTTGGCGGCCCTACACTTACTATGAGTAGTTTCTTTACAGGTTCTCACGCCACCGGGACAGATATTTTTGTATCCAAATTCAGTGCTGCCGGAGCACTTACTGCTTCCACTTTTATTGGTGGATCTAACAACGACGGTCTGAATTACGCCAACCTGCTGCACTACAATTATGGTGACGCCTTCAGGGGAGAAATTAATGTAGATGGCAACAACAACATTTTTGTGGCTTCAGTCACTACAGGCTCAAGTTTTCCTGTCACTGCAAATGCCACCCAAAGTAATTATGGTGGCGGGGAATCTGATGGAGTAATGTTCAAGTTAAATCAATCACTTTCCAGCCTTATGTGGAGTACCTTCATTGGAGGTGAATTGGCCGATGTATGTTATGCAGTTGAATTTTCGTCTACAGGTATTATTACCGCTGCCGGAGGAACCTTGAGCAATAATTTTCCGCAGGCCATAAATGGCCAGGATGTCAATACAAATGGGCTTACAGATGGATTCGTTATTCGAATTGATCCTGCAACTTTTGATGTGCTCAACGGAACTTTTCTGGGCACCACACAATACGACCAGGCCTATTTTGTTCAGTTTAATGCGGCCGACGAAATATTTGTTATGGGACAGACCGAAGGAGATTTTGGAGTGAGTCCCGGGCTTTATGGCCAGCCAAACAGCGGTCAGTTTATCCGCAAGTACAATGCAGATCTCACTTCCATTATATGGACCACCAGTATCGGAACAGGAAGCGGTGAAGTAGATATTTCTCCTACTGCATTTCTGGTAAGTGATTGCGACCAGATTTACTTCAGTGGTTGGGGTGGAACCACCAATCAGGGTTGCATGCTGTGCGAAGCTTCGTCGTCTACTACAAATGGCCTTCCAATTACTGCTTCAGCATTTCAGTCTACCACAGACGGAAGTGATTTCTACCTCTGTGTGTTGGAACCGGATGCTGCAAACCTTTCATACGCATCCTACCTTGGTGGTCCTGAAAGCCACGAGCATGTGGATGGAGGTACTTCGAGATTCGATAAAAACGGATCAGTATTTCAGGCTGTTTGCGCAGGATGTCAAGGCAACAGCGACTTCCCTACCACTCCCGGTGCATGGAGTAATACCAACAATAGTTCCGGATGTAACATCGCGGTATTCAGATTTGATCTTGGAACAATCAATACCCTTGCAGAAATCGATGGACCTTCTATAGTGTGCGAGGGACAGCCGGTTAATTTCAACAACCTGAGTGTGGGTGCTTCCAATTTTCTTTGGGATTTCGGCGACGGTCTTACTTCCGAATTATTCGAACCTACGCATTTATACGACACAAGCGGAACTTTTACCATTACCTTGATTGGCTTTGTAGATGTGACCTGCCTGTTGCCGGACACCACTACACTTACTATCAATATTTTGCCTGGGGTAAATCCGTCGATAGCACCAGTAGATCCAATTTGCCCCGGGGATTCTGTGCAGCTTTTTGGAACTGGTTCTCCGGAAATTTTTTGGCTTTCCAACCCTGAACTTTCCGCTACGGATATTTCGAATCCATGGGCAACTCCTGCTTCAACTACCAATTATTTTCTGGTAGACCAGAATGATTGTGAAATTGATACAGCAATGGTATTAGTTCAACTCATCAATAGTATAACCGATATTTCTCCCACTTCATTTATTTGCATCGGCCAGAGTGTTACCATTGAAGCTGAAGGCGGTGGAACTTACGAGTGGTCGCCGGCAACTGGTTTAAGCAATGCCTTTGTGGCAAATCCATCGGCAGGCCCAACCGCAACTACTACCTATTCTTGTCTGATCACAACTCCAGACGGATGTGAAGTAACTGAAGAGGTAATTGTAAATGTGGCCAACAATGCACCTGGTGGTGCAATCTATCCGGAAGAAATTTTATGTCTGGGAGATGAAATTGAACTGGGCGCAGCCGATGGTTCAGCGTGGTCGTGGACTCCGATTGAAACTTTGAACAATCCAAGTCTGCAGCATCCCACCGCAGATCCATTGGTGACTACCACGTATTTTGTGGAAGTAACCAATGCCTGTGGCAGCGGCACTGATCAGGTAACGGTGGTAGTGCTCGAAGCAAATGCCACTGTGAGCGAAGGCGGAACAATCTGTCCAGGAACATCATTGGCGGCAACAGCAGGTGGTGGTGTTTATTATGCATGGTCACCGGCGAGTTATGCAGAGCCCAATGATGAAGCCAGCACCTTGCTCACGCCATACGAAAGCACTACTTTTATTGTAAGAATAATCGATGAAAATGGTTGTGCAGATACCGCACAAGTTCATATCAATGTTCTTCCCAAACCCTTGGTAGATGCGGGGCCTGATCAATATTACGATTACCCCGGAACGGCATACCTCTACGGAAATTCTTTTGGATTTGATTTCGAATGGAGTCCTGCTGAAGGATTATCGTGCACAGATTGTCTTTATCCTGTTGCATCGCCTGAAAATCCGACTTACTATGGTCTCACTGTAACAGACAATCTGGGTTGTCGTGCAACGGATAGTGTCTTGGTAAAACCCTATTATCCATTGTGGGTTCCCAATTCCTTTACACCCAACAATGACGGTATTAATGATTACTTCAGGGCTTATGGATTAAATATTGAAGGTTATTACCTGAGAATATTCGACCGATGGGGAAATAAAATATTCGAAACCACCAAAATCGACGAAGTTTGGGATGGTGGAATTGGTAGTTATTATGTGCAAAATGATGTCTATGTCTGGACCATACAATACGAAACTGTCGAACGCACCCAAGAGCTTACCGGCCACGTTACAGTGATCCGATAATTCTTATTTCTGTACTATCTCCTTTTAAAAAAAAATTCATTCTTGTCCGGCTAAAATTTTGTTGGTTATATTAAATGAGCGGGCTCCGAAATCATGAATTCTGCTGACTCTGGAGGAGTCGAATATCTACCCGAAATGTGAATGTTTGAATTGTTCAACCCTTTCAGGGTTGTGAAAAAATTCGTCGATGGTGAACCCCCGGTTTCTGGCCTTCGGCCTGTCACCGGGGGCTATTCAATGTTTAACCGGGAATGCGCAATAGAGATTCTATTACGAAACCAAATCGCTGCAAAATCAAGCATTTCCTCGATTTTTCTCGTCTAAATAGGAGTAACTATTTCTTCCTCAAAAAATCTTGCGGGAACGCTTGATTTTATTGCGCTTTGGCGTCTCATGACGAACTCTACTGCACATTCCCGGTTTAAGCCTTTCAGGCTTCTGTGTGAAGTTTTGGGTAGTCTGATACAATCGATTTATTGAACAATTCCTGAGCTTTTAGGAAAAAAACGAATAACGCCAGCGCCTCATGATCCTGAAAGGATCAAACATTAAGTAGCCCCCAGCCTGGTCCTATGGACTTGAGATCTGAAGGATCGAAACTGGGGGTTTGAGTTGCGCAATGAATTTATTCACGACTCTGAAGGAGTCGAACATTGAATAGCCCCAGATAAAGATCCGCAGGATCGAAATCCGGGGTGTCAATTTGAAGGACGAATAATTCCCGACTCCGAGTCAAACATTAAGATAAAACCTTATATCCTATCTATTACCGGACATTTTTATTCAACCCTTTCAAGAACATAACCCAATCAATTTATAGTTTTAATCGGACAACAATGAAAAAAAATCTCTGATTATTTACTCAATGCGTCCGGAGATCCTTTCCTGAGAATTGTACCTCCCAATGCATTCGGCAACATCAATTGTGACTAATTTTGCCGAAAGCAGTCAACAGATTGCTTCATTCTACAAGACCTTTGACAATGAACAGATTTACTTCCTGCCTGACAATAACTTTAGTTATTCTATCGCAATGCTTGTTTGCACAGAATAAGTTTCATCGCGGTGCGGTTGGTCTCACTTTTGGGACCAACCAATACAGTGGAGAAATCTGCAATGATTTTTATCGCTTCGGTAATTTTAATTCAATGTTAGGGCTCAACTACAGCCATTATCTTACCAACAGAACTGATTTCTCTTTTCATGCCTTGATGGGCAAATGGGGATACAAAAGCGAAAAAAACAACAGTTTCAGTACAGACATGCTGCACATCAATGCCCTGTTGCGTGTAAAACTTCTTGATCTGGAAAGCCCGCGGTTGATGCCTTATGTATTCGGCGGTGTAGGATTGAATAACTACAGCAACTGGTTATTGAAAAATAAAAATGGTACCACACTTCTCACAGACAATGAAGGCAACGCCCTTAATCTGGATGAATTGGAAGGCCTTCATGGAACAATTCCGGTAGGACTTGGGCTTCAGATCAGGCTCAGCGATAATATTTTTCTCAATCTCGATGAGACCTTCATCTTTCAAGGGTCTGACGGTTGGGATGGAATAATAAGGGACGGAAGCGACAACATGCTGATTCATTCTGTAGGAATCAGCTTTGGTTTGTTCCACTGGAAGGACAGTGACAAGGATGGCATTTCTGATAAACTCGACAAGTGCGCAGATACTCCTGTGATAGCAAAAGTTGATTTATCAGGTTGTCCTCTGGACACCGATGCCGACGGCATTGCCGACTTCGAAGATATATGCCCTGCGGTAGCCGGAGTAAAATCCGGTAAGGGCTGTCCTGACGCAGATGGCGATACCTTCACCGACGATGTAGACAAATGCCCGCAGGTAGCAGGACTGGCAGCCTTCAACGGTTGTCCGGACAGCGATGGAGATGGCATTACAGATGCAGATGATTCTTGCCCGAAGGAAAAAGGCATTGCGCAATTCAAAGGATGTCCTGATACAGACAATGATGGTGTGCAGGACAAAGAAGACAGTTGCCCGAATGTAAAAGGCGTTGCTGCATTAAAAGGCTGTCCTGATAAAGACAATGACGGCATAAAAGACAGCGACGACAAATGTCCGGATGCAGCAGGCACAAAGGCCAACAACGGTTGCCCTGAGGTGAAAGAAGAAGTAAAACAATTGTTCGCACAAGCCCTCACCGGTGTGAAATTCGAAACAGGCAAAGACATTATCAAAACAGAATCTTTCGCTATACTCGACAATGTGGTAAAAGTGATGATGGAAAATGCGAGTTACAAACTCAATATTGCAGGCCATACAGACAATGTAGGTGATGCCGCAAAGAACCTCGATCTTTCAGACCGCCGTGCAAAAGCGGTTCAAAAATACCTGGTAGACAAAGGCGTTCCTGCCGCAAGACTTTTGAGTGCCGTTGGATATGGCGACAAAAATCCTTTAGGTGATAATACCACGAAAGAAGGAAGAGCACAAAACCGAAGAGTAGAATTTAAGGTTGAGTTTTGATGCGGAAATCGGGTAATGGTTTTTACATCTTACAATGAATAAAATCTATTATTGAATATTACGCGCCACTTTTACCATTACCAGATCTCTCACTCCACTTCGTTTCGTTCGAGATGACAACACCACACCAAGGTTAGCTAAGCACTCTTCCCGCACCATTCGGTGAGGACACCGTTCAGAGTGCTCACAAATGTCGAACGTCTTTTTTGCATTTGTGACAAAGAGTAAGGCTAACGTAACGCTAATTGGCCTTTGCGCATTGTATTTCCACAGAATGGCGGAGACCATTTAATGCCCACGCTCCGCTGTCATTCCGAGTTCCACTAGTAAAACCAAACCATAAATAATGACGTCGCTGTCAACATCATTATTCGAATCGGTGAATGAGTTTGAATGGTATAAATGGAGTTTACGCATTTTATGGCCTGCGAACCGTGTCCTCACCGAAGGGTGCAGGAGCAGGCCATAGCTAAACAGCACCAGACCCTGTCATTCCGAAACGCAGCGGAGCGGAGTGAGGAATCTGGTGAGGTCAAAAGAAAGTGGCAGGCGCAACAATGCTTCCACTTCAGATTGACTGATGTTTAGTTTTTCTGAGGACAGAAATTCCAAGCCTACTTTTTCCTGTTAATTTATTCAACTCCATCTTTTGAAGTCAATTTTCGTATCACAAAAATCAGGTCAAAAAGATAAAACCCGCGAGCGAGAGCCCAAAAATCGCGTCTCATAATTTTGCCCAGCGATTGACTCGTTCTGGGATAAGCTCAAAGTAATTTCAGTGTAAAACATTGCTTTTCAATCAACAGAGAGAAAAAACTACCTGAAAATCTTCCGTTTTTTTAGGCGCTCTTCAAAAAGAGCCTGAATTTCTGTCTGAAAATTTGGATTGTTGACAATATGTCGCTCGGTTCTCACGCGCAATTCTATGTGAGAAAGATGTAGATGCGTAATTTCTGAGAAATTCGGGAATTATTCTGTGCTGATGTTTAATTTTTTTCGCATTTGAAACAAGTCTTCCATTTTTTTCCAGGGTTTTGTAAAGTTGACGACGCTTTTTGGCGACGATTAATCGTCGTCAAAAAGCGTCGTCAACTTCGGAAAATGATGCGTTTTTTTTTATTGAATTATATTTTCATTCATTTTTAAGTGAAATTTTCTGCCCTTCTGACGGAAATGAAGAATTTCACTTGTTTTTCGTGTCAAAATTTCGAGGGGGGTATTATCGGTTCATTCGTTGAATAAAACTTCGTAATTATCCCGATGGAATATCTGATAAGATTGTAACCTGTAATTTTTTTTATTTGAGACCCAGACAACTGGCTGGCTTTGCTACTCGTTTGTTGGAAAATGGGACCGACATCACTTTTATTCGGTAATAAACGATTTGACGACCGCCTGGAGATATACCCATGTAAACGACAGGAGTTTGAAAAATATAAAAAGCCCATTGGATTCGATTGAATGACTGTAGCGCAATTTGTATTGCGAAGGGAAAAATTATATTGTTTTAGGTCAAAAACAGCTTGTCATATTGTTAACTGTCAATCTATTAATTCCGCTTCCTACTAAGCATTGTCCACAAATGTTTTGAAGCTGTATATTTGGAGTGAAATAGTAAAACATGCAGTATAAAAGAGTCGTGCGTCATGTTTAAGTAACGTTGCTTTCCATAAAATAATAAAATGAAGAAGTATTATTTTTTAGTCGTTAGTATTTTACTGCTTATACTCTCGCTAGTCGCATTCTCTGACAATTTAATAACTGATGTCGGACAGAAAAGTAACAGTGACCCTAAGTTTATTGTACATGGTTTATTTTGTTTTGCCTGGTTTATCATTCTTGTTCTTCAAACCAACTTTATAAAAAAAGGAAATTACAAGGCTCACATGAAACTTGGCATTGCGGGGTTAATAGCAGCTTTTGGAGTATTCGCCACCACTATGTACATTTTTATTGTTATATATAAGGGTTGGGATAGCATGTCTCCTCTGGTCAGAGCCAACAGGTTTCTTATGTTGGGTTTTGCCATTTTTGTTGCGCTGGCCTATCTCAAAAGAAAAAAAACTGCTCTACATAAACGGTTAATTTTTGTAGCTGCCTTTTATATGCTTGGGCCAATTTTAGACAGAGCAATGGGACGTTCGTTTCTAGATTCAATGATTGAAAATGACTTTACCTGGGACTTGACTTTTTATGGCATCTGGACTTCTTTTTTTATTTCGCTTTTCATATATGACTGGGTTTTAATTAAGCGATTTCACCTAGTTACTTATATTGGGCTTCTGGTATTTTCTGTTGTTTGGGCTATATCATTTCTATCATAAGTGAGTTCAATCACACGAAGGCATAACATGCGGTTTTGGGCAAGTGTGGCGGGACAAACTAACATCAGCAAATAGCAAAACCACGCAGTGGTTCCGGGCGGACGAAACAATCCCGGGCATTTGGAATAAACATAATTAACTTTACTCAATAGCAGCATCGGCTGGGCGTAATACTAATTCCACAACAGCCCAAAGTCGTGTTCGTTGTGCATCACCTTGTGGACTATTCGCAATTGGCAAATAAAAATCAGAACTTATGGAGAACTTAAAGCAAATTTCAAGTTGGACAGACCAGGCAATTGACATTTGGACTTCAAAAGGAATAAAGTTGCAAAACGGCATTTCTGTAGACAAAATTTCTGAATTTGAAAAGCTGATAGACTTTAAGTTTCCTCAAGACTTCATTGAATTATATTCAAAAGCTAACGGCTTTGAAGACTTTGATTGGAATGAAAATATGTTCTCATTATGGTCGCTCGACAGAATTTTGAAAGAGTATCAGGAAGATGGGAATACAAATTATATTTAACACTGTGCTGAACGATCCTTCGTTAACAGCCTCGAAGGAAGAATTTGATCTATGGAGATTGAATAACTCTAGCGTCAACTCCTCAGAAAATAAGGCACCCTTGAGAAGGATAAACAGCATTCGTTTATTCCTACAATAGCATCATCCCTGCGGTTGAATTCCATTTGATCCCTTGCTATTCCCTGTATTCTTTCGATGCGGAAATATTTTGCAATTTAGAATTGCAGTTCAAGAGGTATTGTGTATTTTTATCGGATAAAATATGAACGCAGGGTTGGGAGTTTTTTCACGGTCTGCAGTTATCTGAAGAAATCACAAAATATGGAACAGAAGATTAATCCAACCCAAGAAAAGTTCGATGCAATTAAAGTAATGTGCGAAATTCGAGACAAAATAAGTCTTGAAATAATGAATATGACATACGAACAAGAAAGAGCATATTTAGACAATATACTTAAAGAAAGTAAATTACAGACAAAATAGGAAAAAGCACTTCTCTCAAAATATAAGCTGAAACGAAATTCTACTTCGATTCAAGTAGCAACATCCAAGTAAAAAATTATGCTGCGTATATTGAACTTACAACCCAGGTTAAACATGAGTTACAAACTAAATGACTTCCATAGAAATGTTCCTGACGAGGAATTACTAGCTGACCTGCTGCGGGTTCTGAATTTATCAAAAACCACCACTTTAACAACTAGTCAATATAATGAGTTGGGAAAGTTTCATTTTGCTACATATCAAAAGCGTTTTGGTAGTTGGAACAATGCACTTGAAAAGGCGGGTTTGACATCCAGTTGGAACAGGAATATTACCGAACTTGATTTGTTTGAAAATATTGAAAGAGTTTGGATTGAGTTGGGAAGACAGCCTACACAACGAGACCTTCAGCCGCCAATTTCCAAATATGCAGTCAAACCATACTACACAAAATTTGGAACTTGGAGAAAAGCACTTGAGGCTTTTATTGAATTTATTAATGCAGAAGTTGACCAAATTGAAGAACAGGCCGACAGTAATTTTGGAGAAGAAGAATTTGAGAAATCGCAACAGCCTGAGATTGTCATCAGACACAAAACTAAGCGCATCCCAAGTGAAAGATTAAAGGTTCAAGTTTTAATGAGAGATGGAAACAAGTGCCGACTTTGTGGAATAACACTTACGGGACAGAATATTCACTTTGACCATATTTATCCATGGTCAAAAGGTGGCGAAACAACCTTGGAAAATCTGCAAATACTATGTGCACCACATAATTTATCGAAGGGTAACTTAGAATATTAAAATACACAAACAGAACATTAAGTGAACCAGATGGCCAGCCTATAACAGCTGAAAGAAATTGGCGGTTGGTATCCTTCCAAAAAGTATGTAAGTTTTTTTGTTAAGGATTAATACTATGTTCAAATATAATCATGAACTTCTTCTTATCAAACTCTCATGGCTAATTAAAACCAAAATCCACGCCTCAAGGGTATTAGTAAAAAGGGGCAGCCCTTTTGAGGCTGCTTCCTTTTGCTATTAACAAAGAAATTTAATTTGAGGCTCCAATCAATTTAGCTCATTCACCGGTCAAAGCCAACGCAATAAATTCTATTGTTTAATCAAACGATCTATATAAATGCCATTGCTGTTCTCCAGTTTAATTACATAATTTCCTTTGGCCATGGAAGAAGGAAGCTGGAGATTGGCGCGCATGGATTCTTCCATGTTCAATGATGTTTTAAGTACACTCCTACCAGAAACGTCAAATATTTCGAGGTTGTACATTCCTCTTTGCTCTGCTTCAATGGTTATAGCACCATTCGTTGGATTGGGATAAACAACAAAAGAATTAGCAAAAGAGCCACCTGATCTATACACCGGATTGTTGCCGCAATTGACAAAAGTGACGGAGGAGGGCGAGTCTATCCAAAGACCAAAATAATAATCACTTGGAGAATAAGGAATTGCAGGTGTATAGGCTGTGGTATCCACTTCGAAGTTCATGCTATCTGGAGGAAGATATTGAATGACAGATTGGCTGTACAATGACAATTCCAGATCAACCTCAGCGCGCCAATTGTTCAGTAAAGCTTGTTCGGTAGAATCTAACTGACAATCATCAAGGTGCATATAAATGTGTTTGGCCATTAAAGGATTGTTCAGCGTGCGGAACAATTGCCCCTTATCCAATTCAAGATAAAACTGCGATTGATAAGTAGAATCCGTGAGTATTGTATCCGTCATGGCATTGAGCACATCTACATAAAGTGCTACGGCAGGTTCGAATGTAGCAATGTTATTTTCTTCGTGCAATTCATCCGTGAGGAACATACATTCCATGGCACTCTTCATATTGTATCTGCCCCACTCCATTTTCCTTCTGATTTCCGAATTGGTTCGATCCAGAGGACTGGACAGTATCTCGTGAAATAATTCCACTGCTACAGCATCACTACCCAAACTATCGCAGATCTCCATTTGAGAAGCCGCTATTACCAAAGCACTATCCAATGACATGTCATTAAAGGTGACTGTGTTCAGAACTGGATTGTCCGGATTGATGGATAGGTTGCGCAATTCACGTATTTCGGTGTGGTCGATACCGAATAATCTGTCGCTGTATTGTTGTTCTGTGCCTTCATTCATGACGCCATAGCTTCGGAGATAGTGTGGGAAAGTATGGCTCGTGCCACAACCAGTGGGAATGGCGGGATAATAATCATAGAAATTCATCCGACAACCCATTTGCCAGCCATTCTCTCCCTGAATATTACAATAGCTATTGCACGGACCAAAATATACATTGATATCTACCTCAGGGCTGGAAGGATTAAATACACCTTGAATTTGAGGACTTGGGGGGAATGTGTTTCCGGGTGCTCCCCAGTAGTTGTTATCCGCACGCAAAGAGCCATCGCACAATTCTGTTTGCTTGAGAAAGTCTCCCGTCATGGTTCCACAAATGCAACAATCTGAATAACCCGACAGATTGTTATAGCCGTGATTGAGACGTAGTTCGTTTGCCCCCATAAGTTCAATACAAGTTCCCACCCCATTGAAATTATTGTATCCGGCAGCATTGTCGCTTGAAAGATTTAAAGCCGAGTAATTTGCGTTCACGGCAGCTTGATAAATATCTTGAAAAAGACAACACTTGAGGCTCAGTATGCCACCGGTTTTGCGCACTCCCACGTTCAATTCATTAAATTCGCATTGAAATATTCTGATTTCAACCAGACTCTCATCTATAAGGCCGAAATTATCTGCATGGACAACAGAATTTGCCATTGAACTGAATTGATCCAGTCCATTGCTTTCTATATGGCAACTTTCAAAAGAGCAATTGTTCAGCAGAAAGTAGCCTTGCTGACATTCAACACCTGACTGCCGGTGGTTGAAGTTGCA
>JANNEQ010000179.1:0-53964 GCA_031378885.1 Flavobacteriales bacterium
AACTCCATCCGGTCCCATTAATCTTGACCAGCAATCTGCTATAACATGTTGTGGTGGATTCTGTACAGCATTTTCAAAATCACCATTACTCAAAACGCTACACCCATAAGCCGTGCAATTGGCCCCCATTGCGTAAATGAATATGTAAGTAATATTACCTTGGGTATTTCCAGGGCCTACAGGTACATATTTTAAGATATTCACGCCATCGCTGGATGGGTTGTAAGAGAATGAGGTTGCCAGGCCATCACCATCATAGCTTACAGTAAGAGCGCCACTGCCCTGATGAATTTCAAGACAAGTGAAGCCAGCAGCATTGAAGTCATTATCCAATACTGAAGCTACTCCCGCACTGGGTATTGTAAGCGTTGCATCGCCCATAGTGGTGTAGGTATACGTCCCATTGAGATACCCGTCATTAACTCCACCCACAATTGGAGTGTTACAATTGGTAGAATAAGAGCAAAAATTCATGGTAGCAGTATTGCCGAATGTATTTTCTAAATTGTATCCAAGCATACAGAGAATGTCGCGTTCTCTCGGCTGATAGGCTCTGACAATCTCACTTACACCACTAAAGCTATCCATTACAAAAAAAGCATTGTTGCCAGCCGCGCAGGGCGTAAGTCCCTGCTCACATAATCTGCTGACGTGGCTCATGGATGTACCTGGTTCAAAAATACTTGAGGCGTGTATTCTGGTACTCAAGCCCATTGTCATAATCCTGGGCTGTTGGTTACAAAAATCTGTGGAGTCAGGAGTAATCACAGATGGCAGTAGCTGAAAAGAATTGCCATACATCACGCAACTGTCTATAGGTTGAATCAAGAACTGGGAAGAATCTGAGTTCATAATAAGTTGGTCGAAACGGGAGTAATAATTATAGCCTAATCCAAGAGCAGAAGAGCCATCCGCACCGAAGAATGAATTGAATCCAAGAACGTGAGTTGCCTCGTGCAGCATGACGCTGAACATATCATATCTATTGTTCAATCCTGTACCATTCATAGATACACCCCAAAGCGGCGCAATGGAGGGCCTGAAAAAATTGAATGCAATAAATCCATGAAAAAATGGACAAGTAGCTCCTGTATAATATAGGGAGTTGCTCAATGTGGGAAAAGGATCAACACCTGTATGCAAAGTTTGCCATACGAGTCCATCAGTAATTTCAGCACCCGCATCATTGACAGGCAAAGTATAAAAACTTGAAGAGATAGCCAATCCAGGGTGAGCCTGAGCCTCATTGTCGTATAAATTATTGTCATCAGCATCTAAAGCGTCTTCCATAGAACGGAACCAGATTCGCACCCTTGTGCTATGGGTGGAATCAATGGCAGAATTAATAAAGGCCGACAATTGGGTGAATACTTCGCAAGCGATTTGTCTATTCGCCAATGGATCAATATTCACCGTTTGGTTATTAAAGCTCAGGTCTGTATCCAGGTGATGAAAACCACTTCCGATTTCAAAGTACAATTCAAATTCATTTCCAATTATACAGGTATCCACCAGATTTTGGGTTCCCGATCGGTTGATAAAGAGTTGCGGAGTATTACCAGAGAGGCCAATATCCCTCAAGTTATAACTTGTTCCGAATCGGTCAAAGATTTTCTCGAAGGCGCTACCTACAGATAGCGGGGCTTCTGGTTCATACTGAGCGCAGGCAGAACCGTAAAACAGTGTGAGTGCAAATACAGAAATACACAGAAAGAGTAATTTTTTCATGTTTTGGTTAATTTAATTTGGTTAAGGTGGCTGTTTTTAACCCGCGTAAAAGAATAAATACAGGCTCAGAAACAGACGGCGCTAATAAAAGGAAATAGCGCCCCTCCGCGCAAGCGTTGAAACACCCAATTTTGCGGGGGTTAAATCACCCCCTTTTAAATGAGTTGAATCACCTGAAATGATAGGGGTTAAATCACCTGCCTGAAATGATTACAAGAATGAATAACAGCCGGTTGCGCCAGTTTTTTCAGCAAAAGGCCCCGTACTTTTATTTAAAACACAGGCAATAATTTTCGTTCGGCATAAACCCCAGAAGTATGGTTTGGGTCGTGTAAGCCAAAATTTTCATTATACCCATTCCAAAACTACTTTATAAGTAGCACGTTTTCCTAAAAAACGAACTGTAAAAATCAAAATAACGAGCCGCGAATAAATAAACACTTCAGCCGGTTTTGCGATTGGGACGATCATTACAGCCTGCAGGCATATAATACCAATGTTCATTTCAATTTGGCCATGAACTAAATTGAAATAAAAAAGCGTATTATTTGTTCACCTTCTCCTATACAAATCAGTTATGGAACTAATCGAACAGCACCTTGTAACCTTCTCACCCAAAGATTTTACAGATTTTAAAAAGCAACATGAGTCCACCAGTCAGTCCAAACTCGAACTCAGATTATTCGAATTACTGGCCGAACAATCAGGCGAATCCCACGAACAATTATCCTCCAGATTGTATGGAGCGCCTAACCTTGGCGGCTACTACAATGTGCGAAAGAGATTGTACAAAAAGATAATTCAATATATCCGATCCATAGAAGTAATTGAAGATACAACCTTCAACGGCCTGGTACTCGAATACCTTATACTCGCCAATAGAATGATCAGGTACAAGAATGCCGCGGCTACCCTCTACTACCTCAAACTCGCAGAGAAGAAGGCAAGAAGCAACGGCCAACTCGCCATGCTCGATCAAATTCTATTTTTGATGGTCAAACACGCCGATTGGCTGAAATTGCCGCTAAGCCCCATACTCGAAAAATGGGAAAAGAATGCAAAAGCACTTGCGACCTTCAGAAAATTGGAGATCACCCTAAGCCGTGTCAGAATTGCATTAGATGAATCAAAACTATCTGGCATCCCAATGGATGCCGATAAGGTTATAGCCGACGTCTTCGCACAATTTAAAATTACCGCAAAAGTCGAAACCAATCCATTATTTATGTTGCGTTTGGCTTCCATAGTTCGTTCTGCCTATATATCGGTCAAGGATTACAAAAGGATCGAACCCTTCATCGAAAAAAGTTACAACTGTTTGAAAAAAGCCGGTGCATTCACCGAATTTCACCGCCATTGCGAATTCGAATTTACCCTGATGCTTGCCCATACTTACTACAGAAATTTCAAGTTCAAAGAAGCACAAGCACTGATCGGACAGATGGAAATATTGATGCAGCAGGACAAATCGGTAGCCGTAGGACATTTACAACGTTTCATTTCTTTGCGCGCTGGAATAGCCAGCTATTCCGGCGACAATATTTCCGCCATTATACAAATTGAAAAAGCTTTGAAAGGGAAAGTTGCCCGGTTAGATCCTTCAGAACACCAGAACATGGTACTCAATCTTGCTGTCTATTATTTCAATGCCAAACAATTCAAAGAATCCAACAATATGCTTTACCAATTGCCCGGCGACGAAGAATTGCAGTCCAGCAAAGGCGGGGAATGGATTTTAAAGAAAAATCTCATAGAAATGATCGTTCAGTACGAATTGGGCAATAAAGACATTGCCCTTTCCACTTTGCGAAGGATCAAAAAAGTTCATGCACGATTGATGAAACAACCTTTACATTATCTCACCCCTGCGTTTTTAAAGTTTACGGCAAAATTGATTGCAGACCGACACATTGTCAATAATCCATCTTTTCTGTCAGAAATTCAGGCTGTTTTGAAGAGTGCGCCCGATAAACGAGAGGATATTCAAGCCGTTTCTTTTCTCAGTTGGTTGAAAAGCAAGATTTTACACCGCGATTACCACGAACTTCTTGTGGAACGAGTAAATCGCTGAGCGAAATTCAAAGGCAAAATTTTTTGGATTTTTTTCGCGGGACTTATCTTTTTGTCTTCATTTTTGTAGCGGATATTTTGTAGCGCAAATTTGCGCTACAAAATATCCGCTACAAAAGTTAGCTTCCAAAAGCTTGATGCCTTAATTTAAACAATAAAAAAATGTTTGGATTACCTACCCTTAGACAAAAACTGAACATCAGTCAATCAGAATTGGCTAACTTTCTCGGATTGAACCGATCTCTGATAGGCTTGATCGAAAATAAGCATCGCAAGCTGATCGGTTGGGCTTTGGTTGACGTTATGAAAATCAAAGAACTGGTCAATAACAAGGAAAAGGAAGTCAATGCAAATTTTTATTCAAATACTGCGGAACTTCAGATTGCCAAAGCGGAACTTGAAAAGCGGAATCAGCAAATTCTCGGGCTGATGAGATCCAAAAGGAATGAACTCATGCAAATGCAGAAGGCATATAAAACAGGGACAAAGGCATTGGCTTATTGGCAATATATGCAAAAGAATCCTGGAAGGTTGTCGCCCATACAATACGAATGGGTGAAAGACAGATTATCGTTGCAAGAACAACAACTTGAGAATGTAGGTTTACTGGCCCAGCACAAACTCAAAATCCGGCTGACAGAATTATCCAACGAATTGTTGATGAATAAAAAATTTCTGAAAATGAAGGGTTGAAATTGAAACGACCAGCTTTCCGGTTTTTCGTTGGCAGAAGCCGACTTTACTAAACGATCTTCCTCAAAAATTGAGTCGCGATGAAAGGCAGCCTTTCGTTAAATGTATGAGTTGAAAAAAGTTGTTCTGGAATTTCGATAATGTCTACATAAGTGTTTTGATTTGCCCTTTATTGTTATTGATTCGATCGAACCTTTATGATTGCCCCGAAATGCACCAATAACTATCAAGATTATACTATAATATAGTATACCTATATAATAGTACACCAACAGCACATCTACTTGATTCATTATCCGACCATGTTTTTTTGTTTTGAATCGGGTGAAATTTTTCGGCCCGCGCAAAAAAAGGTGATAAAAATTGGATGACCTCTTCAAATCATGTCGATTTTTTTAGGATTAAACCATTTTATCGCATTTTCATCTTGTCTAAAATTACGAATTATAAGAAGTGATTTTTGTAAGTCATTCATATTCAAAGCTCGTTACCAACTCGAAAAAACTACCAAAAGCCCCCGATAATGACAACAACAAGCCATTATTTGGGGCTGCGCAGAAGTGGTAAGTATCTGAAAAGTAGTCGGTTGTTGTTTTTGTCATTGTCAATGCACCAGAAAAACCCGCGGCCCTGAAACCGAAAAATTAGCGTTAAATCGAAAGTTTTTGGTGAAAATATTTGTGATGTCAAAGGACAATTGCGAAAACAACAATAGCAAAGTAGAATGTGCAAGGGGTCGAAAAGTATGAGATGCATATCACTCTTTTTCTCCGAACACAAATACCAAACTAAAGTTGAATATTCGACTCCGTCCGGAAGGGAGGATTGTACCAGAGGAATATTTTTTAATAAATAAAAACAATTAAAGAAAATGTTTGATTTAAGTAAATTTAGCACAGTGGCGCAAGTAGAAGCGGCCATTGTAATTGCAGACAAAGCTCGTTCGGAGAATTTTTATAAGAAAACCGTACTTGAGCGACAGGTGGCCAATGCCCAGGAAAGCCCATCTTCAACAACGCTAACGTTGGGGCAGCTCGATCAACTCATTGCGGCGTTGAACCGATCCATCGCCAGCGCTACCATTCCTGAAGAATTGGTAAACATCAACCAAAGTATTGGCGTTTATCAGGAGAGGAAGCAGAGGCTGTTGGCACGGGAAGCCAGTCAGAGCCCGAATGCTGTTCGAACCAAAATTGCTCTGACCGAATTTCAGAGAGTTAAAGTGGAATCAATTGATGTTTATATAACAGAATTGAATACGCTTAAGAACCAGCTTCTTGCTGCCTGATCCGGGGTTCCCTTGGACCAGAACAATTGATTCGCGGAACCGATGTTGACACGGTTCAAAGTACCGGTAGTGTAAAATGGATGATCAGTTAATGGCAATCTATTTTCAAAAGAATCGGATAATGATGTCAGCACAAATTTTATTCTTTTACCATAAAAACAATGAGTGTAAATTTAAACGGTTTAACAACCACAACAGAAGTAGATGTTGCCATCGCAGAGATGGTAACGCTAAAGGCTGAGTACGAATTCAGAAAGACCACAATAGAACGCCAAATCGATTTTGCCGAAGGTGTTTCTGATTCGATTCCGAAGGATATGACGCAAGTTCAATTTGAGTTGATCGGATTGAGAGAAATGTACCAGGAAAGCCCTGATGGCCCTGATAAAATTTCACTTGGAACTCTGATCGATGACAAAGAACAGGACTTGAAATCCCTGGAAGACAAAGAAAAGTCGTATGGTTTTCAAGCCACACGATTCAAAGATGCAGAGTTGGTATTTTTCGATCAGGTTATCGCATCAATCGTTCAATACAAAACAGACCTGGAGGCCTACAAGCTTCAACTGGCCGCGTAATGTTGTATTGGCAATTTTTCAAAGGCCCGCTTTGGCGGGCTTTTGTTTTTGTTTTATAGGCAACGACGCTTTTTTATACCGAATCGGCATATACTGCAGTAACATTTTAATTAGTCTTTGGACTAAGTTAAAATGAACATTGGTATTACTTGCTCATTGTTTACCTGCAAGATATTTCATGGATAGGCGAGTCATAGTGTATTGAGAAATAAAATAAGTATTTCTACGCATTCTGCATTCGATCCTATCTTTACTTAAGTATAGCTCATTTCATGAAATCATGTAACCAACTAGCACTATGGCTAAGATCTTATGGAGAGCAATCAATAATTCATCAGCTAATAATGTTAGTCCATCGGAATTAATGAGGTCTATGATCTATTCCTCAACTGTAATAATTCAGAAAATAGCTCACTGCGTATTTCTACGCAATTTCACTTGCATCCGCACATTCACCATTACAACATGAATTGAATTCAATACTTTAGCACACGTTCAATTGCTAAACTCACGAATAAAAAATGAAAATAACCAGAATTCAACTTCTCAAAAGATTGTCTGTTGCAGCGCTTATTCTTACGGTAATAGGAGGTGCAATAAGTATATGGGTACAGGTAAAGCCCGCACCTTCTATTCCCGATCTCGCGGGCACTTGGGCTTGTTCCTTTCTCGTGGAAAAATCAGCACACAAAGAATATTTGGGCGACGTATCTGTTTTCGATTTGTATGTAACCCAGATACAGAACCAATTGAGTGGAAATGGAGAGCTTGTATCGTATAGAAACAGATTTCCTGAAAAGCGTTTTAAAATGAAATTCGACAAAGGATTTGTCCGCGGAGAATATGTGGAATTCAAATATGATCTATTGGGCACAAGGCCTACAGAAGGTTTTGTACGCGCACAGATTATGGAAACAAATCCATTGCATATGGTTGGCACTTTCGAAGGCAGCGCCGCCGATACAAAAGGTAAGGTTGATATTGTTGTGCGGTAGATACGCGACGCATCGCGTATCCACCCACCCACAACCAAAGGTAGATATGCGACGCATCGCATATCCACCCACCCACAACCAAAGGTAGATACGCGACGCATCGCGTATCTACCCACCCACAACCCAAATTGCATCGTGTATCCAACCACAACCAGAATGCATATTTTCCACCCCCAAAAACAATAAAGGCCGGATTAACCGGCCTTTATTAGTATTTTTAAGTATGATGATTCGTTATACCACTTACAAAAATAATATAGTCCAACCTGCCTGCCGGCAAAGCCAGGTTTCGGCTACGCCTCATAGTACTATTTATTTTTAGTAGCGGCATAACCAATTCACAAAATAATTTACCCTTTGGGTTAAATTATATTTGGAATTGGTATTATCTCACCACCTGAATATTTCCTTCGAATTTCTCTCCGTCTGATCTTTGGAAAATATAGAAGTACACACCATCCGATTGACCTTCCGCATCCCATCCATTCAGGTTGGTGTAGTTGGTGGATTCAAATACCAGATTTCCCCATCTGTTGAATATCATTACAGTTGAATTCGGGAATCTTTCTATAGAAGATATTTGAAATACATCATTCAGGCTATCTCCATTAGGGGTAATAATATTCGGAATAATCGTATTGCAAACTACGCCATAAACACCGAATAAAGCTGTCTCACCGCAGGCGTCCTGCACAAAGACCTCGTGGAAACCAGGTTCAAGCACTGTAACAGTGTATGTGCTGCTTACAGAAACCGAATCCTCGTCGTAGATCAGGACATAAGGTTCCGTACCACCTGAGAATACATTGCTGATGCTCAGATCGAGGCACAATTCAACAGGAGGTGCAGCAATAAGCGGAGTGGGTATGTTCACCACAATCTGATCCTGAACAGTTACGCCACAATCGTCAGTTACTACAACAGTTACCGTTCCGGCATCTTCTGTATCCACATTGGTTGAGGCGTTTGTACTACCGTTAGACCAGGCATAAGAATAAGGTGCTTGTCCGCCCGCCGCAGTAACGTTTACGTTTTCGATTGCGTCCGGACAAACAAATACACTCTCCGCCAAGGTGGAAGTGAGCACAGGTGGAGAATTAATTTCAAAGGATTCAGAAACACTTCCATCGCAGAAATCTGTAACGGTAACGGTATAACTTCCATAATCACTAATACTCAAAGACGACTGAGAAGTTCCACCAGTCCAAGTGTACTCGTATGGAGCCACACCACCTGTGGGCTGTCCATTCACGGTCACAGTTTCATCCTGACAAATGGTTTGATCGGCGATAGAAACTGACATAGCCGTGTATTGCGCAATGGTCATGGTAGAAGTAGCCACTGCATTGTCGCCACATGCGTTCACATAATTAATGGTAATGGTGATGGTCTCGTTGCCTTCAGCCAGATCATCGGTAAGGGGAACAATTGGTATTGACACGGATGCTTCTCCAACCGGAATAGTATAGCTGCTTGTAATGGTGGTATAATCCGTTCCGTTGGTGGCAGTTCCGCTGATGACAATATTGAATGTATTGGCTTCGCCAAGATTGTTTTCTGAAACCACAAATTCACCGTTGACACAACCTTCCATAACCGTATTTGCTGGAAATCCGGGTGGTGCGTCTGCCGTTTCGATATCTATCTGGTATTCGTTACAATCTATGGCAAGTACTTCTGCTGCGCTGGTATTGTTGCAGTAATCGGTTACTACCACACTATAAGTACCGCCTTCTCCGGGATTCAACTGAAGTGAACTTTGGTTTGAGAAATCGGACCATACATATTGATAAGGTTCAATTCCGGTAAGAACATTCACCATCACTTCATTCGGATCACCCGGACAAACACAGAAGGTATTGTTAAGTTGAAGAGTAACAGGTGTCTCATCCAATAAAATTACTTCGGCAAATGCAGTGTCAATCTGATCGCAACCATTGACGAAAGTGAAAGTAATGGTAATTGTTTCGTCACCTTCAACCAGATTATCCAGAATTGGATTGATCAATACGGTGCTGGAAGACTCTCCTACCGGAACAATAATGGTATTGGATAAAAGCTCATAATCTACACCATTGATGGCGGTTCCGCCGTATGTGACAGTGAGTGTATCGGCAGTGGAAATGTCACTTTGGAAAACCTGAAATCCACCGAATACGCAGTCCTCAACAAGTGTGTTGTTCGGCCAGTTGGGAATAGGAGGATTGGTAATGGTAACATTCACAGCTCCATTAGAACTGAAGCTATCTTCCTGAAATGCCACTACAGATTTTAAAGCTGTATCAGAACCATCTGCGATAGCGAGGCGAATGTGGTAGGTTTGACCGCAAATTACCGGTGCATAAGCTTGCATGGTGATGGTATAACCATTTAGGGCAATATCCACCTGGCCAGGGTTGTCGATATAATAAGTACTGTTTAATACATTATTGACAGAGCTAATGGTTATAGGAATTTGCGGATCAGTGTCGGGTATAAAGGCAATATTGGCCGAACCATCGGGGAAACCAACTGGCGCAGCGAATGGGCCGGTAATACCAGGACCTGCAATGAAGAATGCAAAAACATCATTGAACGAGCTGTTTACCCAGGTAAGATACTCATCTGATCCGAAAATATATTCGAAAATAAGAGAGTCTCCATTCGGAATGAAATCAAATTCAAGAATACATACATCATTAGCACTGCTCACCGAAAAACTCTGTCCGATAAGTGGAGGAACCGAGTTGGCAATGGTCAGCAAGTCATCATTGCCCGAAACCTGAGCGGTGAGTTGGGTAAAAGGAGCACCTATTTCAATTTGATCCGCAGCTTCACTGGAAAGAACTATTCCGGATGGAATTTCGAAATTTCCAGTTCCCCCGGTAAATGAGCCCAACTGAAGTGAATCACCTGTATAACCGACATTGCTGTATTGCACACCACTTCCAACAAGAATTTCCACCGCCTGTTGGGGAGTAACGGTCTGAACTGCAACCTGAGCTTGAATGCCGCATGAAATTAAGACAAAGACAATAAGGCTCGTTAAATGGTATTTAGTACTAATCATGTGAAAATCTAATTTGTAAGATGATGCGAAAATAACAAAACTGGTTGTCTGGTTATCGAATTATTATAACAAAGCCGGTTTTTTCAATCAGGTTACCCCTGATTCCTTCAGCGAGAATCTGGTAGGTAAATGTACCGTCGGCAACATAATAATTGACATTTTCATACGAGCCATCCCACGGCTGTTCTATGTTGTTGCTGGAGAACAATTCATTTCCCCATCGGTCAAATATTTGAATCTTATAAGACTTCAGATCATGACCTTTGGCAAAAAACATATCATTAATCCCATCACCATCGGGCGTAATACAATTGGGAACATAAATATCGGCGTTGGGATAAAGGATTTCAGTATAAGAACGCCTGCAACCATCATTGGCAATGGCAGTAATGGTAACCTCCCACGGTTCGTAATCCGTAAAGCTGTGGTATGGATCTACCTCTGTAGACATTGAGCTGTCGGGAAATGTCCAGATATAGGTATCGGCCTGCAGCGATTGATTGGTCAGTTGCACTCCAAAATCGCCAATGTATTCGAAGGTAAATCCGGGTTGGACATTTACTACCTCAACAAAAACACTTTCGTCAGCAGAATTACCGCACTCATCGCGGGCAGTAACTGTATAGGTTCCGCTTGCCTCCGGATAAGTTATGTAGGTTGGTCCAACCACTTGATTGGGCTCCCAGCGATAAGTGATATTGCCCACACCTCCGCTTGCCAGAGCATCGAGCCGCAAGCTGTCTCCGATGCAAAGCGTAGTATCCGCGTTGGCCAGAACTTCAACAGGCACGGGAGGCAAATTGATAACCATCTCGTCAGTGTCGGTATTTCCACATTCATCGACTATAGTAAGTGTGAAGCTAGTGGTAGATTGAACCTGCACATCAAATGCAGGATCTGGCCAGGTAGCGCCATTGCCATCACTCCAGGTGTATGTATAACTACCTATACCTCCGCTTGCCGAGCCAGCTACGTCGTTGATGTCAAGACAAGTGGCAACCTGATCAATGCCGGCATCAACCAGCACAGGCACAGCAGGAACGGTAATTTCCAAAATATCTGAAGAGGTATTGCCGCATTGGTCAGTTACTGTAACCGTAATTTCGCTGTCAGCCGAAACCTGAATAGAAGAATTCTGATTATTTGAAAAACCGCCATTCGGAGAAACCCAGCTATAAGAATAAGTACCTACCCCGCCATTGGCCAAAGCCGAAAGATCATTTACATCAAGACAAGTTGCAACCAGATCATCGCCTGCATCTACATTGATCGGCACTGGTGGAATAACGACATCTATCTGGGAGATGGTCACATTTCCACATTCGTCAGTGGCAATCATTTGTAAAGTACCGTTTTCAGGAGCTTGAAAATCGATACTTTGTGTATTGCCCACCGGGCTTCCTTCGAAAAGCCATGAGTAAGTAACGTTTCCGATTGCGCCGTTTACAGTGGCATCTACAGAGCTCACATCAAGACAAGTAACCGTCAGATCAGGACCGATATCAGAATTTACTGAAGCCTGTTGCATCGTGAATTGCACCTGATCTGTGCTAGAATTTCCGCACTGATCCGTTACTTCAAGAACAACTGTGGCATTGGATGAAGTCTGAAAATCCAGTGTGGATGTCGCACCAAGAGCGCCACCACCTTGCAGGCTCCAGGAATAAGTATAGGTGCCAATCCCCCCGTCAACAACAGGAATCAACGTGGTTTCATCAATGCATGTCACAGCATAATCATCACCCAAATCAAGACTAACATCTACAACAGGATACACCACATTGAAAGCATCTTCCGCTGTAATACCACACTCATCCGTGACTTGAACGGTAACTTGCCCGTCACTATTGGGGTTAACGTAATTGAGAACCTGATCATCTGAAATGAAGCTTCCCTCAAATTCCCAATAGTAAGTATAAGTGCCATATCCGCCATTTACATCAGGTATGGATTCAATTGCATCTAGGCAGGTAAGACTTTGGTCAGGACCAATTTCGACACTCAATGGCGGATTTACGATAAAATCAACAGAAGCTATTCCGTCTACACTTGCCACCCCGCAAATATCTGAAACGGTAAAGGGATATGTGGTCGAAACGGGCGGGGAAACAGTAATAGAATTGCCGATTATGCCTCCACCCCAGTCAATAGTATATTCACCAAGGCCCCCTGAAATTGTTGGAGTAAGAACAGCTTCCTGACCGCAATTGATGAGTGCTGAAGGATCTGTTACTACGAGTACAGGAATATCTGCTATAATTAAACTAGCGCTAATGCTTTGAGTACCGCTGCACCCGGGAATTCCTATTGCAGTAACAATCAGGTTTTCCTGGACCTCAGTTAAATTATCCTGAGTGGCGAAAACCTCCATAATCACTTCGCTTTGCTGGGCGGCAAATGTAACTTGAGAGGGGAGTTGGGTAATATCTATCGAATTGGTGGCTGTTCCTGTGTATTCAAGATCGTAAGTGACTGAACTGTTTTGGCCTTCCGGTCTCGAAAAAATTAATTCAGCATTAAGGCATCCTTCATAAATGCCACCCACAGGGCCGATAGCAGGTAGCACTAAATCAAGGTGCACCTCATTGCTTTGGAAACTGTTGGCCTGAAGAAATACGAAAGAATCATATTGATCGTCGCCGGCATCACCAATGGCAAGTTTGATGTGATAGGTCTCGCCACATTGTACCTGCGAAAAAGCGGTAAGTACAGTTGTAAAACCATTGCACTCCACTGTATTGGGGTCGAAGTTGTTCGAGTTATCTATAAAATAAGCAGAATTGGTAGAGGAATTTACATTGTCAATGGTAACCGGAATTCCTGTACCGGGCACGAGTGCAATATTTTCTGCATTGTTTGCATAGGGGCCCGATATTCCGGGACCGCTTAAGAAAAATCCAAAACCATCATTATAACCGGCAAATACAAACTCAGGATATTCTTCCGAGCCGAAAACAAAGTTGAACATCAGACTATCCCCGGTTGGAACAAAGTCAAATTCTATGATCGCTGCATCATTAAAGCCTACAGATCCTACTATCAGGTCAAGATCATTGTCATTAACCGAAGTTCCGGAAGCCGGAGTGAGTGTTGAACTGTTAGAATCATTTCCCGGAACCTGATCCACGTTTCCCGAACCGAGTACCAATCCGCTGGTCAGTCCGAGATTGCAACTTCCACCGCAGGTAAAAGAGCCAACCTGAGCATTATTTCCCTGAAAAGTAATGTTAGAAGCGGTTACGCCATTTCCAACCAGAATAGTCTGGACTCCCGCGGCAGCATCAACGCTGTTATCAATTACAACCTGACAATTTAGCTTAACAATCGATCCTGCAAATAGACAAAGGGTTAAAAACCAATATTTAATTGATAAAAAGTTCATTTTGGTTAAAGGCTAATCCGTTTTCTGGTAAAGAGATACAAATATAAGTATTATTCCATAAAAAAATAGTCAATGGTCGCTGAACGGGCTTATATGTGGCTTCATCACTTTATGAGTGGAGCCACAATCACGGCGGTAAATACCTAGCTTTGCCCTGATGGCAAACATTATCAGAATCGAGGGGCTGACCAAGTTTTATAAAATTGGTAACGAAGTGGTTAAGGCACTGAACGGCGTGAACCTGACTATTGATAAGAATGAGTACGTAGCACTGATGGGCCCCTCCGGATCAGGAAAGAGCACCATCATGAACATCATTGGATGCCTGGATACTCCTACATCCGGCAGCTATTATCTCAATGGCCCGGATGTTTCGGGTTTATCAGACAATGAACTGGCTTTAATTCGCAACAAGGAAATAGGATTCGTTTTTCAGACGTTCAATCTTTTGCCCAGATATTCGGCACTTGAAAATGTCGGATTGCCATTGATCTACGCCGGTATTTCAAAAGAAGTAAGAAATGCAAGAGCCACTGAAGCACTCACTCAGGTAGGTTTGGCCGATAGAATGAAACACAAACCCAATGAGCTGTCAGGAGGCCAAAGGCAGCGTGTAGCAGTGGCCAGGGCCCTGGTGAATAAGCCTTCTATCATCCTGGCAGATGAGCCAACCGGTAACCTGGACTCCAAGACCAGTTACGAAATTATGGCTCTTTTTCAGGACATTCACGACAAAGGCAACACCATAATACTGGTTACCCACGAAGAAGACATTGCGCGATATGCACATAGAATAGTGCGCATGAGAGATGGCATAGTGGAATCGGACGAGCTTAATAACCCAAAACGAATGTCGGTGTCGGTGCCAGGGTAGGGCACATCTGTATAATTGTTTTAATCGCCAGATTTTTTTCAAATTAGCAGCCCGCATACCCAGGTTAAATTCCAACCTTTCATTTTCAATGCTATGGCGATGGGTCGGAGGACTTACTTTTGCACTCCCAAAAAGTAGTTTTATGTCCGGACATATTGAAATCAAAAACCTGTTTTTAACCAAGCCAATTGGCACTTCTGTGACCATTAAAGGTTGGGTGCGTACCTTCAGAAACGATCAGTTTATTACCGTGAGCGACGGTTCATGTATCAAAACTATGCAGGTAGTGATCAATAAGGATGACTTATCCGAAGCTGATTTGAAGCGTATCAATACCGGCACATCCATTTCATGCACCGGAATTCTTGAAAACTCACAAGGTAAGGGACAGGATATTGAATTGAAGTGCAATTCAATTGAAATTCTTGGAGATTGCGATCCCAATGAATTTCCCATTCAGATGAAGCGCCACACCCTTGAGTTTCTTCGTGAAAAGGCGCATCTTCGTTTCCGCACCAATACTTTCGGATCTGTTTTTCGCCTGAGGCATCATCTGGCATTTGCCATACACAAATACTTCAACGACAAGGGATTCTTCTACCTGCACGCTCCGATCATTACCGGAAGTGATGCCGAAGGAGCAGGCGAAATGTTCAGGGTAACCAACATGGATATTGAAAATTTACCCAGAGATGAATCGGGTAAAGTGGACAACTCCAAAGATTTTTTTGGCAAAAGCACTCATCTTACTGTGAGTGGCCAACTTGAGGCAGAACTTGCAGCACTGGCGCTTGGAAAAGTGTACACTTTCGGCCCAACCTTCAGGGCTGAAAACTCCAATACCAGCAGGCACCTTGCAGAATTCTGGATGATTGAACCGGAAGTGGCATTCAATGACATTGTGGCCAATCAGGACCTCGCCGAAGAATTTTTGAGATATTGCATAGCCTATGCACTGGAGCATGGCCGCGAGGATTTGGAGTTTTTACAGGAAAGAGAAATAAACGAGGACAAGCTCAAACCTGTAGAAGACAGACAAGTTATGCCTTTGATTTCCAGATTGGAATTTGTGGTAAACAATCAGTTTGAACGAATCAGCTATACTGAAGCCATTGATATTTTATTGAATTCCAGTCATTACAAGAAAAAGAAATTCAAATTCCCGATTGAGTGGGGAATTGACTTACAGAGCGAGCACGAGCGATATCTCGTAGAAAAGCATTTTCAGAGACCAGTTATTATAACAGGCTATCCTGCCGCGATCAAAGCATTTTATATGCGTCTGAATGAGGACGGCAAAACAGTGGCTGCCATGGACATTCTGGTTCCGGGAATCGGTGAAATTATTGGAGGAAGCCAGCGTGAAGAGCGCTACGATGTTTTGCTGGAGAAGTGCAGACAATCTAATATTCCCGAAGAAAGTATCTGGTGGTATTTGGAGACCCGGAAATTTGGAACTTGCGTTCATGCAGGTTTCGGACTTGGTTTTGAACGACTTATTATGTACGTTACCGGAATGCAGAATATCAGAGATGTAATTCCATTCCCACGTACGCCCATGAATGCCGAATTCTGATTTTCTGAAATTGACAAATCCAACCCATTTTGGCGCTCTGATAAGTGTAATTTTTCATTCGGATAAAATTGCTGATGAAATTTCACCGTGCCTGCCTATTTTTGAAGCGCTATGTTAAAGCAATCATTACAACAGAAACTTTCGCAAAAACTTTCGCCTCAGCAGATTCAATTGATGAAGATGCTCCAGATTCCTACCATGGAGTTGGATCAACGCATCAAAGACGAGCTGGAGGTTAATCCTGCGCTTGAAGAAGGCTCGGATCAGGAAGAGGACGACAAAAACAATCAGGACGAAGAGATTGAACAGGAGGGCGATGAGAATACTTCAGATACAGAAAACGATGTAGACATCACCGATTATTTCGATGCCGACGACATTCCCGATTATAAGCTATACACCAATAATCACAGTGCAGATGATGAAGAGCGCAACTCGCCACTAGGGGCAGGCCGTACTTTTCAAGATCTTCTCTATGATCAGATTAGCATGAGCGATCTCGATGAAAACGAAGCCTTATTGGCTGAGTACCTTATTGGTAATCTCGATGAAAATGGATACCTCAGACGCGAGCTTCCGGCCATTGTAAATGATCTGGCCTTTTCAATGAATATCTCCACCTCTGTGGCCGAGCTTGAAGTTGTGCTAAAATCCATTCAGGAACTGGATCCTCCCGGTGTGGGCGCGCGGGATTTGAGAGAATGTCTTCTTATTCAAATCAGAAAGGCAGAAGACAGAGATGAAGAAATTGAAATGGCGGAACTCATCCTCACCAAATTTTTTGATGAGTTTACCAGAAAACATTACGAAAAAATAGCCAAACGTCTTGAAATAGATAACGATGCTCTTAAGCCTGCCATAGATCATATTCTCCATCTGAATCCAAAGCCGGGAAACAGTATGGTTGAATCGTCGAGAACGGTTCAGCATGTGACCCCTGATTTTTTATTGGTAGTGGAGAATGACGAACTCAGGCTAACCCTTAATGGTCGCAATGCTCCTGAACTTAAGATCAGCAGAGAGTATAAAGAGATGATGAATCACTACGTCAAATCCAAATCCAAAGATACCAAGGAAAAGGAAGCCATGATGTTTGTGAAACAGAAAATAGATTCGGCCCGTTGGTTCATAGATGCGATTAAGCAGCGAAACGAGACTTTGCTTTATTGTATGGAAGCCATTGTAAATTACCAGAGAGAATTTTTTCTCAGCGGTGATGAGACAAGATTGAAGCCGATGATTTTGAAAGATATTGCCGATATGGTGAGTATGGATATCAGTACTATTAGTCGCGTAGCGAATAGCAAGTATATTCAAACGCCCTATGGTACGTACCTGCTGAAGTATTTTTTCAGCGAAAGCTTGTCTACCGATGAAGGAGAAGAAGTTTCTTCGAGAGAAGTAAAGCAAATTCTTAAAGATGCAATTGAAGCGGAAAACAAGCGCAAACCACTTACAGATGATAAGCTCGGAAAGCTACTGAATGAAAAGGGTTATAACATAGCCCGCAGAACAGTGGCCAAGTACCGTGAACAATTGGGTATCGCCGTAGCACGTTTGCGCAAAGAATTATGATATCCCTGGACACGGAAAAAATCATTATCCAATTTGCCAAGGTGCTCTCCATCATCTTCCATCCCCTTTGGATGCCGTTGGTGATATATATAACAGTAAGAAAGGTAGATCCGTACTATATAGCTCCCATTGAAGCCGACAGGTTTGTTTTTTTGCTTTTGGGTATTAATATTCTTGCTCCGGCCATCAGCATGTTGATCATGATTCGCCACGGTATGCTCAGCAGTATCGACCTGCGCAACCGCAAAGAAAGGTTCGGACCTTATATGCTCGTTATATTTTATTATATACTATCTTATTCGATATTGAGATGGAAAGGAACTTTTCTTCCCGAAACCGTCTTTAGTTTTTTCCTTTCGGTCATCTGCTCGCTTATTCTATCGATGGCCATCAATACTTTTTGGAAAATATCCGTTCACATGCTTGCACAAGGCGGCATTTTCGGGACCCTCATAGGTATGAATACAATCCATCCCAATCTCGATCAGGTTTGGCCAATGTTGGCTATAGTGATGGCCGGACTAACTGCTTATTCCAGATTAAAACTCGAAGCACATACACATGCGCAGGTTTACGCAGGATTTTGTTTGGGTGTATTGGTCAATTGGATTATTATTTCAAATAAACTCTATATCTGATCTGGTTTTGAAAACCTTTGGATCAACCTGCGATTTGATTTTCGAATAATCCTTGATATCAATGACAGCTTTGGTGTTTATTTCTTAGCGCTATCATCCAGTTTATTTTGCCATCTCCACGCATCGGTAAGGGCTTGTTCCAGCGAAAGTTCGGTTTTCCATTTTAATACCCTATTGGCCTTTGATGTATCGGCATAAATTTTTTCAATATCGCCCGGACGGCGGTCTCCGATTTTATAATTCAGTGAAAGTCCCGAAACCTTTTCAAAGGATTTCACCACTTCCAGAACCGAGTTGCCAACTCCCTGGCCAATATTAAACGCTTCGCAGATGCCGTTTTGATTTTCCAGCCAGCCAAGAGCCTTTACATGCGCTTTGGCCAGATCTGTCACGTGTATAAAATCGCGCACACATGTTCCGTCAGGCGTATTGTAATCACTTCCAAAAATGGTGAGTTCACTTCTTATGCCAGCAGCAGTCTGTGTAATATAAGGAACAAGATTATTGGGAACTCCATAAGGCAGCTCACCAATTTCACCGGAATGATGCGCCCCGATAGGATTAAAGTACCGCAGTAAAGCACAGTTGAAGTTTGGATTGGCCGAGCAATAGTCACGCATAATTCTTTCGCAAACCTGCTTGGTGTAGCCATAAGGCGACTCGGCAAACCTCTCTGGCGTATCCTCAATAACCGGCAACACATCCGGTTGTCCGTAAACAGTACAACTGCTGCTAAACACGAGCTGGTTCACCCCAAAAGTGCCCATTACTTTCAACAATTGCACCATGGATGCCAGGTTGTTGTGGTAGTACTTCAATGGATTTTCAACCGATTCACCCACCGCTTTATAAGCCGCAAAGTGTATTACACCAATGGGAAGCTGTTCTGAAAATACCTTGCGAAGATTCTCCTCTACAGTACAATCTAATTGGTAAACAATCAGATTTCGCTCGCAAATCTTTTGCAGACCTTCTAATGCCCGCACATCTGAATTAGAGAAATCATCCATGATCACAGGCTCAAACCCGGACTTCAGGAGTTCAATCACTGTATGCGATCCAATAAAACCTGCTCCGCCTGTAACAAGTATTTTTTTCATGAAGTATAAGTAGTATTGTCAATTTGACCGCGCCGAAGGTAGAAGATTAATTCGGCAGATACTCAAAACCAGCTTAATAAAATTTAAATTCAAAAATATGTAACCTTTATCGAAGCACAAGGGTACAAATCATCAACCAACCTAACTGAAAAACAAATTTTATGGAACTCCAGTCCTCGTCATTGAGGTATGATTTATCGTACCTGAATCAGGTCTTCCAGGGAAACCGGGAGATGATCAACAACCTGATTAGTTTATTTCTAAAACAAGTCCCGGAATATGTAAGGGAAATGGAAGAATGCGTTCGCAAGAACGAACTCCTTTCGCTGCATCCTTTGGCCCATAAAGCCAAAAGTTCTGTGTCCATGCTCGGCATTAAAGAGATGGAAGTAGACATTATTCAAATCGAACAAGACAGTAAAAATCTGCGCAATCTCGATGCCCTGCCCAATCTGGTAGTGCGCGTCAGAGACAATTGCAATATTGTATACATACAACTCAAAGAATTAGTGGATCGGCCTTCCTGACAGGGAAAGTGCGCCCACATTGATGGATATAGGGTGGAGGGCCGCCTCCACAAGGGTAATTTATTACCTAAGCGAGGCGGTTTTTCTTTTTTTTCGAAAGAAACTTACCCTAATCCAGCCAATTGATAAAATTGGTAGTTTCTGCACATTATTCAATAAATTTTTTTTAATAAAAAAGGTCAAATCTAAATGTTAGATTCTAATGGTCTTATGGCTTAATGTGCAAGTCTCAATCTCAACTTTTTAGTAAGAGTATTAATCAATTCACACAGAGAATCGTTGGATCGTTTTTCCTGATGAATATAGGAAAGTACATCCAATAAAGATATAGGGTGGAGGGCCGCCTCAGGGAATATAATTCGTTATTGAAATGAGGCGGTTTTTCTTTTTTTTTCGCAGACACGCGATACAGGCATAAATTAAATAGCATAAACTGAAAAATGGTGGATCGTTTTTCCTGCTGAATACAGGAAAGTACATCCAATAAAGATATAGGGTGGAGGGCCGCCTCAGAGAATATAATTCGTTATTGAAATGAGGCGGTTTTTCTTTTTTTCGCAGACACACGATAGAAGCAAAAGTTAAACAACATAAACTGAAAAAAGGTGGATCGTTTTTCCTAAGGAATACAGGAAAGTACATCCAATAAAGATATAGGGTGGAGGGCCGCCTCAAGGAATATAATTCGTTATTGAAATGAGGCGGTTTTTCTTTTTTTTCGCAGACACGCGATACAGGCATAAATTAAAAAACATAAACTGAAAAATGGTGGATCGTTTTTCCTGATTAATATGGGAAAGTGCATCCAATAAAGATATAGGGTGGAGGGCCGCCTCAGAGAAAATAATTCGTTATTGAAATGAGGCGGTTTTTCTTTTTTTTCGCAGACACGCGATATATATGTGAGCTAATAAAGTAAACTGAAAGATAGTGGATCGTTTTTCCTGCTGAATACAGAAAAATACATCCAATAAAAATATAGGGTGGAGTGCCGCTTCTCTTGAGACAATACGTTGTTGAAAGGAGGCGGCTTTTCTTTTTTATACCGAAACCATTACAGGTCAATTGTTCAAGTTCGAATTGGTATAGCACCCCGCAGGGTGAGCGCTTACGGTAGCGTTTGGTGAAATGATATAGGGTGGAATGCCGTCTTAAGAGTGATAGTTCATGATCAGTGGCAGATGTTATTTCTTTTGTCCCGATCAGAGCCGTCAATACAACCTGGTACTCCGTATCTGGTAGAATGAGCTGATGTATGGATATGAAACTTTTTTTTGTCTTCCGAAGAATTTCCAGGGCATAATCTCAGTTAAATGTGCATTTTTGCACTCCATGCTAAAAAGGCAGGATATGAAAGATATGGAATTTACGGATCAGGACGAAATAGAATTCAGCCGCAGAGGAATAACAAGTGCTCAGATCGCAGATCAGATCAATAAATTCATCCATGAAACAAGGTCTGTTCATCTGGAGCGGCCTTGCACCGAGGCTGATGGTATTGTGGTGTTGAGCCCTGCGGATTGCCATCGCCTGTTGAGTCTTTATGAAAATGAGCTGAAAAGCAAAACGATGGTGAAGTTTGTTCCAGCCTCCGGAGCAGCCAGCAGAATGTTCAAGCACCTTCACAATTATTCCTCAGAAGTGATAAGCGATCTGACAGAAGAATTTATTCTGAACTTTCACCACTTTCCTTTTATAGATGAACTCAGAACGAAAATTTCTGAACAGGGTTTGTCTTTGGACGACATTATCAAAGAAAATGACTGGGAGAAAATATTTAACTTCATTCTTGATCCTGACGGGCTTCATTATGACGCACAATTAAAGGGGATGGTAATTTTCCATCAATACGAGAACCATGTGCGTACGGCTTTTGAGGAACATCTCCATGAAGCCATCGAATATGCCAGGATGGATGATGGGAAATGTAAATTGCATTTTACCATTGCCCCACAGCACCTTGAAAGAGTGAAAGAGTTTTTGCTTGAGAAGACCAATGGTTTTCCCTATCAGGAATTTGAAATAGAATATAGTGTCCAATCAGATTCTACTGATACCCTTGCACTTTCAAAGGAAGACAAACCGGTAAGAGACCATGACGGCAATCTTATATTCAGACCTGCTGGTCACGGAGCCTTGATTTATAATCTTCAGGATCTTGAGGCAGATATTATTTTTATTAAGAATATTGATAATGTCACCACAGATCGCAACAGAGCTGATACTACTTTTTATAAAAAAATTATTGGAGGCTTAATGTTAAATCTTGAGCAGGAAATAAATGATCTTTTGGCTGCAATTGAAGAAGAACAAACAGACTCTTTAGAGAATGCATTGGAATTTATACAACTTTGGTTTCAACCCGGATTACCGTTGGGCATGAGCAAGCCTGAGTTGAAAAAATATGCCATCGACCGGCTCGAAAGACCATTGAGGATATGTGGAATGGTGCGAAACGAAGGCGAGCCTGGTGGTGGCCCATTCTGGGTAAGAATGACCGATGGGCATATTAGCAAGCAAATAGTAGAGAGAAGCCAGGTAGATATTCATGATACGATTCAGGCGAAAATTCTGGGTAGTGCTACTCACTTCAATCCTGTGGATATTGTTTGTTCAATTAAAAACCGCAAAGGAGTGAACCACGATCTAAGCCGATACATAGATTACTCAACAGGATTTATTTCTGAAAAATTTCAGGATGGTCAGGTAATTAAGGCTTTGGAGTTACCCGGATTGTGGAATGGTGCCATGGCTTTGTGGAATACCATTTTTGTTGAAGTGCCTGTATCTACTTTTAATCCTGTAAAAACAGTCAACGACTTATTGCGACCGGGTCATCAGAATTGATTATTCTTAAAAGGAATGTAGAATTTCTAAAGCACTTGTAATTATTTAAATTGTTCGACCTCAATTTTTCTGTCGCATAATTGCGTTTCACTGGCTGCAGAGTTGGACGCTACAAATAGAATTCGATTTTCCATATTATTTCCGAGCAAGTTATTGAACCAGGTAATTGCATTCTGATCAAGATGCGATGTGGGCTCATCCAACAAAAGCAAAGGAGTATCAGCAAGAATGGCAAGTGCTAGTTTGAGTCTTTGTTTCATTCCACTGCTGTAAAATCTAATTTCTTTTTGAGCGGCATTATCCAAACCGGTTTTTGCAATGAACTCTTCTCTGGATAAGTCACGCCTGAGTTTTTTAAACCGAAGAAAGAAATTAAGATTTTCGACCAAAGTGAATTCTTCGATTAGTGTCATGTAAGGAGTACATAAACTTACATACTGAAATACCTGATCGATGTTCAGTTCACTTTGTTGGTGTTGCCATGTGATTGAGCCTTCAGATGGAGTAAGATATCCTGAAATTATTTGAAGCAAAGTAGATTTCCCGGAACCATTCCCTCCTAAAATGGCAACTCTCTCGTTGGATTTAAATTCCAGATTGATGTTGCGAAAAATCCAGTCGCGGTTAAATTTTTTTCCTATCTGCTCTAGTTTTATATCCATTCGCGGCAATTGAAAAACGAATTATTGAATATTGATTTTTCAAAATAAAAATAATTCTTACCAGACTTATTATGAAAAAAACTCAAAATCTAATGTGTTAGAGTCCTTGCGGGCCTCTGATAATTCCTTTGTCAGACATTCTGATAAATTCGAGTACAGTTTCTTTCTCCGGAGTATTGGGCAGTTCAAGTTCGGCGGCATGAATGGCCCTGCTCATATTGTTGTTGTGTACATAAATCATTCGATATACATCTTCGATATGCGCGATTACTTCATTTTCGAATCCTCTTCTTCTTAAACCTACAGTATTCACTCCTGCATAGCTGAGAGGTTCGCGCGCGGCTTTCACAAAAGGAGGTACATTTTTTCTTACAAGAGATCCACCCGCTATAAACGAATGCTGGCCAACAATTATAAACTGCTGAATGGCTACTACACCTTCTATTACTACCCAATCTTCTATTTGGACGTGGCCTGCGATATTGGCCGAGTTGGCAATAATGCAATTGTCGCCCACTATTACATCATGTGCAAGATGCACATAGGCCATCAGCAAACAGTTCTTCCCTACACGGGTAGTGAATTTGTCTTTGGTTCCCCGGTTGAGGGTACAACATTCACGGATGGTGGTATTGTCGCCAATTTCGGTAGTGGTAGTTTCGCCTTCAAATTTGAGATCCTGCGGAATGGCAGAAATAACAGCACCGGGAAAAATCCTGCAGTTTTTGCCAATTCTGGCTCCATCCATTATGGTCACGTTTGGACCAATCCATGAACCTTCGCCAATAACAACATCTGCTGCGATAGAGGTAAAAGGTCCTATTTCTACATTGGCCCCAATTTTCGCATCCGGGTGGATATAGCTTAGTGCGCTCATACTTATGCTTGTACTTTTTCTACAATTTCTTTTTTCACTCTGTCTCTGACTACTTGAGCCAGCATGGTAGCTTCACAAGCTTCTTTGCCATTAACGTAAGCTACTCCCCTCATTTCTACCAGCCCTCTTCTGATAGGGCTTTGCAGGTTAAGTCGGAAGATTATCGTATCACCTGGCAGTACTTTTTGTTTGAATTTTACGCCATCAATTTTCATGAAATACGTACTGTAATTTTCCGGATCTGGTACTTGCGAAAGGGCAAATATTCCTCCTACCTGAGCCATGGCTTCTATTTGTAAAACACCGGGCATAACAGGGTTTCCGGGAAAGTGACCTTGAAAGAATGGTTCGTTCATAGTCACATTTTTAAGGCCTACAATACTTTGGCTATCCATTTCAATGATTTTATCAATCATGAGGAAAGGATACCTATGCGGGAGCATTCTGGTAATATCATTGATGTCATAAAGAGGTTTGGCGAAGAGGTCTACTTTGGGCGCACTATCTTTTTGTTTTTTGATTAACCCTTTCAGGATTTTCGCGAACTCTACATTGCCGAAATGGCCGGGGCGCGCTGCCAGAATATGTCCGCGTATAAATCGACCTACCAGGGCAAGATCGCCCACAATGTCGAGCAATTTATGGCGTGCAGGTTCATTTTCATACTGAAGCTTAATGGTGTTGAGAACGCCGATTCCTTCGATTTTTACTTCCAGATCTTCCTTGCCCAATAAGGCGAGAGTTTCTTTGATTTGGGTATCGGTATAAGGTTGGTCTACCATTACGATTGCGTTGTCCAAACTGCCTCCTTTTATCAGGCCATTGCGGGCAAGAAGTTCTAACTCCCTTAGAAACACGAAGGTTCTGCACTTAGAAATTTCCTGCACAAAGTCGTTGAGTTGGTACATATGGGCGTGCTGAGTGCCCAGGATAGGAGAGTTGTAATCTACCATCACTGTTAACCGGAATTCGCCACCTACAGTAGGCACTGCGAGCATTTCTATACCTTTTTCTTTGTCTTCGTAAGTAAGATTTTCCAAAAGGTTAAGATACAATCTGTCGGCATTTTGTTCTACATAGCCTACAGTTTCAATAGCTTCTACAAAAGGCCAGGCGCTGCCGTCCATAATGGGCACTTCCGGGCCATCAATCTGGATCAGGGCATTGTCTATTTTGCAGCCGTATATAGCCGCGAGGACATGTTCTGTGGTGTAGACTCGGGCACCATTCTGTTCGAGTGTTGTACCTCTTTGGGTGGTTATCACTAAATCAGGGTCTGCCTTGATGGTAGGTTTACCATCCATGTCAATGCGTTGGAAGACATATCCTGTATTTTCCAGTGCCGGAAGAATACTGAGATTGACATTGCTACCGGTATGCAGACCTATCCCTGAGATATGAACCGGTTCTTTGAGCGTGCGCTGTTTTGAACTCATGGCGTAAAAGTATGAACAATGGAATTGGATCAAAAAAAAAGCCGCTCCAAAGTGAAGCGGCTTTCCATATTTTTCAAAATTGATTAGTCAAGTTTGATGGCAAGACCGAATTGAAGAATAGATTTTGCTAGTCCGCCTTCAACATAAGCACCGATATTGTCTGTGAAGTAATAACGCATACCTACGGTCCATTCAAATCCTACAGGGAAAAGGTTATTATTTACACTAAACTGAATACCATCAGGATTTGATGAGTCGTAATCATTCTTAACTGAGTTGTATCCTAAACCAACGCCGGTAAACACATCAGCCTTATCGCTTATTGGAAAGTGTTTATTGAAACGAACCAAAGCGCTCAGAGCTCTTCTCGTCCATTTGTCAGTAAAAGTTTTTGTTTCATTTTGCTGGGTAACGTTGTTAAAAACAGTTCCGGTATATGTATCCTCCCAGGCAGCATTGGCAAAATTTATACTTGCACCAATACCCCATGTTTCAGACAAACCATATTCAAATCTAAAGTGAATCGGGCCTGCACCGGTAACTTTAGTAGATCCATCAGTTGATGAACTGGAGAGAGCTTTGAATACACTTTTGGTGAAGTTTGGAAAGCCGTAGCCAAGTGAAAAAACTTTAGTTCCCTCATCAAAAGCCTGAGCATGTGCAGCGTTAGAACCGATGATCATTGCTATAACGAGAGCGAGACTCTTCATTGTTTTTTTCATAAGTAAATATTTATAATGGTTAAATTTAGCGGTGACAAAAATATCTATTTTTCAATTAATTCAAAATTTAATGTCGGTTTTACGAAGAATACGACGAAAGTCGTACTCCTTGCAATTTTCTTAATAGTTTGTCTTGTAGTGTTTTACGGATATCTCATTAGGCTCAGGACGTGAAGTTTAATGAGTAAATATGCCAGATTTTAACATTTTGTGGTGTACTTAAACCAAAGATTAGAAGGCATTTTCACGTATATCTACTCATATTTTACTTGCAAAAAACAAAGTTCCCGGAGAAATGAGCGTTCGGATTGGTCAAGAACCCTCAGAATAAACTAATAGCATGGCATTCCCTGGGTAATATAAACAGGAAAAATGGTTTTCTCGGTAACTGGCTTGAACAGGCAAACTTTGCCGGTCTCAATATCAATACCCAAAAGAAAATACCTGCAACCCGAGAACGAAATAATATTGCCCAGCGAGGCGTCCGGTCTGAACTCTGTTACATCTATTTGATCAGCAGCAAATTCGAGAATTATGATTTTATTGGCATTGTCTCCTATTGCAACAAGATCTTCCAAATAACCTTTGGGCTTTACGGTAAGATTTTTTATTTCAGCAATTTTTTCATCACGGGTATCTTTTCTCAAATACTCTCTGGCCATTAATAATTCCGAAGATTTGGCAATTTCACAATTCGCATTGGCTTCCCATGCACAATAGCTGAAATAAGGCTGGGCGCCAATAGCGGAATTGATCATATCGTCAATGGCATTTTGCATCATTCTCAGGCAGACCGCGAACTCTACTTTTGAGAAAAGCTCAGACTCATTAAACTGTACAGGTATTGGCCAATAAAAATCACAGGCCTGAGGATAATCCGTTTTGAGCTCTTTTTCACTTAAACGCTTAATAACCCAGTGTGGATTGTGCGCGGCAAGATCAACATTTTTGGGAATTTCGTTGATGGTAAATACGGCGTAATCTTTTCTGGCCTCAAGACCAAGCGCAGCAACTTCCTGGGCAGTCATTACCACAACGGCTTTACTCAATGTCCACACCTTGGGAGTTACCTCTGCCATGAATTCATTGGCCTTATCAATTCTCGATTTATAATTCTCAAGATCATCCTTGCCCTTGATTCCCTTATCACCGGATTTAGCTGCCTCAGCTTCAAGTTTGGCAATAATAGATGCCTGGTATTCTTGTTTCACAAGAATTAAAGTACGCTGCTTTAACTCTGCAAGCTCTGCGCTCTTTTTTGGGCCGCCAATCACAGCAAATAGTGTTTTGGTCAGGATCAACAGGAAAAGGCCAAAATAGAATTTCATCAGGGTTATATTAATTTACAAGGCTTTTGCGAATAAGATTTAATGCACCACCGGCTTTGAACCATTCAATTTGTTGTGCATTATAAGTATGGTTTACGGCCATAACATCTTTCGTACCATCTTCATGTGCGAATTCAATTTGCAAAGGTTTATCAGGAGAGAATGAGGTGAGGTCCAAAAAATTCACCACATCGTCTTCTTGTATTTTATTGTAATCTGCTTCATTCGAAAAAGTCAAAGCGAGCATTCCCTGTTTTTTCAAATTCGTTTCGTGAATACGGGCAAATGATTTTACCAAAATGGCACGCACTCCCAAATGTCTGGGTTGCATCGCAGCATGTTCGCGGCTCGAGCCTTCTCCATAATTGGTGTCTCCAACCACAATGGTAGGAACTCCTGCGGCTTTGTATGCGCGTTGAACTTTAGGTACTTCGTCGTACTCACCGGTCAAAGCATTTTTCACTTTGTTCTGTTCGCCATTGAAGAAGTTTGTGGCACCAATTAAAGTGTTATTGGCAATATTATCCAAATGACCTCTGTAACGAAGCCACGGACCAGCCATTGATATATGGTCAGTTGTACATTTTCCTTTTGCTTTTATTAAAACACGACCATTGGCGATGTTTTTTCCATCCCATTCGGGGAAAGGTGCAAGCAATTGAAGGCGCTCTGAGTCAGTGGCAACAGCAATATTAACTCCACTTCCATCCTCTGCAGGCGATTGGTAACCGGCATCTTCTACATCAAATCCTTTCGACGGAAGTTCATATCCTGAAGGCGGATCCAGTTTTACTGCTTCGCCTTTGTCGTTTATCAACGTATCGGTGAGAGGATTAAAAGAAAGGTCGCCTGCAATGGCCAGAGCTGTTGTCAATTCGGGTGAAGCTACAAAAGCAAGTGTATTAGGATTGCCATCATTTCTGCTTTGGAAGTTTCTATTGAAAGAATGGACAATGGTATTTCTTTCCTTTTTATCTGCGCCTACTCTTGCCCACATACCAATGCAAGGTCCACAGGCATTGGCATAAACAGTAGCCCCCATTTTATTGAAAATATCAATAAAGCCATCGCGCTGAATGGTGAATCTTACTTGTTCAGAACCAGGAGTTATACTGAATTCGGCTTTGGGTTTGAGCCCTTTTTCATTGGCCTGATTGGCCAAAGAGGCCGCCCTTGAAATGTCTTCGTAGGAGGAGTTCGTACAAGATCCAATCAACCCGACTTCAATTTTAGTCGGCCAGTTGTTTTTGGCCGCTTCTTCTTTCATTTTCGAAACAGGAGTGGCAAGATCAGGTGTAAATGGGCCATTGATATGAGGCTCCAGCACATTCAGGTCGATTTCAATTACTTCGTCGAAATATTTTTCCGGATTGGCATAAACTTCTGCATCTCCGGTAAGGTGCTCACGGATGGAATTGGCAAGGTCTGCTACCTCCGGTCGTCCGGTGGAGCGCAGATAACGCTCCATGCTGTCGTCATATCCGAAAGTAGAAGTAGTAGCGCCAATTTCAGCGCCCATGTTACAGATGGTGCCCTTACCTGTGCAGGAAAGAGAAATGGCACCGTCTCCGAAATATTCAACGATTGCTCCGGTTCCACCTTTGACAGTTAAAATACCAGCTACTTTAAGGATCACATCTTTCGCAGATGCCCACCCGTTCAGCTTACCCGTCAGTTTGATACCAATAAGTTTGGGCCATTTAAGTTCCCATGCCATTCCGGCCATTACATCCATGGCATCGGCACCGCCAACACCAATGGCTATCATACCCAATCCACCTGCATTCACGGTATGTGAGTCTGTCCCAATCATCATTCCGCCAGGGAAAGCATAATTCTCCAGTACTACCTGATGAATAATTCCTGCACCTGGTTTCCAGAAACCAATTCCATATTTGTTGGATATGGAAGAAAGGAAATTGAAGACTTCATTATTTTTGTTTACCGCGTCCTGTAAATCTTGTCCTGCGCCAACTCTTGCCTGAATAAGGTGATCGCAATGCACAGTGCTGGGCACTGCAACGCGTTTGCGACCCGCTTGCATAAACTGAAGTAAGGCCATTTGTGCAGTAGCGTCTTGCATGGCCACTCTGTCAGGGGCAAAATCCACATAACTTTTCCCTCTTTCAAAGGCATTTTGGGCATTTCCATCCCAAAGATGTGCATAAAGAATTTTTTCGGATAGGGTCAGCGAACGGCCAACAACTTTTCTTGCGGCTTCAATTCTTGCAGGGAAACGGTTGTACACCGTTTTAATCATTTCTAAGTCAAATACTTTACTCATTGATATAGGTTGTACAGGTGATTTTCTAAAGGTTGAAATTTTACAGGCTGCGAAAATAGCAACTACTGCGGAAAATCACACTTGCCATTCATCCCTGAATTAGCTCATTTTTCAAAAACTTGTGAAATACATCTGCCACTCAAGGTACTTTTGGTGAATATAAGTATTATTTCTGCCTATGGCATTTATCGCACATACCACAACTGAAAACATAAAGGTAGCTTTCGGGGCCATTCGGTCGCAAATGCTCCGTACGGTGCTCACTGTGGCTATGATTGTGATTGGAATTACTTCGCTCGTGGCCATGATTACCGGAATTAATGCCATTGAAAGAAAAATCAACAATGAGTTTACAAGACTCGGCAGCAACACATTTACCCTAAGATCGGGCAATAGCATGATGCGCGGTGGCCGCCATGGAACCACCGAGAAAAGAAATGAACCCATCTCATTTGAACAGGCCATGGAATTTTCCAGTCAATTCGAGTCAGATGCAATAATTTCAGTATCGGCATTCGGAGCTGGAATGCAAGTGGTGAAGTTTGAAAATAAAAAGACCAATCCGAATATTCCAGTCATGGGAGCGGATGAAAGTTACCTGGAGCTTTCAGCTTATGAAATTGAAGAGGGCCGTAATTTTACCAAAGTTGATATCGAAGCGGCCGACGACATAGTAATACTGGGTGCAGATATTGTAAATGAACTTTTTGGAGGAGTGCTGAATCCCGTGGGCAAACATGTGCAGATTGGAGGGAAAAGATACCTGGTAGTGGCCACACTCAAAGCAAAGGGCAATACTTTCGGATTTGCTTCCGACAATCAATGCCTGGTGCCCATTAGTGTGGTTAAAAAACATTTCGAAACATCTGAAACAGATTACTCCATCAACGTGAGGGTAAATCACCCTTCAATGATGGATAAAGCTGTGAGTGATGCGAATGGATTGATGCGCGTAATTCGCAGAGATCCATTGAACGAAAAGGAATCCTTTTCTGTGAGAATGAGCGACAGTTTAGTGGAGGAATTACTCAATCTTATCAGCGGTTTTACAGTGGGTGGTGTGCTGATTAGTTTGATTACATTATTCGGAGCAAGCATAGGGCTCATGAATATTATGTTGGTTTCCGTTACCGAACGCACAAGAGAAATTGGTGTTCGCAAATCGTTGGGCGCAAGCTCAAAGACTATTCGCAGGCAATTTTTGATTGAGTCGATTGTTATCGGTCAGATTGGCGGTTTTATTGGGATTATCCTGGGGATTATTATGGGAAATGTAGTGGCTTATTTTATCAAAACAGATTTTGTCATTCCATGGATATGGATTATTCTCGGGGTTACAATTTGTTTTTTCGTAAGTGTGATTTCAGGATATTATCCTGCCCGAAAGGCTGCCAAACTCGATCCTATTGAAGCGCTGCGCCACGAATAGTATTATTTCTTTTTAAAATAAATTGTTCGCATTCCATCAATGCTGATTGAGCAGGATAAAATCACCTTCCATGAGCATATCCATGCGTATATTTTTTGCACCGTATTCTCTGAATCGCAAGGCACAGGAATCTGAAGGATAAATTACAATCACCTGACTATCACCCGTAACAAATGCAGAATCACCCTTTACCAGAAGGGCCGTTTCCTCATCAATTCCAATACCCATGTGCTTTGGATGATCGCAAATGGCAGACAACAACCGGTTGTACCTGCTGCGCACCACAAAGTGCTGGTCTATGATTACGTTTTTAACCAAACCCATTCCATTGGCATAAATGCCATTTTCTTTCCATACTTTGTCATAAGTTGCCTCATATTCCGGCGAGAAATTTTCGTCACCTGTAATCATTATTTCAGACATTACGGCCGCACCTGCACTTGTACCACCTATTAATGCCCCATTTTGAAATGCCCTTTCAATGGCAGTTTGAAGCGGTGTTCCTTTTACAATTTTCATGAAATTTTTCTGGTCTCCACCAGTGATGAAAATAATTTTGGCATGTTCAACAGAGTCAAGTTTTACCTTATTGATAATGTCTTTTTCAGTAAAATTCAAGTTAATGCAGGGAATGGAAGTAACCAGTGCAATATCTTGTTTGATATAGAAAAAAGCAGTGTCTGGCTCTTCGCTCGACATAGGGAGTATCGCAATATAATCACCGTCTTTTATGCCACTTTCTTGGATCATGGTGGTAATAAGAGACTCCGTTCTGTCGCCACCTCCGATGATAAATAACTTGCCTTGTGCTTTTTTACTTTCCGCAACGGGCTTTTTTTTTGTAGAAGTGCCGCAGCCGGCTAAAACGCTCAATACAATCAGGGAAGCTGAGGAAATGAGTAGGCAGTAATTTCTGATCATGTTAAAATTGCTTTGGGCTAAAGTATTATCAATTGCTCATTTCAACTTACAAATTTTTGATGCCCGACAATATTTGAATTCGCTTTAGCTCTCTGGCAACCAAATTCCTGATGCTTTCGGCGTCGTTGTTTTGCTGTAGCAAATAAATAAGTTGTCCGGTATCAAGTATTTCCCTCGAGTTCACCTCAGCTTCAGTACTAGTGAAGTCGCAGAAGACAGATGGAAATAAATTAAAAAACTGGTTTTGTAGCCCAACAATTGATTCAACAGCCACAAGACAGGTAATAGGATTTTTTGCCAATGAAAGTCTCAGTTTGGCTTCAGCGAGTTGCGATTCATAATTGCGCAAAAACTCCAATGGCCCAGAAGTGTCCATGGTTCTTTCTTGCAAAGATTTTGGTTTCAGGTACTCAGCCTCTGAAAGGGTGGAGTAAGCCGCCAGTATGTTTTTTACCTGCTTGATCTTTTTTTTGAGTAAAGGAGGAATGCCGATTATTTCCAGTATTTCCTTTTTCACCTGAAATAAAGCCAGGTCAACTGCGTCAAGAAAATCATCTTCCTCGTAACCTGCTTTAAGCTCCAATGTTTCCAAAGCTTCCTCTCTTGTCATGCCGCGAATTTAGGTCTAAATGGAGTTGTGGATTAACATCCGTCCAGGCATCTTATACCAATTTTCATTTTCATTTGGTCCATGCCGTAGATGAAATCATACAGTGGTAAATACCGAGAGAGTAGCTGTTTAGTACAATCAAGCGCAGCGCAGATTGGACTAAAACAGATACCAAATCGGTATTATACCAAGGTTCATTTTCATTTGGTCCAAAGACCAATTAAAATGTTACAGTGGTATATGCCGAGAGAGTGGATGTTTAGTAAAATCAGGCGCAGCGCAGATTGGACTAGTACAGATACCGAATCGGTATTAAATGATAAGTTAATCTTTGCAAGACAAATTGCCAAAGTATCCTGTAAAGCTTTGGCACGATTATCTTTGCCCATATGATGAATTCCTTTTACAGAATGACAATACTTATTCACTTAATCATCTCGGCCGCTATTGGCCTTACTTCCTGTGGCGAAAGCAAAGGAACTCCGGTAAATACTACTAATTCTTCTGATAGTTTGGCATTGGTCACAGAGCTGGTCAATGGTGTTACTCCGGCGAATAGTGGAATGAAAAAAGGTCCGGTCGAGTTGAAAGGGACAATTGCCCAGCCCAAGGCGGGTAAATTATATCTGTGGGAAACCTTGGGAAAGAATACGAATAAAATTGACAGCACATCTATTTCGAATGGAACCTTCACATTTGGAACAAAGGAGTTTGAAAGTGGTGTCTATATGATAGGTATCAACGACAACAACATGTGTCCGGTGATAGTAAATCCATCCGAAAGCATTTGTGAGATAGCATTTACATCGGGAAAATTCGAGTCTTCGCTCAAGGCCGTCAATTCCAAAGAAAATGAAGGTTGGGCTCAGTATATGCCTCAGGAAACTATGCTGCTCAAACAGATTAAAGATGCGAGAGTAGCAGGCCACAAAAACAAAACCATGAAGGCCGAGTACGACAAACAGGCGGCGGCAAAAGAAACAGAATTGCTCAATCTGCAAAAGTCATTAATCGAAAAGTACCCCAATACTTTTCTTGCCAAAATACTTACCTGGAAACAGGAGCCAGATAAATCTGACAAAGGAAAATACTGGGATAACGTTGATTTTACGGATGAAAGTATTATGCGATCAAAAGTCCTCCCGGATAGAATTGAAAGTTATATGCGAACTTTTAGCGGAGGTAAGGATGACGGTTTTTATAGCTGTATTGATTTGCTTGTAACAAAGGCCAAAGGCAATGATCGCGTGCTGGAGTTTACACTCAACCAAATGCTCACCGGATTTTACGAAAGTGGATTAGAAAATATATGTGCGTACATAGCAGACAATTATATTTTCGGTGATTCGTGTGGTGATGCCGATTTTTCTGCGGTGATAAAATCAACTGCCGAAAGTATTCAGAATTTGGGAGTGGGTAAAACACCACCCAATATTTCAATGTCTGCGATGTCTGGAAGTAACTTTGATCTCTATCAGGCTTGTGCCAAAAACAAATATACTTTGGTGATGTTCTGGAGCAGTTGGTGTGAGCATTGCAAAGGCGAGGCACCTGAGGTGAAGGCTTGCTACGACCAATGGCATACAAAAGGATTTGAAATGGTGGGCGTTTCTATTGACAACAACAAAGGCGCCTGGGAAATGGCGGTGAACGACAGAGCTTTTACTTTTCCAAATGTATGCGGTATGAACCTTTTCAATTCAAAGGTGGCAAAAGATTACAGGGTTTCCCGAACTCCGGCATTTTTCCTTTTGGATAGTTCAAATAAAATTGTTTTAAAGCCCAAAGGCATTCGTGAAGTGCAACAATTTTTGGCTGCCAACATCAAATAATTGAAAGAACTATTTCTTGTAAAGAGTTCAATAACTTTACGCTTTATTCTTTTTGATATTTGAGCAGCCTGATTAGAATACATGGCCATCGGGGCAGCAGAGGTGTACTTCCGGAAAATACCCTGGAGTCGTTTGCCTTTTCCATTGAGTCAGGCGCAGAAGCAATTGAATTGGATGTGGTAATGAGCGGCGATGGTCAATTGGTGGTTTCGCACGATCCTTTTATCCACCATGAAATCTGTACTCATCCTGATGGCAGAAGAATCAGCGAAGAAGAAGAGAAGAATCTCAATATTTTCAAAATGAGTGCAGGAGAAGTAAAGAATTTCCCTTGTGGAACCTTTGCTCATTTCCGCTTTCCGGAACAGAATATCTTAAAATCGCATAAGCCAACTTTGTCAGAACTCTGTCGTTTCGTTCGTGGATTTTGCGCTCAAAATAATTTTCAAATACCATTATTTAATATTGAAATAAAAAGCAGCACCGAATGGGACGGTGTTTTTCATCCTTATCCTGCTGAATATGCCAGGTCATTTTATACACAATTCTGCGCAATAAATTTTGTAGAAAATGCATGGATACAAAGTTTTGATGGCAGGATACTGAACGAACTAAACGCGTTGGATAGTTCTCTCCGGTTGATTTATCTTTCGGATGATTCGGAGAAAACCATTGATGAAAAATTAAATGAACTTGATTTTTTACCCTTTGGCTATAGTCCTTCATGGCGAATTTTGAACGAAGAGGTTGTTTCTTTTTGTAAAAATAATAAGTTGGAATTGCTGGCCTGGACAGTGAACGAAAAGCAGGAAGCTGAACGGCTGATGCGAATGGGGGTGAAGAATATCATCACCGATTATCCGCATCTGGCGGTTGAGTGGAAGAAAAATATTTAATTTACATTGACCATTATCGCCAGAAAAATCATTGCGATAATGACGAGTACAACCATCAGTTTCCATATCCATTTGAACCATGTTTGAAATGGAATACCAGCCAGCGACAATACCCCCATTGTAACTCCACTTGTAGGAATGATTAGGTCAAAATAACCGGCAGCCAGTTGAAAAGCCAGTACTGCATTTCCTCTTGAAATGCCTGTCAGGTCTGCAAGTGGCGTCATCACCGGCATGGTAATAGCCGCTTGTCCGGAGCCTGAAGGAATAAAGAAATTGATTATTCCCTGAACGACAAACATCAGTTCAATGGAAACTTCTTTGGGCAATCCACTGATGGTATTGGAAAGATGGTAGAGTATGGTGTCTATAATTTGTCCGTCGCGCGCTACTACCAATACACTTCTTGAAATACAGATAACCAATGCGGCAGTCAGCATTCCTTTTGCACCATCCGTAAAGTGTTTTACAATATCATCCGATTTCATTCTGAAGATAAAGGCACTCAGTAGCCCCATTGCCAGAAATACAGCACCGATTTCAATTACTCCCCAATCCCAGTCTTTTGCACCAAATGGAATAACAAGAAGTGTAAGAAGAAAAATGACAATGATGATTTTGCGCGACAAATTGAAATTCTCATCATTGGAAGAAGATTGAAATTCTTTGACAGGAATTCCTGTTAAAAAACTTTTTTCAGGATTTTTTTCTATTCGAATAGCGTATCGGATAATAAAGGTAATCACCACAAAAGTGAGTATGAGCCAGATGATTGTTCTTTCCAGAACACCACTGGGAAAAGGAATTCCGGCAATGTCCATTGCAATACCCACACTAAAAGGATTGTAGGCTGCGGCTGCGCATCCGATACCACTTGTTACAAAAGGAATGGCAATGCCCACAAGATTATCATATCCCATTCTTTTTGCCATAGGTATGGTGAGCAATACAAATACAAGACTCTCTTCGCTCATTCCGAATGTAAATCCACAGGCGGAAAAAAGAAACATCAAAAGTGAAAGCATGATGAGTTTGGATCTTTTCTTTTTTTCGCTGAGACGAATCAACCGAAAGAGCCCCGCATCTATGGCTCCGGTGGACATTACAAGAGAAAACGCACCGCCAACAATTAATACGAAGGCAATAGTTTTGGAGGCTTCATTAAAACCTTTGAATGGCGCCTGAAGCAGAGCCCAGAAACCTTGCGGTGAAGATTCAACTACATGATAACTTCCTGCAACTACCACGTCGGTTCTATTGGCAAATGAAGTCCGGTCGAATGCACCCGAAGGTATTAACCATGTGAGTATGGTGATTAGAATTAATATTCCAAAAACAATCACCAGTGTGTCAGGTATTCTTATGGAGGTTTTCATTTGTCAAATATTGGTCATCATCCGGTAAATCCGATGAAATGATGCACGAATCCATTCTTTTTTTTGGTAAAAAAAAATCCTGCAATCGAAAGCGATATACAGGATTCTATTTTATCTCGGTCTAAAAAATCAGACCCGATTATTTTAATTCCAACTGGCAATTTTCTCTGCCTGGTACTGACCTGCTTCGAGTTTTTCTCTCATTTTTTTGAAGCACTCAATTGTGTATTCCACATCTTTCAAGGTGTGTACCACTGTGGGTATCAAACGCAACATAATTACATCCTTTGGTACCACAGGATAAACTACAATTGAGCAGAAGAGTCCGTAAGTTTCTCTCAGGTCCAGTGTAACGTTGGTGGCTTCTCCCAAGGATCCTTTGAGGAATACGGGAGTTACGACGGAGTTGGTATGTCCGATATCGAAACCGGCTTCTTTTAATCCGGTTTGCAATGCCATCGCAATACTCCACAATCTCTCCTGAAGTTCAGGTTGAGAGCGCAACATTTCCAAACGTTTTATCGCACCTATTACGATGGGCATAGGCAGGGCTTTCGCAAAAGTCTGCGAACGCATATTATAGCGCAGGTATTCAATCACGTGCTCGTCGCTCGCCACAAAGGCTCCGATAGTGGCCATTGCTTTGGCAAACGTTCCGAAATAAACATCAATGTCTTTTTGAACACCCTGATGATCTCCGGCTCCGCGACCATTTTCACCTATCGACCCAAATCCATGGGCATCATCAACAAAAAGGCGGAAGCCATATTCTTTTTTAAATGCGACTATATCTTTAAGTCTGCCCTGATCGCCAGCCATTCCGAATACACCTTCGGTAAGAACCAGAATTCCACCGCCGGTTTTATCTGCAATGGCTTTGGCATGCTTGAGTTGTTTTTCAAAACTTTCCATGTCGTTGTGCTGGAAAACGAAACGCTTTCCGTGATGCAGCCTCACACCATCTACCATGCAGGCATGGCTGTCGCTGTCGTAAACCATCACATCATGTCGGCCCACAAGGGCTTCGATGGCACTCTGGCAACCCTGGTATCCAAAGTTTAAAAGAAATGCATCGTCTTTTTGCATAAACGAAGCCAGTTCCGCCTCTAGTTGTTCGTGGTATTTGGTCTCGCCACTCATCATGCGGGCTCCCATTGGATATGCCATTCCCCATTCTGCGGCGGCGTCTGCATCTACTTTGCGAATGTCAGGATGGTTGGCAAGCCCGATATAATTGTTGAGGCTCCAAACCAATACAGGCTTTCCACGGAAAGTCATGTGTGGTCCGAGTTCCCCTTCAAGCTTCGGAAAAGTGAAATAGCCATGAGACTCTTTAGAATGTTGTCCCAAAGGGCCACGATTCTTTTTAATTCTTTCAAAAATGTCCAATTTTCGGGTATTTTAAAATTTGCGGCAAAGTTAACTGAACTTATAGAACTGACAGACTGATTTTAGATGGTCGATTGAGGTTTTTTGAACAAGTCTGGTCAGATAATGTCTATTTATGAGAGAATTATGGAAAATTTCGCCTGGGATGTAGTGATTTCCGGCTTTTGTTCGTTACACCTCCGGATTGCTTATTTTCGCGCCTCCAAAAATGGATTACAAGAAGATTTTATACGTTACTGTCGCTGCTATTACTGTGTTTGTACTCAGTGGATGCAGCGATTTCAACAAAGTGCTCAAGAGCACTGACATCGACTTTAAGTACAAAAGAGCGGTGGAGTATTACGAGGATGGAGATTGTATCAGGGCATTGGCGCTTTTGGAAGAACTGATCGGTCTCACCCGCGGAACCCAAAGATCTGAAGACGTTTACTACTATTATTCCAAGTCGCAGTTCTGTATAAAAGATTATTATCTCGCCAATTACTATTTTAAGTCCTTCAGCAAAACTTTTTCCAATAGCCCGCGCGCCCAGGAATGTTTGTTTCTCGCGGCATTGTGCAGCTACGAACTGTCTCCCGAGTATAGCCTCGATCAGTTGGATACCCAGAATGCCAAGGACGAGTTTCAGTTGTTTTTAGACAAATACCCCACTTCACCACTCAGAGATTCAGCCAATCACATGATGGAGAGATTGGATAAAAAACTGGAAATCAAGGCGTTTGAAATCGCAAAACTCTATCATCAGACAGAAAGGTACAAAGCCGCAGTATTTGCCCTGAACCAAATGCTGAAGGACTTTCCGGGCACGCGATTCAGAGAAGAAATATTGTTTTTAATAGTGGAAAGTAATTTTAAATATGCCGAGGCGAGTATCGAAGCAAAGAAACTAGAGCGATATCGCACTACAATGGAAAGTTATATTACCTTTGTCTCCGCTTTTCCGGCTAGTAATTTTCTTGATAGGGCAGAAGCTTATTACAAAAGAAGTACGAAACAGGTTGAAAAGCTTAGTTCTTAAACACGCAATAGTATATCAATGAGCAATTTTAAAAATTCCAACGCGGCCAAAACAACCATCACACGCAATACGAGTGAGTTGTACGACAAGGTGAATGGCAATCTTTTTGAAACCATTGTTTTGGTTACAAAGCGCGCCAATCAGGTGAGCAAGGAAATGAAAGAAGAACTTAACCAGAAATTGGAAGAGTTCGGAAGCCACTCAGACAATCTGGAGGAAGTTTTTGAAAACCGCGAGCAGATTGAGATCAGTCGCCACTATGAGCGTCTTCCAAAGGCGCCAAGTATTGCGCTTCAGGAGTTAATTGACGGAGCCATTCATTTCCGTTACCCTGAAGAAAATAACAACTAATCAAAATTACAGATTGATATTAGAAAGATGGTTCAGGCCATCTTTCTTCATTTTTACTCAAAACAGACTTCAGGTTTGCTCAAGGGAAAAAAAATAATATTGGCAGTTACCGGAAGCATTGCTGCATATAAAAGCGCATTTCTGGTCAGGCTGCTTGTTCAGCATGGCGCAGAGGTAAAAGTGGTCATGTCCAAAGGTGCGCTCACTTTTGTTACTCCACTTACCTTCTCCACTTTGAGTTCCAACCCCGTTCATTCTGATTTTACCGAAAACGAACAGGAAGGCACATGGGTGAACCATGTGAACCTGGCTCTTTGGGCTGATTTGATTGTATTCGCACCACTTTCGGCCAACACATTGTCCAAAATAGCCCACGCACAATGCGATAGTTTTATGATGGCCGTTTACATGAGCGCACGCTGCCCGGTGATGGTGGCACCAGCTATGGATCACGACATGTTTTTGCATCCCGGAACCCAGGAAAATCTCCATAAAATAAGTACGTTCGGACATGTCATTATCCAACCCGACGAAGGCCCGCTTGCCTCCGGTCTAATGGGCAAAGGCCGCATGGCCGAACCTGAGAGAATCTGTGCCGCTGTCATTGCGCATTTTCAGCCTGACTTGCCATTGTCCGGTAAAAAGGTCTTGGTTACGGCCGGGCCAACTTATGAGGCCATTGATCCTGTGCGGTTTGTAGGCAATTATTCTTCCGGTAAAATGGGTTTCGCATTGGCAGAAGTTTTGGCCGAAGCCGGTGCCACGGTGGAATTGGTCTGTGGGCCGGTCCATCTCAATCTTCAGAATCCCTCAGTAATGAGAACCAATGTCCGCTCGGCTGCTGAGATGTACGCAAAATGCATCAGCATTTTTCCCGAATGCGATATTGCCATCATGGCCGCTGCTGTGGCCGATTACAGACCCGCGCAAATCGCTGGTGAAAAAGTGAAAAAAAATCAGGCCACCTGGAATCTGGAGATGGAAAAAACGGAGGATATTGCAGCCGCTCTGGGATTGCTCAAACAAAATCAGATTTTGGTTGGCTTTGCGCTTGAGACGCAGAATGAACTCGAAAATGCTTCGGCGAAACTGCAAAAGAAAAACCTGGATATGATTGTGCTGAATTCTCTCAGAGACGAAGGTGCCGGATTTGGAACAGAAACCAATAAAACTACCTTAATTTGGCCGGGCAATATTGTGAAGGAATTTGGGTTGAAGAGCAAACTTTTGGTAGCCAGAGATATTGTGAATGAAATAGTCAAGTTAGTGAAATGAGAACATTGTTATTGTTAATACTTGTATTGTTTAGTGGTGGGCTGTTGAGGGCTCAGGAATTAAATGCATCGGTAAATATTCTTTTGCCACAACAGGTCAATTCACCCCCCGAATTGTTCCAGACAATGGACAATGCCATCACGGAATTTCTGAACAACAGAAAATGGTCAAAAGACAATTGGACCAGTGAGGAACGTATAGAATGTTCATTTCAGATCACCATTGAAAATCAGGTTGATGCGCGCTCTTTTAAAGCAAGTATTCAGGTGAGCAGCAGCCGCCCTGTGTATCAGTCGGATTATAAAACGCCTGTATTGAATATCAACGACAGGGATTTTGCATTTGTTTTTCAAGAAAATACTTTGATCCAATGGAGCAACGACCAGCACCGCGACAATCTGAGCAGCGTATTGGCATTTTATGCCAATCTTGTATTGGGTATGGACTATGATACCTTTTCTATGGAAGGTGGCACAGAGCATTATCTGACCTGCCAGACCATTGTGACCAACGCCCAGGGTGCCCCCGAAGAAGGATGGAGAAGCAATGAGAAAGGACGTCAGAACAGGTATTGGCTGATTGAGAATCTCCTCACACAAACTTTCAAGCCCATTCGCGAATGTTTGTACGCCTATCATCGTCAGGGAATGGACAAGATGTTCAAAGATGTGACAGGTTCGCGAAAGGTCATTGAGGATGCTTTGATGGAACTAAAGAACATTCACAAGATCAAGCCATCTTCTTTCAATATGCAGGTTTTTTTCTATGCAAAGAGCGATGAGATTTCTAATATATTCAGGCCAGTACCTTTAGAAGAGAAACAAGCGGTTATAGACCTTTGCAAACTGATAGATCCCGGTAACATTACCAAGTACGAAAAGATGACTTTGCCTCCGCAATAGTTTGTTTCTGCCCGATATTCAATTTGGATTGCAGCCTTTAAAAATTCCTGCTGCTTATAAGCCTGGACAAACCAGACATCGTCAATTTTTTGTTTGTTTAAGCCTTTGCTGCAAGTAAAAAATAATACCAATTCCAAATATAATTTAACCCAAAGGGTATATTATTTTGTGAATTGGTTATGCCGCCACTAAAAATAAATAGTACTATGAGGCGTAGCCGAAACCTGCCTTTGCCGGCAGGCAGGTTGGACTATATTATTTTTGTGAGCGGTATAAATTCATACTTCTATTGGTTTACCCTGCATGGGATAAAACCAAAAGCTGTTAACATGAATGAGAGTCTATATTTGTAAGATTATCTTTTATACTCAACAGTTTCTTATCCCATGAGTAATTTACAAGACGAGAAAGATGTCATTTCCGAAATTCTTACCAGGAGCAAAATTGTAAATAGGATAGTCGGTGATGAAATTCACATAGGCAATGCAGTCTTTACTTTCAATTTCATATTCTGGAGAATTGTTCTTCCGTTGCTGTTGCTGGTCTTTTATATCCGCAGCATTGATCCGGAGGAGCTGCCACGTCTATTCATTCCAATAGTACTCATGGTATGGCTCTTTGCGGGCATTATTGATTGGAGCCGCAGATCTTCGGCTAACACAAACAGAAAAGTGATAAGGCCAGGTTCTATTACTGTTTTTGAGAATAAAAAACCTGTCACAATTGCTACAGAAGATATTGAGAAGATAAATGTGCAAGTGGTGGAGCACACACATACCATGTGCGAAGGCGAAGTTTACTTTGTGCTAAAAAACGGATTGCCCACTCCCTTTCTTCGGCTTGAATCCTTAGTGGCAGAGGAAATGCAAGAGATGTTATTGGACATGAAAGCTTGCCTGCAGACTTACCTTGCACTGCCATCAACACTTGAAACTAAAGTGATGATAAAGTACAAACAGAAGATAGTTCAGGCACGCAAGGACTAACTGAAAGTAGAAGAGTGCGAATTTCGCTGTATTAAAAAGGATTAATAAGGAGATCGCTATACGGGGAATATATAGAACATGGGGTGACCGGGAATCTGATTAACCTAACCTTTAACCTCTTTGAAATAAAAACCTACTTTCTATTTGCGGTTCAAACAAGGAATTTTTTTAATGAAATCAGTAAAAAAAACTGTGCAATAGCCTGTTTTTTAGGTAGAAGTGTTGTTATCAACACCATGAATATCATTTTAGCCTAAAGTAGAAAAAGATCATCATTTTTGTGGCTTAGAATTTTTAATAGCAGGAAAAGAAGATGCTCAGGCAATTATCCATAACGAATTATGCTTTGATCGATGCCGTTGAATTGAAATTTCACTCTGGTCTGACCGCAATAACCGGAGAGACCGGAAGCGGAAAGTCAATTTTGCTCGGCGCATTTGGTCTGCTTCTTGGCGATCGGGCCGACTCTAAATCCATAAAGAACGACAAGAAGAAGTGCATAGTAGAAGCTTCTTTTAATGTGAAAGAAAATGCTTTGCAGTCCTTTTTCGAAGAGAATGATTTGGACTTTGAAGATATTGCCACGATAAGACGGGAAATAGCGCCAGGTGGAAAGAGCAGGGCATTTATCAACGACACGCCGGTTCAGATTGGCACATTGCGCGAGCTTGGCGCATTGCTGGTGGATATACACAGCCAGCATGAAAACTCCATGCTGGGCGACCACAAGTTTCAATTTTCGTTTGTAGATGCATTTGCGGGCAACGCCGAACAGCTCTCGCTCTATCGTTCGAAATATGCCGAATATACAAAATGCATCGGAGAGTTAAACGAATTAATCGAAAATGAAAGCCGGTTGAGGCAGGAGTTCGACTTCGCGAAATTTCAGTTGGATGAGTTGGTTCAGGCCAATCTGGATGGCATGAATGTGCGGGAAATGGAGCAGGAGTTGGAAATGTTGAACAATGCAGAAAACATTAAAGCGGCACTGAATTCAATTAATGGAATATTAGAAGGAGAGAATTCAGGTGTGCTTGTACAGCTCAATCTGGCCAAATCTATATTGCAAAAAATTGCCCAGGGCCTTCCCCGGTTAGAAGAGTTTCACGCAAGACTGGAGTCCGGTCTGATCGAAATAAGAGAACTCACCAGGGAGATGGAAGGATATGAGTCTGAAGTGCATTTTGATGAAGAAAAAATAAGCCAGCTCAATGACAGGTTGTCGGCATTGTATGCATTGCAACAAAAACACAGGGTGCAGGATATTGAAGATCTTATTTTGCTGCGCACCCAACTGGAAGAAAAAACGGGTACTTATTCCGGATTCGATGAGAGAATATCCGTTTTGAGAATATTGTCGGCAAGATTGGAAGAAGAATTGACGGCTTTGTCTCAGCAACTAACCCTTTCGCGAAGAAAGGCCGCAGAGGTTTCTATGAAGAAGGTGAAAAAATATTTCGATGCACTGAGTCTCGATCACGCCGAAATGCAAATCGACATAACAGAATCGCCGCAGTTCAATACCCTTGGAAAAAATCAGATTGAATTTTTATTTAAGGCCAACAAAGGCGGGCAGTTATTGCCCATCAAACAAGTGGCCAGTGGGGGCGAAATATCAAGGGTGATGCTGGCCATCAAAGCCTCCATAGCCAAATTCAGAAAACTTCCCGTATTGATTCTCGACGAAATCGACCAGGGAGTAAGTGGCGAGGTAGGCAAGAAGATTGGTCTGGTACTGAAAGAAATGAGCGCCGAGATGCAATTGCTCACCATTACCCATTTGCCACAAATAGCAGGCAAAGCCAACCACCACATGAAGGTGTATAAGGTAGTGGATAAACTTACCACTTCCACCTATGTATCAGAATTGAGCGGCGACGAACGCGTGAACGAATTGGCCGAAATGCTGAGCGGGAAATCTTATTCGAAAGCGGCGATGGAAAATGCAAGGGAGTTGATGGGGTAGGTTGGATAGTGCGTTCAACCGAATTTGATTTTTTCTTTGCTAACCCCGTTGAATTAGTTATGAAGACACTAAAAGTAAATAGTGAGACAGTCCAATAATGTTCTAGACCCCTATTACTTGCAGAGTCAGCACTGTCCTTGCGCGGTTGGGCAAGCCTACTCTTTTGCAAGCTTTGGATTGTGCATTGACTTTTGTGGCTTGCAAAAGAGTATGACTGCAAAACGTTGGCATTGTCAATTTGAGATGTTCGTAAAGTCAAATATTAAATGCTTTAATGTTCCTATGTCTGAATGATTAGATTCATAATAGGCTTTTATTAGCTTATTCGATTTGGGGTTTAAAATTTCTGTATTTCTTTTGTCTTTTTCCAATAAGGAATTGATGCCTATGACTGTTTCGTTCGTTTTGCCTTCAAGAAGGTAGCCAATCAAACTACCGTTTTCGTATTTTTTAGAAACGAAGTTGTTAATTCCTGTTTTAATGTATCTTCGTTTTAATTTTGAACCTACTTTACCGTTTTGTTTTAGATTTTTTGCTTCAAAGAAATACTCATATTCATAAGTTGATATAAACGAAGTCAACCTAAAATCTATTCTTGGAAATGTATCGGAAAAGCCTTTAACCTTGGGAATATCCTTTGGAATATCAGCTTCTAAATTGGTTGAAACTTTCCATTTTAACCGTAACGGATTTTCTTTTATATGTCGATGCAACTCGGAAGAAATATCGTTTTCGTTCCAGTCTAATTGTATTACTTGTTCTGTCAATGAAGTTTGGTATGCTTCAACGATTAATCGAAAGCATTTCTGCTCAATTGGATTTTTGTAAATGGCACTAAATTTCATCGTGTACTCCATTCAAAAACTCTAGAATTAACTCAGAAGCATCTTCCAATGCCACTGACTGTGACCAAAATCTACGTTGATTAGGGCGAATAATGTAAATATCGTTATCTACTTTATAATTGAGTTTCTTGCGGAAATAAATATTTTGAGATTTTCTATCCCAAAGTGATTTATCTATTTCTTTCAGTTGATCATCAACAAACTCATTAGAAAGTGTGATTTCTTCTTTCTTTTCATCGTGAGAAATTTTAATCAACATCAACGGTGAAAACCGATTGATTGTATAGATTGTGGCATTTGCAAACAAATCGTGACTTTCAAGAAATTCGTTGAGTTCAGCACTGATTGTTGTTCCGTATTCTGTAGTTTGTTCTTGTAGAACAGGATATAGAGCAATTGATTTTTCTTGCTTGTGAAATAAATCCACATTGTAATTTATACTGTCATTTATTAGATTAATTTCATTAATATCTAAATTTAAACTCTCATAAATTACGCGGTCAATATTTTTAGATATAAAATTTTCAAGTTCTTTGTTTTCAATAGAATTACCTAAAAAGCTTTTTGCTTTTAGCTTCGATAAAACTTGCGTTGTAGCTTTTTTTATTTTTAAACTTTGCCCATCATTTAAATTAATAGGAATTGATAAGTATTCATTCTTCATTATTTGCTCTCTTTCAATTCCGTATGAAGAAATGGTCATAAAAAGAAAATAAGTGCTTAGATTTGAATTAAAATAACTTAATAGCAAATGCAACTCTTCAACATTTTCTTTGCTAGTGTAAAAACCATAAACCCCATCTCTAAATGAACACTGATTTTCAATAAAAGAAGCACAAATACTATTTTGTTCTAAACCTTTTTTTACTATTATATGTGGTTTAATGAAGGCGTCAACATCTCCTAATCTTCTAAAGGCTGTTAGTTTTTCTAATTCATTAATATCACCAACTTTATAGTAATCTTTGTAGAACTTGGTTGCTTTGGGAGTTTTGATAGACTTTTTTACATCCCTCAATAACTTATCCGATGTGTAATATCTTGTTATAACATCGGCATCTAAGTATTTTAGCTGAGTTAAGGTTTCACTAAATTTGGGTTTATCTTTCTTTTGGGTGAGCAGTTGAAAGCCAACCCCTGATTCTATATTATTTTTTTTAGCAAATTTATTTATAGAATTAAATTTAGAATTGTCCAACCGTTGTATCAAATCCCAATCATTCATTCCGCCCCACATTGCAACTTTCCAAATTTTAGTATCGGATTTCTGACATTCCTCTCTTGGCAAAAATTTTAAGTCTGTAAAATCAATACTCAAGCCATCAATTACATTGGTTTTGATGAATGTTTTTGGAGCGTAATAAGCAATTTTATCAGTAGGATTTTTAGGGTTCTCCTTCTGATAAAATACAATGCTTATTGGTCCTGTTGCATCGCCAAACAACTGTCCGCCAAAATTCTTTTTTGCATTGCGAAGAATAGAAAAATTAAAAACCTTTTCTACATAACAATCATTGAACAACCATTCTCTAAAATTCTGATAAGTTCCCCCCGTGTTGGTTAAAACTTTGGTGTTGAATATCAAAGCTATTTCGCCATTAGGAGCAAACTTTGTTGCTTTGTGCAGAAAAGGCAAAACCATTTCTTTGGCAAAACCATATTTGTCGCAATAACTACGGACAGATTCCAGCAAATCAGTCGTTCCGAATGGTGGATTTCCGACAACCAAATCAAACTCAATATTTTCAATTTCTTTATTTTCTTGAATGGTATCTCTGCAAAATAGATTTTTACCTTGAGCTCTTAATGATTTATCTTTAGGATTATTGATGAGATTTGGCAAACGGTGTTTTTTCTTTTGCCATAAGTTTTTGGGATCTAATTTATCAACCAACGCCAAATACAAACTAAATGCCGCTACTTTTATGGCCTGCGGATGAAGTTCAATTCCAAAAATATTATCAGTTAGTAGTTTTTGAAGCTTGTCAAAATCTGTAAGTTTTTCTTTATGTTGATTCTCATAGCGTTTTACCAATCGGTTAAAACTTTCTACTAAAAAAATACCTGAACCACAACTTGGATCTAAAACTTTAACATTGTAGTTTTTTTCTGTTTTGTTGATTGGTAGTTTCTCATTCAGAATAAACTCTACTAATGCAGGGGGAGTATAATACGTTCCTGTTCTTTTTTTTAAATTTGGGTCAGTTTTGAATAGGAAGTTTTCGTAAATTTCACTCAGCAAATCAATTTGTATGATACTGAAATCAAACAACCTCCAATCTTCAAATAATTTTGCTTGCGGCGTAATGTCATTACCACTAATGAAACACTTTTTTATGAGTTGAAGTTGGTTAGCAGATATTTTCTCGCCTTTTTCGAAAGTAAAAACATTGCCATTAAAATCTTCTTCCAATCGTTCGTACAATTGGTATGTAGCTTTCGTGTCATTTAAAATATCAAAATATGATTTTGTGTCTTTTTTTATTTGAGAGTATAATTTTTTGTCTGTCGCTCCTCTGTCTTCAAGATACAGTAAGAACAAAGAACGAAGTATGATTTTATGAATAAAATTAATTTCAAGTCCTTGTTGCTGCAGTTGTTGGGCTGTGTTTACTAAACTTTCTACCAAATATTTGTCAACTCTACGTTGTAGGTTTATTTTATCCCTGACAAATTGAGCTTCCTCCAACGTCCAAACAATTCCAGAATCAATTGCAATTCTTGAAAATAACTTGTTAAGTTCTTCAAGTTGTTTTTTGTCTGAAAAAGTATAGTTTTTTATTTCAACACTCTGAAGTTCTTTTTGATAATCAAAATTATTTTGTGTTTTAATGAGTGGTTTTTCGGAACAATTGTAAATGCGAATTTCAGTATTAGAATAAACATATAAGAACAATACTTTTTTATAATTCCATATTTTCTTGTGTGTATCAGCAATTTCCTCTAAAGTACTTCTATCAAAGGATGCTACCTTTTTCAGGAACACGGCAGGAAAGCTGTTCCCGCTTTCATCGGTATTGAAATAAATTGAATCAACTCCCCATTCACGCACTTGATTAAGCACAATAGACTCACTTTCCAAGGGTTTTTTACCCTTGGAATTTACGGACTTGGCTCTGTTTAAGCCAATTAATTCTATTACCTCTTGTCCTGACATTAGTAAGTGTAACTATACGCACTTTCGTCTAAAAACAGTTTTAATCTGCAAATCTACTTATTTTTGTGAAATTCAGAGGCGAAATAAGTACAGAATTGAGTTTGTTTTGTCAATTTCATTCATCTGACACGAGTTACCTTTTTTTTGAGTCGATGCGTTGAAAAAATGGGCTTTTGGGGTCTTGCGAAGCACTAGCTTGTGAGTGGGAAAATCAAATGTGCTATTTTTAGGGCTGACATTTCTTGTCATGGCACTGTCAGTTGAAAGATACGCTCCCGATGGGTTAGGCTTGACACTAACACCTGGCTATACTTACTGCTGGTCCATAGGCTTAAAGTGAATTGTGCGAAGTGTAGATCGGAAAATTGTCAGAATCCCAATCCACATAAATAAAAATTATTCACGGTGTAGGGTTTTTTTAACATATGAATGTATCCTGGACTTGGAATTTTAATGAAAACAACTATGAGAGCAAGAAATGAAAACGAAAAACAAAACAAAGGATATAGAGAGCCATGCCGAACGTTTATCTTTTGAAAGCCCGGTAAAATTACAATTCCCAGGTTGGAGAATTGTTTTGAATAATTTAGTTGCTGAGATTGTAGAAACCAACGAAAATCACTGCCATGGTTTGGAGGAAAAGTGTAATTATTTTCTGGATATTATCGAAAATGTGGGCAATGATTTGATTCGGAATCAATTGGACAAAATGGCGGATATTGGCAGGAAGGTTATAACTTCTTCTTCCGGAATTTATCTGCAAGAAATTAAACTTCAGCAATTGCTAGTGTCTCTTGACAATTCTGAGCTTGGGTCGAATGAGTTTTATTCGGTCTTCGACGCTATGAAGTGCGAGCATATAATTGTCGATGAGCGCATCCGGAGTGTTTTGGGGTTGAGCCCGGAGCAGTTCAATATAAAAGCTCTCAGTGCTATGGATCTCCATAATCCGCTGTATCACCCGCTCGATTATTTGCACGCGATGAGATGCACAATTATCGGTTATATGGTGCTGGGTCTACCTGGATTTGTTTGGAAATCGCATAAAGATTTTTATCGAACCAGATTTCGAATCGGCACCGTTGCAAGTTCGATTGAAGCCATTGAGGAACTTCGCTACCTTACCTTAGAAATGAGGGCCTATATGGGCCACGATCTTGACGAGTCAAACAGATTGGTTCCATCGTTGCATCTGAACCGGTGGACCGCTTTTTTAGAATCTGAATTTGATGGCATTAGACCCTATTTTTCTTCCGACCCTTATCAGACTAAATTTATGAATGCCATTTGGTATGTGCTTAATGCGGCTATGTTGGATATTCCAGCCAAATTTGCCTGCATTCTTGAAGAGCGAAGGCATGTGGACAGAAACAAAGCTGTTGCCAATAGAATCAATGAGAAGCTCGCCAGATTTAATACTACAGGATTTGAGTTTGACGAAAGACAGATTGGTGACTGTTTTTCCAAAACAATCCGGCAGAAGATTTCGGCGAGCATCAACGAATGGGAGAAAAGAGATAAAGATGTGAATATTACAAGCGATCAGGAAGCCGTTTATTTTGCCCAACAATTGGCCATTCTTCCCATGCCCCAAAAGGTGAATGATATTATCTATAAGTGTATAACTTATGTGTAAGGACTTGCTTATTTTGACGGGTTGGTAAATATAGATTCAAAGGAAAAGCACTTAGCGTAATGCCCGAATAAAATTAATTTAGAAATTCAAACGCTCTTGAATAATTTAGCTAATGCAACCAACAGTTCTTTGTGATTACCTGGAGCTGTTGGATAAAATGGAATCATAGACAAACAGTTGAATTATACCGATTAAATTAAACAAAAATGCCCATAAACATCGAATTCCCCTCCTGGTCATCCGTATTGGAATCTTTTATGAGTGAGTCGAATCCTCAGCAAGAGCCTGATGAACTGGCAGATTTTAACTGGAAACAATTGAAGTCCAATATGAAAACGGTAAGACAAGAATTGACGGGCTCTTTGGTCGACACCATTCCCAACAATCTCCACCGGAATGTGCCTAAATTGAATACAAAGGAGCGATTGAACAGATTGACCCAATTGATGGAAGGATATCCCATCAGGCCACAGGAGTTTTATACAATTACCGATCTGGTCACAGCGAGTTTTACCAGTGTAGAGAATCGGGTAGAAGAAGTTTTGGGCATTCAACCCGATTATTTTACGGTGGATAGAATTTGCAATCTTGTGCCCGACGAACATCTTATTCATCCTGATGACCTGGTGCATGTGATGCGCTACAGAGCGCTGGCTTATCTTCTTTTAGCTACTCCGGGCTTTGTATTGAAAGAAATGTATGACCACTTTTGGGTTAAGTTCCGGTTGAATACTTCAACCAGTTCGATAGAAGCATATAGAAACGCCGGCTATGTGGTTGTAGAGAGAAGGTGTTATGTCCCTATTCATCTCGAAACAGGATTGGCCAATGCCCCGGATAGTCATATTGACCGGTGGGCAATATATGACCAAAGCCAATTTAGTCAGGTAGAGTTTGGATTTGTTACTTCTCCTGAGCAACATTCCAGAATGAATAACCTGGCATATTTGTACAATGCCATGCTCGTAGATATTGCGCCCAAGTACACTATTTTGTTGGACGAAAGAAGCAAGCACGACAGAGGAAAAACTATTGCCATCAGCCTAAATGACCAAATATCAGAGAAGACTAAATTAGCTGAGGCCATGGATGAACAGGGTGTATTGGACGCTTTTGCTAAAACAATCAGGAAAAAAGTTGCAGAAGCCATTTTCGCCTGGGAGAAAAAAGAAGATGTTAAGGTGTTGAGTGATATAGAGGCTGTGCGGTTTTCGCGGAAGTTGGGCATTACACCCATGCCGGAAATTATCAGGGCTTTGGTCATTTCAGGCTGTAAGCCCATATTTACAGGAGATAAGTAGAGCGGGAGCTTAAAGAGAAAACCGGCATTTCTGTCTACGTTTAGAAGAAGATGCCGGCTTTTGCCTACACTAACTGAAAAACGGCGTAACTCTATTTGAGCCGCAAAGATTAATTCGTTTGATGTAAAATTCTTATTCTATTTCAGAATACTTTATTCATTTGTTGTATTATTTTTATTCATTAATGAATATGGATTCAGCCATTTTCAATGGGCAATTCCTTCTATTGGTTGTTTATTGTGCGTCTAATCGTGCCTGGCGATTTTAAAAGGGTATTTTTTTACCTTGAGTCTATGCGTTTGGACTTAACTAAATTTTCTGATAAAGTTCAATTGGCGGTTATGCACATAGTGATTCTACACTTGATGGCCTCAATTCTTTTTCTAAAAAAATAAATGACACCGGCATAAGAGAGCTGCCGGTGTCATTTGAAAAAAAGTTTGATAGCATTAATTATACGCGATTTATACCGATTCGGTATCTGTATTAGTAAAATCTGTGCTGTGCTTGATTTTACTAATACCGCTCACAAAAATGATATAGTCCAACCTGCCTGCCGGCAAAGGCAGTTTTCGGCTGCGCCTCATAGTACTATTTATTTTTAGTGGCGGTATAACCAATTCACAAAATAATTTACCCTTTGGGTTAAATTATATTTGGAATAAACAGCTACTTTATCGGCATTTACCACTGTAACATTCTAATTGGTCTTCGGACTAAATTAAAATGAATATTTGTATTATTTGCATACATTATTTTATATAATTCGAATCCGGGTGTAAGGTGGGGTATTTATCAGCATAATTTTACTCACTTCGTATTTATCGAGATACTTGGAATGTAGAGTTTTTTTTCGTATAGGGAGCCATTGTAGTGATAGTTTTAATTTGAAATAACTACTTAAGTGTTTTGTTTTTAGTGGTTTATAGCTGGCCGCCTCTCGTCGTTATTATAAGCAGTATTTTCCTGTTAGTGCAAATCCATCTCGTTTGCCTGACCATTTTCTGGTATCTAACCGTTCCAATACCAATAGATAATGTAAATCTGGTTTTCACTATGGGGTATTTTGTGAACACGATTTACCCGCAATTTGTATGAATATAAATTTTCGCAAGAGCTTTGAATTTAAAATGGCTACTGAAAATGCTCATATTCACCTCTTGATTCGTACTGAAGTTGTTCTTTTCTAATAGGCAGGTGAATCCATGAGGGGTGTTTTGATTCTCATAGGGAACGAGTAGTTGTATTCACTATTAGAATGAAAAGGGGAAGTTTATTCTGAGATAGAATACAAAACTGGCAAATACTTCGTAAAATACGAAGTGTTTGGCTTTTGAGATGGAATTTCTATACACTTGCGCCACTAATAATTAAACAATTAATACTTTAACTCTATGACGACAAATGAAATTTTGAGGGACTATCGTCTGAAACTTGGTCTCAAACAGGAGTACGTGGCGCAATGCCTCAGTGTTAGTCAACCCGTTTACAGCAGAATTGAGGCTGGTTCCCGCGATCTGCGTGCATACGAGTTGGAAAAATTGGCAGAACTATACAAAACACAGGTGGATTCATTCTTTAAAAGCACCGGAATTGTTACAGACTTGCCAAATGGAAATTCAGGGGTGGATATACAACCAGTGTAAATTCTCTCATTAAAGAGCCGCTGCATGATGCAGCGGCTTTTTAAATTTTTCAGGGCAGCAATTTATACCGCTCACAAAAATAATATAGTCCAACCTGCCTGCCGGCAAAGGCAGGTTTCGGCTACGCCTCATAGTACTATTTATTTTTAGTGGCGGCATAACCAATTCACAAAATAATTTACCCTTTGGGTTAAATTAT
>JANNEQ010000180.1:0-2148 GCA_031378885.1 Flavobacteriales bacterium
AACTCCATCCGGTCCCATTAATCTTGACCAGCAATCTGCTATAACATGTTGTGGTGGATTCTGTACAGCATTTTCAAAATCACCATTACTCAAAACGCTACACCCATAAGCCGTGCAATTGGCCCCCATTGCGTAAATGAAAACATAGGTCAGGTTGCCCAACGATCCATCACTTCCAACAGGAATGTAACTTAAGATATTAAGACCATCCACACTTGGATCGTAGCTCAATGAATCTGCAATGCCATTTCCATCGTAATTGGCAGTTAAAATTCCATCTCCCTGCACAATAGTGAGGCAGGTAAAACCAACGGCATTAAAATCATTGTCCAGAATACCCGCTATGCTATCAGCAACATTAGGTGCGCTGAATACCACTGCCCCAAGTACTGTATAAGTATATTCTCCATTAAGATAGCCATCGTTGACTCCACCTACTACTATTGTATGGCAAGTATCATTGTATGTGCATTGGTTTAATGTTGGTACATCGCCAAAAAACATGTCCAGATTATACCCCAATTGACATAGAATGTCTCTTTCTTCGGGTTGGTAAATGCGAACGATTTCTCCAGTGGCATCGCTTTCATCCATTACAAAAAACGGAAACATACCGGCAGCGCAAGGCATTGCACCAGTGTTGCAATCCCTACCGATGTGACTAAGGCTCGATCCACCTTCAAAGTCAGGCGGTGCATATAAACTTAAAGGAATACCCATTGCATGAATAACAGGCGCCTGAGCACAATTCAGCATTACGTCGGGTGCCAAATCCAAAGAATCGAGTGCCAACTCATTGTCATACCAGTTGCAATCTATGTCATCGGGAGAGAATATAAATTGGGTGTCGGTGCTATCACGAATAAGTTTGTCATAGCGGGAGATACATTCGTACCCAGGGCCAAATCCGGCAGTACCATCACTTTTGACCAATGAGTTAAATCCAAGACAATGGGTAGCCTCATGCAAAAGAACAGAAAACAAATCGAATTGAAATCCATTACTACCAAGGTTTAGCCCATTGAACCAGTTATTAGCAAAATCTGGATTGAAAAAATTGAAAGCTATGTAGCCATGAAAAAACGGACACAGGCTATTAGGAGTTACAGCAAGACCGGGAGCAAAAGTTGGATAGGGATCCTGACCGGTTTGCAGTGTTTGCCAGACCAGTCCGTCAATTACATTGTTGAGCGAGTCGTTAAAGTTGAGGCTCAAGCTATAAAAAGAAGATGCAAAGGCCAAAACATTTATCGCCTGGGCTTCATTGTCCAATAGGTTGTCATCGTCCTCATCGAGGGCATCTTCCATCGACCTGAACCAGATTCTTACCCTTGTAGCATGGGTAGAATCAATTCCGGAGTGTATAAATGCAGACAATTGAGTAAAAACCTCACAGGCAATCTGCTGATTTGCCGCAGGATTAATACCGTTGGTCTGGTTATTAAAATCAGCATCAGTGTCGCTGGTATGAAATCCGCTACCGCGCTCAAAATACAATTCAAAATCGTCGCCAGCCAGACAGGTCTGAAATACTGTAGTGTTAAAACCGCGCGTCATTTGCGGTGGATCAACAGAGGACAGACCCACATGCCTTAGTGGGTAGGCCGTTCCGAACCTGTCAAATACCTGCTGGAAGGATTCTCCCACAGCATTGGGCGAGGCTTCAAATTGCCCTGAGGCGGAATTGTAAAAGAGTGTAAGTGTGAATACAGAAACACACAAAAAGAATAATTTTTTCATTTCTGATGATTTTGGTTAATTTGTTTTGGTTAAGGTTGCTGTTTTTTGACTTCTTGTAATTACCCAACTAGAAACTGACCAACAGCGGCTCTAAGTAAAGTTAAAACTACTTACCCCGCAAGCGTAGAAATACGCAATTTCGAGGGGTTAAATCACCCCCTTGCAAGTTATTTAATTAGTTGCTTGTCAAATAATTAATCCTCGGTAGTTAAAATGCTGTTAAATAAAGCGGGGCCAGAAATGATGATAAATTCAGATGTCAGCGCGATAGAACGTGGCCCAAATCAACTGTCGTTGTTTTTACCACAGCCTTGTCGCCGATTATTTACCCCTTTAAAAAGTAATGACTGAAAATACTTCCGATTCTTTGCGGAAATTCTTTTCAGTAATATGTTCGTACTAGCAAAA
>JANNEQ010000206.1:0-62713 GCA_031378885.1 Flavobacteriales bacterium
AAATAATATAGTCCAACCTGCCTGCCGGCAAAGGCAGGTTTCGGCTACGCCTCATAGTACTATTTATTTTTAGTGGCGGCATAACCAATTCACAAAATAATTTACCCTTTGGGTTAAATTATATTTGGAATTGGTATTATTATTTCATTATAAAGTTCTACCACCCAACAAAAAAACCGCCTCCAGTTTCCCGGAAGCGGTTCCCTTTTACCATGAAAACAACAAGTATCTTGTGGACACTTGTTACGCTATGGCCTAGTACTCATCCTCGTTAAAGAAGAAATCTTCTTTGGTTGGATAATCAGGCCAAATGTCTTCTATACTTTCAAAAACTTCTTCGTCATCTTCAATTTGCTGAAGGTTCTCTACCACTTCCAGTGGGGCACCTGTTCTCATTGCGAAGTCAATTAACTCATCCTTGGTAGCTGGCCAAGGTGCGTCTTCGAGATTTGATGCCAATTCCAGTGTCCAATACATATTCTATTCCCTGTTTTATAAAGACATATTTTACCGAAACGCGAAAGTAAAAATTTTCTTATTACGTACAACAAACTGATGCAATTCTTCTTAAAAAGAAAATATATCAGTCGTGACGTGGCGTCCAGGGCCTTTCTTCCGCTCCGGTGAGCTGCGAAATGCGTCTGGACAACACAAACAGGTAGTCAGAAAGCCTGTTGAGGTACTGAATTGCCACACCTTGACCGGAATCGGACTCAGCCAGTGCAACAACCAATCTCTCAGCTCTTCGACATACGCATCGGGCAATATGGGCCTGAGAAACCGCTACATGTCCGCCCGGGAGAACAAAATTTCTCATTTCAGGCAATACCGTTTCCATTTCGTCCATGGCTTTCTCCAGTACTTCCACATCTTTACTCCTTATCACCGGCAATTTCATCTTGCCCACATGTTCCGGATCCAGGGCCAATAGGCTACCCAAAGTGAACAGCCTATCCTGAATTTCCAAAAGCATGTGGTAATGTTCTTCCTCCTGCCAAAGGTCGCGCAGCATACCAATGTGCGAATTGAGCTCATCTACCGTTCCATAGCTCTCTATTCTCAAATGGTGCTTAGGCAGTCTTGTCCCTCCGAGCAAGCCAGTAGTACCATCGTCTCCTTTTTTTGTATAAATCTTCATTATAAAATTGACTACTCAATAAGTCTTAAACCTCTACAAAGTTCACCACTAACTCTACTTTTCAATGAAAAATCAAGAATATTTTACGAATTGCAAGAACTTTGTGATTAGTACTACAATTTTGCAACCGATGAAAGAAGGAGCAATAAAATACGACAATGCCGGAAAACAAGAGCGTTACGACCGTTCTTATCTGAAGATGGCACGTGAGTGGGGCAATCTTTCTCATTGTATCAGGAAAAAAGTGGGTGCATTGGTGGTAAAAGATGGCATGATCATCAGCGACGGCTATAATGGCACGCCCAGTGGCTTTCCCAATCAATGCGAAGACGACCTGGGAGAAACACATTGGTATGTGCTTCATGCAGAAGCCAATGCGATAATGAAAGTGGCCCGCTCCACCAACAACGCCAAAAGCTCTACACTCTATATCACATTATCGCCATGCAGAGAATGCTGCAAATTGATCCTACAGGCAGGCATAAGCCGGTTGGTTTATATGCAGGAATACAAAGACCTGACAGCCATTCAAATGCTTCGGGATGCCGGTGTGGAAGTAGTGAAGATAGAAGAACCATGATTTCTCTCCCGGTTATTGAACTGCAAAGTCTACATAATTTTTTGTAAAGTCGGCGATTGAAGGTGCTTCTCCTGTTACTTTGCGGGCACTTGAATTTTATCCAACCAAAGAGGTTTGACTCAGGCACAATATGAACGATCAATCGATTAAGAATAAGACCACTTCAACAGGGTTCGATGAACCAACAGGACAAAGAAAAGCACCGGCTTATCAGCCCTTGCTTTTTGCCGGAACATTAATTGCCGGTATGTTCATAGGCACCAATCTGGGTGACAAGAACTTTCTTCAGGTAAAACCAGCCCGGGAAGAAAATCCAAACAAGCTCGTCAGCCTGATTGACTATATCGAAGACAATTATGTGGACAGCATAAACAAGAGCAAATTAATTGACGATGCCATACGCAGCGTATTGCTCAACCTGGACCCACACAGCATTTACATTTCTCCTGACGAAGTAGAATCAGAGCAGGAAAAAATGCGCGGTGAATTTGAAGGCATCGGCATTGAGTTTTTAATTCTCCGCGACACACTCATGGTGGTTCGCACTTTACCTGAAGGACCTTCTGAAAAAGCCGGGTTAAAAGGTGGCGACAGAATTATTCAGGTAAATGGTACACCAATAACCGGCAAAGAATTAAACAGCGACAAAGCCCAGAAACTTCTCAAAGGACCCCGGGGTACAGATGTCAATGTTGTCATTAGCCGATTGGGCGAAGCAAATCCACTTACATTCACAATTGAGCGTGGCAACATCCCAATCGAAAGTGTGCCCACTTTCTTCATGGTTTCTGATAGTGTGGGCTATGTAAAAGTTGATCGCTTTGCGCAAACTACGGCAAGTGATTTCGCATCTTCCGTGGAGCAGTTAAGCAAACTGGGCTGCAACAAACTCATCATAGATCTAAGAGGCAATGGCGGCGGACTGCTCGATCAGGCCACCGGAATTATCGAAGAATTTCTTGGCCCGGACCATATAATGCTTTTTACAGAAGGACAACACCAAGGCAAGGAAGTATACAAGTCGCGCAAAAAAGGCAAATTCAAAGACATGGAAGTTGTGGTGATGATCGATCAGGGATCTGCATCCGCAAGTGAAATCGTTGCGGGAGCTTTGCAGGATTGGGACCGATCCATTACAGTAGGGCGCAGGTCGTTTGGAAAAGGTCTTGTTCAACACGAAATGGAGCTGGCCGACAGAAGTGCTCTGCGACTTACCGTAGCGCGTTATTACACACCGACCGGACGCTGCATTCAAAAGCCCTATGGCGACAGCATCAATTATTACGAAGATTTTCACCAACGCCTGGTCAACGGAGAGTTGACCAATGCGGATAGCATGAGCGTTTCAGATTCATTGAAATTTACCACACCAAAAGGAAGAACTGTCTATGGCGGCGGCGGAATTGTGCCCGATGTTTTTGTGCCACTGGATTCCATTTATTTTTCCGGGCTTCTTTCTGACATGGCTTACTCCGGTGTGATTCGTGATTATTGTTTCAACTACATCGACGCGCATCGCAAAGAGCTTAGCGCATATTCGTCTGACGCATTTATAGAAAAGTATGCCGTAAGCGACGCAATGATTACTGAATTAATTTCTGCCGCAGTAAAAGAGAAAATTGAAATCAATAAATCTGTGTTGAAGAAAATAACCCCAACACTTAAAGCAAGAATTAAAGCACAGATAGCAAGAACAATGTTTGATGAAAACACCATGGCCAAAATACTGCTTCAATCTGATGTTGATTTCAAAAAAGCATTGCAGGTAGCGCTGAATTACCCTGAGTATTCAGCGATTCCCGAAGCACCAGTTAAAAGCAGCAAGAAAATCAAGTAATGGCAGAAAAAGCTTCGACTCCAGTGGTACGAAAACTCAGTCAAACACTTGGAAAGGAAGAGCGGCTCAGCCGGAAGAAACTCATAGAAGAATTGTACAGTGAGGGAAAAAGCATCAAAACGCCCGCCATTGTTCTTTTATACAAGTTTGCCGAACTTCCTACTCCCTTTCCTGCTCAGGCCATGTTCACTGCGAGCAAAAGAATATTCAAAAGAGCACACGACCGGAACAGGGTGAAAAGACTTTTGCGTGAAGCCTATAGAAAACAAAAAAACGTTGTTTATAGTTCCCTTTCTGCCAGTCAAAAGCAAGCCATGCTGATGTTTATTTTTACCGGCCGGCAATTGCCCAATTACCCTTATGTACATGGTAAAATATTAGACCTCCTCAAGCGTTTCAACTTTGAAATAACAGAAGAAGAAAAAAGAAATATTCAAAGCCCTCAAGAATAAAATGGAACAAAAGAAAATATTGACTAAAGGCAAAAAAGCAGTCATACTTATCATTACCGCTGCGACACTAACCTTTTCAGCGACGCTGAGCGAAGACTTTTTTGAAATTTCCAAGAACATGGAAATATTCACCTCCATCTACAAAGAACTCAATATTTATTACGTAGACGAGACCAAGCCGGGGTCATTGATGAAAACCGGAGTCGATGCTATGTTGAAATCGCTCGATCCTTACACGGTCTATTATCCTGAATCGAAAATAGAAGATGCCATGTTTATGCAAACCGGTCAATACGGAGGCATTGGTACATTGGTCAATACCATCGACGGCAAAATCACCATTACAGAACCTTATCAGGGTTATGCGGCAGTGAAAGCCGGGCTCAAAGCGGGCGATGTGGTTATTGCGGTCAATGGTAAATCAGTAGTTGGCAAAAACCACGAAGACATTTCCGATCTCCTCACCGGGCAACCAGGCTCTGAGGTGGAGGTAACAGTTGAGCGCAAGGGCGAATCAAGTCCGAAGAACATCAAGATTACCCGCGAAGAAATAAAAATTCCTGATGTTCCATACTTCACCATGTTGGATGACGAAACCACAGGTTATATAAAACTCACCGGATTTACCCAAACCGCCAGCAGCGAAGTGAAATCTGCCTTTCAGGATTTGAAAAGAAAAAATATGCAACGCCTTATTCTTGATCTTCGCGGAAACGGCGGCGGATTGCTCAGAGAAGCGATCAACATTGTAAACTTCTTTGTTCCCAAGGGCACTGAAATAGTGCGCACGAAAGGAAAAATAGATGAGTGGAACAAAACCTACACAGGCCTGAGCGATCCCTTGGATACAAGCATTCCGCTGATCGTGTTGGTAGATGAAATGTCCGCCTCTGCCTCTGAAATTGTAAGTGGAAGTTTGCAGGATCTGGATAGAGCCGTAGTAGTTGGTGAAGAATCTTTTGGAAAAGGGCTTGTGCAACAAACCAAAGATCTGGTGTACAACACAAAGATGAAACTCACCGTGGCCAAATACTATACACCCAGCGGCAGATGCATACAGCGCCTCGACTACTCTCACCGCGATTCGAAAACAGGAAAGGTAACAGCCGTGGCCGATTCGTTGGTAAAACCATTTAAAACCATGAATGGGCGAACTGTCTTTGATGGAACAGGAATTCGTCCGGATGTAGAAGTAAAACTCGATGAAGCCAGTCATATTCTTGAGGCTCTTGTAGAGAAGTGGATTATTTTCGATTGGGTAACCGAGTTTACCATTCAACATAATTCTATTGATTCTGCGGATCGCTTTCGTCTTACAGATGCCGATTACAACTCATTTGTAAGTTTCGCCACAGCAAAGAACTTTGCATACGAAACCAACACAGAATTGCTTTATAAAAAATTAAAAGAAACCGCCGAAAGCGAAAAGTATTACGCCGGAGCAGAGGGAGAATTTGAAAAACTCTATTCCATGATTAAGCCGAAAAAAGAATCGGATCTGATCAAATTCAAAAAACAAATATCCGAATATATCGAAAACGATATTGTAGCGCGCTATTACTACCAGGATGGAAGAGCCAAAAACGCCTTGCCGACGGATCCTTACATACTCAAATCAAAGGATGTATTTGGATCAAACTACAATAACCTTCTTGTGGGTCCCGGTAAAAAGTAGGTTCCAGTTATTGAATAAAACAGAATCGATAAGAAAGACAATTTGCAACTGACCGCCGGAGAAAAGTGGGACATCTTCTTGCAATACGCAAGGCTGACAGGAATGTCAATAGTTGTCTTTGCGCTTCCGCTGAGCAATTTTTTTATGTCGTTTGGCACCTTTTGGATTTTTGGCGCCTGGTTCCTGGATATCATCACCGATTTGGCGCGAAAAAAATCCTTTAAAAACAGATGGGCAGGCCTTACAAAATCCACCGAAGGAAAACTAATTGTATCACTCTATCTTTTCACTTTAGCCGGATTGTTGTGGAGTACCGATTTTAAATATGCCTTTTGGGATTTAAGAGTAAAGTTACCCATATTCGCCATTCCCATTCTCCTGCTCACCCAAAAAGCCCTGAATAAAAATGAGATCAAAGCCGTTTGTGGATTCTATATTCTTGGACTTATCATTGCTGTCACATGGTGTCTTTTTATTTACCTTCACATCATTCCGCACGACTATAAAGATGTGCGCGAAATTTCTGTTTTCATCTCCCACATTAGGTTTAGCCTGATGCTCGTATTGGGTATCTGTATTGCCTTTTACGTCACATGGCATCAACCCATGGGCAAGGTATTCAGTATTCTGATCTCCCTTTATTTCGTTGCATTTCTGTACATTCTGGAAAGCATGACCGGTTTTATTGTTTTAGGAGGTGTGGTACTTGGCTTACTTGTTTTTCGAATAATCAATTCCAGAAAAAAAAATGTTCAATACTTACTTGTGGCCACTTTTATTGTTCTTCCTTTGGCTTGCCTGCTCTATCTGAGGAATTGTTATGTACAATATTTTGCAGTAGAAAAAACCGATTGGACTAATTTGGAAAAAACCACTCCGCGAGGAGAAGCTTACAGCCATTACCCAGAGTTCAAACTCGTTGAAAATGGTCACTACGTATATACTTACGTGGCCGAGCAGGAACTAAAGGAGGGCTGGATCATGCGGAGTTCGCTCAATCCGGACAGTATGGATGGCATGGGACATATTGTGAAATGGTCGCTGCTCCGTTATATGTCGTCAAAAGGATTGAGAAAAGATATGGATGGAATTCTTGCAATGACCGATGAAGATATTCGCAATGTAGAAGAAGGTCATACCAGTTTCAATGAAAAAAATAAAAACGGTATAGAGAAAAGGATTGATAGAATTTTATTCGAATATGCTACCTTTCGCGTGGGCGGAAATCCCAATGGTCATAGTGTTTTTCAGCGTTTCGAATTCTGGAAGGCCGGTTGGGCCATTGCAAAAAAACATCCGTGGGCAGGTGTGGGAACTGGCGATGTAAAACAAGCATTCAAAGATCAATATGAAGTTTCGCAATCCAGACTGGATGAAAAACACAGGCTAAGGGCACACAATCAATATCTCACTATTTGGGTAGCGCTTGGCATTGTTGGCTTACTACTCTTGTTAACCCTTCTGATCTACCCATTCGTCAAATGGCGCAAGAACCTACTTTATACTTCCTTCCTTATTATTATAGGATTGTCGTGTCTCACTGAAGATACATTAGAGTCAGAAGCGGGAGTGATGTTCTTTGCTTTCTTCTACATTTTCTTATTGCTTGTAGCTAAACAACCGCTGCAAGAACCTGCTGCGGAGTAATTCCCAGAAATTCTCCCTCTGCAGGGTGTTCGCTGGCAACCAGCGCGACAGCCCTTTTACCCACAGGTGCCCATCTGCCTGGATGCATCGGGCGTTTGGGCGTGTACAATCCGATGGCCTGTTTGCCCAGCGCTGAAGCTATATGCAATGGTCCGGTGCTGGCCGCCACAAGTGCATCACATGTGTTAATAAAAGCAATAAACTCCGCAAGGTTCAAATGCCCTGAAATATCATGTACATGACTTCCCCATGTCATGCCGGAAGCTTTGATTTTTTCGCCTTCAGCAGCAGTACCTGTAAGAAAAATTTCAAAGCGTTCAGGCGACAATAGTTCTGAAAGTTTATGGAAATTGGCTATTCCCCATTCGACCGCACTTCCTTTGGAAAATGGATGCAGGATGATCCTTTTTTTTGTTGAATCAAATTGTACTGACAAGGACGAAAGTCTGTCTGTTATGTCAATTTGCACAGCATTGAATCCGTAATATTCAGGTATATTCTTTAGTTCAGGAATTGTAGCAATTCCAATAGGTGCCAATAATTTACAATTCAATTGCGCTTCATGATCATCCGATTTTTTTCTGGAAAAAAATACGCGTCGGTTACAATACAACCACGCTGAGAATCTGCGCCCGGTGGCAATTCTAACAGGAATTCCCGCCGCCCGCGCTATTTTCATGAGGCCACTGTCAGGAAATACATGAATGATGGCATCGGCACCAATGGCTTTTAAGCAGTTGCGTTGTTCTTCAAAAGAAAAACCCAGGGCATCGTCATAACTAATAAATTCACTTACATGACTGCAACATTCAATAACAGCGCGGGTATAATTCCGACCAATAAAAACAATATCAACTGCAGGATAAACTTTTTTGATTAATCCGCACAAAGGCAAGGTCAGCATCACATCACCTATGCTATCCGTTCTTGCTATGATGATCTTATTCAGAATCAATTATTTACCTTTTTTATTGTGGCGAAGATCCATCAGCATTTTATACTTCCTATATGTGGCGTAGGCTGAAAGTCTTGATATTGTATACCCCGTTGCGCCATCCAGTATTCCAAGTTTGATCAAATAGCTCTTGATAAATTGAGCGGATACCTTTATAACAATCAAAGGCCACGACGATCTTTTTCCCTGACTGAATAATTCTCCCGAAGAAATTTTTCCAAAAAATTCAATTTGTTTTAAATGATCTTCTTTCGTGTAATACGAATAGTGAAGAATATCTCCTTCAAGTTTTCCTACAGATACGTCTTCGAGCATGTCCAGTTTGTCGTGTGGATTAATGCCCGTCCATCTTGCGCTACCTTTTTTGATAAGTCTTAGTTTGGTGTCGGGATACCAGCCGCAATGCCTTACCCAATAGCCACAGTAATTGGTGAGGCGATTCATTTCATAACCATCAAAGGCCGGTTTGTTTTTTATTTCCAAAATCGCCTTACGCAATTCATCGCTCAATGCCTCATCCGCATCGAGAGAAATTACCCAATCCCCATTGGTACATTCAATCGCATAATTCTTTTGCTGAATATGGCCTTCAAATGCGTGGGGAATAAAAATTGTGTTTTGATTAAGGCAAATCTCTTTGGTCCGGTCGGTAGAAAAGGAATCTACTACCACTATCTCATCAGCAATATCTTTTAGAGACAACAAGCACCGCTCTATATTTCTTTCTTCGTTGTATGTGATGATTGCTGCGGAGAGCTTCATGAATTTTTGACGTTAACCCAATTGAATACACTACATATAAAAAGTAGGCATATGGCTAAATTTACAGAAGGCTCAGATTAACTCCCATAGAGAGCAGAATGAGTAATGTAACACCTAACACAATGCGGTACCAGCCAAACCACTTGAATCCATTTTTGGTAAGAAATGAGATAAAGAATTTGATGGCCACCATAGCCACGACAAAAGCTACTACATTTCCAAGGAGCAAAGACATAATGTTGTCAGTAGAAAAAATTTCAGGATGTTTTTTGTATCCACTCAATAATTTCATGGCCGATGCACCAAACATGGTAGGCACAGCCAGAAAGAAAGAAAATTCAGCCGCCTGCTTGCGTGTAAGTCCCTGCGTCATTCCACCAATAATGGTAGAGGCAGATCTGGAAACTCCGGGAATCATGGCAATGCACTGAAAGAAGCCGATTACTATGGCCTTTGGGTAAGTAATCTTCACCTCTTTTTTCGGGTTGAGCACCTTATCAATAAAAACGAGCACCACTCCGCCAATAAGCAGTGTTATTGCAACTGTCTGAACGCTTTCCAGCAGTGCATCAATTCGATCAGACAAGAGCAATCCCAGAATGGCAGCAGGTATAAAAGCTGCTATTAATTTGAAATAAAAATCGATCGACTGAAAGAATCTTCTCCAGTACAGCACCACGACACTCAATATCGCCCCAAACTGAATATTGACGATAAAAGCCTTTGTAAAGTCATCATTTGGAACACCCAACAAAGCCTGGGCAATGATCATGTGCCCTGTGCTGGAAATGGGAAGGAACTCCGTAAGTCCTTCCACAATGGCAATAATAATAATTTCTAATAGTGTCAAGTCCGGACAAATTTATAGCTTCAAACAGCTCAGTTCTTTTTAAGGTCGTTTGCTGCCGACTGGTTTTTGTCTCTGAACATAATTGCATATCCAATTACCACATATCCTGCTATTACGACCATTGGTGCGATGGTAATTCTTCTGGCACTGAAAATTTCTTCATTAAATTCATTGGGGTCGGAAGTTCCACCGCCACTCATGAGAACAAAACCAAGGATAAGGAGCCCGATGCCAATAAGCATGAATATATAGTTCTTTTTTGTAAACGCGAATTTCATAAGTGTGATCTATTAATAGTCCATTTGGACCAATTGGGGTACAAAGAAGCGCAAAAATTGGTGAATTGCGGCAACTTTTTAAAATCTTAGCTAACAATGGCCCGGAAGACTTGAGTTGGGAACGGTCATAAAGGAACACACAAAAAACACAAATGCCCCTCAAATTTCTTTGAAGAGCATTCGGTTCTTTGGTTAATAAAGAAAACCTTGGTACCCAGGGTGGGAATCGAACCTGCCTGCCTGCGGCACGTAGGCAGGCCCACACGCCCGAAGACAAACGATTTTGAGTATTTTTTATCTATTCGGAATTTCCCTGACCAGAATATCATAGTGATTTCAAAAATCTCTTCCCGGATCCACCCTTTAAGTATTTCTCACGAAGCCTTGCTTCAACCCTTGTTTCGTATTGCTCTGTATAGAAAATCACAAATGGCCTGTACGGTTTTGTAGAAGAGTTGTAGCCAGCATTGTGTTGCTTTAGCCTCCGATCTATGTCATCAGTAATTCCAACATAAATATAATTTCTGGTGAGGCTTTTCATGGCATAAGTAAAATACATCACTATTTTCTATATTTAAAATTGAGGCCGTAAATAAAACACTCATTCTCTTTCGCGAAAACAACTTGTTATTCAATTCCCAAAAAACACAAATGCCCCTCAAATTTCTTTGAAGAGCATTCACATTCGGTTCTTTGGTTAATAAAGAAAACCTTGGTACCCAGGGTGGGAATCGAACCTGCCTGCCTGCGGCACGCAGGCAGGCCCACATGCCTGAAGACACACGATTTTTGAGTTGCGCATATCCATCAATTCCCCAAAAACACAAATGCCCCTCAAATTTCTTTGAAGAGCATTCACATTCGGTTCTTTGGTTAATAAAGAAAACCTTGGTACCCAGGGTGGGAATCGAACCCACACGCCCGAAGACACACGATTTTGAGTCGTGCGCGTCTACCAATTCCGCCACCTAGGCATTAAATTCGGGGGTGCGAATATAGAAAATTCAGGCTTTCCTATTTCAACATACAAAATTTATAAAACTTTCCTCCCTCATACCCCATGATTACCGGACCCATAAAATCCTGAGAACCAAGGGTGGGCATGAGTTCAGACTCCTTTTCGTCGTTTTTCAAAAATTGCATTCTTTCGCTGGTTCCGTTGAGGTTTACCTTCACCTCTGTGGTTACAGACTTTCTTCCGGCCATCCATCCGGTAGCTTCACCCTCGGCATATGCCGATAATTTCTGCTGATTGTCATTGTCATCATTAAAGAAAATGAGTAAGCCGTCCTTTCCATGAAAAAACTGATAAGAGCAATTAGAAGGATCACTTGTGGTGCTCTGTTTCTTGGGAACTTTTAAACTCCAGATTTGTCTTCCGGAAACATCAAGTTTAGTAACCAGCACATCGTCGAAGTTATAAGTGTATTGAACCATCTGCTGCCCTGTGGTAGGTTGCGATACCACTGATTCGTTTACGTAATATTGTTCGCCAATCAGTAAAATTGTTCCGTCGGGCTCCATTATCATGTGGTCCAGATAAAAGTCCGAAAGCGTGGCGTCATGCTCTACCTGACTTTTCTTGAGGAATTTCCCCAGTACTTCTTTGGAAAAAGGCATAAAAGAGGCTGCTTTTACCCCAGAGGCATTGGCTCCAATGGTAAAGAGAAATGTACCGGCCACAGCAAAGTGTGTGTCGTTGGAGTAATATCCGGCAATCTGCACTTCGCCAAGCGTATTAATTCCAAAAGCCACCGAGACAATTTGCTTGTCCTTAAGGCTCACATCATACTCTTTGAGTTTGTTGGTATCGTGGTTAAAATAAAACACCACATATCTGCCTCCCTGTGGCCGTTTCCAATCCGTTCCGGATTTTTCCGGATTCCTTCCGCTAAGCATATATATAGAAGCTGAATTGTCGATCAAAAAACTATGCACCTGCACATAATCCTGATGAGCCGGCAGTTGAATATCCTTTTCCCAGAGCATATCCAGGTCAGTTCCATAGACTTTGAAAGGAATGGATTCATTGGCTTTTCTCTCATGCGGCGGATCGAAAAACATGAGGATTTTGGTTTTGTCGGGTGAAAGGGCCAAACCAAAATTCGGGGGTTGGTTTTTATTTGAAACAACCGTGTAATGCACCAAAGCGGGATCTGAAGTCTTCTTTCCTTTGTGATCGAGTAATGTGGCATATACCTGAAATTGTTCGCTCGCCTTACTGAAGCCACCAGTGAAAAGAATAAATCCATCAGCCGTGTGAATCAAATCCTCGAATCGCTGTTCGCCGGTTCCACTGGGAACTTCAATTATTTCGCTCCACTTTACTTTCATATCGGAAAATTCATAGCGAATAAACTTAAGTACCTTTTCCTTGTGATTTTCTTCCACCGCGAAAAAACCAGTCTCATCTGTTCCTGCCACAAATACATCTGCCACTTCTTTGGTGGCTTTAATGGCGTCAGTCCATCCCACGTTTTGTGCACAAAGCTCACCGCCAGCAAAGAGGGCCAGAAAAATAAAAACACAAGAAAGTCTTCCCGGGGTGAAATTCGGGATTGCAATTCTTATAAAACGCAAGTCAATTATCATCAGTGCTGATTTGAATTCGGGGTTAGGATAACCAGCTAAACAAATATTTTTCCAAAAAAGAATAATTTGCAATAAAAATAAGAATTAAGCTAACATTGGTTTATCCATAAACCCTTGCAGCCCAATACTTACTAACCTCCTTTAATTGCCCTGAAAACATCCATGCCATTGCCAAATAGCATCAGTCCAAGTAAAATGACCATTCCTATTACCTGCGATGTCTCCAATACTTTCTGGCTTACGGCTTTTCCGGTGACCATTTCCCAGATAAGAAAGATTACGTGACCACCATCTAGTGCAGGAATAGGAAGAATATTCATAAATGCCAGTATGAGTGAGATAAACGCCGTTCTGGTCCAGAACTTCCACCAATCCCATTCGTCGGGAAACAATTTGGCAAACGTGGCAAATCCACCGAGTTGCTTGGCACCTGACTTCGAAAACAAGAAGCGCAATTGGCTGGAATAATCTGTGATGGTCTCCCATGCCTCACTTGCCCCGGCAGGAATTGAAGCTGCCAAAGAATAATGTACAGTGTCGACTTCAAAATAATTCATGGGAGATGCGGGCATAAAACCGACGGCACCTTCCGCATCAACCTGAATCGGAATAGAAAAAGACTCACCCTTGCGGATAAGATGAAAATTCAGTGATTGTCCTTTGCTCGACTTAATCACCTTGGCAAGTTCGTTGAAATATGGGGTGCGTGTTTCGTTAATTCCAACAATGCTGTCTCCCTTCATTAGTCCAGCGAGAGCAGCAGGTTTATTGGCCACAACTGAATCTACATAAGTTGGAAACCTCAAAGAGAAAGGCTGATGCACGGCACTATCCACGAGCACCTGTCCAAAATTATCAGGAAGAGTCAAATCTAGTCTTTGGCCATCTCTTTTGATGGTGATAGTCTTGACATCATTCAAAAGTATTGTTTTGTTAATTCTGCCAACATCTACCATGTTTTCGCCATCCAACGCCACTATCTGGTCGCCACTTTTAAAGCCATATTGCAACATCATTTCATTGCAACTGAATCCAAATCTTGCCTTATCGATAGGCAGAACTTCCTTTCCCCAAACCCAGAATACCATACTATACAATACAACACCCACAATAACATTGACAACCACGCCACCTATCATCACAATGAGCCTTTGCCAGGCCGGTTTTGAGCGAAACTCCCATGGTTCGGGTGGCTTAGCCATTTGTTCTTTGTCCATGCTTTCGTCCACCATGCCCGAAATTTTGACATAACCGCCGAGTGGAAGCCAGCCGATTCCATACACAGTATCACCCACCTTTTTCTTTATCAGCGAAAACCAGGGATCAAAAAAGAGGTAGAATTTTTCTACTCTTATTTTAAAAAATTTAGCCGGTAAAAAATGACCCAATTCGTGCAGGACGATCAGAATCGACAGGCTTAGTAAAAGTTGTGCAGCAAGCATCATAAGATTCTCTGAAAAAAGTTTGGCGAATGTACTGATTTAGAAGGTATGGGCAAGCATTAATTCAGTTCACAACCTCTTGTTGACCAGAGCAGTAATGTACTTCCCGATAATATCAAATTCTATATTGACCACATGTCCCTGCCGAATCTGGTTAAAATTGGTGTGTTCGTAGGTATAGGGTATAACAGCAACAGAAAACAGGCCTGGTGCAGAGTCCACTACAGTGAGACTAACACCGTTTACACACACTGATCCTTTTTCCACGGTAACGTGATCTGAAGCAGTATCATATTCAAAATTAAACTTCCATGAACCTTGAAAGTCTTCCACTCTGGTACATTGCGCCACCATGTCCACATGACCCTGTACTATGTGCCCGTCCAATCTGTCGTTCAGTCGGATACATCTTTCGAGATTGACCTTTGAACCTTTTATCAAATGACCGAGGTTGGATCTGTCCAGGGTTTCTTTGATGGCCACAACAGCGTATTGTTCGTCGCTGAGTTCGACCACCGTGAGGCAAACACCATTGTGCGCGATGCTCTGGTCTATTTTCAATTCACTGCAAAAAGGGGCTGAAATAGTAAACTTCAAGTTGGTTTCGATTGGACTCACATCTTGTATAACTCCAATGGCTTCAATAATTCCTGAGAACATATCCGGGCGACGCGATTAAATTAATTTGAATTGGGTGGTGTCTTTCCATCAACCAACTGAATAGTGCCCGAGAATTTTTCTGTTACAATGCCCGACAATCTTATCGTGTTTACTTCAATCACGTAGAAATACACACCATCGCTGCAGATATCTGTGCCTCCTTTTGGAACACCATTCCATTTCAATGCAGGATCAGTTGTTTCAAAAACCAGGTTGCCCCATCTGTTGAAGACTTTAAAATCTACACTTTCTATATATCGATATTCGAAAGGAACGAACAAGTCGTTTGAGCCGTCATTATTCGGTGAAAAAATATTCGGTAAAAAATATATCGGGCAATTGTCTACACAAATTGTGTCAGAAAACGGACTCTCATTCTGATAGTATTGTCCGTTGGGCCAAAGATTGAGGGAGTCCAATGCGGTTACAGTAAAACAACCGGCAATGCTCACCGGAAGGCCCAATCCTTCAAATATATAATTTGTATTCTCTGCACCAGTAACTGTTGCCAACAGCGACATGGGCTGACCTTCAACCGGTGTATAATAAATATTGTATTGTTGCACATCATTCGCACAGGATTCATTCGGGTTGTTCCATACAAGTTCGTCATATTCTTCGGAACAATAGTGCTGAACGCTAAGTTGCGGGGAGCATGGAGGAGTCATATCATAGGGAGAGGAACAATTTTCCTGACTCCAGTTGTACAGTGGATCCTGCACGTCACTGGCATAATAACTTCCTACTGCAAGTACCTTGTAACAGTATAGCTGATTATTTATAAGAGCGGTATCCAGGTATACATTCGTAAATGATATGTCCGTTAAAACAAAATCAATATTGCCCGGCCCCTTTCGATAAATGCGATACTCGTAATTAGTCCAGGGGACGTCAGTAATCATTTGCAGTTCTATGCTGTTGTCAAACGGAGTAAGCTGCAAAAAGACGGATGATGCCGGAGAAGAAACGGCGGTATTTGATCCTGAGATAAATTCTACTTTGTAATTATTCCCCTGTGATTGTGTATTGATATTGGTATGAATGAAAGTAGTATCTCCTGAGCCAAGAGAATTAAATGGATCAGATGTAAAAACAAGTTGATTCGGTGCATTTAAACCTGTCGCGTGATACAACTTATACTGATAAGGAGGTAAGAAAACAAGGGTATCAATTTCACTTGGTTTTGACCATTGTACTGAGTCAATTCCGGCGGTCAAATCCGTGGCAACCACGCTTACCTTAGTCAATACGGGAACATCCTTAATAATGGTATCGCAGAATTCATGGCTGGCATAGCTAATTGCTCCATCAGGCCAGCATGTGGTCACCATATAACAATACGCACCTCCGTACGATAAATCAGTGTCGACGTAAGTGTTGTTGTTCAGGCCTTGTGACTCTCCGATGAAGACATAACCCGTATAGCCCGGCACACCCAATTCGCATGGAAATGGAACGAAGCCATATTCACCAGCTCTGCGGTAGACCTTATATGTTACATCTTCGGCTTCTGAGGTGCTGAATATATTGTAACAGGGGTGAACATCCCAGGAGAGGGTAATCTGATTACCCTGCGCGTTTGCATCTGGATTCTGGACCGGTGGCGCTACAACTGTGATATTGACCGTTTCAATATCGGTAAGGGGAACACTTGCATTGTCGGTTGCTTCGAATGTAACTAAATAGGGTTGTAATCTGATTTCCTCACATTGCGGAGTCCACGAGAAAGAATGTTCAACTGTATTCCACTCTGCCTCATTTTCCACTTCTGTAAGCGGCCCGCCATAAGCAAAGTAACTGATCTGATTGCCATTTGGGTCCGTTGCTGAAACGTTAAATGAAACGTTTTCGCCTGCTGTTACACACAAATCAGCAATTTGCTGAAGAATAGGTGGATTGTTGTTGCAATTGATTACTGTGATCTGCATATCGCGTAAAACCGAACCCACAAATTGGCCGTCGCGGAATTCCTCGATCAGTATAGCAATATTGTACTCTCCGGCCACCAGAGGATAGAGCCATGTTACATCACCTGTTTGAGAATCTATGGTGAAAAGATCAGAAGCGTCATCAGTATAATCGATAGGGCTTTCCCAGGTTTCCAGATCTAAACCACCTGAACCTTTGCATGGAACCAGACTATAAACCAGTTGATCGCCGTCTGGATCGTATGCTGCGGGATTGTGAATCCAGGGTTGAAACACACAGGCCTGTTCTTTTGGCGGATTTAGAAGCCTTACTGAGTTATTGTGGCCATTATTCCCTGCTGTAATAACCAGAACTGATTCAATGCAAAAAACGGTCATCACAGAAACCGAGGTTTTATCAATTTGGGGTGTGCCCAGGTCGCCATTGTTTATATTGAGGACATTGGCATTGCGGTTCGGGTCTTCTACTCTGATAGTAAATGTTCCTGTTCCGCTATAAGTGTGTGTTCCAACATATTCATTTCTCTTGGTATCAAATCCAACGGATGTATCTTCCAGAACCCTGGTTAAACTATCTAATTCGGCTTCGGTAACGTCTGAGCTTTCATCGCCCCACCTGATTTTTAGATATGGTCTGTCTGCCGGAGAACTCTCTTTTGTACAGGTAATAATTTTTATTTCGTAGGTAAAGCCCGAGATGTGAGTGTAAATAATTTCGCCTGCTCTGTTGTGAGTGCACATCGCCTCTCTTGACAGAAGGGCAAAGAACAATAAAACCAGGTATTTCAAAATAAATCTCATTATTGGTGATATGGGCCAACGAAAATAGGCAATAACTCAGATCAACACACCGCAGGGACTATAAATTAAAAATTAAATCCCTGAGTTGATTTTACTGTTAACGCTGGCTATATTAGGATAACGCCAAATTATTTCTCTAAGTTGTCCTAATCACCCAAAAGATTTGTAACAATTTTTGGGGATTAATATCATTAGCTAAAAAGACATTCTGATTGGACATTCCTTTTTCATCACAATAAAAAAAACTGTTTCATTGCTTAACCCGCGAAAGTGTTTTCAGAAGAGACATAGCGAAAAGGCTTCTGCAGATTATAGTTCTCATCATTCAAAATGAAAAAAGCCCCGAAATACGGGGCTTTCATAAATATTTTTCTTAAAAAATTTATTGCGTCATTTCTTTTGATCCGACCAAAACAGTCACACACCCTTCGTGTGGCAGAACTGATTCACTTTCGGGTACGATCAGCTTTACGATGAGTTGTTGCGTACTGACCATTTTAAAATCAAAAGTATCAGCATCGGCTGTATTGGCTTTGTAGATCAACTCTCCATTGGTATCTCTAACCTCGTAATCAATATTACCTAAAATCGGATTAACACATACCAGAAGCCTGTATTGTTTGTTGCCGTAGAAAGTCAGCAGCAGTTCTGCTTCGTCTCCTGCAATGAGCACGGCAGAATTGTAATTGTCATTCTGTACATAACCTTCCAGTTGAGGAAGACATTTATTTTTTGTAAAGGCCCTGCACTGTGCGTCTGCTGCGTAAGGCACTAACAAAATGATTGCTATTATATAGACAAGAAATCTCATTTGCTTATTGATTAGGGGTGGATTAAATAGAAGTGAACTTAGTACGTATCTCTTTCACTTTTGTTGCGATTTTATTGAGCGTTTCGTCGTTCATGGTGATAGAACTGGAACCACCAATAACCACCACTCCATCTTGTCCTTTGCTCGATGAAACTTTACCTGAATTGGTTTGTGTAGCATCAAAAAGAGTCTGCAAAACCTTAAGGTCTGCTTTCATTTCCATTAGTGCAGGCGCGTCTCCAAACTTATCAAAATAAGCCACCAGATCTTTTAGAGAGTACTTCTGCTCTGCCACACGCGTTCTGATGTCGGGGTTTCCGATAGGATCGTAATTGCATGAAATATTGAGGGCCTCAAGCCATCCACCTGCCACAACAAGGGCAGAAATTTCTATTCTCTTGTTTTCCTTTAGATAACCGTTCAGATCGCCATATGCCTCTGAAACAATGTTGAGCAAAGAATCTCTGCTTTCCTGATTTTTTTCCAGGCGCTCAAGAAGTTCGCCGGTCAGAGCACCTTCTACACCAAGCTTGCGACTCAATACCTGAGCAGCTGCGAAGTAATTCATGGTTACCTGTTTTTCATCGAACATGGCAGCATAACTGAGGTCTGCGCCGTAAATTCCAAGATTTACAGCCTGACGGGCTTCACCTGTGTACTTATCAACGTTGTCTGTGGAGTTGAGAATGCTTTTGTCGAAGCCCATGCCTTTCTCCTTGATCAACGAGGCCATTTCCACAGTAGAGGGAATGGAGAAGAAGATTTTCTGAAGGTCTTTCTTTCGCGCCTCTGCGGCCGAATCCAGATTGGCCTTGATAGGCGGTGGGGTTGGGGTTTCTTTGGTTCCGGTGTCGCAGGAAACCAGCCCAAGGCCGATTACCATGAAACCAACAAAGGTTTTTACAATACGGTTCTTTAACATTTTATTCTTATTCTGGGTGGTGATAATCATATAATTGCTGTCAACTATACATGGGTGTAAGGTTGATTAAATAGGGCCTGTTACGCGCGGTCTGATAAAATAGTTTTAAAAATCTCAGTGTTTATTTCAACCCGGGAGAGTTTTCTGATCAGCTATTGGAAGAAAATTCTTTAAAAAAAGACCTTCGGACGATAAATAATGGATGTTCGTCCTCATTTTTCAAAAGACCTTAAAGACAATTGTCTTTAAAAATCACGGACAGTAAAAATGTAGGCCTTTGCCGCCGAAAAGGCGCTATTTCTCCCTATTGGGTACACTTCGAAACCACTCATATGACAATAAGTGCAAGGCATCAAGAGTATTTGTGCCAAGTGCGCAAATGACTTTTATATTTGCACCCCTCAATTTGGTTCCGTAGTTCAACGGATAGAATAGAAGTTTCCTAAACTTTTGATCCCAGTTCGATTCTGGGCGGGACTACAACAAAAACGTTTCAAAACTTATTTTCGTAAGTTTCTGAAGCGTTTTTTTAGTTTAAGTTCATCCATTATAATCTTAAAATAACAGCTTCAAAAGATCGATTTGTCCGTGGTACTTTCAAAATTCCAACGGGCGCGTATAATTCATTTGTTTTCACAAAGTAATCCTCGTGTTAAATTATTTCGATTGGGACTTTAAATCTTAAACAAATGAAAAATGGTAACGTCATGGTCATCTCATCGCAAACTCAAGATCCTAATATTGCGTCGATTATATTAAAATTACCATGAAACAAATTCACACGTTTCTTTCGAGCTCACTTAAAGAATTAAAACTATCTATTTTAATTCTATTGGTGTGTAACCTTGTAAATGCCCAAACTGCCACTCAGAATTACGGAACATCTACAGGCACTTTCACCAGTACTACAGGCAGTGCGGCTTTTATACCGTCGCCATCCGGAAGCGGAACATCTTATGCCAGGGCTGGCGGTGGTGGCACGCCTTCAATCAATCTTGTGACAGCGTCCAACCCATTGGGAACAAGCGGAGCATACTCAAGATCATCTGCTTCTTCTTCGGGATCAGTGTCGAAAATGTCGCCCGTAGTGAGCGGATATGCAGGCACGACATTTTATGCGCGATCTAAAGTAATGTTTGGAGATGCAAGTGGCGGCACAACAGCCACTACAGGAGAATGGAGACTTTTCCTTGGCGCTGGTGCTATGTATAGTGACGCCAATGATTTTGCAGGAGCGCAGGTTTTTACCGGACTCCGGTTTACTTATGGAGCGAGTGGTGCGATCACCCTGGCCAACAGGGCTGCAGGTGCCTTCAACGCAACGGGCCTTTCTACTACAGCATTTAGTCAAGGCATTTATTACAATATTGAAATTGTAGGAAACAACCAAACTGCCGGCACTGTCAATTACACTTATAACGCCGTTTCACAAACCGTAGCAATCAATACTTTTGACTTGTACATCAACGGAGTTCTTATTGGTAATGATTTGGCCAAAGCCCAATTGGCCAACAATGCCAACATTTCCAGTATGACCTTTATCGGAATTAATTCTACAAGTAATGCCGCCAATATTTATGTGGATGATTCTTCACTACAAAACAGTGTTCCGTCAGCCCTTGGTGGATTTACCCATCCGGCCGCTTATGACATGTCGCTGGGAACTTATAATATGACCAACTGGGCTTCTACAAGCAGCGTGGGATCCTATCCGGCGAATATGATTTTTCACTGGGGTGATGTTAATCTGGCCGATCCTGTTCTTTCTCAAGTTAATGCTACACAGGATTATGTCTGGGGATATAATTACACTGCTCAATCAAGAATAAATGGATTGGGTACAAGTGGATTTTCTTTTCTCAACACTTCTCCCGGCCATACAAGTGTAACTTCCGGAAATTTAGGCGAAGCCGTACTTGGATTGAACACTACAGGACGCAGCAATGTTCAGGTTTCGTGGACGGCAGCGCGCATTGCGGATAACGGTAACAGATACAAACTAAGAGCGCAATATCGGGTGGGCACTTCAGGCTCTTTCACAGATTTGCCTAATACCCTCATAACTGATATTGAATTTACAAGTACTGCGGCAGGACCAACCAACTACGGACCAATAACACTTCCTGTAGCGTGCGAAAACCAGGCAAATGTCCAGATGAGATGGGTGTACTTTCAAACCAGCGGAACAGGAACCAGAGATGAAATCAGCCTTGATGAAATCGCAGTGAGCAGCAGCGCTTCAGGGTGCACTGAACCCACTGCTCAAGCGTCTTTAACATCGATTACATCCATTAATCCGTATGACGCTACTGTAAATTTCGCTGCAGGCACTGGTGGTGTAGGAAGAATTGTAGTGATGAGTACCAGCGCGGTAGCAGGTTCTCCAGTTAACGGAACAGATTATCTCACCGGATTAACCAATAACTTCAGTACCACAACCCCTACAATTGCCTCAGGTGAGAAAGTAATTTATGTTGGAAGCGGAACATCTGTTACTGTTACAGGACTTAATCCCAATACAAACTACTTCGTAAAAATATTCGAATACAACAGTCCAACTTGTTACAAAACATCAGGCGGAGGTAATACCGGAGCTTTGACCACTCCTTGTATTTCGCCAACTATTGCACCAACTTCTGTCGTCTTCTCCTCAGTTACTACTACCAGTTTGACACTTGGATATACTGCCGGAAATGGCACAGGACGTTTGGTAATAGCAAAAGCCGGTTCGACGCCAACCGCAGTGCCGGTTGATGGCACGGGTTATACCGGAAATACGAATTTCACTCTTTCGCCGTCATTCTTCGGAGATGGAGTAGTAATCTATTCGGGAGTTGCCACTTCAATTCCAATAACCAACCTCACTCCCGGAACAGAATATTTTTTCAAAGTATATGAATACAACTGCACAGGAAGTTCTGCAATATACTTATCCGGTACCCCAGTTTCGGCAAGTAGATTCACCGTTTCTAGCAATGTGTCCCTAACCGAAAACTGCACCGATAATTCCACTTATCAGCTCAACTGGACTTTTGGTACAGGCGGTTATGATGGCGTTGCAATTTTCGCAAGACAAGGTGCTGTTCCAAGTGGACCTGGAATAAACAATGCAAGTATATATACTGCTAATTCCGATTTTAGCTTAAGCACTGATCTTGGTGCACAAGGGCGCTGCGTATACAAAGGCACAGGAACTTCGCTTGTAGTAACCGGCCTGACAACAGGATTAAACTACACCTTTGCAGCTTACACTTATAATCTTAACACTGGTACCGTATGGAGTTCAGGCACTACCATTTCAGAAACGATCGTTTTGGCAAACGTTACACTGGCTTCTGCAGCTTCTGACAATACCGTTGTCAATTTAGGATGGAACAATCCGCTGGCCGGATGCTGGGACGAGATAATGGTGGTAGCAAATGCAGGCGCAACGAGCTTCACGCCGACCGGAGACGGAACACTTTATACAGCTAACAATGTTTATGCAGGGGCCAATCAAGTGGTTTATAAAGGAACGGGCACAACCACCAGTGTTACCTCACTTACGAATGGAACGAATTATTGCTTCCGTATATTCACCAGAAAAGGTACTACATGGTCCACAGGAGTTGAAGTTTGCGCAATACCTTCTACAGTAACGAGTTTCAAACCCGGAGATCTGGCAATATTGGCAATCAATACTCAAGTTCTTGGATCGGGCAGTACAGATGAGGTGTGCTTTGTAGCCTTTAAAGACATAACAGCGGGAACATCCTTTTTTATGACTGACAATGGTTTTGAAAGAGCCAGCGCAGATAAATGGGGAGACACTGAGGGTGTTGTTCGTTTTACACGAAATATAGGAGCAGCAACAATTCCTGCGGGAACAGTAATTTGTATTGATGGTCCGTACAGTTCTGACCCGAGATATGACATATTTTTATGCGGAGTGGCTGATAATGCCGATTGGCAAATTGACCCGAATGTAATAGGTAGTGGTTCCACCTCTTTTGACTTGAACAGTTCGGATCAGGTCTGGATTACTCAGGGCGGTGCCTGGACCAATCCTTCTGGCACACAAAACGCTACTTATAATGGAACAACTTTATTTGGCTGGTCTGGTATAGATTGGAAAACCAATATTGGAAATGTTTCTCCAACCTGGACTACCGCTGGATCGCGTCTTGTTCCGCGCTCTGAATGTTTTACAACCAACGTATCAACAGTAGCGAATAATAGCAAATCAAAATATACAGGCCCTGTTACAGCAACTACCCGATTAGGATGGATCACCAGAATTAATGAGCCAACCAACTGGAGTGGATATGCTTCTAATGCAAATTACGATGCTGCACCCGCTGCATACGACTACCGTTTTTCCTGTATTAACTTTACTATAAATACTCCAACCGAAACAGCAGGAAAATGGTTGGGTTCAACTAACGACGATTGGTTCAACTGCTTTAACTGGGATACAAGAGAAGTGCCTGATAGCACGGTGAATGTTTCTGTTGTAAATGTGAGTGGCGCGAACAACAACTGCAACATCAACTACAATGCGACAAGCGCATACTTGTACGATGCGGTGGCAAAGTGCAACAATGTAACCATCACCGATAAAGAATTGCGACTCACCGGTAACGCGCTTGATGTAATTGATGTTCGCGGCAATCTGACGATTGGCGCAAATGGTACGCTAGACATGAGTGACGGAAGTGCAGCAGCAGATGGTAGTATCTTGTTATATGGAAATTGGAGCAATCAGGAAGCTACAAGATTTAAAGAAGGTGATGGAACAATAACCTTTAGAGGCACTTCAGCACAAAGCATCACCCAGGCAGATACATTTGAATCGTTCAACAACCTTATCCTTAACAATTCTTTAGGGCTATCGTTCAACAAACCTGTAACCGTCAATAATGCTTTGACAATGACTGCGGGTAATTTAAATGGAGGAGCAAATTCAATTACTTTGGGTACATCTACCACCAGTGTGGGCACACTTAATTATACCAGTGGAATAATTACGGGTGTATTCACAAGATGGATCAATTCTACCGGAAGCGCCATTCTATTTCCAATTGGCAATTCAACCACCTATCGTCCGGCAACAATGACATTTTCGAATCTGACGAATGGAACAATTTCGGGAAGTTTTATATCTACAAATCCAGGCAGCACAGGATTGCCTTTGACCGAAAACTCGTTCAGCATCGAAAACCAATTTACCAATGGATACTGGATTCTAAATCCCGGCAATTCACTTGCAAGCACCAACTATGCTCTTGATCTTGTGACCACTGGATTTAGCGGCTATACTTTTGATGCGACTACAAGAATTATTACTCGTCCGAACGCAGGATCATGGACATTAAATGGAAACCATGTAGCGGCCGTTGGATCAACAGCCAAAAGAAATAATATGTCCGCGTTTTCAGAGTTTGCCATCGCGGCTGCAGTTCCTTGCATAACAGGTGTAAGTGCACCATCTATTACCAGCCAGAATATTTGTAAGGCAGCACCGATAAGTTCATTCAGTGTTACACCCACAGGCGGCACCGGACCATATACCTATCAATGGTACAGCAATAGCCTAAACAATAACACAACCGGAACATCTTTGGGTAGTTCGAATGGCGCTCAAACCAGCACCTATTCACCACCTTCGACTTCAGTAGTTGGAACAACTTACTACTACTGCATTGTTTCGCTGACAAACTCTCCTTTGTGCGGTAGTTTTACCTCTACCACATCTGCTGTAACCATTGTTGATCTTGTAGCTTCTATAAGTGGCACTGCGTCAATATGCAATGGCACGTCCACGAACATTACCTTTACAGGAACACCAGGTGCCGTGGTAACTTATACCATCAACGGAGGTGCTGATCAAACTATTACACTAAATGGCGTTGGAACCGCGATACTCAACTCAGGTGCACTATCTGCGAATACTACGTACCAACTTGTGAATGTTTCTAACGGAACGTGCACATACGCTGCTACCGGTAGCGCTGTTGTTTCTATTGTTACTCTTACTGCAGCTATAAGTGGAACAACTTCTATTTGCAATGGTCTTTCCACCAATATTGGTTTTAGCGTAACACCCAATGCCATCATTACCTATAATGTGAATGGAGGAAGCAATACCACCATTACATTAAATGGTTCGGGTGCAGCAACACTGAACACCGGATTACTCACTGCCTCAGCCACTTTCAATTTAGTCAATGTCTCAAATGGAACGTGCACATACAATGCGGCAGGACAAGCCATTGTAACTGTATATGATTTGTCAACCGCATCGATAAGCGGCGGTTCTAATATATGTTCAGGTAGTTCTGGTATAGTTACCATTACCGGCACTCCATGGGCTGTAGTATCCTATAGTATAAATGGTGGACCAACAGAAAGTGGATTGATTAATGATTTGGGAATATTAGCAATGGGCACGGGACCACTAGTTACAAATACCACTTACAACCTGATCAGCATAACAGATGAAAACTGTACTTATTCGCTTTCAGCATCAACAAGTTTCAACATCGTTGCACTAACAGCTAACATTAGTGCTACAACGCCTATTTGCAGCGGATCTTCCTCTACCATAACCATTACAGGAACCCCAAATGCAGAAGTGCTTTACTCTGTAAACGGCGACAGTCCGGTTGCCGTAACATTGAATGGATCAGGAACTGCATCTATAAACTCCGGACCAATATTCCTGAGTACTTCCACTTATGCACTGGTAAGTATAAACAATGGAACATGCAATTATTCGCTTTCCGGATTCACTACAATTGTAACGCAGAGCTTGCCAGAAGCAAATGTTTCGGCAGCAAGTAGTATTTGTCCGAACACTTCTACCACCGTTACTTTTACAGGTACACCAAATGCAATTGTAACTTACAAGATCAACGGAGGCGCAAATCTAACCATCACATTGAATGGTGCAGGAATTGCGAGTATAAGCTCTGGTTTACTTAATACCACTACAACCTATAGTCTGGTTAGTGTATCGCTGGGTCTTTGTCTTGATGTGCTATCGCAGCAGATTGTAATCAATATGACTTCAATCACTTATTATCAGGATGCCGATGGCGATGGATACGGTAATCCGGCTATGACCCAAGCAAGCTGTACAGCACCTTCGGGATATGTCACGGACAACAACGACTGTAACGACAGCAATCCCCTGATTCACCCTCTCACCAGTTGGTATGCAGACGTAGATGGCGATGGATTTGGTGGTTTTGTTTACATCAACCAATGCCTCAATCCGGGTGTTCCCGGGGTAATTCTGCAAGGCGGAGATTGCGATGACAGCAACCCACTGGTTAATGCCTCTTCACCGGAGATTTGTCTCAACGGAATTGACGACGATTGCGACGGGTTAATTGATGAAGGCTGTAGTGGTATTCCAAACGACAATCGTGTGAATGCCATTATGGTACCGGATAATTATTTCCCACAATGTGTTCTATTGAATGGAACTTGTTTGTTTGCCAATATTTCGCCTGAATCTAATGTCACCAATGTGGCGTCTGGCGGCGGTAGAGACGTTTGGTATAAGTTCGTTGCTCCATCCAGTGCGGTTCAAATTAAAGTAAATCCAACCGGATTCGATGCCGTTATTGAATTGCAGAATGCCGCGGGAACAGAAATGAATGTGGAAAATCTCGGTACAAGTAATTTCACTGAAATTCTAAACTTCAGCGGGCTGGTGGCTTCTCAGACTTATTACATAGCCGTGCGCAACTACAACAATACATCAGGGGGCACATTTACCATTTGTATTGCACCGCTCATGCACACCCAATGCGCAGGTGGTTCAGCAACCTATTCTCTCTGTTCTAATCTCAAACAAATCTGGAGAGGCGCCAATAACTACACCTACAAATTCACTCCAATTGGGGGTACTCCGGGCAGTCCGACTCAAGGCACAGTTACAGGCCAGTTGCTATTATCCACGCCCTCATTACTTCTTCAATATGGCGGAATTTACAGTGTAAGCATTGATGCCAACTACGTTGTAGTGGATGGACAAGGCGTACAACAAACTATTATTGTACCTGGCACGGTAACGTCTGTTATTACCATTGCTCCGCATGTTGATACCCAGGTCAAGCCTACGCAATTATGCCCTGCTATGTTGACAAGGGGTTCTATTCTTCAGGGCAAGCCTGTAGTTTGCGGTGCAATAAATTATACTGTTGAGTTTACTCCTGTCTCTGATTGCGGCGGAAGCACAACCACCGGAAGTTCGTTCACAAAGACAACAACAAACTCATCATCCATTCTTTATTTAAATTTCACCACACCGCAAAGCTTGATCGCAAACACACATTACAGAGTAAGATGGAGACCTAATCTGGTTTACGGACCTGGTAATTACTGCACACCTAAAGTGATATTCATTAGCGGAACTTCCGGCATGCAAACCCTGGCAGATCTTGATACAGAAAGTGCCTACAGATTGGAACAAGAGGAAGAAGTATCTGAAGAGTTTGTCATTTACCCCAACCCAAACAATGGAAGTCAGATTAATTTTATGATGAACGATCCTTCCATGTTATCCGATATTCAAATATTTGATTCCATGGGTAAGTTGCAATATGAGAAAACAAATATTGTAACTGACAGCAATGTTGACTCTTCTGTTCAGTTTTCTCCTTCTTTATCTTCCGGAGTTTACTTTGTTAAGATAAAAATTAATGGAGAGTGGAAGACTCAAAGGCTCATAGTTACAGACTTGCGCTAATCATAAATTAAGTAAAAAGCAACCTGCAATTAAACTGATAGTTGTGGTTCAATAAGATCGGATAACCACAAAAACAAACCGGATTTGTTCAGAGCAAATCCGGTTTTGTTGAATAATTCGGGTTAATTCGTTAGGAAAAATCAAACAAAATTCTGACTCGTCCTGAAAAAGTTTGACACCAAGTCCCTGCTGGCAACCTAATGTTTCTACAAATCCTGCTTCATATTCTTTATCTTAGCTTCGAGTTGAGCTACTCTAAGTCTCAACGGGCTTTGTTTGTGAGGATGATTTCTTAATCTTTGCGTATCGCAATTGAGCTTCGCAATTTTAATCCAGGTCTTAAAATTTTTTTCCAGCTCAACGGGAGCTTTTATATTGAGCTCGGGTAATTTGTACAAAGTAACAATTGCCTTATTGTATTTTTCTTCCATCGCGGCTAACTTCCTTTTTAATTCGGCCAACCTTTCCTCTGCCAACCAAATGAGGTGTTCATTGTCTTTTTTAGGTTTAGATTGCGCCAGCACCTCAGGTCTGATTTCAATTTTAGCTGCCTCATTTAATGCGTCTCTGAGATTTCTCAACATTTCGCGTGCCGGCTTCGGTAATTTCCTTTCACCTGATTGGTACATTGCCACATGGCTCTGACTTACTCCTAACAAAAGAGCCATATCCCGTTGCCCTGTACAAAAGAAGTTGCTCACTTCTGTATAACTAAAATATTTGTATTCCTCTTTCTTCGATGTTGCCATAATTTCGATTTATTGGTCAATAATTCAAAAATAATAAGAAATTAGTTTTATTGTGATCAATACTTCATTTTGTGGTGATTTGATCACGGTGTGATCATTGGTTCATATTATGACGATTTGATCACGGCGTGATCAAAACTGCAAAGTATGACGGTTTGATCACAAAAAAGTTCTGGCAGATTGCAGAATTTTATTTGTGATTGACTGTAAACATTAATTCGCGGCCTGTTCGGATTGGGTTATCCCTCAGCATTCAGTCGTTATCATTGCTGTCTGAGTAAAATTTCAATAAAATTGAATCATGATCCTCAAGGATCAAACGCTCCATAGCCCCCTGGCATTTTTTACAATTTATGAAACGAATGAAGAATTTAGCCTGACAAGGCTGATTTTCAAATAACAAAAATCCGATTACATACTTTTGTAATCGGATTTTTGTCATCAGAAACTTTAGCGTTGAAAAAATTCCTGGGTACCTGATCTGGAGTCGGGGGAATTAAAGCCCGTTTCTCCGGAACTTTTGCCGCTGACCCTTTGTTGGTGTTTTTCAAATAAAAATATGTAGCAGGAATTACAACGACTCCGGAACTAATACCAATGTTCATTTTAATTTAATCCATGCCGTAGATGAAATCATACAGTGGTAAATACCGGGAGAGTAGCTGTTTAGTACAATCAAGCGGAGCGCAGAGTGGACTAAAACAGATACCAAATCGGTATAATTCGTTTCAGTTGAGCCAATTGCTCTAATAAGTCAAATAATTTTTATCTGCCAGCCACTTAAACAGGCTTTCTCTCTCACCCGGAGAATCGTACATGATGTTATAAACCTTATCTTCACTCAATATTTTTATGGTCCATTCCTGAGGGTTTTCGATTGGCGCAGAAGCTTCTGCAATTTTTTCACCACCTTCTGAGTAAACCACCACTATAGTTGTCTTCTGCGAATAGGCCGATGATGTAGTGTCTTGTCTGAATTTTCCAATTACTATTTCGTCGCGGATAATTTTATTACCACTCACACTAACAGGAGATTTTGATTTTGGAGCCGCGGGGGCAGTCTTGTTTGCAGTACCTTCTGCTGCATTTCCTGTATTATTATTGATATTTACTACCACTGCAGGCGCTTTATCCACCGGGGCCTGACTAATTCTCCTGTCTTGCGGAAATGTTCCGTTATTCAACAGAATAAATCGTTTTTCAGACTCCGTATCAATTGCATTCCCTTTCAAAAGATTATTTTCAACAACTAATTTGGCGAATCCGTTATCAGTGTAATGCTTCAACTCAGCTTTACTACCCGTGGCTATGAAATTTGCTTCATAGTATAATTCATCGCTTGGACCAAATTTGAAACCGGTTCCGTTCCAATCCCGAATTAAGGATTTAAAATATATCAACTCCGTTCCCGATAGCGCACTTACGACGTAGTCGCTCCTCATTGGACCTGCGCTTCTCTTTTTCATAATAGCATAGGGCTTGCCGTCGACTTTCAGCGTATCGTTATCGCACTTCACCTTCTGGGCCACAGAATAATTGGAGTATAGCATAAGGGCCATGGCCATCACAAGAATATTTGTTGTTGTTTTCACGTTGATATTGGTGTAAGAGATTGTGTATTCTTTTTATTCCACATTATCACCGCAAATTAAGCCCGTTTTTCGCTCCTTTCATTCTCCGTGTAAAAAAATGAGCTTTCGGCCGGATCTCCAATGAAAATGGCAAGAGGCAGAACGCTAATCTGACCAAACAATAGCGCTTACTTTCATAAAATATCATTATTGTCTATCCAAAATTTCAATAGAATTCAATCATGATCCTAAAGGATCAAACACCAAATAACCCAATGATTTTTTACCATTTATGAAATGATTGAAAAAATTATTCTGACAACAATAATTTTCCAATAACAAAAATCCGATTACAAAATTATGTAATCGGATTTTTGTCATCAGAATCCTTAAGCTTGAAAAAATTTCTAAGTACTTTGCCTGGATTCGGGGGAAATTAAAGTTCGTTTCTCGGCAACTTTTGCAGATGATCCTTTAAACAATCTATTTCGTCGGCATCTTTCCAAACCACAACGTTCTACCGCTTTTACTTTCTCCAAAAAATACCACCGATTTATTTTGGTCTATTGGAAGAAATGGAAACGCATTGTTGAGGAAAAATTTCTCCTGTCCGAAAAACTGAAAGTCTCCGATGGTTGCAGCGCTCATACTAATTTTCGCCACATTGGGATACAAAAGCACTTTGAATTTCGAATTGCCCAATTCCTTTTCCTCGCGAATGCCTTTTACTTCGCCGATCATCCAGTACACCGAAGAACCATCATCAGAAAGAATCAGTTCCTGCATACAAGGCGATGATTTTGCATATTGGTTGTTTTCTTCTCTGCGCATTCCGTATTGTGCTTTCAGATCGCCTTTCGAGCTAAACTGGAACATAATCGGGTTAGTGTACTCACGCACGCCGTCCTTTCCGCTTTGAAAATTCTGACCCATAATAAAAATATCATTGGCGCTTACGACAATACCCGTCGAACGGAATTTTTTTCCTTTGTAAGCGGGAACTTTCTTTTGATTCGGGCCGCCTTGTACTTTCGCTTCAAAATCATCGATCAATGGTGCTGAAACCCATTCAACACCTTTGGTGCTGAGTTTGGCCATTTGAAAAGACTTCCATTTCATGGCATCCAGATCACCGACTAAACTTGTGTTTGCATAATCATCGTCCGGTTTGGCCGGACCGTAGATGTACGTCATGCCGTCAATCGTTACAATACTATTAATAGCCCAGGCGGCAAATTGTGTTGGAACAGCGGTTCGCTGCATCAGACTTGCATTGTTCTCGAATCGAACGAAAGTATAATTCTTTGGATCTGGATCGGCCACTTTTTTGAATCCCGCACCACCCATTGGAGCGAACATGAGAGCATAATCACTTGAAGACAAATCTTCTGATTCTTCTTCCATCACATTTTCTTTAGAAACCAAAAAGGAAGACACAATGGTCTGCGGATGTTCAAATTTAAACTCAGTGGTTTTCGTTATATCGAGATCTTTATTGATGATCAAAGCGGAGAAGTTTTTATACATTGCGTAAGGATCTGCGCCCTTTCCAGCTTGTTTTTCTCCTACAATAACCATTACTTCACCTGTCACATCGTTCTCCGCCTTGCGGTGAAGAAAATACTTGTTGCCTTCATCATTTTTGGGCTTTACTTTTTCCAGTAATTTTACATATTTGTCATACCCACCCCAGAACCAATTCCAGCTATAAGTAATTAGTTTTCTCTTCAAGACCAGTGTACCAACCAAGTTGGCCTCCACACTCACGGCTTCGACTTTATACTCATCTCCTTTGTAAGTAAACCACCTGAATTTCGTGCGCGCCTTTTCGAATTCCAGTTCTTCTGTTTTCAATTCAATAAAATTGAACTGCATATCGAAGACATAAGTTTCGAATTTGGCTTTGCGATCTGTACTCTTTGTACAATAGGTAAGTTCTACTTTATTGCCGGGTTCATCAATGACTACATCCCCCAGAAAGCCCCGATTGGCTTTGCCGGTAATTTCATAGGTCTTTTCGATAGAAAGCTCCTGAGCAAAAGTTTCCGGCCCTGATAAAATATACATTAGAGCAAGAATAAATACGGCTATTTTTTTCATTGGAATAAATTGAGGTTATTATCTGGTGCAAAGAAGCACCTAACCCAATTCTCCGGGATACGGTAAATACCGTAATTTCATTTTGGGTGATTAAAATGATTGTAAAACCTTGTCCACCTCTAAGCCTCTGGTAAGATGAAAAACCTTCAGTCCTGCTTCCTGTGCGCCATTGACGTGTTGGGCACTGTCATCTATAAACAAAGTTTCTTCAGGTTTCAAATCATTCCATTCGCAAATTGTAGTAAAAGTCTGTGGATGCGGTTTACGAATACCTATTTCATTTGAATAATAGACTTTCTCAAATGCTGTTTTAAATTCAATAAGTCCCATTGATTCGTCTATCATCTTTTCAAAAACCTCTACATGAATCGCGTTGGTATTACTCAGTAAAAAAGTACGGTAGCCCTTTTCGCGCAATGCCTTTACAAATCTTACCTTTTCCGGCATTAGATAAAGAAGAATACAATTCCACGCGTGTTCTACCTGATTTCTTGATGCATGGGGCACATGACTGTGCAGGAATATCCAGAAATCTTCATTGCTTACTTTTCCTGTTTCCAGCAGATCAAATATTGGGTTCTGATTGGCCTGTGTATAGACGTCGCCGAAGTTAGCATAGCCCAATTGCGCGAAAGCTTCAATTGGTTTGAAGTAATCAATTTCAAATAATACTCCGCCAAAATCGAAGATGATATTTTTTATACCACTGGAATCAACTGACATAAATAAAAGGAATTAGAACTTAGAATTTCTTGAGCCAGGCGTGTCTGTTCTCAGCAGAGCGAATGTTTTTCAACGCCCGATCTGCCTGACTTTGGGTCTCATAAAAACCATAGGCCACCAAATGCAATTCGCCTTTGCGGCCGGCCATCCTGGCATCATAGCCCTGATCTTTCAAGTCATTGATGAATTTCTCAGCATTCGCCTCAATGGCAAATGCCCCGCCGATTACAGCATACTTTCCGCCAGAGCGAGAAACTACAACTGCTTTCTGCTCTTGTTTGATTGCCGGCACTTCCTTTGGCTTAACAGAGACGGTATTCAATTGTACGCGAATTCCCTTCGCGTCCGGCCTGTCATTTTGGAAATCGTAAATAATTTCTTCTGAGTCTCCCGCATTAATAACAGCAAAATCAAAAGCATTTTCTATTTGGTAAAACTGCGGATCAAAATTGATTTTCTTATCTGAAGGACGATACGACGTAGCAACATTGTGCGACGCGAATGGATTCCATCCTGCCGTAATAGTAGCACCTTTATCGCGCCATGGGCCGGCTGTAAACATATAAGTAGCAAGCGCAAATGGAATCAAAACAGCCGCGGCAACTTTCCAGCCAGTATTTCTAGACTTTTCAGAAGGTGAAACGAGTTCTATTACAGGAGTTTCAATTATTTCTTCTTTCGAAACCGGTCTGAGCTGTATCGGCGAAAGACCATAAGCCTCGGTGAGAAAGTTCTCTTGTTCATCGGGGATAAATTGCAATTGACCAGATCTGTCCTTAAAGAAAACACCAATCTTCTCCCATGAAATCCTGCCGTCCTTTTTGAGTAGCTCCTCATAATTGGCCACCGTTTCGGCTATTCTGGAAAGAGCATCCTTGTATCCGATTCCCAGAACCGACGCAATGTGATTGGCAAGCAAACCATCATTTTTCACCAGATTTTTATTGAATCCCACATGCTTCGACGGAGGAAACAACTCGTGAGAAATTCTGTTGAGGCGAGCGGAGCGATAATTTGCCACCAGCCCACCAAAATCAGGAACAACCACGCAATCATGGTCAAACAATAAATCGGCTATAAAAACTTCCAGACGCATGGGGCAAATATACTGTTTATACTGACCAGTCAGGAATCAGTTACTGAATGAAATTGCGAATCTTGAAACTTAATGGGTTAGCCCCGACTATTCAGAGTGCCCCTTTGATAATCCTGTCGAGATCATCAGGGGTATCAATAGCTGGTGTTTCAATTTCTGTCTCCTCAACAAATATTGACTTCCCGGCCTCCAGCCACCGCAATTGCTCAAGCGATTCTGCCAATTCCAGCAATGAGGGCTTGATCTGACAAATTTCTCTCAGCACATCAGCCTTATAGGCATATAGCCCCAGGTGTTTATAGAAATGATGGTGGTGAATCCACTCATTCTGATCTACTCCTTTTATATGCGGTATAGCAGATCGGCTGAAAAACAGGGCTTTGCCTGATGGTGCAAAGACACATTTCACCTTGTTGGGGTCCAGGAGCATTTCCGCATCGTGGATTCTCTTCACAAGGGTAGCAATTTCTACCTCCGGCCTGCAGATAGAGCCCGCCAGAAGGTCGATCAAAGAAGGATGTACAAATGGTTCATCGCCCTGGATATTGATGACAGCATCCGCATTAATACCTGATAATTCAAGTGCTTCAAGGCAACGATCCGTTCCGCTGGCATGGTCAGAAGAAGTCATTACCACTCTTATTCCCAGCGATTTGACATGAGAAAATATCCTTTCGTCGTCCGTAGCCACAAGAATACTTTCTAATGCCTCAGAACTCGCGGCCTGCTCTGCCACGCGCTGAATCATGGTTTTTCCATATATCTTCACCAAAGGTTTGCCGGGAAATCTTGTGCTCCCATATCGCGCCGGAATGATTCCTATTATTTTCAATGTAGTTCTATTAAGAAAACAAAGCTACGCCCTTCCTAGAATTTTAGGGTGTATTGAATTACACTTACCCTGGGTTCTTCAATGGCCAGCGGTCTGATGGCATATTCGCGGTTCAGCAGGTTGTTGATTACCAGAGCAATTTTGTGCCTGCCCTTTATTTCATAGCCCATTCTTAAATCGAATATATAGTCGCCAGTGGTATGACTTTGTCTCCAATCTCTGATGCCCGGATTAAAATTGGCCACGGGAATAGTTTCGAGGTCTTCGAAAGCCCTATCTATATTTTGCATGTGGCTGTTGTAACGAAGACTTATCCCCAAAGAAAAGTTTTTCCAATACGAAGCAATGTCCATCCTAACCAAATGTTGCAGGCGATATTTCAAAATATTATTCGACGTATCGCTGCTTGTAGTAGAGTAAGTATAAGATCCCGGAATTTTGAATGATGCTTCCGCACCATTCGGCGGAACTCCATAACTATAGTCAGGTGTCAGGCTGATTGGTTTAGTATAAGTATAACCACCCAAAACCTGCAGCTTTACATTTCCTATTTTACCTTCTCCCATCAAAGAAAATTCTGCTCCCTGAATACGGGCTTTACCTGTATTTACACTCTTAAATCCAATACTTTTTGTAACATCATTCTGGAAGCGCGGAAAATCCAAAGGCCCTTGTAATGGCTGCACATACTTCCACTGACCGAAGGTGAACTCAATAAAATTTTCATATTCCTGTCTGAAAATTGCAAAGTCCGCATAGCCCTTGAAATTGCCAATTTTGAATCCCTGTTTAATTCCAATTTCCATGTTATAAGAAGTCTCCGGAACAAGATCGGGGTTAGCAAAAATGTTGATTGAACCAACACCTGTAACAATAAATTTCTCCGCAATACTTGGAAAACGAAATCCTTGTCCGAAAGACGAACGCAGATAAGTAGCCCGTGCCAATTGATAATTTAATCCAGCCCTGAATACCGGCTTAGATGCGCTTTGGCCATTAATTTCAAAATATTCGTAACGCACACCCGTAGAAACATTTAATCTGGTAAAAAACTGTTTGTCAAGTTGGAGGAAAAGCGCATAATTATTTGCTGTATTTCTTCCGTCCGGATTTCCTCCGGTAAACAATTGACCGCGTGCATTGGTGTGAATCATTACTGCGCCCATTGTTGAAGTTAAGTTCTTGAGAGCGCCACTCCATTTTTTCTGAAATTGGTACTCTCCATAATAGACATCACTAAAATTGCCCTGGTTGTTGTCGTTTTCATTGTCCAGGCTTTGCCATCTACCTTTCAGGCTATGGCGGGTTCCGGATTTCGAATAATAGGTTACGAAAGGATCAACAGTTCCCAGCAATTGAATTGTTCGTGTTGCGCTTCCCTGAAAAGCGCCATATAAACCTGTTTTCGAATTTTCCCACAACAGCGTAGCCAGAGAATTTCCTTGTGTCCAATTGGTGTTTAATCCATAAGCAAGACCTTCAACTTTTTTGGACCGATAACGAAGATTCATGTTTACACGAATTCTGTTTGTGGATGAATACCGATCTGAGGTGAGCGGATTAAATTTATTATCAAAGGAGCCGGTAGCTGAGTCCTTAATAGGCCCAAGATGCCCGTCATCACCCAGATAACTGCCACCAACCACCAAATCGAGCTGTCCCATTTTTTGAGAGTGCAAAAAATTTACACCCGTCCGCATCAGATTTGAACTCCAATATTTGGATGAGTCTGATTTGGGATCGCTGTACACACCATAAAACACACTGACTACAGTTTTCGAAGTATCCGAAGGAAAAGCTGTACGGAAATTAATCGCACCACTCAACGCGGCACTTCCATACAATACGCTGCTTGCTCCTTTTATTATTTCAATTTGAGATAAATTTTCAAGTGGCATAAATCCCCACGCCGGGCGACCAGCATCGCCGCTCAGCACAGGCAGATCATCCACCAGAACCTGCACCCTGCTTCCTGCACCAAAGCTGTATCCGCTGCCGCTGCGTATTTGCGGCTCGCCATCTACAATGCTGACGCCTGGTGCTTGTTGCAAAGCCTCGTCTGCTGTAATGGCATTTTTCTCCTGCACCAATTCGGGATTCAATACCTCCATACTCATGGTAACTTCTCCCAGTTTCTGTTCAAATTTGCCGGCAGATACTACGACAACATCCAGTGAGTTGCCCACTTCTTTCAATGAAATATTTAGTTCTGTAGATTGCCCTGAAATCAGTTCTATTTGCTTCTCATACTCCTGATAACCTACAAGACTAAATACAATGGTATAAACACCATTCGGGGCCGATAAGGAGTACTGGCCGTCCAGGTTAGTTGTTGTGCCAATAACATCAGACAATCGCACCACAACACCAGGTAATGATTCTTTTGTTCCATCCTTCAATACTGTACCGCGAATAGTGGCAGATTGTGCTACCGATAGCACCGCATTAAACGCCAATATGAGAGATAGTATAATTCTATGCATCTGAAAAAAGTATTGTCAGATGCAAGGATAGTAATTATTTAACTGAAAAATTCATCAGGATCGCAAATCAATACCATTGACCTGAATGATGCGCACCTGTTCAACCTTTACTCTCTAATGCTTGAAGTGCCTGGTACCCGTGAGATACATGGCAATACCATTGTTGTTGCAATAATCAATAGAAAGTTGGTCTTTAATGGAACCACCGGGTTGAACCACTGCATTAATTCCCTCTTTTCCGGCAATTTCCACGCAATCAGGAAAAGGAAAAAAGGCATCACTTGCCATTACTGCATCAAACAGCGTTTGTTTAAATGCATGGGCCTTTTCGATTGCATGACGCAATGCATCCACACGTGAGGTTTCTCCGGTGCCGCTGGCACAAAGTTGAAGATTTTTGGCCAATACAATTGTATTGCTCTTGGTATGCTTTACTATTTTGTTGGCAAATATGAGGTCTTGAATCTGATTTGCTGAAGCACTATTCGAGGTGGCTATTTTCATATCGGATTCTGTTTCCGATTTCAAATCTTTGTCCTGGAATAAAACGCCATTGAGTAGCGAACGCATTTGCGTTTTTCCCAACGCTACATTTTTTCTTTTCAGTACAATTCTATTCGGTTTTGATCTTAAAATCTCACTTGAATTTCCCGAATAATCCGGTGCAATAACTACCTCGCAGAATAACTCATGAATCTTTTGTGCAGTTTCTTCATCAATGGAAACATTGGATACCAACACACCACCGAAAGCAGAAACCGGATCACAAGCCAGTGCAGCAGAGTAAGCTTCAGCAATGGTTGGCCTTGTAGCAATACCGCAGGCGTTGTTGTGTTTGAGAATAGCAAATGTTGGATTGTCATTTTTGAATTCGTCAATCAATCCAATTGCGGCATCCACATCCAGGAGATTGTTATAAGAAAGCTCTTTACCTCCGAGTTTATCGAACATTGCTTTCAAATCACCATAGAATACCCCGCGTTGATGGGGGTTTTCTCCATAGCGCAATACTTCGGAATGTTGTTCGCTCACTTTTAGTGACCCTGAATTATTGCCAAGAAAATATTGGTAAATTTTAGAGTCGTAATGCGATGAAACGTCAAAAGCGTGCATAGCAAAATTCCTGCGCTGCTCTGGTGTTGTTTCACCATTTTGCTCATTTAGAATATTTGCCAGATCGTTGTATTGATTCACTGAAGGAATAATCACAACGTCTTCGTAATTTTTGGCTGTGCCCCTGATAAGTGATATTCCACCAATGTCGATTTTTTCAATAATATCTTCGTGCGAAGCACCAGAAGCTACCGTTTTTTCGAATGGGTAAAGATCCACAATTACACAATCTATATTCGGAATATCGAACTCTGCTACTTCGCTCTGGTCTTGTTTATCAGTACGTCTGTTGAGAATTCCCCCGAAGATTTTTGGATGCAGTGTTTTGACTCTGCCCCCCAAAATACTGGGATAGCCGGTAACATCTTCTACAGCTATAACGGGCAAACCAAGACTTCTGATAAACTCTTCGGTACCGCCTGTGCTGTACATGACAATTCCAAGTTCATGCATTTTTTGGACGATGGGCCCAAGGCCTGATTTGTCATAAACAGAAATAAGCGCAGAAGAAATTTTCTTTTTCACAGGTGTGGATTTTTGATTGTGATTTGAGGCCGCAAAAGTAAAAACATAGCAACTACATGCCTCTATTCACAATCAACTATCACTTACCAATTGCTAACAGTTTTTTTTACTCAATAAGTTCAAAATCGAGTGTTCTTTGCTCAAGACTACCACCCAAAACTTTGATCATCACACTATCACCCATGTGAAACTCCCTTCTGGTTCTTGCGCCCCTTATGACATAAAGGTCAGAGTCAAACTCATACATATCCCCCTTAATGTTTTTAAGAGGAATCATTCCTTCACTTTTGGTTTCGCCCACTTCCACATAGAATCCCCATCCTGTAAGGCCGGAGATAATTCCTTTAAAGACTTCTCCCTCGTGCGCGAGCATATATTCCACTTGTTTGTATTTGATACTCGCGCGTTCTGCTTCAGCCGCGCGCTTCTCCATGAGAGAACTGTGCTTGCACTTGAGCTCGTAATCTTCTGCATTGACTGACTTTCCATTGTCAAGATAATGCTGTAACAACCTGTGGGCCATTACATCAGGGTATCTTCTGATGGGGGAAGTAAAGTGCGAGTAATATTCAAAGGCAAGACCATAGTGCCCGATATTATCGGTAGAATATTCTGCTTTGGCCATCGAGCGGATTGCCATTTGTTTGATAATGGCCTCTTCCGGTTCACCTGCAACTTTATCCATCAAGCTTCTTATCACACTCACTGAATTGCTGTCAGTAGGTCGTGGCAACTTATAGCCAAGGTTTTTTACAAATTCACGTAGTTGCTTTATTTTTTCTTCATCTGGCAGATCGTGTATTCTGTAGACGTATGTTCTTTCCGGCTGCCCGGGCTTGGCTTTCCCTACAAACTCGGCCACTTTTTCATTCGCCAGCAGCATAAACTCTTCAATTAATTTATTGCTGTCCTTCATCCTTTTAATGGTAACGCCAATAGGCTTTCCATTCTCATCGAGTTTGAATTTTACTTCTTCTGTATCAAAGTCGATGGCTCCTTTTTTGAAGCGCATCTCACGACGCAATTTGGCCAGACGATCCAAATGCAATACTGCATCAGAAAAGTCGCCCTTTCCGGTTTCAATAATATCCTGCGCCTGCTCATAGGTAAATCTTCTCTGCGATTTAATTACAGTTCTGCCAAACCATTGATTTTTGACTTCCCCATCTTCATTCAGTTCGAAAACTGCCGAAAAACAAAGCTTCTCTTCATCAGGCCTGAGTGAGCACAAAAAATTGGAAAGTCTCTCCGGCAACATGGGTATGGTGCGATCCACCAGATACACCGAAGTAGCCCTGCTGAAAGCCTCCGCTTCTAATAAGGTATTGGGAAGGAGGTAATGACTTACATCGGCAATGTGAACGCCCACTTCGATGTTGCCGTTGGGTAATTTTAAATATGACAAAGCATCGTCAAAATCCTTTGCGTCATAAGGGTCGATGGTAAAAGTTGTGATGGTTCTGAAGTCTCTTCTTTTGGCAATTTCTGTAGGAGTAATATCACTGGGAATTTTTTCTGACTCTTGAATTACTTCTTCCGGAAACTCATAAGGAAGTCCGAACTCGGCAATGATGGCGTGCATCTCCACGGAGTGTTCGCCTGGTTTGCCCAGGACTTTTACAATTTTGCCCGTTGGGCTCTTGTCAGATTTTTCCCACTCTACTAGCGCTACAACTACCTTTTCACCGCCTTTGGCGCCATTGAGTTCATTCTTGGGAATAAAAAAATCGACATGAATCTTGCTATCGGAGGGTTTTACAAAATAACCACCCTTACCTAACTCAAGAATTCCGACGTATTCCTTTCGCGCCCTGCTAACTACGCGTATAATATTAGCCTCAGGCCTTCTGGCCCTTGGGTTAAATTGTATCTCGACAGTGTCCCCATAAAGCGCCTGCCCTGTTTCGCCAGCTCTGATTTCAATGTCCTTTGCCTGTCCCGCTATCGAAACAAACCCTCTTCCAAAGCGTGTAATCTGGATAATACCGATCAAGGTCTCCTTCTTTTGATCTTTTAAAACAAATTTCCCTCTTTCCACTTCTTTCAGGGCGCCGCCATCGGCCTCCATATTGAGCAATTCAAAAATCAAAGTGCGAACTCCTGAGTCATTAATACCCAGTGCTGAAGCAATCTGTTTGTGATTTAATGGTTTGTTGGGCTCTTTCTGAAATACGCCAAGAACTTCTGTGAGGAGATCCTTTTTAAACGATTGAAAACTATTCTTCTTTTTGGCCATAAATCTATATTGTTCTGAAAAGTAAGCGAGAGTATCGCATCTAATCCCGGCGTTTAGAATATTTATCCACTGTTATTTTGAAAAATAGATTTCGGAGAATGGCAGAAGAATATCACTTTTGCAATATGGAAGAGAAAAGACAAAAAGTAGCGTTGGGATTGAAATTGGCCACCGATCCACGGTGGGTTGGTATTGCTGAAAAGAACATTGAGGAAATACTTACCGACCATGCCTATTGTGAACAAAAGGCCGCCAGCAATGCCATTACCTGTATTGTAAAATACCCTGAATACACCGATCTTGTAGATGAAATGGTTAGAATCTGTCAGGAGGAAATGGAACATTTTAGTCAGGTTCATGCCAAATTAAAAGAACGGGGATTTAAACTGGGCCAGGAACGCAGAGATCATTATGTGCGCGACCTTTCGGCATTTATCAAGCGCGGAGGCAGCCGCGAGCAGCAACTTGTTGATCACATGTTGTTCTCGGCAATGATCGAAGCTCGCAGTTGCGAGCGTTTCCGTCTTCTTTCAGAAAACATCAGCGACCCTGATTTAAAAGAATTTTATTGGGATCTGATGGTCAGTGAAGCAGAGCACTACACCACATTTATCGGCTTTGCCAGAAAATATGCCGGCGATGAAGATGTTGATGCGCGCTGGAAATTATTCCTTGAGTTTGAAGGAGAACTCATCAAGACCTATGGTAAATCTGAAACCATGCATGGATGAGTTTACAAATCAGAAAAGCAACCGAAAAAGACATTCTTACAATTCGCAGGATTTGTTTTGACGTCTGGCCCCAGACTTATCAGAATATCATAAGTGGTGCTCAGATAGATTATATGCTGGCCATGATGTACAGTACCACGGCCCTTCAAAAACAAATGACTGATGAGGGCTGTGTTTTTATCATTGCTTCCAGAGATGGAAAAGACATTGGTTTCGCTTCCTTCTCCGAAACAAGCGAAAAACAAGTATTCAAATTGCACAAACTTTATGTGAGCAAAAAGTACCAGGGCCTTGGTTTGGGGAAAGAATTACTGAGTGAAGTTTTTGCTCTGGCCAAAGAATCCGGTGGCCTTAATATTATTCTTCAGGTGAATAAGTTCAACACCACCAAAAACTTTTATTTGAAAAGCGGATTTGAAGTAATTCGTGAAGCGGCTTTCGACATTGGCAATAACTTCATCATGGATGATTATGTAATGTCTTGCAAGTTATAATTTTCAAAAACTACTTACGGTCTTAGTTCTATCCTGAAAGTTGTGCCCCTGGATGGCTCACTCCATTTAATATAGATTTTCCCCCCGTGGTATTGTTCTACAATTCTCTTTACCAGCGACAACCCAAGTCCCCAGCCTCTTTTCTTGGTAGTATACCCTGGTTCGAATACAGTATTCCAGTTTGATTTTGGTATTCCTTTTCCTGTATCGGTAATATCAATAGTTACTTTGCCGTTTTCTTCACTGACTTCAAAATTGAGCTTGCCATCACCGGACATTGCATCAATGGCATTTTTCACCAGGTTTTCGAGCACCCATCCAAATAATGGTTTATTCAGATGCGCTGTGATAGATTCGTCCGCGGCATCCACACTAAAACTAACCCTTCTGGATACCCTTGAATGCAGATAATCAATGGCCTCTTTGAGCACAGCGGTCATGTTTTCCTCGTGCAATTCAGGAACAGAACCTATCTTAGAGAATCGGTCTGTAATGGTATTGAGGCGATCAATGTCCTTATTTAATTCCACTATAGTAGAGCTTTCTACACCCTGTGCTTCAAGTAAAGCGCTCCACGCCATCAGCGACGAAAGGGGTGTTCCAAGTTGGTGCGCCGTTTCCTTAGCCATGCCCACCCACACCTGGTTTTGTTCGGCCTTTCTGAAAGTAGAAAATATAAGATAAGACACCAACAAAAAGACTCCAATGAGGATCAATTGATACACCGGAAACATTTGGAGTTGCTTGAGAATTTGTGAGTCTTCGTAAAAAATAAATTGCTTTCCCTGACCTGGAAGTTCTACCTCAATTGGTTCGTTGTCCTTGGCCATTCTTGCCAACTGCGTCTGTAAAAGGTCTGGAGAAGACGTCACTGTAGTGTCAATATTTCCTTTTTTGAGTATCGTCACCTTTGTGCTGTCGGTGACCAGTACAGGTACAGAAGCAGAGTTTAGAACTGTTTCTGAAATAAATGAATTAATCAGATCGTCCATCGTCGTTTGCAACAATGTAAAAAGGCGACTGTCATCATAATAAATCCTTTGTCCAACCCCTGTCAGTTCAATCGGTTTATTCTTTGTCTTCATCGCTATGTATAAAGAATCGATGTAAAGCGAGTCTGATTCTTTTCCTTCAGGCAAATTCAAACTACTATACAACTTACCGTTTTCATCATAAATCAAAACCGGAATAGTGGTATTACTAAACAGATATGAAGAAATAAATGTAAGGTCGCTTTGTTGGTCCGTTGGATCTGAGATAATATTGTATGCATTGCCCAAAAGCAAAGCCTTCTTGGACTCCTCATTGCGCAACTGATCAAACAACTGCTGGGTAAAGTTCACCAACTCAGCTCTGCGCTTAATTGCTTCGCTCCAAAGCTTCACCTTCTGTCTTTCCTCTATTCTGATGCCTTCCGCTATGTGATTGCTGTACCACAAAGTAATGGCCACAATTACCATAGCCACTATAAGCAGGAATATTTTCCACCGCTGTTTATTGCTGTACAAATTCATTGCTGCAAAAATCAACAAGATTGATCAATCACTTACAAAGTCACGCAAAAACATCAGTACCAAGGTGATTTATATGAAAATAACCCCTGGTAAGGGCACAAAAAGAAAAACCACCGCTAACCGCGGTGGTATTTCTTTAACCAAAACCAAACTAAAACCAACGAAAATACTACTACCCACGTTTGGGCCTCGCCTATCTACTTACTTGTCATTGAAAATCCAGAGACCCTGGATGACTTGACTAATTTCTTTGTTCTGAGTATTCATAATGCACAGGTTTTATAGTGAAACAACATTTGGTTTCTGTACAACTTGTCCTGAAACCTGATATAAAGATGCTGTGACTATTCGTGTGCTAATTCACGGATGAGGGTAAGGTCAATAATTTCAGTTTAACGGTTCAAATGAATCAAGGAATGGAAAAAACAAAATCCTGAAGTGTCTGAGTGTTTGATTTGTTCCAGGTTAGGGCGAAGTAATACGGTCAAATCGCGTCAAACCACAAAACGTTTCAATGAAGTGCGAATTTTTAATTTATGGAAACAACTGTCTGGCAAGGCTTTGCGGAAATAATATTAAAAATAAAGTTCAAATCTCGACATCTTTGTTGAAAAGTGCTTGCGGAGAAGAAAAAAGGTAGTATTTTCGCAGCCCGTTTTTCAGAAACAGAAAAGCGCTAGTAATCAATAGCAATGGATACGCTAAGTTATAAAACGATTTCAGGTAATAAGGAGACCGCCGATAAAAAGTGGCTTCTTGTAGATGCTGATGGCCAGAACCTGGGCCGTCTATGTAGTGAAATAGCCTACATATTACGTGGTAAACACAAGACCAACTTCACACCTCACGCAGACTGCGGCGACAACGTAATTGTTGTCAATGCTGAAAAAGTTGCCCTCACCGGCAAAAAGTGGGATGAGAAGCAGTATATCCGGTACACCGGATATCCCGGAGGTCAGCGTTTTGCTACACCAAAAGAAATGATGGCCAAGCATCCCACCGCTATGGTTGAAATGGCTGTCCGGGGCATGCTTCCCAAGAACCGTTTAGGTCGCGCTATATACCGCAACCTTTATGTTTACCAGGGTACCAAGCACGAACAGGACGCTCAACAACCAGTCACTCACATTATCACAAGATAAGATTTTCAAGCCAATGGCCGAGATTACAAATACATCAGGACGAAGAAAGACAGCCGTTGCTCGTCTTTACCTTAAAGAAGGTTCCGGTTCTTTCACTATTAATGGAAAGGATTACAAGGATTATTTTCCAACGCTTGTACTTCAGTACAAAATTCAGCAGCCATTTAAGTTGACTGAAAACGAAGGTAAATTTGATTTCAAAGCCAATCTTGATGGTGGTGGAATCACAGGACAAGCTGAGGCCCTTCGTCTTGCAATCAGTAAAGCATTGATCGAACTTAATCCAGACTGGAAGCCGGTTCTCCGTGCATCTGGTCTTACAACTCGTGACCCACGTATGGTTGAGCGAAAGAAATTCGGTCAGAAGAAAGCTCGTAAGCGCTTCCAGTTCTCTAAACGTTAATACACGTTTGGCTGGATCAGCTTGTTTAGCATCCAAACTTCCCGGATTTTACCCTGGTACCTTGCCAGGGCTTGATGGAGAACCACAAGCCGCCGCCTGAAAAGCGGAGAGTCAACTACCGGAAGGTTGATATTAGAGAAAGTAAACAAGAATAATTTATATAATGGCAAAAGTATCGTTTGATGAATTGCTGGATGCTGGTGTACACTTTGGTCACCTCAGCCGCAAATGGAATCCAAATATGGCCCCCTATATTTTCGGTGAAAAGAAGGGTATCCATATCATAGACCTCAATAAAACAGCAGTTAAACTTGACGAGGCAGCTAACGCTCTCAAGCAAATTGCAAAATCAGGCAAAAAAGTTCTTTTCGTAGCTACTAAGAAGCAAGCAAAAGACATCGTTGCAGAAAAAGTAAAGGCTATTGGTATGCCTTACGTTACTGAGCGTTGGCCTGGTGGAATGCTTACCAACTTTGTGACCATCCGCAAAGCGGTTCGCAAAATGACCAACATCGAAAAGATGGAAACAGACGGAACGGCCGCTACAATGAGCAAGCGCGAGCGTCTTCAACTTACCAGAACCTTCCAGAAAATGCACAAGAACCTTGGTTCTATTGCAGACATGAACAGAGTTCCGGCAGCAGTTTTCGTAATTGACATTATGAAAGAACACATCGCTGTGGCCGAAGCAAAGCGTCTTGGTATTCCTGTTTTTGCTATGGTAGATACCAATAGCGATCCACGCAAAGTTGATTTCGCAATTCCGGCAAATGACGATGCAACAAAGAGTATCAGCAAGATTCTCGATGTAGTAATCGAATCAATTGCAGAAGGGCTTTCTGAGCGCAAAACTGACAAAGACAAGAATGAGGCAGAAGAAAACAAAGGTGGAAAAAAAGCTAAAGCACCAACTGAAGCTTAATTCACACTTAACCTCTTCCTCAATTTTACATTTCATATTTGACCCAATAACAATATGTCAACAACAATGAATATTACAGCTGCAGATGTAAACAAGCTGCGCACTATAACAGGTGCCGGTATGATGGACTGCAAAAATGCTTTAAAAGAAGCCAACGGAGATTTCGATGCTGCCATCGATTTACTGCGCAAAAAAGGACAGAAAGTAGCCGCCAATCGCAGCGATCGTGATGCTGCCGAAGGATTAGTTATTGCTAAAAGCACCAACGGATCTAAATCAGGAGTAATGATCGTGTTGAATTGCGAGACGGATTTTGTTGCGAAAAACGCAGACTTCAGTAACGTAGCCAACACCATTCTCGATTCAGCTATTGCAAATAAACCAACCACGTTGGATGAGTTGAAAGCAATTAAGTATGGCTCGTCAAACCTTTCTATCAGTGAAAAAATTACTGAAGAGATCGGAAAGATTGGCGAAAAAATCGAGTTGTCTTATTACGAAGTAGTAAATGCTGAACAAGTATATTGCTACAACCACCCTGGCAACAAATTGGCTGCCGTGGTTGGATTTACCAAGCCACTTCCAGAAGAGATGGCAAAAGACGTAGCAATGCAGGTTGCGGCTATGGCTCCTGTATCTGTTGACGAAAGCTCAGTTCCTGAAGATGTAAAACAAAAGGAAATTGAGATCGGAAAAGAGCAAGCCATCAACGAAGGCAAACCGGCAGAAATGGCTGAAAAAATCGCTATGGGCCGTCTCAATAAATTCTTCAAAGAGAGCACCTTGCTCAACCAGGAGTTTATCAAAGACAACAAAATTACCGTGGCTCAATACCTGAAAACAGCAGATAAAGATCTTACTGTAAATGCTTTCAAACGTTTTGCTTTGAACTAAAATAAAGCAGAACTTTAAAAATAATCTTGAAGGCCGTCCATTTGGATGGCCTTCTTTCTTTTCACTGAGACAATAGATAAGTAACTTAACAAAGAACTACCAATCAATTGTCTAAATTCCATCACATTGGGCACCATATCCGCTACCGGGTGTTTCCCAAACGGCTCTCACTACAAGGTTCTGCAAGGAAAATTGGATAAATTCATACCCGGATAAACTTAATTATGGCCTTACTGGTTATTTGTAAGGAATCTAAATCAATGGATTCGTGCAGGAAAGTCAAAGCACCCTTAAATTCGCGCCGAAATCAAAACATCGAAACCACCAAAATATGGCTTCAGGATTATTTAAAACGTCGCTGGTCAAGAAATTCTGGATGTCGGTTACCGGCATTTTTCTGATCACCTTTCTTACGGTTCACTGTATTGTGAATGCCGCTATTTTCTTCGATCTCATCAATGAGAATGACAATGGCAAAACCTTTAATCTTTGGGCACACTTCATGGGAACCAACCTGATCATCAGATCGATGGAGATTGTGCTATTCCTGGGTCTTATCCTGCACATTGTCGATGGCCTGATGATCTATTTCGAAAACAGAAAGGCAAGACCTGTAAAATATGCTTACGAAAAAGCAAATGCCAGCAGCAAATGGTACTCCAGAAGTATGGCTTTGTTGGGTACATTGATACTACTTTTTCTTATCCTGCACCTTTATCATTTCTGGCTCAAGACCCGATTCATTCATAATCTTGAAAAAATGTCCATAGATGGCCACTTATACGAAGATCTTTTCGCAGAAATGAAGCTCGTCTTCAAAAATCCACTCATTGTAATAATCTATGTGCTAGGCTGTTTCTCATTATTTTGGCACTTATTGCACGGATTCAAAAGTGCCTTTCAATCACTTGGGTTCAATCACAGCAAATACAAAAAACAAATCGAACTTGTAGGAGATGCGTTCAGTGTTATCATTCCTACCATATTCGCTCTTATGCCAATAGCACTCTATTTCGGGTGGGTAGCCTAACAGATCAACTCATTCTATTCGATATCCAATAATTCATCTCCAATTACAACATTAAAATGGAGTTAAACGCCAAAGCACCAGAAGGATCAATTGATCAGAAGTGGACCAAATACAAAAATTCGGTTCAACTTGTTAATCCCTCTAATAAGAGAAACATCGAAGTAATCATTGTAGGAACCGGTCTTGCCGGAGCTTCTGCGGCTGCTTCTCTTGCAGAAATGGGATATAAAGTAAAAGCACTTTGCTTTCAGGATTCTCCGCGTCGGGCCCACTCTATTGCGGCGCAGGGAGGAATCAATGCCGCCAAAAACTATATGAATGATGGCGACAGCACGTACCGCCTGTTTTACGACACTATAAAAGGCGGCGACTACAGAGCCAGGGAAGCCAATGTGCACAGACTGGCCGAAGTAAGTTCGAGCATTATAGACCAATGTGTGGCGCAGGGAGTTCCTTTTGCGCGCGATTATGGTGGATTGCTCGATAATCGCTCATTTGGTGGAACACAGGTTTCAAGAACTTTTTACGCCAAAGGCCAAACCGGTCAGCAACTTCTTCTGGGAGCTTATTCTGCACTGTCACGTCAGGTAGGAAAAGGAACGGTGGAAATGCTGAACCGCCACGAAATGCTAGATCTTGTAATTGTAGATGGCAAAGCGCGTGGCATTATAGCCAGAAACCTGATCACCGGAGCAATCGAACGCCATTCGGCGCATGCGGTTGTATTGTGTACCGGAGGATATGGCAATGTATTTTATCTTTCTACCAATGCAATGGGAAGCAATGTAACCGCCGCATGGCGCGCGCACCGCCGCGGAGCTTATTTCGCCAACCCTTGCTTTACCCAAATACATCCTACTTGCATTCCTGTAAGTGGCGATCACCAGTCGAAGCTCACCTTGATGTCAGAATCATTGCGAAATGACGGCAGAATCTGGGTACCGAAATTCAAAGAAGATGCTGAAGCCATTCGTGCCAAAAAACTCAAGCCCGGAGCACTCAGCGAAGACAGAAGAGATTATTATCTGGAAAGAAGATATCCGGCATTTGGAAATCTTGTTCCCCGCGATATTGCTTCCAGAGCTGCGAAAGAAAGATGCGACGCCGGATTTGGAGTGAACACCACTGGTGAGGCAGTTTATCTTGATTTCTCCGCAGCAATTCTGCGCTATGGAAAAGCAGAAGCCAATGTAAAGGGACTTCACAACATCAGTGAAGCTGAAATTATAGCATTAGGAAAGAAGATTGTTGAATCTAAATACGGCAACCTCTTTCAGATGTACGAACAAATCGTAGCAGAGAATCCTTATGAAACACCTATGATGATTTATCCTGCAGTGCACTACACAATGGGTGGACTTTGGGTGGATTATGAATTGATGACCACAGTTGCCGGATGTTATGCTTGCGGCGAAGCCAATTTCAGCGACCACGGCGCCAACCGTCTCGGTGCATCGGCTCTGATGCAAGGACTGGCCGATGGATATTTTGTACTTCCATACACAATAGGAAATTATTTATCGAAAGAAATTGGAACAGGAAAAATAAGCACTACCTCAAAAGAATTTGATGAAGCTGAAAAATCTGTATCCGATAGAATTCAGCAATTGTTTTCTGCCAATGGCACTAAGCCAGTAGATTACTTCCATAAAAAGTTAGGAAAAATTATCTGGAACTATTGTGGCATGGCTCGGAACAAAGAGGGACTCGAATCTGCGATTGCTCAAGTGCGCGAACTGCGTCAGGATTTCTACAAAAATGTAAAGATACCCGGCACTGCCGATAGCATGAATCCGGAGCTTGAAAAAGCTTATCGAGTAGCCGATTTTATTGAGCTGGGAGAATTGATGTGCGTTGATGCATTGTCAAGAAATGAATCCTGCGGAGGACATTTCAGAGAGGAATACCAGACTCAGGAAGGTGAGGCACTTCGCGATGATGAGAATTTCATGTTTGTTTCATCATGGGAATTTACCGGCAATCCTTCTGAACCCAGGCTCAATAAAGAGCCGTTGATTTACGAAAACATCAAAGTTCAACAAAGAAGTTACAAATAATCAAATAGTAATGTGATCTGTTAGAGTTGTCTCTGTAACATTTCATTTTTAACCAATAGGACAAAGACATGGAAAAAGGAATGAATCTTACGCTCAAAATCTGGAGACAGAAAAATACGGCTGACAAAGGAAAAATTGTCGACTACAAAGTTGCCGATATTTCGCCGGACATGTCGTTTCTGGAGATGATTGATGTACTCAATTATCAATTGGTTGAAAAAGGTGAAGACCCGGTGGCTTTCGATCACGATTGCAGAGAAGGAATTTGTGGTATGTGCAGCATGTTCATCAATGGTGAAGCCCATGGCCCAAACCGGGGCGTTACTACCTGCCAGTTGCACATGAGATCTTTCAAAGATGGCGATAATATTTTTATAGAGCCCTGGAGAAGTGAAGGCTTTCCGGTATTAAAAGACCTGGCTGTTGATCGCGGTGCTTTCGACAGAATCATTCAGGCAGGAGGATTTGTTTCTATCAATACTTCTGGTCGTACGCTTGATGCCAACGCCATTCCTGTTCCAAAAGACGACGCCGACAAAGCATTCGATGCTGCCACCTGTATTGGTTGCGGCGCATGTGTAGCTTCTTGTCCAAATGGTTCTGCCATGTTATTTGTATCGGCTAAGGTTTCACAATTTGCACTGCTTCCTCAGGGACGCGTAGAAGGCAAAGAAAGAGTGCTCAACATGGTGAAGCAAATGGACGAAGAAGGATTTGGCAATTGCTCTAACATCGGAGCGTGTGAAGTACAATGTCCAAAAAATATTTCACTTGAGAATATAGCCAGAATGAACAGAGAATACCTGATGGCGACTATCAAACCAGAGAATTGATTTATTCCAGAATAAGATATAAGAAAAATGGCCGCATGAATGTGGCCATTTTTTATATTTGATAATTGAATATCCTGGAATTATTTCTTCGCCACTTCTTTTTGGTCCACAAAAACCGGGGCCATTTTCTCGTGTCGCAATTTCTTGTAGAAATCACTTTTCTCCATAGCCGGTAAAAGAAACAAAGAGAATTTGTAAATCGGTTCGTAGAAATACGACTTGGCTTTTTGTTCTTTGGGTAATATGCCAACACGCGAGTCGAGCATATTGAAAAAGATAAACAGCATACTCATAAAAAGAAGAAATTTAGTCAGCGAAAAAAAAGCGCCACCAATTTTATTCCATGTCTCCACTCCACCTGCGTTGACATTCTTGGTGATGAGGCGCCCAAGAAAAAACATGGCCACAAGCACCAGAATAAACACCACTGCAAAAGAAATCACTGGCAAATATTCAGCTTTCACATCCAGCTTATTGCGCAAAAAACCTGCTGCCCAATCGCTGAGGTGAATGCCTGCGTATATGCCAACAAATAGCGCCAGCATGGAAAAAACTTCCATCACAAAACCATTGCGCCAACCCTTCCAGATGGCGTAGCCAATGGGAATAAGAAGAATAAGATCGAGATAACTGACCATAGAGCGAAACTAGGTCAATGCTCTATTCATGTTCCTTTCTCTGTAAATAATTACCCCAATAAGCCTGTTAATTTCCTTTGCCCCCGAAGAGACATCATTATCCGTCAATATCTGAAAGTACCTGATTATCAATTCCGCTGCGGAACCCACATACAATTACCTTTGGCCCCATAATTCCGTTTTTTTTATGAATGCCTACGATGTAGTAATAATTGGATCAGGACCCGGAGGATATGTTGGTGCCATACGCTGCGCGCAACTCGGGCTGAAAACAGCACTTATTGAAAAATATTCCACTTTAGGAGGCACATGCCTCAATGTAGGATGTATTCCATCAAAAGCGCTTTTGGATTCTTCAGAACACTACTTACAAGCCACGCATACGTTTATGGAGCACGGCATTGACATCAAGGGCGATATTAAAGTCAACCTCCCCCAAATGATCAAAAGAAAACAAGACGTGGTAGACCAAACTACCAAAGGAATTGATTTTCTGATGAAAAAAAACAAGATTGATGTCTACAAAGGAATCGGTTCATTTGAAGATTCAAAAACAATCGCCATCACCAAAGACGATGGAACGAAAGAATTGATCTCTGCAAAAAATTCCATTATCGCCACCGGTAGCAAACCTGCATCCCTTCCCTTTATCACCATTGACAAAAAAAGAATCATTACCAGTACAGAAGCACTTGTAATGACTGAAATACCTAAACACCTCATCATTATTGGTGGTGGTGTAATTGGCCTCGAGTTGGGAAGTGTATATGCCCGACTTGGCGCTAAAGTGAGCGTGGTAGAATACATGGACAGTATTATTCCTACCATGGACAGAACCATGGGCAAGGAACTTCAGAAGTCATTGAAAAAAATAGGATTTGAATTTTATTTGTCGCATAAAGTAAAAGAAGTAACAGCCAAGGGTAAAACCACAACTGTAAAAGCAGATACGGCCGACGGAAAAGAGCTTGTCCTCGAAGGAGATTATTGTCTTGTGGCAGTGGGCAGAAAGCCATACACCGATGGCCTCGCGTTAGATAAAGCCGGAGTAAAAATCGACGAACGCGGAAGAGTGGAAGTAGACAATCACCTTCAAACCAATGTGCCCGGCATATACGCTATTGGAGATGTGATTAAAGGAGCCATGCTCGCGCACAAAGCAGAAGAAGAAGGAACATTTGTAGCCGAAATTATTGCCGGACAGAAACCCCATATCAATTATAACCTCATTCCCGGTGTGGTATACACCTGGCCCGAAGTAGCCAGTGTGGGCTATACGGAGGAGCAAATAAAAGAACAAGGCACACCGTATAAAGTAGGTTCATTTCCTTTCAAAGCCAGTGGCCGCGCTAGGGCCAGCATGGATACAGACGGACTTATTAAAGTGCTTGCCCACAAAGAGACTGACGAAATACTGGGGGTGCATATGATCGGACCCCGTTGTGCAGACTTAATAGCAGAAGCTGTAGTGGCCATGGAATTCAGAGCAAGTGCCGAGGATATTGCCCGAATTTCACATGCTCATCCAACCTTTACGGAAAGTTTTCGTGAAGCTTGCCTCGATGCCACAGACAAAAGAGCCATTCATATTTGACCTTAGAAAGTAAATAATTGACGCTTTTTACCTTGAAAAAATTTTATTTGAAAAAGCACATGGCTTTGTATTCCATACGATTAAGTTTTTTTCAGGACATCATTGCTACCATTCTCTGTGTGAGATGAATCCTTAGACCGGATAAAAATGCTATGAAAATGACAACAAAAGATTGGCTTTACGAAAGAGAAGTTTTAGTATGTTTGGAGCCCGTTGGGGTTATTAACATTACTTTTGGCCAATCTCAATAAGTTGAGAGCCCCGTGTTGAAAACAAACCAGTTCAATCAAGATAAAAATTAAACCATTAAATTCAGTAGCCTTATGAGCACTAAGTCAACAACAAGTGTAGCCAAGTCAGGTGGTATCAGTTTCAGTTCAATCTTCCCTTATATCGCAATTCCTGTTGCTTTGATAGCTGGGTATCTTATTTATTCCGAAATTTTGGGAGATAAAAAACATTTTGAAGGTGAGGATCCGATATTAGGCCATCCAATTGATGGTAACTTATTCGGTACAATATATAAGGGTGGTATCATCGTACCTTTCCTTATTGCTACAAATATTATTGTAATTACATTTTTTATTGAGCGTCTTATTAGCTTGTTGCAAGCAAGAGGCACTAAGAGCGTAAACGGATTTGTACGCAAAATCAGATCAATGCTCCAAACTGGTGATATTGATAAAGCTCTTTCAGAATGCGACAGACAAAAAGGTTCAGTAGGAGCTGTAATGCGCGCCGGTTTGACCAAATACAAATCACTTGCCTCCGATACTCACATGGATAAAGAAGCCAAGGTTACTGCCTTGAAACAAGAGCTTGAAGAAGCCACATCGCTCGAATTGCCAATGCTTTCCAAAAATATGGTCATACTTTCCACTTGTGCATCACTTGGGGTATTGATTGGTCTGTTGGGAACAGTATCTGGTATGATCAAGTCGTTCCAGGCCATGTCGGCCGGTGTTCCGGATCCAGCTCAGCTTTCTGTAGGTATCTCAGAAGCACTTGTTAATACATTTCTCGGAATCCTTGCATCTGCACTTGCAATTTTAATGTTCAACTTCTTCAGCAACCGTATCGATCAACTCACTTATGGAATTGACGAGGCTGGTTTCTCAGTGGCACAATCCTTTTCTGCCAAACACTAAATCTAAGAACATTAAACCTTAAAAGAGCAGAACTATGCCTAAAATAAAAGTACCGAAAAGCGCGCCAAGTCTGGACATGACACCAATGGTTGATCTTGCGTTCCTTTTGGTAACGTTCTTCATGCTCACAGCCAAATTCCGCAATATGGAACCCATTGAAGCGGAGCCTCCATATTCTACTTCGGAGATTCAGTTGAAGGAAAATGTAATGCTGGTCACTATCGACAAGGAAGGCCGGGCGTATTATGACATTTCCGACAAGGCTGTTCGTAAGCTTTTAATTAAGGGCATGATGAAGCGTTACACAGCTTTGGAATTGTCTGATGGAGATGTCGACGAGTTTGTGAAAATGGGCACCTTTGGACAACCCATTAATCAACTTGCCTCATATATTAAGGCAGATACAGATACCAAAGAAGCGATGGACAAACAGTCGAAAGGAATTCCACTCGACTCTCTGGACAATCAACTTGGAGACTGGGTTATAGAAGGTTTTTATGCCTTTATGAACAATGCGAAATCGATTTATCCTAATGAAACCGATCTGAAAAATTTCTTAAAAGAAAACGGCCTCAGGTATGCCATCAAAGCAGATGCCGACACCGACTATGAGAATGTAGAAAAAGTAATCGACGTTTTCAGAGATCGGGAGATTTATCAATTCAATATGGTTACCAGTCTTGTGGGCTCAGAGAAAACAGCGGATGTCAAATTAGATGCTCAATAAAAAAACAACTCCAACCCATTAAAAAAACCTTATGGCAGAAATTGTAGATGGCGGTGGTGGCGGTGGCAAACACGGCAAGAAAAAAGCAAAAAAAGGTGCTGCGAGAATTGATATGACCCCAATGGTTGACCTTGCCTTTCTTCTCTTAACCTTCTTTGTGTTAGCCTCAACCTTATCCAAGCCAAAGGCTTTGGAGATCGTATATCCCAAAGAAACAGAGAAAGAAGAAGAGACAACCAAGCTCGATGATGCGCTGGCTACTACCTTGCTTCTTGGTGAAGATGAGAAAGAAATTTATTATTACACCGGAGCTTACAAACCAGATTCCACGGAATTAATATTGACTGATTTCTCAGCAGAAGGTTTCAGAAAAGTAATGCTGGAAAAAAATGGTCCCATCACCGATCAGATAAATCAATTGAAGACAAAATTGATGAACAAAGAGATTAACGATTCGATATACCAGGCCAATTACAAATTGGTAGTGGGTAATGATAAAGCCCCTTTTGTCGTGATTAAAACCATTGGCAAAACCAAGTATAAAAACGTAATCAACGCATTGGATGAGTTGAACATTACAAACGTTCGCAAGCGCGCCGTGCAAGATATGGCCGAAAGCGAGGCCATTGCTGTTCGTCAGAAAACCAACGAACTTGGTTTGGTCAAATAATAATTATTTCTCAAAAAAATGAACCCAAATGATTTTGTCATGTACGGTTTGTCAAAGTTGATTTAAATAAAATAATACTATGACTCCACTAATAATGATACTGATAATGGCGGCGATAATTGCTGCAATCAGTTATGACGGCGGATGGAACAACGTTTTGAGTTCGGAACGAAATAACACCGTTTTTGAAGACAAGTTCAAAGGTTATGGCGCCTTCAAGATTCGAAAATCGCATGGTACTATATTGGCTATTGCACTCTTGTCGTCTGTTTTGATGGCCACAGCAGGATTAGGTATTCCCAGTATGCTCAGCAAAACCGAAGAAAAGCCCGCTGTAGTTCCTGAAGCTAAAGAAATTGAAATGGAGCTTCCTCCTCCTGCCGATCCAAATGAACCACCGCCACCGCCACCGCCACCACCGCCACCACCACCGCCACCCACGGTGAAGCAGATTCAATTCACTACAATCGAAGTAACAGAAGAAGAACCCGATGAGCCTATCAAGACTCAGGATGATTTAAAAGATCAACGCATTTCTAATGAAACAACGGAAGGAACTGAAGAAATGGTAGCTCCACAAGAGAAAGTGGAGGAACAAATCGCGGAAAAAGAGGACAACACCATTTTTGAGTTCCTTGCAGAAAAAGCAGCTTATCCTGGTGGTGATGCAGCCCTTCTGGCTGAACTTGGAAAAATTCCTTATCCCGAAATGGAAAAGGAAAATAACATTCAGGGTACAGTATTCGTTTCCTTCGTAGTAGAAAAAGACGGTAACGTAAGTAATGTGGAGGTTATCAGAGGTGTTCCCGGTGGCCCGAATCTTTCCAAAGAAGCTATTAAAGCCATAAAAGGCCTGAAGAATTTTATACCTGCCAAACAGAATGGTAAAGCCGTTCGTTTTAAAATGCAGGTTCCGGTTAGATTTACACTCAAGTAATTTTAATCAAATCATATTGAAAAGGTCGTTCCATTCGGGCGGCCTTTTTCTTTGAGCTGAAAATGTAATTATTGCCCCGGGATTGAATTTGCGGTCAACGGCATAATGTTGTTGACCGAAAAACAGTTCTCGCCATAAATCAAAATATTATGGCAGAAATAATTCAAAACAACAGCAAGCGCAAATATCCCAAACCGGATATGACTCCCATGGTAGATCTGGCCTTTCTTCTCCTGACGTTTTTCGTACTGGCGGCAAGTCTCAGCAAACCAAAAGCGATGGAGATTATTTACCCAAAAGAAGTGGAGAATCCCAAGCAGATCGGGCAGAACACCATCACTATTCTTATTCCCGAAAATGAAACGGGCGTTTCATACTACTTTGGAAAGTTCGAAAACAATCCTGAGCAACTCATCAAACTGGATGGAACAACAGCTCTGAGGGAAGTTTTATTGACTTTCAACGAATCTATACTGGTAAAAATTCAGCAACTTGAGAGTCTGTATTCTAATAAGGAATTGTCAGAAGAAAGTTTTCATGCGCAGCGAACGTTACTCATGGGCTCAGACAAGGCTCCCGTGGCTGTAATAAAAACGCAGGATAAATCGAAATTTCAGACCGTAATAAACGTGCTGGATGAGCTCAACATTTCCTCTATGCGAAAAAGAGTTATTCAGAATATGTCAGAGGCGGAAAAAGAACTACTCCAAAAATATTCCTAGACAATGCGCTTTGACAAGAGATTATTGGCGTGATTTTAAACAGTATTTATCCAATAATAACAACCTGAAGAAAGTTCACCTGTACAGACTCAAAAGAAGATAAACCTTAAAATTCAATTGTTATGACACTTTCCATTTTCATCGTTCTCGCACTCATCATCTTTTTGTTCTCTGTTGATCAATCATGGTCGAACGTAATTTCGTCAGATCGCAATAATCTGGTATTTGAAGACCGCAACCAGGATTATGGCGCGTTCGCTTTGAGACGTGAGCACCACGTCAATGTTTTCAAGGCCCTGGTCATATCATTGGGTCTTATTGGGGCTGGTTTGGGATTGCTCAGTTTAGGGCAAGCTTCAGTAAGCAAGACGTCCGTTCCCTTTGTGACCGTAATAGACGGCTTTCCTGTTCTACCTCCCATACCGAATGATGATATTAAAGACCAGCACAAGTCAGATGGAGCACCGCAACAAACCCAACAAGCAGCGTCCGCATCCGTTAACAACTCCCCCAGAATCGAGGTTGTAACCGCGGGTGCTACCAGCGTGTTAAAACCCGTTGACGACCTGGATGATGGCTCCGGAATTGACGGCCCAAAAGGGCCTGCAGTGCCTGGTTCTACTACAACTGGCACAGGGATGGGCACGGGCACAGAAAGTTCGGCTTCTACAATAAAAATAGAAGATTGGTCGCAACAAATACCTTCATTTCCTGGTGGCGAGGACGCGATGCTGGCTTTTATGGCAAAAAAAGTAGAATACAGTGAGTTGGCGCGTCAATCCGGAACAGAAGGAACCATTTATGTCAGCTTTGTGGTAACACCTACCGGCGAATTGACCAACATAAAGATCGAGCGAAGTATTATCAATGGTAAAGATCTTGAAGCCCAGGTCATCAAGGCCATTCAGCAAATGCCTCGTTGGACACCCGGCTTCACCAATGGAGTACCTGTCTATGTAAAGAGGAGCCTTCCTGTCAGATTTTCTTTAAAGAATTAAGCCATACAGCGTTAGCCTTTGAGGTCAGATAACACGCACACAAACAACGGGTACTTTCAGGAACAAAGCCTTTCCCAGATAAAAAATGATTTTTGTGATTATTGAAACTGGTTTTTGGAAGTACCCTTAATTTGCGCCCAAATTCTACAGGCGCCAATTTATGAAAGCATCAATTTATACAGGTTACTTAGTTATAGCACTCATGACATTTCTATGCGCCTGGTGTTTTTTTATCCCAACATCTGCAGAGTATTTTCCGGGAAACAAACGCTTTATTATGGGAACGTTGTTTCTTTTTTATGGAATTTCGCGCATCTACCGATTAAGAAAATTAATTGTATTGAACAAACAAAACGAAACGCATGAACAATAAATATTTGCTTCTGATGGCCTTCATTTTACTGCTTACAGCATTGGGCTGCAATGTGGCGCAGGATAAAAATAAAGATACCATTACATCTGGCAAACTGAAACTTGGGGTAGACAATTCATACTCTCTGATGATGGACTCTCAGGTGTATACATACACACACGTGAATAAGTACGCTTCAATTGATTATCACTTTAAGCCTGAAGGTGAAATTATTGATGAGTTACTGAAAGACAGCATTCAATCTGCAGTCATAAGCCGTCCGCTGAACGAGTCAGAATTGGCTTACTTCAAAAGTATACAGCGTCTTCCACAGAGCATTAAAATTGCCACAGATGGAATTGCTTTGATTATCAACCTCAGCAACAAAGACAGCGTTTTGACAATGCAACAGCTCAACGCTATTTTCACGGGCAAAGACAGCACATGGGCCCGGATCAATCCTGATTCGCAACTTGGGAAAATCAAAGTTGTTTTTGACCACAACAAATCATGCAATGCCCGGTACCTGATGGACTTTTTTCACCTTACCACCTTTCCGGCAAACTGCTTTGCCGTGAACAGCAATGAAGACGTATTTAATTATGTGACCGGACATCCGGGTTCGATTGGTGTGGTGAGCATAAGCTGGATCAGCGATCTGGAAGACAGTCGTTGCAGAGCATTTGCAGAAAAAATAAAGACTGTTGGATTAATAGACCCCACTAATTCAACCAGGCCCGAAATGGCCCGCAAGCCATATCAGGCATACATTGCAGACAAAACTTATCCGTTGAGAAGAGATGTTTATTACATTCGGGCCGGAGTTAGTGGATCCCTTGGCACAGGCTTTGCCAATCACCTCGCCGGCGAAAAGGGTCAATTGATCATTCACAAAATGGGAATGGTATCAGCTACAATCCCCACGCGCACAATTAGAATCATAGATTAATAGACTTTATAAAAAACCCAAATGAAAAAAAACTTTGTATTGATGGCTGCAGCAATTCTGTTCAGTGCCATTACTGCGAAAGCTCAAACCAAAGAAGCGGCCATTCAGAAAACCTTGAATGAGCGCTACGAGTCCGCTGAAACCGATTTCAAAAATCTTATTGCCATTACACCAGCTAACGGGGATCTTTATTTCTCCGCTGGCGACAATTATTTCTACTGGGGAGAATTTGAACAAGCCGAGGCCATGTACCGCAAGGGAATGGAAGTTGCTCCAAACAACCCGCTGAACTTTGCCGGGCTTGGAAGAGTAGCATGGAACCGCAACGATGCAACCGTAAACAAAGCACAATTCGCAAAGGCCGAAGAGATCATGAAATCGAAGGCGGCCAAGGTGGACAAAAACACCCAGCAGCTTACTTACCTGAAAATGGCGGAAGTATATCTTCAAAGTGAGAAAAAAGACCTTGAGACTGCCATTGTGTATATTAATCTGGCCATGAACCTCAACCCAAAAAATCCTGAGGTGTTTATTCAACTTGGCGACTATTACGCTGAGAGAGATGTGTCAAACTTGTCTAACGCTGTAATGCAATACAATCAGGCGCTTACTCTTGATCCGAAATATATCAGGGCCATTCTTCGCAAAGGAATGCTTTATGTGCGTGTAAAAAATTGGGCTTTAGGATTGGATCACTTCAACGAAGCCATTGCACTCGATCCTAATTTTGCTCCGGCTTATAGAGAAAAAGCTGAGCTTTTATACAAAGCAGGAAGATACAGCGAAGCCATTGATGCTTATGCCAAGTACCTTGAACTGAACAACAACTGTCGTGTACAACAACGTTATGCGAGTTTCGTATTCCTTACCAAGGATTACAAGCGCGCTGTGACCGAACTTGAAAAAGCACTTCCGTGTAACACCGACAACCCATTCATGTATCGTCTCTTGGGTTATAGCTACTATGAAACGGGAGATTTTGCAAAGGGCACGGAAAATCTTGATAGATTCTTTGCAATGGCAAAGGAAAGAGGTAAACCAAGTCTTATCGGCAGCGACTATGCCTACAAAGGAAAGTTGATGTCCAAAAACGGACAAGATTCTTTGGCCATCGATCAGTTCAAATTGTCGATAGAAAAAGACACTACCTATCTGGATGGATACAGCGACATCGCCGCTATTTATCAGAAGCAAAAGAAGCATGACCTTGCAGCGCAGTATTACACGATGAAAATTGCAAAGAGCAAAGAACCCAAACAATTAGACATCTACTACCTGGCAAGAAGCTATTATTCCAATAAAGAATATGTGAAAGCTGATGCCGAGTTTGAAAAAGCTTCAAAAGATTACCCGACCGATGCTGCCTATTGGAGAGCAAGATGCAACGACAAACAAGAATTGAATGCTGAAGCACCCACAGGATTGGCCAAACCATTCTATGAGTTGTTTATCACCAAAGTTGGCGTAGATCCAAAGGCGATTGAAACCAACAAAAAGAATCTCGTAGAAGCCTACAGCTATCTTGGATTCTTTAACTACACGCAGAAAAACTTCGATTGCTCAAAAGTGGCTTATACGAAAGTACTGGAGTTGGATCCTGCCAATGAGAAAGCAAAAATTGCAGTTGAACTTCCTGAATTGAAATCAGCTCCCGGAACATGCGTGTTGATTACACCAGCTCCCTAAAAGCGAAATAATATTAGTAATGAAGGCGGCCTAGTGTCGCCTTTGTTATTTTTGTGTCTCTTGTGCGATTGGCTAAGTAATTAAATGCACTACAGACTCAGTTAAGCACCGGAGAAACCTTTCGACCAGACAACAATCAACATAGCAAAGTGCGCTTTTTTTTGCCATTTGACTTTTCGTTCTTACTTTTATCCGTAACTATTATTAACTATAATGGCGCCTTTGACAGAGCAACAAATACAAGAAATTGCAGAGCAACTTGATTGTGGATTTCAGTGCTTTTTTCACAAGCCGACAGGAGAGCTTTTATTCGTTCCCGACCTTGACAACCCATATGTAGAAACTGAATTCTTCGCAGACGATCTTGAAAAATTAGACAATAACCCTGATGATTACATTGAAATTGAAAGACCCAATTCCGATGACAGTTTTGAAATAATGGCTCGCTTCACGGAGCAGTTAAACAACGACAAGATTAAAAATCAATTAATAAACGCATTGAACAAGAACAAACCATTCGGAGAATTTAAATTTGTAATTGACAATTCAGGCATTTACAGACAACAATGGTTCGACTTTAAAAACGCACAATTAAGACAATGGGTAAGTGACAAACTTTCTGCAATGGAAATACGAAAAGACACTATCCCTCTAAGTGTGTAAATAGAAAATCGGAGGTTTAATTTATTTTTAATCTATCCCCAAATATAATGGTAAACTGGCTAAGTATAATTCCCCAGTCTCTTATTGCCATTGTCCATTTTTTGGTAGCTTCGT
>JANNEQ010000208.1:0-13183 GCA_031378885.1 Flavobacteriales bacterium
GATCGTTTATCGCATTGTTTACACGTATCTCCTGATCCAGAATGGATCAAACGTTTATAGCTCAATCGACATGCAATGATCCAACGACCCGGAAAGGGTCGAATGTTATTTTATACAAAGACCTTAACTTAATGACATTGCCCATTGGGACTGTGTAAAAAGTGTGTGGATGATCCGAGTGCCATAGGCACGGTACATATTGTAGCGCCCAACTTTAGTCCTGTGTAAAAAGTGCGTGGATGATCCAAGCGCCATAGGTATGAAACTTTTTTTAGTCGGACAACAATGATAAACAGACCACTCTTATGATTTCTGAAAATATTGCCTTGCGTTACCTGATCATTATTTTATATCTCTCCAATCTATCAGCAACAACAAACTCCATAAAATAAAGACCCGACGGAAGTTCACTGCATTCCATTCTGTTATTTCCATTTCGGATAATACCTTTTTGCAGCAACAAACCGTTGGAAGAATACAACTTATAATTTGCCTGATCATTCGACTCAATCCAAAAATCTCCTTCGTTCGGATTCGGATAAATGTGAATGAAATTTTCTGTCAGACTCAGATCTTCTATTCCAATAGAATTCACTGCAACACAATCTGACGTATCGGCGCATCCGTTTTGGTTGATAATTACAGCGTACAAGCCATTGGAGGTTGCCGTATAAGACTGACTCGTAGCCCCGGAAATAATTTCAAAAGGATTGCATTTGATCCATTGGTAAGAAGCGTTGTTCAGGTTGGCAGACAAAGTGGCCTGGCTCAGGTTGGCAATTGCATTGATCTCTGTTATTTCCAAATCAAGTAAGAAAATACTATCGCAACCAAATTGATCTGTATAAGCTTGGATATAAGTTCCAGATTGAGTATAAGTGATGCCATTGAAGACATAATCATCGCAGCTTGTTTCGACAAAAGAAAATTGTTGTAATGAATGAATGGTGATGTCTAATGTGAGCAGGCTGTCGCATCCTGCTCCATTGACCAATATCTGATTATAAACTCCTGATTCGGTATATATTTCATTGTTCACACCAACCGAATTACATGCCGAATACGCATCATTTGCGGTAGTGGAATAGTTGATGGTAAGATGAATCTGCAACAAACTATCGCAACCATATTCCGTGGCTAGATGCTGGAAGTAGGTTCCGCTTTCGGTAAAAACCTCACTATTTAAAGTAAGCGAATTGCATTCGGTGTAAATCAAAGTATCAGCAAAAGACGGGTAAATAGTTACATTCACTTCGATAATACTATCGCAGCCGACACTATCCAAAAAATACAACGGATAGAGACCCGGTTCGCTATAAATTTCACCGTCGTAAAAAATCGGATTGCAAGATGCAAGATAAATTTGCTGCAGTGAAGACGCATTAATTGTTGCGTTCACACTTACTAAGCTATCGCAGCCCGTAGCATTGACCAAGGTCAGTGTATATAGCCCCGATTCTGTAATAATATTTCCATCCGCTTCCCATTCGTCGCAGGCCACCACTGAAATGGAAGAAGTGGAATAGGTGCATTCCGTATACTTTGCGATAAACATATCGCTTGCACCCTGAGACGACAAATTAAATGTTGCTGAACTGGGATCAAAATCAACAGTTGAATATATCCATCCGGCAGTATAAATAGCACCATTCGAATCCACCTGCAGAACATAACCTATATCGGCATCCGAACCTCCTAAAGAAATAGCCTTGATGAGGTTGCCATTTTCATTCAGATGTATAACGAAAATATCAAAATAGCCATTGGAATTTATTAAATCAGTACCATCGCCGGGATCAAAGTCCATAAATCCGGTATAAAAGCCAGTAAAATATATGTGATCATTTGCCCCCAAATCCAAAGAGCGAACTTCCACAAAACCGATTCCGTAGATTGCTTTTACCCATATAAATCCGCCGTCATCATCAACAGCCATGACAAATATATCCTGATTGACAGTTGACAATTCTGAAATACCAGCTCCTGGATCCATATCTACCGTACCGTGGAAAATACCTGAGATGATTAATTCATTATTCGCATTGAATTTCATGGATTGGCCCATGCATTGAGCTGTCGAAACAACATCGGCAATGGCAGGAATACCATGGGCCCAGATCAGGTCACCATTAGTATCTAATTTTGATAAAAAGAAATTAGCCAAGCCATTCTCTTCTGGAAGATAAAGTGTATCGGTTCCAGGATCGAAATCCGCAAGGCCATTCTCATAATATCCAATAGAGTAAATGTTATTACTGATATCGACCTCAATTTCTTTGACCTGATCGTTTCCGTAACCGCCCATACTTTTCGCCCAGATAAAATTTCCATCTGAATCATATTTTATCAGAAATACATCCGTAACTCCGGCAAATCCAAGAATAAAATCCGATGGCGCTCCATCAACAGAAATTGCGCTTGATATATAGCCACCAACAATGACATTCCCATTGTGATCTAGAGCCACTGCATTGCCTTCGTCACATTGACTACCACCAATGCGCTGAGCCCATATAAAATCTCCTTCTGAGGTCAACTTCACCACAAAAGCATCAAAACCACCCTGTGCGGTCATGGACGATGAGTTCTCTCCCGGATCGAAATCAGTTGTGCCAAAAAAAGCACCTGTTACTACCAGATTGCCATCATAACCCCTTGCAAGCGTGGCATTACCAATTCCAGAATTGATTCCGCCCATTTGTTTGCACCAGATAAGCGCGCCAGAGCTATCGAGTTTGCAAACAAATAAATCAGGCGACCCAACAGCGGTCATAAAAGAAGTTCCAGGCCCCATATCGAAATCCAAAGTTCCACTAAAGGAACCAGTATAGAGCAAATTGTTATCCTCATCCAAAACCATGGATGTGACACCCTCGTAGTTTGGCCCACCAATAGATCCGGCCCACTCCAGAGCGAAGTCCTGCGCACGACTGTTTGTCCCCGCAAAAAAGACGATGATAAGCAGCACAATCTTCAGACAATCCGATTTTCTATGTAAGTTACAATCCATTGAATTCCATATTACCATTAAATGAGTTGGCATTGCACCAGGCCCATTGATATTCTTACAATATTAGTGTGTATCGTATGAAATACAAGAAAAAAGTCAATACAAAGAAGGTGTTGTGATATTTAGTTATTTGCGGGGGGATTGCACGTGGGGGGTAATGGAGAAAAGGGTTCCTGTCTGCAGTGCGGAGCAAAAGATTAAAAAGACTGATTCCTGCACGGCTTGGATGATCTTAATTAGCGTCTGAGCTAGAATAAAGCGCATTACTTCTTCTCAATTGCATTCATTTTTTGCTTCGCAATGTTCACTGCCTTATGGAGCTTTTCCCGCAAAAGTTTTTGCGACGGTAAGGCTGTGAGGTAATCGGCAACTCTTATATTCGATTTGTTCAATTGCATCAGCTCCACATGTTCCTCTTTTTTGCCTGTACAAAGAATTAAACCAACGGGAGTGTTCTCCCCTTCTACCTGCTCGTATTTTTCCAGATGACGCAGATACAATTCCATTTGCCCTTTAAATACCGCTTTGAATTCGCCGATTTTCAAGTCGATCGCCACCAAACATTTTAGTCGTCGATGGTAAAAAAGCAAATCAATGTAGTAGTCCGTGTCGTCAATTGTAATTCTCTTTTGACGCGCCATAAAGGCAAAATCGCTGCCCAACTCAATAATAAAACGCTGCAATTCGGTTATGATGCCTGCTTCCAAATCTTTCTCAGAATACATATCCGACAGCCCAAGAAAATCTAAGAAATAAGGATCTCTGAAAACCAGATCAGGATTTAGTTTTTGTTCCTTTCTCAGCAATTCCAGATCATTCTGAATGGTTAGTTCCGGCCTTTTGCTGATGGCAGTGCGCTCGAATAACATGGATTGAATGCGCTCCTGTAATTGGCGCGACGACCACTTTTCGAGCTTACACAATTCTATGTAAAACTCCCTTTTCAATGGGTCATCAATAAAAATTATGGATCTGAAATGGGTCCAACTTAATTGTCTACGCAGTGCGTATACAATTTGCTCATCTGCAAAAACGGCTGCAAACTGCATACACTGCCTTAACTGTTTTTCTCCCCATCCTTTGCCATATTCTAAAGACAATTGTGCAGATAATGCCCGAACAACCTTCTTACCATATTGAGCCCTTTCATTACCCAATACTTCGTCGTTAATACGTTTACCCACTTTCCAATACAACAAGGTAATTTCAGCATTCACTGCCAAAGCCACATTCTGATGGCTTTGCTCAATCATGGATTTAATTTCGTGTACGATTTTTTTCATTGTGATTCAATTTCTAAAGGTGGTTCGGGAGACATGTGAAGTAAAAGAGTTTGCTGCGCCAAAAATAAAGTCATTGTGTGATCTAACCAAAGAGAAGTTATTCGCTTTTAGAATCTGCCATTCAAATTGAATACTGGAAAAATTTATTTAACCACAAAAAGAAACAAGAAAGCGAGACAAAAGGTGACTGACCCATTATAGCACGGCCTGCCGTAATGTTGGCCTGCTCAGTCGCGAATGGTTTTTAAGAAAGGATCTGATAGAAGTGGTAGTTCAATCCGAATTGGAGAAGGTGGATATTGCAGAACAGCGTTTGAAATACATCCGCCGCAATTACACTGACTTACTCTCCGAACCCAACTACCAGCGAGCCGAAAAATTTATGAAGCTCGTCGAAGTCTATTTCAACCCCCCCGAAAAAATCCGCACTCCCGAATTCATCGCCCACGTGGAAGAAATCCGCAGAAGCTGGCAGCACCAGGCCGAAGATATCCAGGCAATTTTATTCTTCTGCTGGTACCGAAGCAAAATGCTGGGAACGGATGCGTATGAGGAGGTGTTGTTGAGGTTGGGGGTTGGTTTGGATGGGTGAAATGTGCGCAGTGCGGATGTGATTAAGCATGTGCAATGCGGCGGTAAAAATGGAAATTCGGCAGTGAATCCAGAAAAGCCACAGCGATCTTATGGTAGAATCTGAAAGTTGCGATCTTCTCCACATTTTGATTATTTTTCGCAAAAATAAAAACATGAAGAACCTCGATGACATCTTTTATAAATCTGAACCCGAATCTGAATCTCTCTATTATTTAGTTAATCGTGGTTACAGGGAATGTCAGAACCAGGATCAAAAGGACGTACTGTTTGTTGGACTGAATCCTCCCGAAGATGAGTATAGGCTTGAACCAACTTTCGATTTCTATGATGTACTCGATTCATTTTTTATAAAATTGCGAAAATTCATCAAAACAGAAGCTGGATTGGATGTCAATGACTGTGCCTACACCGATTTGTTTTATTTCAGGCAAACTCAATACGATAAATTCTGGATAAATGAGTACGACAAAGAATGCAAATCTTTCCTCATCGAACAATTGGTTTATACAGAACATAAGATCAGGGAAATAATAAAGCCCAAGGTAATCGTGGTGTTGAATTCAGATGCGGCCGATTATATGGGATTGGAAGATAATTATAGAAATGAATCAAAATCATGGATGGGCTATAAATGTGATTGGAACCGTGATCTGGGATGTTATGTACTGAAAGAAATAAATTCTGATATTCCAGAAATTGGTTCAATCCCTGTGCAACGAGAAATCTATATTCTTCCTGCATCTTTCCTGTCACTCAGATCCAAACACATCAAAAAATTACTGGGCTGGCAGATTAACCGTTTGGTGAGAATGGCAAAATCAAATTTGGGTGAGGTGTAGCAGTTCTTTTTAGTAAATCAACATTTTGCATTGTAGTAGAATCCTATCGCGTAATCTGGGTTCTATCCACTTTTCGCTGCGCCCCATTTTTTGCCAGTTTTCTCTGGCTCTATCCATACTCAGGCTGGGGTCTTGAATTTCTTGTAAGCGCTCGTAGCCAACCTTTGCTAACCATTGTTTGAACGGCTCTGCTTTGGGGCTGGGTATGGATTGTACCAAACGGAATATCTGCTGAACATTACCTACGTCGGTTTTATAAAACTTACCATCCTCTGATTGTAGTTTCAGTTGGTTACAATTTGTAACCGACTCGTTTCCTTCCTTTTTGAGTCTGTTTTTCAATACCTTCCAATAGTTTCTTGCCCTATCCACTGTGGGCTGGTCCGTGAGTATTCCAACAATATCTACGATACTGAAATACCAAATTTCCTTTTCGGTGTCGTATTGGCTGCGGACTTTTTTATTGTCAAATATTTTTATGTCGCTCATTGTGTACCTTGATATTTAAGAGTAAATCTTGCGTGCTAAATTATTCATTATTTTTTGGGCTTGATGGTAATTTTTTGCTTTTGTGGCGTGGTACAATTTTACTTGCTGTTTTTTTATGTGCTTGTCTGCTTGTGATACAAAATATAACCGGGTAGGTTTTATAGGGGTTTTGTGGGAAAGGGTACAAATGGGGTAGTTTGTGCAACTGAATTGCGAACGCAGCGCGGTCGCAATTGGAAATATGCGGTTAAATTGTTGGCATAACTCTAACTGCCTTACGGAAAACCCTGATCCATGTTAAGGTTCAAGAGTCTGAGCAAGTGATCTTCCCGTAAGTAGACATCAAAAACTACAGTAGTTCTTATACCTCAGATTCCATACTTTCATCTAAGAACTGTGCAATTATGAAATCCTTGTAGGTTTGGTCAAATGCAGTATCCAATACAATTTTACTAATCCTTTTGAGAAGTATATCATATTTAAATATGACCTCCCTTTGCATTCTTGGATTAAACTGAGATAATGCACTAACTGCCATACTTAACTCCTTATATTCAATAGTCTCATATAGATCATTAAACAGAACCGAATACCGTAAAATAGTATCATCTATTCTCCTGCTAACACCTGTAACAATAGCAAGCCTTTCGTTATCATCAGCAGGAAGGATTTCCAACTTCTTTAGCAATGGATCAAGATCATTTCTTATAAATGCATATCCTTCGTTTCGGAGTTGCAACATGGCAATTTGGCGATTCAAATCTAAACTTTGCTTTTGCACCTTCAAATTTTCAGCTTCATTCTTCTGAGACAATCCATGCAATTGATATGTGATATAAATAAAAAACACCAGATTGGCAATTTGAATTAATGGACTTACAACAGCATTAGTGTAATCAGCAGACCGAGACCATTCTTCACCTTGAGAACTTGGTAAAGTTCCATTATTCCATAAAAAATATAAAATCGGAAAAATCAAAACTCCACATAGAAGTACAAGTAGTATTATTGTTTGGTTCTTCATTAGTTGAATATCTTATTAAAAAAAACAGCGCACAAAATAAAGGAATAGGAGTGTACCAACTCACAATTGTCGCCTGCAATCTGAATAAGTCAATAGCGTTATTTTACAGTCGAAACCTATAACTCCTGAATGTCAACCTTCAAAAATTTTGATATTTCATAAAGCGTTTCAATTAAGGGTTAGATTTCAATTGTACTATAGTTTAAGATATTTGATTCCAAGTTTCAAACTAAAACAATTCTCCTTCCTGTTGTTGATCCTGTGTCCAAAGTTAAGCAAAATAAGTTCAATTCTATATTGGTCGAGAATAATTATGGAAGAAATTGGCCTTTAAGTACCGATTCCGAATTTATCTTAAATCAAAGACATTTCACTTCCCAATACAAAATATAACTAGCCCCATTTTATAGGGGTTTTGGAAGAAAAGGTACAAATGGGGTACAAATCATGACATAAGTCGTCTCTTGGGTTCTCATTCTAAGAATTTATCTGACTACCAAGAAATTCTTGTCCCTTGAAATAATCATGGACCAGAGCATTCATCAATTTAGCAACGAAAAACTCTTTCGATTCTTGCGATAAGCCATTAATATTCAATTTTGCGTGAATACTCTGCAGCACATCTCCAAATGTTTCCAAGTTTAGGATTATCTGTCTTCCATCAATAATTAATTTTTCCTCTCCCGGAAAATAGGTTACTGATCCCAGATTAAGCTCATTAACACCTTGTAATATATCCGTGAAAAATTTCAATTGACGCATTTCCAATTCATAAATCTCAAAATGTCTATTTCTTGAAATTTCAAGTCGCTTCTGTTCTGCTTCATAAGCCAGTTGGCGCTGGTACTTTTTGATTTCATATTTTGATTTCATCGCCTGATAATACACATCAACCCACTGTTTAACTATTCTAGACAAAAAGGTCATCCATGGCAAGACAATTAATAGGGCAAACGAAATTAGAACTGGCTTACCCAATGTATCCCAAAAATTTATATTCGACTCTGCAAATGAAATTCTCTCATTTATACTGAGGTCAGCATCAATAAAAATTAAATAATAGCAGATCTTCCAATTGCATATCAACCAAGCTAAAACAAAATTACCGAAAAAACTGCTCTTCATTCTATCATTTAGAGCATTTTGAACCTCGTTTTTTAAGTCCATATCATATAGTTTAAATTTAATCAATAAATACATTTGCTATTCAATTCAATAAAGAAAACACTAAGCACTTCCTTCAATTGATTGCGGAGCAGTAATATCATTTCCTTTCTTTATAAGAATGGGAACACCTTCAATGTCCATAGTTATTTCATCAACAGCAAGTATGCCCTCTTTCATCATTTCTTTTAAATCTTTAGCTAAATCCAAACTGGCCTTTGCATTCGCTATTTTCTTTGCTTCTATTTCGGCCCTTTTCTCTTCCAATTCAAGTTTTAAAGCTTCCGTTTGCAGGTCGCGCAATTCCCTTGCTTCATCCGAATCTGGAAGGGCTTCGGTTTCTTTAATTATCCTATCCGCTTCAGCATTCCCTTTGGCTGATTCCGATTTGATCCTATCCACCTCTGCACCACCCTTTGTATATGGGGCTAGAGCACCTTTTGCCAAATCTGCGACAGTCTCTAGCAATAATTCTTTCGTGGAGATTGAAGTAGCCAAATCCTTGCATTTTATTAAAAATCTTACTATCCAACTGCCCTTTGCTATTTCCACAATTTCACATTCGACACCCTCAAACAAGTTTAAACACTTAACCCAAGTCCAAAGAAAAAAAGTAAAATCTTGAGACTTAACAGTTGAACCAACTCGAATTCCACACATAAAATCATAAACATTCTTTTCTATTTCAGGTTTAATTATTTCTAAAGCTACTAACTGTTGCGCTTGTACTTGTATTAGTTCTCCCATTTGCTTCTTATGGGAGAAAGATATTCCCGACAAATTTGAATTCAATCCAGTATCTTTAGGATTATCAGCAAATTTCTTTCCATCTTTAAATTCACCTGTGCGTTCCTTTCCCTTAAGCGAACCCGAAGTATTCTTCGTATTCGGCTGAGATTTGGCAATGTCCCTTCCTGTCTCTTTTATTTTTTTGCTCATTCGAAATCTATTTAAATCTCAATTTAAAGAAAAGAACCTGACTCAGTAACGATAAAAATAATTTCACTTACTTGTCGAAACCAACAACTCCCGAATATCCACTTTCAGAAATTTGGATATTTCGTATAGCGTTTCAATGGAAGGCTGGATTTCAATTGTACCCTAGTTTGAAATAGTTGATTCAATCTTTCAACACAAAACAACTTTACTTCTTGTTATTGAGCCTGTGGCCAAAGTTAAGCAAAATAAGTTCAAATCTAAATTGGTCAAGAATAATTATGGAAGAAATTAGCCTTTAAGTGTCGATTCCGAAGTTATCTTAAGTCAAATCAAAGGCATCTCATTTGCCAATACAAAACCGCGAAAATATATTATTCAGCAAATCGTCAGCCGATATACTGCCTGTGATCTCACCCAAATGATAAAGCGTTTTCCGGATATCCACTGCCAGAAAATCGCCGGTGATGCCTGTTTGAAGGCCGAGTTGGATGTCGGCAATGGATTGGGCTGCGCGGCAGAGGGCATCGAAGTGGCGGGCGTTGGTGACGATGGTTTCGCCGCTGTCTACTTTGCCGAGTTGGGCGCGTTGTGCTAATTCGTTTTTGAGTTCGTCGATATGGATTTTGTTTTTGGCAGATATGGGCATCCATGTAATTCCTGCTGGTATTCGGTTGGCGAATTGTTCAGCGTTGAACCCTGGCTTGTCGATTTTGTTGGCCAATACAATCAGGTTGATGTTCTCACCTGCTTCTTCACCAATGCCGGCAATCATGGCTTTTAATTGTTCTGCTGTGGTTTCGACGGCATCGACAAGGAGCAAAATAACGGATGCTTCGCGGGCCTTGGCATAACTGCGTTCGATGCCCAGCTTTTCGATGGTGTCTTCGGTAGAGCGGATTCCGGCTGTGTCGATAAATTTAAAGCGCACGCCTTGAATGGTGAGGTGGTCTTCCACTGTATCGCGTGTGGTTCCGGCAATGTCAGAAACAATGGCGCGCTCTTCGTTGAGCATGGCATTGAGCAAGGTGGATTTGCCCATGTTGGGCGCACCGAGTATGGCTACCGGAACGCCATTTTTGAGAGCGTTGCCGAGTGAAAACGAATCGCGGAGTTTGTGTACGACTTGTTCGATTTCTGTCACCAGCATCTGAAGTTGGGTTCTGTCGGCAAATTCAACGTCCTCTTCGGCAAAATCTAATTCGAGCTCAACGAGCGAAGCAAACTGCAACAATTTGTCGCGCAAACCATTGATGTCTTTCGAAAATCCGCCGCGCATCTGGTGCAAAGCCTGTCGGTGCATGGCGGCATTTTCGGATGAGATCAAATCGGCTACTGCTTCTGCCTGACTCAAATCGAGCTTTCCATTGAGGTAAGCGCGCATGGTGAACTCTCCCGGACTGGCCATTTCAGCACCTTCTGATAATAATGCCTGTAAGATGGTCTGCTGAATGTACACCGAACCGTGACAAGCAATTTCTACAGTGTCCTCGCTGGTGAAAGATTTGGGCGCCCTGAAAAGGGTGAGCACCACATCATCAAGTTTGGAATTGTCTTTCACCACCCAGCCGTGCACTGCGGTGTGCGAGGGCACGTTGGAAAGGTCTTTTGAAAAAACCCTTTGCACAATGGCGATACTTTCCGGGCCGGACATTCTCACCAGCGCAATGGCGCCCATGCCGGGAGCGGTAGATAGTGCGCATATTGTGCTTTGTTTTGCCATGTTAGATATCCTTGTGTTATGTAGGGCGCAAAAATGGGTTGATTCGGTGGAATGTGGGTAACATTGAGGGAGTTGGTACACAAAGAGTTTGGAATGAGGTGATTGGAAGAAACCAAGGCAGCTTTTGTGCGTTGGATGGAATTGGAGTTTTTGGGTTAATGGACATTTGTGTTGGTCACACTCTCTACAACTCTTATGGCTATTAGCCTTTCGGAAATGAAAGGCTATGAATGAAAAAAATATGTGTAATGGACATTTTTAATGCTAAAAAGTTCTGAATCATTTATTGGGCCTGGCTTTGAAGTCAATTGAAGGCTATGAATGAAATAGTGCTTTTCTGTGGGACTATAAATAGGATCAAAATCTGGCTTTGATCCATTTGCATGTGGCAAGAGGAGATTGAGAGTCAGGGAATATGGTTCATTGGTTTTCAGCGATTGAGCGCCAGAGAAGGATTGCGTTGGGCCAGGCTGTCAGTGGAGTGTAAAAGGAGGTTTGAGAAACGGCCTTTAATCATCAGGCACTGCGAAAGATCAGTAGAAATATCGCTTTGATTTTTCGCAAATAAAATTCGGATGCCTGAACAACGGTATTGGGTAAGTATCACTTACTTTCGCGGCCAATTCCTTAAAATAATTATGGGCGTATTAGTCGGCAAAAATTCAAAAGTCATAGTACAGGGCTTTACAGGAAGCGAGGGAACTTTCCACGCTTCTCAAATGATAGAATATGGAACCAACGTTGTCGGTGGCGTCACACCCGGCAAAGGTGGACAGATGCACCTTGAGCGCCCTGTGTTCAATACTGTTGCAGAGGCAGTGAGTAAAGCAGGAGCGGATGTAAGTATCATCTTTGTTCCACCTGCATTTGCAGCAGATGCTATTATGGAAGCGGCGGCGGCTGGTATTAAAGTCATTGTAACCATCACTGAAGGAATTCCAATAGCCGATATGTTGAAGGCCAAAGAATATGTGAAAGACCGCAACTGCACTTTAATAGGACCGAATTGTCCGGGGGTAATAACTGCAGGTGAAGCTAAGGTTGGCATCATGCCGGGCTTTGTTTTCAAAAAAGGAAATGTGGGTATTGTATCCAAATCGGGCACTCTAACCTATGAAGCTGCTGACCAGATAGCAAAAGCCGGCCTGGGTGTTACCACAGCCATTGGAATTGGTGGCGATCCTATTATCGGGACTACCACTTTGCAGGCTGTGCAATTGTTGATGGATGATCCTGAAACCAAAGGCATTGTGATGATTGGCGAAATCGGCGGTGAGCTTGAACCAAAAGCTGCACAATGGATCAAAGAAAATGGCAACAAAAAGCCAGTGGTTGGATTTATTGCCGGAGAAACTGCACCGGTTGGCAGAACCATGGGGCATGCGGGTGCGATTGTAAGCGGCGAAAATGAAAGCGCGGCGGCGAAAAAGAGAATACTTAGAGAGTGCGGAATCGTGGTGGTGGATTCACCGGCGGAAATTGGCGCAAAAATGAAAGAACTTCTGGGGTAATACCACAGAGGTACAACAAAATACAAAGCCCACTTTGATTTGATCAGGGTGGGTTTTTCTTTTTTACCACAGAGGAAATAGAGGAAACAAAGGATGAGGGAATGGTAATGCTGTGAAACGTCTTGGCAATACGCGGAGTGAGAATTTTTTAAAAACCACAGAGGAAATAGAGGAAACAAAGGATGAGAGAATGGTAATGCTGTGAAAACGTTTTGGCGATACGTGGAGTGAGAATTTTTTAAAAACAATGTAGGAAACAGAGGATGGACTGATGATGCTGTGAAAAAGTCTTGGCGATACGTGAGTGAGAATTTTTTAAAAACCATGGAGGAAACAGAGGATGATGGACTGATGATGCTGTAAAAAAGTCTTGGCGATACGTGGAGTGAGAATTTAAAAAAAAACCACAGAGGAAATGGAGAGCATGGAGTAAATGATGCGGAGAAAATATTGGGCTTATAAGTGGAATAAAGACACTATCCCTCTAAGTGTGTAAATAGAAAATCGGAGGTTTAATTTATTTTTAATCTATCCCCAAATATAATGGTAAACTGGCTAAGTATAATTCCCCAGTCTCTTATTGCCATTGTCCATTTTTTGGTAGCTTCGT
>JANNEQ010000209.1:0-46210 GCA_031378885.1 Flavobacteriales bacterium
ATAACGATCTAATTTTCAGCAATATATAGATTTATTCTGAAAATTAATTTCAAATCGTTTTAGTAAGAAAATCACCTGTAGTGCTTTCTCTGATTGAGTTGCGTCATTTTTATTTTTCCGTCAACGCAACGCTAGTGTTAGCTTTTATTATTTGTGGCCCAATCAGGCTCCAATAAAACAATCATTTTTAAAGGCATTTCAAAATCGACCCCAAAATGAACGCTAAAATTTGTGTGCAATAATTTGTGTGCAGTTGAAGTGCACACAATTTTTTGCACACAAAATTTCAGGGTAAATAATACCGATTTGGTATCTGTTTTAGTCAAATCTGCGCTGCGCTTGATTGTACTAAACAGCTACTCTCTCGGTATTTACCACTGTATGATTTCATCTACGGCATGGACTAAATTAAAATGAACATTGGTATAAACTACCGCATCCCGATTGCTCATTCAATTAAACCAATAAAGGCAAGTTGATTATTCTCAACTTTTCACACGAACAAATAAGACATTGATATACAAAGCATTAAAAAAGAACCTGCTTTTTTAATCAAATCAAATTACAACGAACCGGCTGCTTCCATTTCGGTAAGGAAAAAAGGCCGCGGGAAAAAATCCGCGCAAAATAAGCGTTGCGCAGCTTTCGCGTCATCTGCGTTCCACTAAATCAACATTCCGGCAAGCGACCACTCCTAGTCAACCCTTATATTATTATTATTCTGCCCTATATTTGCAAGGTAACCTAACTTGTTACCCTCAACGGATTGCCTGATTATGCTCAAACAAATTCTATTCGGTCTTTGTGCTGTTATGCTATGCTATAGTTCCACGCTATCTCAAAAACCCATGCTTGCTATCGCCAAATTTGGCGACAATCCCGGCAAACTCAAGATGTACATGCATGTGCCGGAGAAGTTGGTCAATCCTTCCGAAAAAAAAGCGCTGGTAATTGTTCTTCATGGATGCTCACAATCTGCATCATCCATTGCCGACGCCAGCGGCTGGAATCACCTTTCAGATCGCAATGGTTTTTATGTATTGTATCCTGAAACTAACGTAAAGAATAATTTATCCGGTTGTTTCAATTGGTTTCAACCCGCCAACAACACCAAAGACCAGGGCGAACTGGCTTCGATTATCAATATGATAGATTTCGCATTGACCGAATATCCAATCGACGAAAAAAACATTTCAGTATACGGTGTATCTGCGGGAGCTGCCATGGCCATTGCCCTGATGGCCAATTATCCGCACAAATTCAAATCAGGTGCATCCATTGCCGGCGTAGCTTACGGCATGGCCAACAATGCCATCAAGGCATCAAAAGCCATGGCCAGTCCTACTGAAACTACTTCAGAACAACTGAAGAAATATGTAACCGATGTAAGCGCCCAATACCAGGGCGACTATCCCAAAATGATCCTCATGCAAGGCATGAAAGATCCTGTGGTAGATCCGCGCAATGCAGATCAGATCGTGCAACAATGGCTTGCCTTGCACGATGCTGATTCAACCGAAGTTCGTGTAGAAGAACATTTCAATAAGAATGACGATGTCACTAAATTTACTTACACCGATTCATTTAATGATCCTTGTGTGGTGTATTTCCAGATCAACAACATTGGTCATCAGATACCAATTGACGGAGATGATTCCTCATCCTCTACTCATACCGCTACTGCCTCCTCAGGAGCTGGATACTTCACTCGTGATAAGAATTTCTTCAGTACGTATTGGATTGCAGTGGAGATGGGATTGGTGGCGGAGTGATAACCATTTACGCATACAATCGGGAAACTCCAATAAGATGTGCACAGCCCAAGGCCTGCAGTAATTTTAAGGCTTAACAGTATACCAATCAAAAGCGAAGCGAATGAACTGCAAAAATGTAGCCCGCTCAGAACTGGCCACTGCAAAATGTATCCTACCCGAATGAGCGTTAAGACCAACTATAAGATACTTATGTGTCTTGACAGGCTTGCAAGCCAGGCTATAATGATTTGCAGAGGTGAAACTATTATCAAATCCGGCCTCTTGCAAATTTTTATTGCGTGCGGGATAACGAATGCAAGGGACATTGCCCTTGTAAAATTTCTTTTGAACATAAAACTGCAAATAAACCAAACTCGAATCATCGATAGGTTGCGAAAAAAAATCATGCGACTGCTGCTCGTCGAGTAAGATAATGTGCGGTGGTTTTTCCTGGTTATTGCACTTATGTGGAATAATATACTTCTCCTGAATGTACAACCCTTCATTACCTCTGTTATAACCAAATTCGTCAAGCTGCTTGAATATTTGATCACAATAATTGGCGCAGAAAAAATTCCAATTTAAACTAGTATTAAACTGCTCCTGAATCATTCTCAACGAAGCAATTAATTCCAATTCATTAAAAAAATAGCGGTCATCAAATTGATACGGAAGAGGAAATACATAATCATTGCTTTTAAGTTTCTTCAAATCTATCTTTCCTCCTTCGAAGCCTTTGTACACCCAATAAGGGTGTTTATTGAGTTGATAATTTATATGGGGCAATACGTTGGTAATTGCAAGAATGGCATACTTCGTTTCCGAATTTGCGTCAATGCTTTCCGCTTGTTTCTTCGACATAATGGAAACATCTTCATTAAAGTGCCACTTCACCACTCGCAAAAGAATTTCGTTTGAAACTGCAACCTTATTAACATATTCATTCCAACGATTCAATTTGACGGAATCGCGTTTGGATAATATTTTGTGTTTAATCTTCGGAAAAAATGAAGAGTCGCATTCCGGCATCACCACAATAAGATGGCGTTTTTGCAAATTCATTATTGAAGCCAAACGCGAAGTTACACTTTGTCCGACACACCCCAATGTCGTTAAACCAAACACCACAATAAGAGCAGCAAAATATTTAATTCTAAATAATTTTCCTTCATTCATACTGATAAAATAAAGAGCGAAGTTAATCACTTTTCCCGTAATTAAAAATAGACCCAAAGCGGAAAGATTTATTCAATCCGAGTGCTGCCCTTTGATATATAAATAACCACAAAACTGAAAGCTTGAAAGACTGCGCTCAATCCTTTATCCAATAAATCAAGAAACCAATTGAATCAACCGGTTCCATTCGAAAGCTGGACCTATATCGCATTTATCTGTTCTGCAATTGACGTGACTTACAACTCCTTTGAAGTTCGTAAATTCACCTGCCGTCATTGTATTAAATCTTTTTGACTCCTGCACAAATTGCAATGGAATATCATACTTTCCACTTAGGAATCTCAGCAATAAAGCCACAGCATCATATTGCGCTGAGGTGAATTTAGCATAATATTGAAAACCTCTGTAAGGCGTGGACAATTTGGTATACAATTGTGTATCAGCAATGGTGCAATAGACATCGGAGTTGCTGTAAGTAGATACAAGATTATTTCCTATCTTTTTTAAAGGACCGATATTCGAAATCTCAATTCCAAGGCATTCCTTACTCATCGCAGTATTGCCCCCTGCAGCGCCCGGGCCCAAATGGTAACTCCAGTATTTCGACGCGAATAAATTATAAATCAAACCATTTCTGGCCACGACAAAAGGCACAGAAACTCTTCTGGTTGTAAGTGTGGCTATATCGGGCTTGAGATAACCCATTGTAAAATGTAATACAATTTTTTTCTTCTCAGTCACCTCTTCGAAATAATAAGACTTATCTCCATTTTGCCGCACACAATCCACCAGATGAACCATGTCATTGGAGCCTTTTATTTTGTAATCTCCTTCGGTAAGAATGAATTTTTTGCCGCTGCTGTCTAATCCGGTAGTGTGGAAAGAAAGTTCATGGTTTGGAATGCTGGTCGCTTTCATGTTGAGATGAATTAAGTAGTTTTGTTGGTGCTAATATAAGGAGGAAACCCATCATTTATAGGTGAAAATTTGATTATTTCGTTGCTTTAATATATGGTTCCACGTTGTGCTCATTTAGAATCCGGACAGTAGATCACGCTATTGTTGGTTTGGAATCAGGCAGCTCCTGCCCTGCCCAAACTCCCAGGTAATTATAATTATTGGTGATGGTCAATTGCTCCCAATAAGGAGCCAGTTTTTCTCTGGCCAGAGAAATAAGATCATATTCTTTATCCTCCTTTTGGGTCATATAAAAATCGGTCCCAAAGAGCACGCGATTCACCAGGGGCTGGCCCTGAATATCTGCAGTTTTAAACAAATCCAACAACTTGAACAGAATATCCGCATGTCCAAGTGCACTCAATGTATATGAAATATCGGTATACATATTTGGATATTGAATCATCATGGATTTGATTCGCTCAAACCACATTGGTTTATCGATATTTCTTGCATAACTTCCATCAGCATCATCGTCAATAATTTTCATTTCTGTGTCTCCACCCATGTGTGCAAGGCATAATTTCAATTTCGGATACTTTTCCATCAACAGAACATAATTCTGTGGATGGCTAAAAAGATCGCAGGCTTTGTCGTTGTCGCCTTTTTTGCTGTTCTTAATCCAACCCTCGTGTGCATAATAATCGGCTATCCTTTTTTGAATTTCAACAATGGCGGTTGTTACGGCAACCGACTGCACCAATCCTGCAGATAACAATGACGCAATATTATATGGAATCAATGACTCTATGGATGGACCAATGTACAGTGATCCCACACGTGTACAATGCGTCATAACCGGAATCTGATATTTTTCTGCATAGGCAAAAATCTCATCCATTCGTTTATCAAATGGGAAATATCCCAATGCCGGATATAATTTTAGTCCCGAAAAATAAGGATAGATAACATTGTCTTTAATCTCACCTGTTTCAAACTTTGGCTTTACCCAATTGAGTCCATCCGTGCCCGATAAATGTCTTGGGTCAATACTCAGAAATGGAAATACTTCATCCGGGCGCTGTCTTTTCATCCGCATAATATCTTCTATCTGCGTGGAATATGGCATTGGAGGCAGGCAATCATCTATATAATCCATATTGAGCGTGAGCACCACAGTTCGTGCATTGTTATCAAACTGACGCGCTGCTTCAAGCTCCTGATCCAATATCTTTTCTTGTGTTTCAGCCAATCCGATGTCGAGAAATGCAATCATCCTGTATTGCATCTTTTGTTCGGCTCTGGAATTGACAAAGGTTTTGGAAATCCATTTTAATGACCTTCTTACAAAACCGGTTTCAAGCACAGACATCATGGTCTCAGGAAATCTGCGTGTAACTTTTAAATTCTGCGTTTTCAAAAAAGTGGGTGGCGCGCATTTCGAATTGAAAATATGCGTATGTATATTGATCAGTGGTCGTTTGTTCATGGTCTGCAAAATTTACAATTAAGATTTTGGCTTTACTGCACCACGGCGCAAATTGACCAATTTCATCAAAGCCTCAAACCAGAATGGGGCGCCAAGACTTAATGAAAGCGAGCTGATGATAATGCCAAGAAAATACATCCACACGGCATTCCCTTCTCCGGCATTTCTGTTGGCATAATACTGCATTATTCTGGCCTGATCGCGCTCTTCCTGTGAATGGGGTTCGTCAAGGCTCTTCTTTTGATCGTCTTTCTTTTCGGCTTCATTGTGTACACAACAATTTTGTTTCATGCTGGATGAATCTTTCTCACACGCCCCATGTTCTTCATTGTCATTGTGCCGGTGATGCCCATGCTTACAATCTCCATTACAACCTGAACCGAACCAACTCAGTGGAGCTTCGTCCTGGTTGTATCCAATCGGGAGCCTGATTATTTCTGTTTGAAGAGCTATACTGTATGAATTCTTTAAACTGTCAGCGATGTCCAATTGATCAATCATTAAGCGAATAGCTTTGGCCAGTTTAGTGCTATCATTTTGCAATCCCTTTTTTATAACCTTCATCAGAGAGTCGACATTGGTGCTATCCTTTGCTGACTTGCGTTTTATTTCCACCCTAATTAAACTATCCACCTTCTCATGGTAGTCTTTTACCGCTGCCAATTGGCCCGAAATTGAATAACGGACTGAATCACTTTGATGAGCAAGTACATCACTATATAACATGGCATTATTCACCAGCGACGCGCGCAACTCCGGTTCATTGAAGATTTTTTTCGCAAGGTGAATACTGTCTACATTCAATCCAATGGCCACAATCAATCCTATAGCGGCCAAACGCGGACGTTGCTTTACTTTATAATCACCCGAGCTTTGACTCATGTACTCATCAAACCAATCGCCAATAAGTTTTTTTAGTTTATCATAGTAATCCGCATGAGTTGCATCCGTGCTGGTAGGAGAACCTCCCAAAGATTTAAGATGAAAGCTTGACAACATATCTTTCATCTTACTGCCATTCATGGTCTCCAGGGAAGCCTGGAAAAGAGCCGCCAGATTTTGTGGTGTTGCAGTGGTTGGTTGCGACAATTGAATGGTTCCATCTGCATTGGTGCTGACATTAATAGGTGTATTGCGCTGCGCCTGTTGCAGCATAATATCGATAAAAGCATCCGCGAATTGATTGGCCGTAATATGACCTGGCAAATTGGTTCTTTTAAAATTCACCAATCCATACAACAGCTTGGTGTTGGTTTTAATAAGCCTGTTAATGATGTCGTGATTGAAAAGCAATTCCGCATAATTGAGATTTTGTTTGTCATTAATGAGTTCTCCGATTGCCCGCTTCAAAAATTTGCCCCGGTAATTGAAGTAATGCGTCCAGGTTTCATTGATCAGTGAAACCAACACACTCAACAAAGCGAAGATCAGGGCCAGTGAGATAATCACGTCCAGAATAACATTAGCGGGTAATTGCATGGCGAATAATTTAAAATATAACGGTTAATTTAATTCAGGCAAAAAACAATCAGCCCTCTTTGAAGGCGAACGCACTCAACAACAGAATAATTATTTCTTTCTACTTCCTCCCCTACAATTGGGGTTCCGCTACTCCTGGAAACAAGATTCTCTATTTTTTCCAATTCTCTCCCTTTACCTGCTTAAAAGGTAAATTCTTCCTTGTAATAAAAGTCTGCACATCTACATGCACAATCCGCAGCGAATGTAAAGTCATACTACGTGGTTGATATAGGGGAAAAATACGGTTTCTTTACGTAGAAATACCCGGGATACCATCAGTTGAACACTTTTTTTGGAAGGCATTCCTCAAAGAGGCCGTCAGATTGGGCATTTCGCATCAATGGAATGATTTGACTGCAGCAGCAATGCTTTTACTTCTATCATTACATTTTAACAAAAAAAAGCACTTCTAAAAACCCCTAGTTTCTCCAAAGGAAAAACCAGAGAGCCTTGAGAACCCAACAGAAAACCCTCAAAAAAAAAACATCCTTCGAAAAACGAAACCAAAATTGCTAATTATTTCGCTTTCAATTCTGTGTGCAGAAATTTGTGTGCACCTGAACTGCACACAATTTTATGCACACAAATTTTTGACTTAAAAAAAACCAGTGCTAAAGCCCTTCATTTTTTTAACAAATACCAGAATGACGATTAAAATCTGCTCAAATTGAACCTCAATACAAACTACCGCCTGGGTAGACCGGAGCCAAATCACTCCGGTCTGCGGTATTAATGTTTAAAGCCACTTCTTTTCGCCGGTCTTCACGTTGAGTTGCATTTCTGCCCGCCACTCCTTGCCGCCTGCACCTGGCATAACAATACAGCCTTGCAGAATTACATCTTTCGACATATCCACATAATAGGTACCATTTGCCTTATCAAGTCGCTGGTCGCCTTCCACAACCTTAATTGAATTGAAAGGTGTGGTGCCATTGCGTTGCGGGAAGACCTGAATATTGCCTCTGTCGCCCACCTGATTTACACCATCCACATCACCGCCGGTGCTGACAAATTCGTTGTAACAACTCCACTCAAACCAATAACCTTTTCTCACCCAGAAAGGCTGTTGCTGTGCTGTATAGGTGGTAAAATCTTTTGCTTCGTTCGATAATAAATTGTAGTAGGGAACAATTTGGTAAGTGTCGCCCACTTGCTCAATGTCCACAAAAACATTGGCCACTTCATTTTCCATATCCACATCGGTCATGGTATTTTCCTGTGCGCACAAGGTGTCAAATTCCTCGGGAGAAACAACAGGCAATGCATCGAATTGCTTGCGGCTCATAATTTTGGTGCCGAGGGGTGCGATGCGCATTTTCATTGCATTTTCTTTGGTGGCTACGAATTTGTACATCCATTCGCCTGATGGCAATTTAACAGCTTCATGAAGGAATTGTAATTCATTCAAATCCTGAACAGAAACTTCACCTCCGGGAGTATCCGTTATGATGAACAAAGATTCGGGCAATGAACTTGGCGAATTCGAAATGGCCGCATTGTTTTGTTCCATTTCTTCCTCGCTGTATACATGCTCAGGGCGGTGGAAAACATATTGGTTTCCGTTTTGCCCCACATATTCGTAACCTGCATTAATAAGGTAAAGCACATAATTCAGTGCCGGATTTTTGGTTAGAGTCTGTGTTTTTTGTACCCTTTGAATATAAGGTTCGGAGAAAAAAGTCTCCCATTTTCCATTCACTAATCTCGATTGTTTGAATACCTTTTTCTGAATGGTAGAAAGGCTCATTACAGAGATAACGGAATCTTTTAGAAGCTCCACAACTTCTTGTGGAATACCAGCGCGTGTGGGGTCGAAAGTTCTGTCGGCAGCTTTCATTCCGACAGCCGTGGAGTCTGATGTGTAGTTTAAATTGTTCATTAAAATTGTTTTATTTAGTTCTTCGTTTTTGTTACTGCTTATTCCAGCGACAAAGTCGTTCCAATAAGTTGACATGTTTTTAAAGTGGCTCAATTTTTTTTAGAATTTGGAGTAAATAGTTTTTTCACTTGATATTCCAACACATCCCGATATTCCGGCACCACGTTAGTAGCCTAGTGAACTCAGTTTTTCTATCAGCGTTGAAATACTATGCAACACTACGATGGCTCGTTGTAGTGTATTTACAAAGAGGAAGAAAAATGAGAAAATAAAGTCTAAGTGTGGCTTTGAGAGGGTTAGTGAGGATGTGGTATTGTAGGCTGGCTGAAAGCCAGCGAAAGCGAGGGGAATGTTGAAGGGTAAGGCTGGTGATGATGGGCTGAAACAATGCCAATGTGGAGGCAGAAGGGCCTAACTATTGACGGTACAATAAAACCAGCACCATTGTGGGTAATTTAGAATACAGCTTAATCTAGCGACATATATGACAAGCGACTACAATTCAATTTTGCCATCTCTAAAAAGATTACTATGGCATGGATTCAATTGATCTATTAAATTTATTTTTTTCGATCTTGAATAGGATTTGATCTGCTTTTCTCTTTTGATAGCATCCTCCGCTCTATCAATTACTTCAAAATACATTAATTGGTCAACATTATATTTTTCCGTGAAACCTTTTATAGTCTTATGCTTATGTTCCAAACATCTTCGAGCAAGATCATTGATTAATCCCGTATAAAAAACAGAGAATTTCTGATTAGAAAGAATGTAAACGTAAAATGAATAGACTTTCATAAGATAAATTAAAAAGCAAATTTAAATGTGAATTTCCACTTCAGGAAGCCCTCCTTATTCACAAATAGAATAAGTCTCCCATCAGCTTAAATCAAGTGCTCATTTTTCAAGCAATACCATTGTTATAGCGTTGCACCTTCTACTCTCTTTTGACTTCAACAGATTCCTCACTCCGCTGCGTTGCCATTGACAAGTTGGAAAAATCCGGACTGCATTAGGTACTGCCTTTGGACTTAACCAGATTCCTCACTCCGCTGCATTGCATTGCCATTGACATGTTGGCGGCAGCATTGTCACGCATGCTACTCTCTTTGGACTTCACCAGATTCCTCACTCCGCTCCGCTGCGTTCGGAATGACAGTGTCTGGGCGCTGTTTAGCTTTGGCCTGCTCCGCAGGCCATAAAATGCGCAAACTTCAGTTAAACAGGACAAAGACTCATTCACGCATTCGAAGTCTAATGCTGACAAGCATGTAATCATTATTCAACTCCATGAATGAGCTCATCAATTTACATGTCGTTTGCGCATCGAATGCCCGCCGCAGGAGGGCAATGCTTAACACCTCTGAGCATTGTCATCTCGAATGCAGCGGAGCGGAATGAGAGATCTGGTAATGTTTGAAGAAGCGCGTTGTTGCCATTGTCAAATTGCATGAATGAATTGTTTCATATCTGTTCCTTTTTTGAAAATCAAGGGATTCGTCTCTCTGCTGTCATCGACATGTTGGGAAAAACCGCACAACATTAGGTACTGCCTTCGGACCTCACCAGATTCCTCTCTCCGCACTGCTGCCATTATAATGTTGGGAAAAATCGTGCTGCATAAGGCAATGCCTTTCGACTTCGCCAGATTCCTCACTGCGCTACGCTTGCAATTGACAGGTTGGAAAAACCGCACAACATTAGGTACTGCCTTCGGACCTCACCAGATTCATCACTCCCTTGCGTTGCCATGGACAAGTTGGCGAAAGCATAGTCGCGCCTGCTACTCTCTTTTAACCTCACCAGATTCCTCACTCGGTCCGCTGCGTTCGGAATGACAGTGTCTGGGCGCTGTTTAGCTTTGGCCTGCTCCGCAGGCCATAAAATGCGCAAACTTCAATTAAATCTGGTAGAAACTCATTCACGCATTCGAAGAATAAAACTCACAAGTATGTAATCCTCATTCGACTCAATGAATGGGTTCATCAATTTACATGTCGTTTGCGCATTGTATGCCCTCCGCAGGAGGGCAATGCTTAACACCTCTGAGCATTGTCATCTCGAATGCAGCGGAGCGGAATGAGAGATCTGGTAATGGTGAAAGAGGCGCGTTATTGCCATTGTCAAATTGCATTAGTGAATAGTTTCATATACTTTCCTCTTTGGAGCCTTCAGTAGTCGAAGGCAGCGCAATGAGCCGCGCCTTTACGCTGCGCTGAAACCAGAGCCATTGCGGGTAATTCGAAAGCAAACTGATCAAACTAATTTTAGCCTATAATTGCAGTGCATTAAACCATTTAATTAAACCCAACGCTATGAACGCACCCAACAACGCATCCGGCCAGGCACTTGTCGCCATCGAAAGAGATCTTATGGAAGAAGAGAAAGTACTGAAAGAAATCGGAGGATTTTCGCATAAGGTAATCAGAGGAATATTGTTTACTATTATGGAGGTCATACTACTTTTATCAGGAATAGTTCTGATAGGAATGGCCTTTTTGATTGACACTTCCCTTTTCAATTTCCCCATCAATGAAGGACATGGATTGCATGGAAATCTATCTGTTGAACTTGAATCATGGAAAATCTTCATTGTTTCCCTCAAGTTTTTAATGATCTTTATTGGTGTTTGTTTGATCGTTATCGGCTTCCTGCAAGGCTCCGGTAGAAAGGCCTGCGTGCGCTTGTACAAAGCACGCACTTATATGCTGGCAGATTACAACCGCAAAAAACAGCACAGAGATCAGTTGTTGCGGAGTATTGCCGGCGGAAGCGGGACGGTTTGATGGCTAGATGAAAGCCGGCAGGAAGAGCAGGCAGCCTGAAGGGCTGCGCTGTTGATGCTTCGCTGAAAGAAGTGTCATTGGGACTTAGTATAAAATAACATTCGACCATTTAAGAGTCGTTTGTTCATAGCAAAACGTTTGTGCTATAAAGATTCGATCCATTGGATCGGGAGATGTCTTTAAACAATGTTCTTTTGACCAAACCTTAAACGGCTGAAGAGTATGATCTCATTTAGAAGAAATCTATATGAGCGGTTCCAAAAGATCCGGAATGGATCGCATGTTTATATATTGCGTAGATCTACCCATCGAGCAAAAACACCCGAAAAAACCAGTTCAAGATTATTCTCTGCTAAAAAGCCCCTTTAAAAATTGCCTCAATTTTTGTGTGCAATAATTTGTGTGCAGTCCAGGTGCACACAAATTATTGCACACAAGTTATACCTTTGTAAAAATTGCGGTGATGAAAGGAGTGAAAAATTTATGGGAGTTTTTACACTGTGGGCAAAGGGATATGGCGCTGTTGCTAGACGTTTCCGCCTCCAATTTGTCGATGTATGAGAGTGGTCTGCGCGATTTGCCCGAAAAAGTAAACCTCAGGCTGGCAGATATGATGGTGCTGGTGCAGCAAATCAAACAAAAAAAACAACCCATAACTTTTCCGGCATCCGACAGAACAAAGGCGTTGGCTGCTGTCAAAAACCGCATCCAACTGGCAGAAGAATCGCTCTACCGGCAAAAAGAGTCCCTGGAAACAATGACGGCCCAATACCACAATACCCAAGAGCTATTGAATAACCTCAACCGTTTAAAACCCACGGGCAAGAAGGCTTCTGCAAGGGAGGTTACCTGGTTCGAGGCGCGCATCGAAATAGAAAAGGCGGTCCTCTACCACTGCACTCCGGAAATGCAATGCAGGCTTCAAATGAAAATTGCCGGGCTTCAGGCGGAGATAGCGGCGGGCAGGCAATTGCTGAAAGGATTGTAATGTGGATTTTTGGTCCACAAGTGAAGAAGTTCTGCTGATTTATGGCGCAATAACCATGAGATTTTATGCTGGAAAAGTAAGCAACGTAAAATAAAATACACTGCACTTTGGAGGAATCGTGGTTAAGAAATTTAACACTAAGACACGAAGAACAACGAGTTCTAAACTATTCTTTCATTTTTGCAGTATTGCTTTGTTACGTGTGTATACAATAATCGAATTTTATTCTTGCCATACTCAGGCCCAACAAAATTTAACACGAAGAATAACGAGTTCTAAATGGTTCTTACTTTATTAGGTGTGTATTCAATAATCGCATTTTATCCTTGCCATGCTCAGGCCCTACAAAATTTAACAGTAAGACACGAAGAAAGTAAGACACGAAGAATAACGAGTTCTAAATTGTTCTTACTATCTTACTTTCTTAGTGATTATTATTTTTTTGCTCAAATCCCCGTCATTCAAGGCATTCAGAATTTATTCTGTTTTAGAATGCGATTTATTTTTCGCCCTTATTCATGAAGTTTTTGGCGAATTTGTGTTTTTGTGGTAAAATTTCATTTCCAGCCACTTAGGTTCAAAAAAGGTGAATTTACTTTCCTTTTTCACCCCTTTATTCATGAAGTTTTTTGCCAAAACCTTGTTTTCGCAGCCGAAATACTTGCCGGTAATTTGGCTCATCAAACAACAAAACATTTCTAACATGAAACAAACATTCAATCAATCTACACCGATTACCGACATCAGTATGTGTAACGACATGGAAAAATTCTTTAAAGAACAGGAGCGCATTCTTACTTCAAAAATGCTGAACCTCGAAAAGGACATGAGCACCATGACGGCAACGCTGACCGAAGCAAAAGAAAACCTTCCTAAATACAAGGGAGAAGTGACAAGAATGACCACTGCACTTAAAACCATCACCGATCCCGCACTGAAAAGTCAGGTTGAAGAGAACCTAAGCCAGATGAAAACAAAACTCAATGAGTGCCTTGAACAAATCAAGGAAAACTCAATGGTGAATATTCTGATCAAACAATACGAAATAATACAGGCACAACTTTCGATCGAGCTGGGCAAAGATTATTTATCTAGCATCAGCGAATGGCGCCTTGCATTCAATCACCCGAACTCCGGCAAGGAGTCTGCAAACGAAAAGCTGCGGGTACAAAGTCAAAAAAAGATTTTTAAAGACCTCAGCAAAGTATTTATGATGGAGCTGATGATGCAAGATTTCGATCCGCTGCATGGTTCCGATTTTATTTAAGAAAATACACGGGTGTATTGAGTATTGGCAGCCTACTTTGTTACTCAAAAACAACTTTTTCTCTTTGATTAAGGAATGCTCCCCGCCGCTTCCAATACCCAATCCATCCCAATCTTTTATACCACAATTTGTAATTTTTTTTTTTTATCATTTAATAACTTAATACTTGTTTCCCATGGAATACAGTAAAAATGCTTTGATTAGCGTGTCTGATTGCGACACTTTCCTCGCCGAGCTGGCCAGGATTAAAAGCAATCTAGAATTCAGAATGACGTCGTCGGAACGTCAGGTTGTAAACATTGCTGCGCAGTCTACCGAGCTGCCAGAGCGCCTTGCGGAGATCGATGCGCAGATCTCCCACCTTACTGAAGCCGCTGCCGTCATTCAGGAAGGCCCGAACAAAAGTGCTCTGCTGGTTTCGGTGAGCAGGCTTCAGACCAAAAAATTGTTGATTGCCGATAAGGCCGACAATTATACCAGCTCTGATCTACTGCTGAAGCAATACGACATCAACCGCATTAACCAGGACCTTGCTGAAGTAGCAGTTCTGACGGCGGCAATTGAATCTCGTAAAGCTGAACTGGCGGCCTAAGTATTCGCTGAAAGCCGGAGAAATTTTTTCACGGAGTTGCGCGATGTTTTGATTTTTTAGAATTGAATTTATATCGTCTACTTGTTGTCCATGTAAGGACTATGAATAAGAGCCTTATGGACGGCAGATTGAATTGACTTCTACAGGATCGAAAAGTTTTTGTAACTCCGTGAAAGAACTCTCCAGCGCAAGCAGTGAAAACACAGTTGCCGGAGCATGAGGCTAAATGCCAAAATCCGAAGGTGAAATTCCGTTGAAAGACTTTGTTTCTCATGTAATTCACTTGAACAATTGAATACCGGAGTCACTTGATGGATGCTATGAGAAACGCTTACACGCTCATTAAGTAACGTTCACACAAAGCACTTGTGGCACCGGTACTCAATTCTTCGACAAAAAAATTCCGGTCGAATAACCGGCGCCCGTTGACAAAGTGAAAATTGTAATGTCTTGTGCAGGCCCTCAATAAATAGTGAGCCTGAATGTTTCCAAATTCATCGTTAGTTTGAAAGGCCCGCCGTTGCGGGTCTTTCTTATTTTATGACCTTTTGATAAATATAAATGACATCGGAAAAACATACTTAATAACCCACACTTTTACCTTCTTTTGTTTGCAAGGCACACACTAATCCTCTCGTCTGATCGTTGTTTTCTTTTGCATTTGAAACAATTTCACTATTTTCACCTTCTCAAAAAAACCATGCCATGGGTTTATTAGAAAATATTATCTCCAGTATGACCAATGAAGAGAAAACTGAGTTCGGATTATACCTGGTCAAGAACAAAGAAAATCCGAAAGAGAATTTACTTTTCGACGCATTGTGTATAGAGAAAATAGAAAAACGCGAACAGAAAATAGCCACCATTTACGAAGAGCCCAATCCAAAAGCCCTAAACCTTCTCCGGGTAAGACTCACTGAAAAAACAACGGAGTTCATCGCATTGAGTTGCATGAAAAAAATGAGCATCTATGTGATCAACGAGCCCCCTGTAATTCTTGTGGCCGAGTGGCTGATGGAACGCAATGCAATTGATACTGCACAGAAACATTTGCAGCGCGCAGAGAAGTTTGCCCTTCAGAATCACCGGTACAACCTGCTCGACTCCATCTATAATTTTCAGTTGTTGCACGCGGACGAGTTTGAAATCGATATCCATGAGTTGAAATTACGGTGGAATAAAAATATGGAGCTCCACGCCAATATGCGGAAATTAAATGTACTCTATGCAGATATTCGCATAGAGCTTTCAGAGCACAAGAAAAACGGCACTACAATGGATGTTGTTCAGTGGGTGAACGATATTTTCCGTGAGTTTAATTTTACCCCCAGTGCATTGAAGAATGCCACTTTTATGCTCAGACTCGCCGAAATTTGTCGCAGTGCTATTGTTTCCACAAAAGAATATGCCGCATTCGAGCCTTATCTGATCCGCGTTTTCGGAAGCCTGAAAAAACACAATGCTTTTGAAGGTCCACAGGTAGAACACGAAGTCAGTTTTGTGATGATCATTGCCCATACATTGTATCGCCAGCGCAAATTTGAAGAATCTCTTCAGTGGCTTAAGCAATTCGAAAAACTCATTCCGCAGCGCAAACTCAAATCGCACAAGCTATTTCCAAAATACATTGGTCTGCACATATCCATTCTCTGCTATACCGGGAAGAACAAAGAAGCAATCGCCCTCAACACACAAACACTGGAAGACAACAGCATCAAACTTCCACTGAAATACAAATTGGATCTTCAGCTCAATCTGGCTGTATATTATTTCAATGAAATGAATTTTAAAATGGCCAATCTGGCCATGAAGAATTTGCCTTCCAACGATAAATTTATAGAGGACACCAAGGGTTTGGAATGGCGTTTTAAAAAAGAAATGATTCAGGCAATCATCTATTACGAATTGGGAAATTTAGATCTTACCGAATCGAAAATAAGGTCCATGTTAAGATATTACAAGAAGTTTTTCGATCACGGGAGTTATCAGATTGCAGCCATTTACCTCAAACAAATATCAAAATTGGTGCACGATCCGGACAAAGTGCGAACACCTGAATTTGCGGAAGAAGTCAGAGTCATGACCGCCAGTTGGCCCGCTGAAAGGCTGGATATTCAGGCCATCACGTTTTTGTGCTGGCTGAAAAGTAAAATCAAGCAACGCGATTATTACGAGGTGCTACTCGATTGGATGAACAAGAAAATAGAAACCATCAAATAATGTAATTAAGACAATTTTATTTACACATTAAATACTTCATAATAAAATTAGCCGAAATATATTCCAGAACATTTGACTTGACAAAAAACACTTCACCTGTGCTCACCATAACACTGACAAAAAGAAACTGCATTGTGCCATCCGGCGAAAATGGAACATGTGAATTCGCGCGTTCTGCAGAGTATTGTCCACGCTCTGCCGCAGCAGGCGAAGCGGGCCAGACCGGATAGAATGGTTCCTTCTCATAGCGCTGCCTTACCTGCGAATCAGCATAAAATCTCAATAAAACGTGTGTTGTATCAGAAGGACTAGAATTCACCAGGGCCGTAATTTCATCTGGTTTCATCAGAACCAAATGCGTTCCATCTAATGTACTCTCCTTTTTTTTGAATTTAAAATAATCCTCCGAAACAATGTAGTCGTACTTACAGGAAATAGTAGCATGATCGCAGAGCTCTCTTCCGAAATAGTCGAAAAAGCATGAACAAAAGAAGTTTCGCTCAAGGCTATAACTGAATTGTTTCTGAATCATTCTCATGGACAGAATAAACTCTCCTTCTGTAAAAAGAATCCGTGCATCTTCGTAATAAGGCAACGGAAAATAATAATCGCATTTCTGGGTTCGGCTCACGTCTAACTTTTCTTCAGAAAGTCTCTGGATAACCCAGTTCGGATTATCCCAATTAAAATCCCAGACCACATTTACATGGTTTACAGCCAACACTGCATAATTTATCCTTTCATTTTTTGGTAGACTTTCAATCTGGGAATAAGTCATGAAAGAAACGTTCTTATTAAATTTCCATTCTTTTGCGAAATTTTTTTCAATGATACTATTGGCCTGATCGATCTTTTTCACATAAACATTCCATTTCTCTAATTTCTCAGGATCTATATCCCAATTTTCCTTTGCCACTGGATAATAAGAAGAATCAAGTTCCAATTTCACCATGATCAAATGGCGACTTTGAATTTCCTTGAGTGCCTCAATGCGGGAGGTGGCAGAAGCCTCAATTATGAGAGCAGCGAACAGCAATATGGCGAATGACCTTATGGCAAAGGTGAGCCCAATACGCCGTATATTTTTCTTCATTTCCATATAAAACTTTTCTTTAATTGGCTTTGATTCAAGGCAAATTTAAGCAGATAGCGCAGCAGAATTGCAGAATAAGCGCGAATTTTGAATCCACCCGAAAAAGACCATTTCAACAATGTTGTAATCCTCAAAATATTTGTATACTTGCCGTACTTAGCCACGACCCAATGACAAGAGAAGATCAACTGAAGTTCTGTTCGGTTTGTATAAACCGGAAAATAGGAAACAACCACGAAACCATTTGCGGATTAACCAACGCAAAGGCCGATTTCGATCCCATATGCCGTTACTATGAATTCGATAGAGACGTGTACCGCGGCAGCTCTTCATCGGGGAGTGGTGGAATATCGGGTGGAGCAATTTTATCCATTGTAGTAGCATTAATCAGTATATTACGGTTGGCCAGTACATGCAACAATACCAGCCGAAGCCACAGGGATGATTTTTCTCAATCTCAAATCGATAAGATTATCCGCGAACAAGAGAACCGAAGAGAGCGTGAACAAATCCGCGATCAAATCGGAGATTTATCCCCGATAGAGAAAGAAGAACTGGGCATTAAAAAGGCAACCAAAGACTCCACAATAGTTATTGATAAGTTTATAGAATACACCCTTCTTAGAAATGAATACCTGATGTCTACCCTTATCGACGACAAGACTAAATTAATGGCAAGAGATAAAAAGAACTTCATGTTCGTTATCCACAAGTTCAACAAATCCGATAAGGTAATCGCAGAATGGCAAAAATTCAGGACAGTCGCCGGTAGCAAAGTGTCTCCAACCACCATAACTTATAAAATATTGGATGACAATACCTTTTCATATATCGTCAAGAATTCGTTTGCGGTAACCCATGGCAAAGCCAGGTATTATTTTTCAGATAAAAACTGCTATGTATATCAATATGAAAGTAGCAACAAGCAAAATGAAATTATGGTTGATATTGGATTTGATCAGGTCGTGATGGATCATATTCATTTGAAAAGATAATATTTGCTGGTTATTGTAGCTCACTCCGGTAATATTTTGTAAAAGATCAATGTATCATTGTTGTCGTACTTAATTACGAGCCCCATGACAAGAGAAGAACACCTGAAATATTGTTCAGTTTGCGTAAACAGAAAAGTAGGTCCCAACCACGAAACAATCTGTCGTTTGACCAATGCAAAGGCCGATTTTGACCCGACTTGCCCCTCCTATCAATTTGACAATAAACCCGCCCAACCGCAATACGCCCGCGAAAGCTCAATGGGAATCGGCAAAGCTATTTTTTATGTGGTGCTCGCTATTGTTGCCTTCGCCAGAATTGCAACGACCATCTATAAGAGCAATAATAACAACAGAAGAGATGAATATTCTCAATTCAACAATATCTTGGAAGAAAGTCAGAGGCAACGCGAACGCGAACAAAATCGCGATCAACTGGGTCAACTTTCCGATGTGGAGAAAGAGGAATTGGGCATTAAAAAGGCAAGCAAGGATTCCACCATCGTAATCGACAAATTTATTGATTATACACTGCTGAAAAATGAATATATTATGTCCTCCTTAATGGACGAAGACATCAAACTGATGGCCAGAGATAAAAAGAATTTCTCATTTGTCATACATAAGTTCGACAAATCTGACGATGTCATCTCAGATTGGGAAAAATTGAGGATCCTGGCGGGCAGCAAAATATCGCCGACCCAAATAGCTTATAAAGTATTAAACGAAAATACTTTTACTTACAATGTGAAAAATTCATTTTCCCTGATTCATGGCAAAGCGCGGTATTACGTTTCAGGTAAAAACTGTTATGTATTTCAATATGAAAGCAGCAGCAAGCAAAACGAAATCACCGTTGATATTGGATTTGACCAGGTGGTGAAGGATCATATTCAACTGAAAAAATAACATCCGATGGTATTTTTAATTTGCAGAAGTAATACTTTGTAACAGTTAAAAGACTAATTCAAAAAATTCACTTTTGATCTGCCCAATTATGATGGCTCTAATTTCCGGGAAAAATTAGAATAAATGTCAATTACAAGAGAAGAACAATTACAGTATTGTACAGTATGTGCAAACCGAAAAATTGCCCTGAACGGCGAAATGGTTTGTCAATTGACCGATGCCAAAGCCGACTTCGATCCCACCTGCCCTTCTTATCAATTCGATAAAGACGCTTATCGCGGTCATTCGACGGGCAGAGATTGGGGAATGAAGACTGGTCCCACGTTCGGGTTAATAATAAGTATCGCCAGTTTCGTGATAATGGTCGCCAGATACAATTGTAATAGCACCAAAAAGGAAAATATGCGATCAGAAATAGATAAGATGATGAGGGATGGTGAAAGGCAACGTGAACAAAGGCAAGATCAAATGGAGCAATACAACGAGCAAATATTAGAACAGCAGAGACTTCGACTGGGCAAGAAAAAAGTAAGTAAGGATTCCACTATTGTTATCGATCGGTTTATTGATTATACTCTTCTAAAAAATGAATATATCATGACTGCGGCCAAAGATGATCACACCAAGGTGATGGCATGGAATAAAAAGAAATTTACCTTCCACCTTCATAAGTTCAGAAAATCAGACAATACCATTACAGAATGGCAAAAAATAAGAAAGGAAACAAGTAACTCTCCATCTTCTACCACCATCAATTACAACATGTTGGACGACAATACATTCAGCTATAAAATATATAACCAGTACGCATTAATCAGTGGCAAGGCAAAGTGCTTTTACTCTGGCAAAAACTGTTATATCTATCAATATGAAATCAGTGGTGTGGAAAGCGAAACTCTGGTTGAAGCCGGATTTGATAAAGCGATAAAAGATCATATTAATTTGAGGGAATAATATTTGAAATTTTAATCGGGCAATAATGATTTCGAATATTACATGAATCCGATGGTTCAATACAGTTAGAATTATTCTCTTGATTAGTAAGAAAAAAATACCCTTTGAAGAAATCAAAACCGACAGAATATAAATAGGCTAATAAATAATAAACTCATGACAAGAGAAGAACACCTGAAATATTGCATGGTTTGCGTAAACAGGAAAATAGCACTCAACGGCGAAGTGGTTTGTGCTTTAACAGACGCCAAAGCAGACTTCGATCCCTTGTGCCCTTCATATGAATACTCGACAGAAATAACCGATGAAGAATATAGTTTTCAAGGAAACTGGTTGATCTTTTTAGCTGTTGGGGGACTGTTTTTAGCGCTGCTTCGCTTTATCATTTCTCACTAATCATCAGGCATTAAGAACTTGTTTCCTGAGCAACAGAATACCCTAATAATAAGCTAGCCGAAAAGAAATTAGAACATAAAGTTCTTTATTTCACAGCCCTGCAAAGAACAGTAAAACGGCGAACGTTTTTGGCCCTCAATCTCCTTTGTTAAACCCCCGCTTTAACCCACAAAAAAAAAGGGAAGCCTTTCGACTTCCCTCTTCTTAATTAAAGCAATCCTCAACTCTTATTCAACAATTAAAATCTGTTTGTTAATCACATCCTCTCCAAAATGGAAGGCCACTGAATATGTACCTGGTCTGAGGTTTTCTGAACCTACGTTCCAATCGTACAATGTTCCGCCATCGGCTTGTCCGTCGATAAGACTAACTACCAAACGACCTGTAACATCGTAGATACCACCCATCACCTGCTCATCATCTGGTACGCTGAATTGAATTCTCAATTCGCCGGCAGTGGATGGATTAGGGAATGCATTTACCTGCACTCGAAGTGGTACTCTCACAGTAACGTGAATTACCTGAGTAGCTACAGTTACATTTCCGCAAGGATCAATTGTGCTCCATTGTCTGATGATGTCATAAGGACAGAATGGACCCGTTTGAGTTTGGGTAAATGTCACCGTCATTTGATCAGCACAATTGTCGGTAGCATATACATCAGCCGGAACAGAAGGAATAATTCCGTTGCAAGCTACAGTTACTTCTGCAGGGATGTTGTGCAACACCGGTGCAGTAGTATCTATGATATCGATCAACTGAATTGCCTCAGTAGTATTTCCACATGCATCTTCCGCTTGATAGATTCTTTGAATCGTTCCGTAGCAACCACCTGAGAAAGTCAATTCCTCGATAATAGTTATACTTACATCACCATTGCAATTGTCCTGAGCGGTTACTGTATACTCAGCAAGTTCATCGCATTCCACAGAAGTAAATACCGGGAATGGATCGAAAACCGGAGCCTCCTCATCAATAATGGTTAGAATCTGAATCATGGTAGATGAATTTCCGCAATCATCCGTCGCAGTCCATGTGCGCTTGATCTGGTATGGGCAACCTGAGCTGATCACACTTTCACCATAAGTGATGTTCACCTGATCATCACAGTTGTCCTGAGCAGACAATTCAGCAGGCGCAGGAATGTTCTCGCAATTCACTGTAATGTCTGTTGGCACTGTGATAAATACAGGAGATGTTTCATCAATTACAGTAATCATCTGCACACCCTGTGCTTCATTTCCACAATCATCAGTTGCTGTGTAGAAACGCTTCACGAGATAACCACACTCTTGTTGTACAATCACATCGTTGTGTGTAATTACTACGTTATCGTCGCAGTTGTCTGTAGCAGTAATTGAAGTAGATGGTGCAGGAAGAGCATCATCACATTCGATGGTTACATCAGAAGGAACATTCATCAAAATTGGAGAAGTCTCATCAGTGATGTAAATGAGCTGAAGGTGAGTTGTGGTGTTTCCACAATTGTCAACGGCAGCATAAGTACGCTTCAACAACATTCCGCATTGCTGAGGAACCATGAGATCTGTAACCTGAATTTCAACCTGGTTGTCGCAATTGTCTGTACCATAAACATTGGTTACAGGAGCTGGAACTACACCTGTACACTCAATGGTAAGATCGCCAGGTAAATTGAACAATTCAGGTGAAGTTTCATCAATCACATTGATAATCTGAGTACCTGTTGCAGTGTGACCACAATTGTCTGTCGCTACCCAGGTGCGGGTAATTACATAAGGACAACCTGTGGTTTGTGTTTCGTTGAAAGAAACATACACATCAGTATCACAATTGTCTGTTGCCGTCACATTCGCAGGAGCTGGTATGTTGTTGCATTCCACAGTAGCTTCCTGAGGCAATCCAACAAGAACAGGATTTGTATTGTCTACAATAGTCAATGTCTGACTGTCCATATTCTGGTTGCCGCAATTGTCTGTAGCAGTCCATGTACGAACGATTGTATAAGTACAACCATTACCGGGAACTATTTGCTGTGCGAATGTTACTTCAACACTTGTATCACAATTGTCTGAAGCTGTTACGTTAGCAGGAGCCGGAATACTATTGCATTCATACGTGGCATCAGCAGGTGCATTAATTACAGGTAATTGTGTATCAATTACTGTAATGATTTGCTGTGCTGAAATCTGGTTGCCGCAATCATCCGCAGCAGTCCATGTTCTGGTAATAGTATAAGGACATCCCTGACCAACTGTTTCAACAAATGCTACAACAACTTCTTCATCGCAATTGTCGATTGCAGTTACTACAGGTGCAGTAGTTAACTCAGTGCACTGAACCGTCATATTAGCAGGGGCGCCAATTAAAATCGGAGCAGTTGTATCTACTACAGTAATGTTCTGCATCACTGAAGTTGAGTTTCCGCAATTGTCTGTAGCAGTCCAGTTTCTGTGAATGATTTTGTTGCAACCATCCATTTCAGTGGATGTAGTAAATACTACGTTAAGATCCTGATCGCAGTTGTCTGAGAATACAGGTGCGATATTCGGAATAGTCTGATCGCAGCTATAAGTTGCATTCTGAGGAGCAGAAACTACACCCGGGTCAGTAGTATCAGTAACAGTAATCACTTGTGAAGCTGTAGTCTGGTTTCCACAATCGTCGGCAGCGGTCCATGTTCTGGTAATGGTATAACCACAATTTAAATTCTGAACCTGCTCATTGAATGAAACAGTAATCTGATCGTCGCAATTGTCTGTAGCAGTTACAACAGCCGGATTAGGCACATTGGTACATTCTACAGTTGCATTTGCAGGAACACCATTCAAAGTTGGATGAGTAGTATCCACAACGTGCACAATCTGTGTGAATGAAACATCATTTCCACAATTGTCGGTGGCAACCCATGTGCGCTCAATATCATATCCGCAATTGGTTTCATTGCTGATACCTGAGATATAATTTACATTCAATTCCTCATCGCAATTGTCGTTGAATACAGGAGCTACGGGCGCAGGTACAGCGTTACATTGTAAAGTAATAGAAGCATTCGGATGTGAAACCACAATTGGATCTGTAGCATCACTAACTGTAATAACCTGGCTGGCTGTTGTAGTATTACCACACGCATCAGAAACAGTCCAGTGACGTGTAATCTGATAAGAACAGTTGTTGATGGTTGTTTCAGACTCGTCGTAAATTACTTCGAGGTTGTCAGAACAATTATCGGTAGCCGTTACATTGGCGATAGCCGGAATTGCGTCGCATTGTGCAGCGGTGTTGCCAGGAACTCCGTTCAATACAGGTGCAGTAGTATCTCTGATGTAAATTATCTGCTGCACTGTGGTTTGATTGTCGCAATTGTCTGTAGCAGTCCAGGTGCGCACAATATCATATCCACATGCATTTGCATTAATTTCTTCAGTAGAATATTCTACATCAATTGAATTGTCGCAGTTATCAGTGAACTGAGGAGCTGTAGTTGGAATATTCTGGTTGCACTCAATGTTAATTGTAGCTGGCACCGGCACACTCACAATTGGAGCGGTTGTGTCAAGCACAGTGATAACTTGTGAGGCAGAAACCTGATTTCCACAGGCATCTATAGCAGTCCATGTTCTGGTGAAAGTATAGCCACATTCCTGTTGAACTGTATTGGCCTGAAGAGCAATCATTACATTGTCATCACAATTGTCTATTGCGAAAACAGTTGTATTGGTAATGGCTTCAGTACATTCAATAGTAATATTATCAGGTACACCGATAAGCTGTGGGGCCTCAGTATCTATAACAGTAATAACCTGTGTAGCCGTAGCATGGTTGTTACAATTGTCTGTTGCTGTCCATGTTCTGGTGATAGTGTATGGACAACCATCTGTCTGAGTTTCTGAATAAGAAACTTCTACATTGTTGTCGCAGTTGTCTGATGCAGTAACTACAGCAGCCATTGGAACAGCATTGCAATTGGCAGTTCCGTTTGCAGGAACATTCAACAATAATGGAGCAGTAGTATCTACAACGGTAATGGTTTGCGAACCGGTTGTATTGTTACCACAATCGTCTGTTGCAACCCATGTTCTGGTAATCGTATATGGACAACCATCGGTTTGTGTCTGTGAGAAAGTGATTTCAACATCTGTATCGCAATTGTCGTTAGCGGTAACAGTTGCAGCCTGTGGAATGGCATCGCATTCTACAGTTATTGCCAAAGGAAGACCAACCAAAACGGGATGGTTCGAATCGATCACCGTCAATGTCTGACTTGCAGTGGTTGTATTATCGCAGTTGTCTGTTACTGTCCATGTTCTGATGATCTGGTAAGTACATGCATCACCTGCTAAGATTTGCTGATCGAAAATTACTTCCAGAGATTGGTCGCAATTGTCAGAAGCAGTCACATTAGCGGGAGCAGGAATTGCAGAGCACTGAACTGTTGCAGATGCAGGTACACTGATAAGAACAGGATCTACATTGTCAACTACATTGATTATTTGTGTAGCGGTGGTTGTATTTCCGCAATTGTCGGTAGCAGACCATGTTCTGGTAATGGTATAAGGACAACCTTGTGAAGATTGTTCTGAGAAGATTACTTCTGGTGAAGAACAATTGTCAATAGCAGTTACTACAGGGGCAGCCGGAATGTTGCTGCAAAGCACTTCTGCATTGGCAGGAACGCCATTCAATACAGGAGCTACAACATCAATTACAGTGATCACCTGAACCATTGTGGTATTGTTTCCACAGGCGTCAGTAGCAGACCATGTTCTTGAAATAGTATAAGGACAACCTGAGCCAATTGACTCGTTGTAATTTACTTCAATGTTGCTGTCGCAATTGTCGGTTGCAGTTACAGTTAGAGCTGCAGGAACCTGTGCGCAACTTACTGTTGTACTGGAAGGAATACCAATCAATACAGGATTTGTAGTATCCACTACAGTCACCACTTGCTGAGCTGAAGTAGTATTTCCACAAAGATCTGTTGCGGTCCAGTTTCTTACAATTGAATAACCGCAATCGTTCTGAACAGTTTCTTCGCCGAACTGAACTTGCAGGTTAGTAGTACAATTGTCAATAGCAGTTACGTTATGACCTGGTATTGCCTGGCCACATTCAACTGTTATATTCTGTGGAACTCCGTTCAGTACTGGCGCTACATTGTCTTCTACAGTAATTACCTGTACAATTGTAGTAGCATTGTCGCAATTGTCTGCTGCAGTCCATGTTCTTGTAATAGTGTATGGGCAACCGTTTGTAGCATTTTCAGAGAAAGTGATTTCTACATTATCATCGCAATTGTCTTGTGCAGTCAATTGTGCAGGATCAGGTACGTTGTTGCAACTTACCGTTACATTCTCCTGAGTAGTTTCAAACTCTGGAGCATGAGTATCGATCACTGTAATAATTTGTGAAGATGTGATATCATTGCCACAATTGTCAACACCAGTCCATGTTCTTGTGATAGTATATGGACAACCATTGGTTTGTGTCTGATTAAATGAAACTTCTACGTAATCATCGCAATTGTCATTTCCTGTTACAACGGCTGGCTGAGGAATGGCATCGCATTCAACTGTGATATTGGCTGGAACGCCAACCAAAGTTGGATGTGTAGAATCAATTACAGTAAGCACCTGGCTTGCAGTTGAAGCGTTGTTGCAATCATCTGTCACAGACCATGTTCTTGTAATCTGGTAAGTACATCCATCACCTTCAGAAGCCTCTTCGCTGAATTCAAAATTAAGTGTCTGATCACAATTGTCAGAAGCTGTAACGTTAGCCGGAGCAGGAATGGCTGAACATTGTACAGTAGCCGCAGCAGGTACATTGATCAGTGTTGGAGCCACGATATCAATTACTTCAATTACTTGTGTCGCAATTGAAATGTTGCCGCAATTGTCTGTGGCAGTCCATGTTCTTGTGATAGTATATGGACAACCTGAAGTGCTTTGTTCGTTGAATTCGATTACGGCATCAGAACAATTGTCTGTAGCGGTAACTGCAGCAAATGCAGGAATAGCCTGGCATTGAGCGGTAGCATTTGAAGGCACACCGGCGAAAACAGGAGCTGTTGTATCTCTGATATAAATAACCTGCTGAACTGTAGTTTCGTTATCGCAATTGTCAGTTGCAGTCCATGATTTTACAAGATCAGAACCACACTCATTGATATTTATTTCTTCTTCACTGTATGTAATAACCAGGTCGTTGTCACAAGCGTCTTCAAATACCGGAACCATATCAGGACGAGCTTCTGAACACTCAATAGTAATTTCAGCAGGAATTGGTGCAACAACTACAGGAGGTGTTGTATCAATAATAGTGATTACCTGAGTAGCAGAAACCTGATTTCCACAATCGTCTTGTGTGGACCAGGTTCTTGTAAATACAGAACCACACTCATTATTTACAGTAGATGCCTGAAGGGCCACGATTAAATTGTCATCGCAATTGTCTTCAGCATATACATTGGTGTTGGACATTGGTTCGGTACATTCAACTGTCATATCATCCGGAACTCCATAAAGAATTGGAGCCACGTTGTCTACCACAGTTAATACTTGAGTAATAGTCGATTGGTTGTTGCAATTGTCTGTAGCAACCCATGTGCGGGTAATGCTATAAGGACAACCTTCTGTCATTACTTCGCTCATTTCAACATTTACGTTATCGTCGCAATTATCATCCGCAATTACTGCTTCTGCCGCAGGAACATCGTCGCAAGACACAGTGGCATTTGCAGGATTTACAGTAAAGATTGGTGCTGTAGTATCTGTTACAATTAAAGTATGAGTAATAGAACTCTCATTTCCGCAATTGTCTGTAGCGGTCCATGTTCTTTGAAGTGTATAAGTGCATTGATCACCTGGAATCGTTACTTCACTGAATTCAATTTCAACATCAGCATCGCAATTGTCAGAAGCCGTCATTTGAGGTGCTGCTGGTATTGCGCTACATTCTACCGTTGAGTTGCTATTCGCACCATTTAATACAGGAGCGGTGGCATCAGTCACTTGTATATTCTGAGTGGCTGAGGTGGTATTACCACAAGCGTCAGTAGCTGTCCATGTTCTTACCAAAGTATAAGAACAGCCATTGTTGTTTTCAGTTGACTCATTGAATTGAACTGTTATATCCAAATCACAATTGTCGGTTACCGTAACATTTGCTGCTGTTGGAATTTCGTCGCACTCAGCAGATATATTGGAAGGAACATTATTCAATACCGGAGCAGTTTGATCCAATACTGTAATGGTCTGACTTACCGATTTATTGTTATCACAATTGTCGTAGGCCGTCCATGTGCGGGTAAATCTATATCCGCAACCATAAGCTTCTTGCGCCGATTCTTCGAATGCCACAGTCAGATCCTGATCGCAATTGTCCATAAACAATGGAGCAGTAAATGGAATGGTCTCATCACAATTCAGTGTAAGATTTGCCGGCTCATTGCTGCTTGTTGGCGCTGTTGTATCTACTACAGTAATGGTAGTAGAGGAAACAGTAGTGTTACCACAATCGTCAACGGCAGTGCAAGTTTTAGTGTAAGTATAACCACAATCGTTGTTTACGACTTCTTCGTCAATGGTTATGCTCAGGTCATCGTCGCAACTGTCTTCGAAAACAACAGTAATGACAGGCATTGTTTCGTCACATTCGATGGTGGCACTTGGTGTAGCCGATACAAGCACAGGTGCAGTCGTATCTTCGAAATGAATTACCTGGGTTTGTGAAGTGCTATTACCGCAGTTGTCTGTTACAGACCAGGTGCGGACAAAATCATATCCACAATCAAGGTAGTTGGTTGCTCCCGACATGGCAACAATTAGATCATTGTCGCAATTGTCGGTGGCAGAAACAGAAGCATCTGTAACAGGCTCTCCACACTCCAGGGTTTCATTGGCCGGAACTCCTATTAATACCGGAGCGATATTATCGATAATATCGACTATCTGATCGACTGTAGTTGAATTGCCACACGAATTGGTAGCTACCCATGTTCTGATATAACGACCAGCACAATTATCGACCTGGAAGATCTGTGTATAAACTGGTACGATGTTGCCGAAAATCGGATCGGTGAAAACCAGGTTTGGCTCAGCAGGAATCACAGCAGTACACATTAACGTAAAATCTGCTGGTTGTTGTCCCTGAAGCACTGGATATGGACAAGTAGTAATACCTGCATCAAAATCAGGATAATGCTGCCCGGCTGTAAGTGTTACACAAACAGTCTGACCATTTAAACCTGCATCTGAATCCACATTATCCGCACCATTGTTAGCAACGGTGAAGACGTAGCCCGAAGGAAGATTTCCAAATACCACATAATAACTTTGGTTTGGTGTAAGATTCAGGAATTGATAGAAACCTACATTGTTGGTGGTAGTAGATGAGATGAATGTATTGTTGCAATTGTATAAAGAAACAGTCACACCCTGAACACCGGTTTCGCCGCCATCCTGAATTCCATTTTGGTTATTGTCATACCAAACATAATCTCCAAGTGAAGCAAAACAAACCAATGTATTGATAGTAATATTCAAAGTTTCAGTACAAGTTCCACTTGATACTATAACCGAATAATTACCGGCGCACAAACCACTTACAGTAGCAGTAGTTGCGCCAGTGCTCCACAAATAAGTATAATTACCAATTCCGCCTATTGCAGATGCGGTAGCGGTGCCGCTACAAATATTGGCGCAAGTGGGTTGGGTTACATTTACGGAAGCATCGAAAGCTACACCAGGATTACAACCTGATAAGTTCATATTAAAATCACCGTGATCATTCACCGGATTTCCATTGATGGTTCCGCTCAAATCGATCCAGGCAGAGAAGCCTAAACCAGTGCTTTGCAATGAAGCCTTATCTCCCATCTGAGCGCCATAACGGTAATCAGAAGGGCGGTGAGATATATTCAGTACTGTACCAGCAAGGGCATTCGTTCCAATCAATTGATTCGGTTTGTTCGGATCAAGTTCGTAATAATCCCATCCCAAAAATTCGTTGGTAATGGTAATTGTAGTTCCTGCATCCAATTTAGGTTCGCGGAATCCACTTGGAGTATTCGCGTTGGGAATGGCAGTCCATTGCGCATAATTTCTTTTTAATCGGTAATTTGCAACATAGTTGAAACGTTTGGTTGCGTTGCCGGCATTTTTTACAGAGCCTTCTATTTTCATTGTACCATCGGAGTATGTCGTCATGGTACCAGGTGTAACCTGTACGAAATTGTTGTTGCTTACACCCAATAAATAAGAAAGTGAAGAATTAGTCCACAGTGCATGGCCAGCTCCTGCATCATTAATTGCACAAGTCTTGGTAATATCGACACACGGACAAACCGGAGTAATAGTAACAGTTAAGTCATTTGACTCACCATCCCACGAGCTACAAGTGGAGCGCTTTGAGCATCTCCTGAAGATTGTCGTTTCAGTGAGAGGACCTGCATCGTAGGTCGAAGCATTGGCACCAGATATCGTTTGGAACACCCAACCAGTTGACTGGCTCTTGTATAACCACATATATTGTATGGCACCAGAACCACCTGTCGGATCTGTAACATTAATAAACGGATTGGGATCATACCCTGAACAACCAGTTTGGTCTGCGCCAATCTGGCCACCGTTGGTTATATTACAACAAGCATTTACAGTGAGTGTAATATCGTTAGTTTCTCCGACATAATCAGAGCAGCCTTGTCTTCTCGCACATCTTCTCACTATGGTAGTTTCAGTGATTGCCGGGGAATCATAAGTCAATCCATTTGCACCGGGAATAGTCTGAAAATTCCAACCTGTAGAAGCATTTTTATAAATCCATACTATTTCCATACTACCCATACCGCCAGAAGGATCTGCCGCACTGGTAATAAGGCCCGGATCGAAAGGAGAACATCCCGATTGATCACAGCAGATCGAACCAGGATTCGTAATATTCGAGCATTCGACAATGGTGAAATTAATCACCAGATCATCACACATGGTTCCGGCAGCATTGTCCTGATTATACAATTGTGCTGTTAAAGTATAACTACCCGGAGCCAAAGTAAGTGAAGCAAGATCATCAGGCATTCTGAAAGGTGTCGAATTTTGAATATTCGATGATGAAGTTGGTCCTGAAAGAATAAACTTAACGCTCTCTGCATTAGCACCAGTCACATTGGCCTCAATATTCCATTGTGCCGGCAATGTTGAAGCCAGATAAGTCTGGTTGTTTTGAATTACTGCATATTGTGAAGACGAGACAAGATTATAAAAAGCCAAATTGGTTATTGTAGCCGTACAACAACCTGTGTTAATAGTAATATTAATATCATTCGACTCACCATCATAAGAAGAGCAACCTCCTCTTCTGCTGCATCGGCGGAAAGTGGTGTTTTCATTGATTGGGCCTGAGTCGTAAGTGAGGCTATTCGCTCCGTTAATAACTACCCAATTCCAGCTTGATGTAGCATTCTTGTACATCCAGATGATTTCTGTGAGACCACTGCCACCAGAAGGAGCTGCTATACTGGTAAATGGCGCAGGGTCGAAACCGGCACATCCCGATTGATTCGATCCAATCGTACCGCCAGAAGTAAAGTTGCTGCAGGTGGCGCAAGTAGTAACTGTTATAGTTACATCGTTACTTTCACCATCCCACGACGAACAGCCCGCTCTTCGCGTGCATCTTCGGTACTTGGTAGTTTGGGTGATTGGTGGTGGATTGTAGCTGTACAAATTCGTTGCACCCGAAATAGTCACAAGCGACCATCCTGAAGACGCATTCGAATAAAGCCACATCACTTCGATTGCCCCGGATCCGCCGGATGGCTCGTTGATGTTCCAGATTTCCTGGGGATCTCCTCCAGAGCAAATGGTCTGATCATATCCGATTTGTCCACCCCAGGTAACGTTGTTACACTGAGCAAAAGACTCGTGAAATGATGCAAGGCCTACTGTAAGGAAAAGGGTTAGTAGTAAGTTTTTGGTGTAATACAAAAAGTTACTTCCAGCACAAGTTAGGTAAAGAGGTGCCATTTAAAGTTAGGTATTTAGTAAATTCAGTTTTTTCAAAACAAGACTTGGGTCTTAGTTTTTTCAGTGGGGCAAAGTTATGTCATATTTTTCCATTTTTAAAATTTAATCGAAAATATTTTTAGTTTCGTCTACAATTAAGTCATTTTAGACGGAAAGCTTAAGTCATAGTTCTCCCGTTACCGACAAGCCTGTTTTTTGTCAGTTCGAATTAAGATGTATAATAATTAAGGTTGCTTACATCAGGCTTTCAATGGCCAGATGCGGATTTGGATGCGCGAACACATAGCTTCCTGCCACCAGCACATCCACTCCGGATGCGACTAATTTTGCGGCATTGGCATTTGTAACTCCGCCATCCACTTCTACCAGAAAATTTGCTCCGGAGGAAGTTTTAAGTTTTTTCAGTTGTTCTAATTTCTTAAAAGTATTCTCTATAAAATGTTGTCCGCCAAAGCCAGGATTCACTGACATGAGGAGAACCATATCGATATCGTTTATTACATTTTCCAACACGGAAACGGAGGTGTGTGGATTGAGTGCCACACCTGCTTTCATTCCTGCCTGCTTTATTTCCTGCACAGTTCTGTGCAAATGCGTACAGGCTTCTGCATGCACAGTGAGTACATCAGCGCCACAATCTTTAAAGTCTTTTATATAACGTTCGGGTTGAACAATCATCAGATGGACATCCAATGGTTTGGTGGCTACAGTTTTTATCGCTTTGATGACCGGCATCCCAAAAGAAATATTGGGAACAAAAACACCGTCCATTACATCTATGTGAAACCAACTTGCTTTAGAAGAATTGACCATTTCAATGTCTCTGCGCAACTGTGTAAAATCAGCAGCGAGAACACTGGGCGCAATAAGATGAGCCATAATTAACAGGGGTATTAATATATTAGGTCGCAAAGAAAGGTAATTTGTCGTTATGCCTTTATACCAAATAGGTATAGCTTTGTTACATATTTGTAGTACAAATGAGCAAAGTGATCGGCATAACGGGGGGTATTGGCAGTGGAAAATCCACTGTTTGTCGTGTTTTTCAATTACTTGGGGTTCCGATCTTCAACTCGGATCTGGAGGCTAAAAAATTGTATGCAGAAGATAATTCTTTGACAGGGGAGGTAATTAATCTCTTTGGGAATGATGTTTTGACTGAGGGTAAACTTGATCCTTTTAAATTGGCCCAAAAAGTTTTTGCCGATTCTAATGCTCTCGCAGAACTCAATAGATTAGTTCATCCCCGAGTGAGTGAAAAATTCAAAACCTGGTTGAGCAAACAACATACACCTTATATAATAAAGGAAGCAGCGATACTTATTGAAAGTGGGTCATATAAAGATTGCGACGCCATTATATTGGTAAGTGCACCGGCTGATTTAAAAGTGAAAAGACTAATTGCACAAAGAGGAATGAGCGCAGAAGCCATCAGAGAACGAATGGAGAAACAAATGTCTGATGAAGACAAAAGACCATTTTGCAAGTATAATATAGAGAATAATGAGAAAGAACTGGTGGTACTCCAAACTATCACCATTCACCACCAAATTTTGACTACAACAGAAAAAACTACGGCTTGAAATTCTGAATACTAATATTTATCTTCTCAGCAATATAAGCATTCATCGAAGCCAGCATTTCTTCCTCACTTTTAAGTGGGTCCTCCTTCTTCTTGAGTTTCGAAAGGTCGAAAATGCGGTCCAACCAGCCGTTACCATTACCCATGCTCTTTTTCACATTCACCTCAAAACGCCTGAAATCGTCAGAGTCAGAAAAGGTAAGCACATCAGAGAAGTATAACTTTCCGGTTTCTACATCGATAATACTATATTTATAGGAAATAGAGAGAATTCTTTTTCCTGAAATTTCATAACACTCTACTTTGTCTGTGCCCAAAATATCAAATCCCACATCGGCAGTCTTTTTCTTCTCGGGTGTCATTTCACTTTTAAAACTAATGAATTCTCCTGAAATGATATAATTGGCCTTTTTCAATTTACCTGCCTGCGTACCTGTGCCCTCTTCATATTGAGGTGCCATAGTTTCCTGCTGTTCTTGTATTACAACATCCAGATTATCCCTTTCCAATAATTCAATAAAAGGACTTTTAATGGACAGCAGGCTTCCCTTAATAGTTGAAGACAGTGTAGCTTCTACATCATTTTCAACACTTCCGTTGTCCCGGGGCTTAAAAACAAAAGTGCACTTTGATTTTGACAATGCCTCCTCGCGAAGTTCAAGGGCATCTTTATAATCCGCATCTACCTTGCATACTTCATCGAAATAAGCATAGGCCTGTCTCCATTGTTGCAATTCCACGGCTTTAAGTCCTGCCTGATAACTGGGTAAAATGTCGCACATGATTTCAAGGAACTCCGCCTGCTTATTATTTCTGTCTACTGCCAGTATCTTATTGATTGTAGAATGAGCTCCATCAAAATCTTCATTCATCACCTGCTTTTCTGCAATCTTATACAATTCATCGACATAAGAAGAAAGGCACTGAGCTCTGTCACGGCGAACCATGTCGAAAATGGTAAGGTCAAGTTGACTGTGTTGGTCGGCATAAGTAAATGCTTCATCATAACGACTTAAAGCGGATTCATACTCCTGAGACATACAAGCCATTTTGGCCGTTGCAATTTTATCGTTGAGAATAGATTGTGCCACACGCTTCATGCTCACCTTGGCTTCAGCTCTGTTATACTCCAGGTAGGCCAATTGATATGCGGTGAGTGCTTCACTTGAAAGTTTGCCTTCTTCGTAGACCTTTGCTTCCTTCATTAGTTTTTTATATCCGCAGGAAGCAAAAAAAGACAAAACAATAAACAAATAAATTATTGGGAAATGAGGTCTCGCCTTTTCTGAAAACAGAGTAGATATTTTGGTCATCGCAGGTGCTTTAGGTTGCGGGTCAGACAACTGTCAGGCCAAAAATACCATTCTATGGGGAAGAAATAACAATAACAAACAAAAAATTGAATACCTCAAGCCCATATCGGAAGTCGCCTTATGGATAAATGATGATCCACCAACGGCATTCGCTATCTCCTATTTGAAGACTGGAACCTTGATATGAGGTAAATCAATTGTGCCACTGCAGCCAAAGCCGATACTACATAAGTAAGCGCTGCCCATTTGAGTGCATCCTTGGCTCCATCATGTTCGCCGCCTATTACCATTCCTTTTGATTCCATCCAGGCCAGCGCTCTGCGGCTGGCGTCAAATTCAACGGGCAAAGTGACCAAAGTAAAAAGTGTTATTGCGGCCTGTGCGGCAATAGCAATGAGCAACAATGGAGGAAATCGGCTGATAAGAAAGACACCGATCATCAATACCCAGGGCATAACGGTGCTGGCAATATTGACAACAGGAACAAGTTTTGAACGCAATCCGAGCATGGCATAAGCAGTGGCGTGTTGAACGGCATGACCACATTCGTGGGCAGCTACTGCAGCAGATGCCACACTCTTTCCATGATATACATCATTACTCAGATTGACGCTTTTGCTGGTTGGATCATAGTGATCAGTAAGACGTCCCTGAACGCTGACTATTTTCACATCGTAAATTCCATTGTCTTTGAGCATACGCTCAGCAATTTCTCTTCCCGATAAACCAGATCGCAGGGCGACCCTGGAATATTGATCGAATTTCGACTTCAACCTCATTTGAACCAGAAAACCAATTCCGGCAAAAAGAATACCTATAAGAAATAAACCTGACATTTTTAACTTGATTAATTCAAATGCAAAATTAGCTGTTTTGTATAATTAGTTATGCAAACATAACTATTGATACGTTAAGTATTGCTAAAGCCGAAAAAGGCTTCTCACAAAATGGTTTTGTGCAAATCAGCAGGTATGCAAAGGAATAAGATGTCTGATAAAAGTTCAATCCATGAAAAAACCGCCCTGAAGGCGGTTTTCTCAATTAACCAAAAAACATAAATTAAAAAAAACGATCACTACATCTACTTGCTTGAGCTTCTTGTGTGGGCATAGAACAAAGTTCCACCAGCCATTCCTATATCTTTAAGTATATTACTCGCTACTACAGGATTACTTGCGCTGAAATTGGGCAAATGAACCACTACTACATAAACAATCATCAGTACAGAGAGACCCAGGGCAGCCCAATAGTCAAACTTTCTAATAATTATACTTACGCTACCGGCAACCATTAACGCACCTGAAAAGTAAACCCAAATTGAACTACTCCCGGGCATATATTCTGGAACCATGGAGCCTACCATATCGCCCTGAAGAAAGTGCATGACACCAAAAACCAGAAATGGAACAGCTAATAAAAATCTGGCTATTGTACCTAATGTCATTTAGTGCAGGTTTGTGGGTTCGAATTAATGATTCCTTTTAATCGAAATTTATAACTACCTGCAAGAGATTTCCACCGCAAGTTGTTAATCCAGAAAAGGAAGACATTCTTATAGTGATTCACAATATAACATTCACTCACTTTCTCAAGTGAATAAAGGCTTCAGAACATTTACACTATTCTTATGAGGTTCCTTAAAATTCCTCAACCTTTGGCTACAATCAGAAAAAAAACTTTTGATCTGGAAAATTATGCATGAGTCAAAAGACATTTCCTTATTCAAAATCTCTTCAATATTTCGAATTCGAACATTATAGATAATAATCAAACAGCAATAAGCGAATTATTGAAGGTGCCAATTTAAAGTCGAACAACAGGCCTGATAAATCCTTTGATACGGGCCATTCTGCAACCATCCTTATTCACTCTATAATATTAATAAGTCTTATACAATGATCGGGTATCGTTATTATATTCATGCAATCTTTGCATCACTTAACAACTTAACCCATACTTGTGATGACTTCCAGATCGAGAAGAATACTGCTTTTCGCAGTAACAATTGTAGGAGCATATTTGCTCACGCATTGATTGAAAAAACGGAAGCCTGATCAAATTCTATTTACTGCAAAAACCCACAGAAGACCTGTTCTGCCTGTAGTTTTATCTCCAAACTTCTATGAAGAATTGGTTTAAAAAATTTCTGCATTACTATCCCTGGTTCACTGATATCTGGTATTACCTGGTGATGATTATTTTATTTATAATACTAGCCGTAATTTATCTTTAATTTTATTTTTGCTAAATTATTTAGCAATTATTATACTTCAGAAAAAAGTGACGATCTGGTAAAGCATTACCCACAGTTCTATCTGAACCTCCATAATTTTAGTTGAAAAATTTCTGAGGCTTGCTTCATTTATGTCCTTAATCTCTTTTGTTTTGTATCATGCGAAAGGTATTATCACTTATTTCACTCATATTTTACCTGATGCCCCATGCCGCAGGGCAAATTTCCTTTGTGCAAGACCAGGAAAAAATCTTTGCCCGGGCCACAGATCAGTGGTTGGTGCAGAAACTAACCGAAGTGAATCCCTCCTACTTCATTTGCCACTCCAACCGCAATATCTACCACACTCCACAGATTGACACACTCACTATCTCTAAATATAAGATTGCGCTGCCGCAAAGTGAATTGACCCAATTCAATCAACTGTACACCCATGACGATTGTAAAAGATTGTTATCACTCACTTCTCTTTGCGATTTGTACTTCCCCCTTTTCAGAAAAAAAATTGAACAAACCAATCTTCCGGCTAATTTCAAATTCCTGCCCTTGATCTTTACCGGGTTGAATTCGCAATACAATGATCAGTTGGACCGGTCGGGCTTATGGGCCATGGATTTTCTGGCTGCCCGCAAGTACCACCTCAGAATTGATTCATTAATCGACGAAAGAAACGGCGGTGATATTACCGTGAATGCTGCACTCGGCTATCTGGGAGAGTTGTACACTTTATTTAAAGGCGACGAAGTCAAAACCATTATTGCCTATTATAGAGGAGTTCCATATGTAAAAAGAATTGAATCATCCGGAAGTGGTAGCTTTTTCGAAAGGCTCGACCTATGGCATCAACAACTCATCAGGTTTTATGGATACAGTATTCAGCGCATTCAATTGGTGCAAACAGAAAACCAGCTCAATACTTACTTCGATATTTTCGGTCAGTATGAGAGTATTGCCTTTGAGAAAGAAGTCCGATGGAAAGCACTTGAATCCGTTTGCAAAGCGAACATCAATGAAATTAAAGGACTCAATCCTGTTTATGTGGGCTCCAGATCTGAGGTTGGTTATAGAAAAGTTTCATTTATGCTGGAAAAATCTGTGGCGGCCAGGTTCATACAATTCAAGGACTCTGTGTACAACTGGAAAGAACCCGAAATCAATTCCTTTGCTCTTGTTGTTTCTAAAAAACCATTACAATATGTGGCTAAAAAGGGCGACCACCTTCAAACCATTGCCGGAAAATATAATCTTAGTACTGAACAAATCAAATCTTTCAATCATCTCCGGCGCAATAAAATCAAAGAAGGACAAGTGATTCTCATTCCCGATTCGCTTTCTGCCGCCAAAATTCCATTGGAGAAAAATGCATCAAATGATACGGATTCACATTCCACCAAAGAACATTATTATATTGTAAAAGAAGGCGACTCACTATGGAAGATTGCCAAACAATATAAGAATGTCAGTCCTGAAGAAATTATGAAGTGGAACAATTGCAGCGAAAATCTTTCGCCCGGGCAAAAGCTGGTCATTTATACGAAATAGATTTGGTTTTGGAATTTCGGCCAATTCTTTTGATTATTGCTCATGCAAAATCAGGAAAATTCTGCCCTCAAAAAATCTTCACTCTGGCTCACCATCATGGTGGCTTCACTGGGCTATTTTGTTGACATTTTTGATCTTCAGCTCTTTAATATTATCAGTAAAGTCAGCCTTAGGGGAATTGGCATAACCGATGAAGACCTCATCAAAAAATATGATTACCTGCTTTTTCTCTGGCAAATGGGCGGTATGCTGGTGGGTGGAATTTTATGGGGAATTCTTGGCGATCTCAAAGGTCGGAAGAGTATTTTGTTTGGTTCTATCCTACTCTATTCGCTGGCCAATATTGCCAATGCTTTCGTTACCAACCTCGACCAATATACAATTGTAAGGTTTCTGGCCGGCCTGGGTTTGGCAGGCGAACTTGGAGCAGCCATCACACTTGTAGGCGAAATTATGCACCGCGAAAAAAGAGGCTATGGAACCATGATGATTGTAACCATGGGAGCGCTGGGCGCTGTTGGAGCAGTGATTCTGAACAGGGCACAACTGAGTTTCTTTGGCCTGCAGCCCTGGCAAATCACCTATCTCATTGGGGGAAGCCTTGGCCTTATGCTTTTGCTTTTAAGAATGGGAACATTCGAAAGTGGAATGTTCGACAAGATGAAAAAGGAAGCCGGCCCACGGGGCAATTTTTTTATCCTCTTTACTTCAGGAAAAAGACTGATTCGGTATCTGTCCTGCATACTGATTGGACTTCCTGTCTGGTATTGCATAGGAATATTGATCAAATTCTCCGGGCCATTTGCCCAAACCACCGGAGTTCAGGGAAGTGTTGAACCCGATTTTGTGCTCATGTACGCTTACATAGGTCTGAGTGTGGGCGATCTTTTAAGTGGATTGTTGAGTCAAATTTTCAAAAGCCGCAAAAAAGTGGTCTTTGGTTATCTCATTGCCACATCGGCCATCGTGGCCATCTTTCTTTTATCGAAAGGGCTTTCATCCACAGCTTTTTACCTCATGAGTTTCCTGATTGGAACAGCCACTGGATATTGGGCGCTGTTTGTTACCATAGCTTCAGAACAATTCGGCACCAACATCAGGGCGACGGTAACGACTACTGTACCCAACTTTGTGCGGGGCGCTACGGTGCCCATCATTCTTTCATTCAAGGCCCTGGAAAGTTCAATGGGCGATATCAATTCGGCGTTGCTTATTGGCGCTATTTGTATTGGTGTGGCGCTCATTGCCCTGAGTACGTTGAAAGAAAGCTTCTCCCGTGATCTTGATTTTCTGGAGATTTCGTGATTGAAATACCCATTTACCGCTCATAAAATTTAGCTTTTATAAAGATGAAATAACCAGCACATTTGAACACTAATTCCAACAAATGATGAAAAAAACAACCCTATTGTATCTGGCCTTCGCACTGGCACTTGCAGCAACAAGCTGCAAAGAAGCCGAGAAGACAGAGAAACCACCAAAACCACGTATGAAAATTTCAAATTATCCGGTCACCGCCAAACACGATCAGAACCTGGATTTCCAAGGAACATCAGTAAATGATCCTTATTTATGGCTTGAAAATGATACCAGCGCTGAAACCGGTGCCTGGGTGGATGCACAAAATGCTGTGACACATGGCTACCTGGACAGTATTCCTTTCAGAAAAAAAATTGCTGAGCGTTACCGCGACTTGTTCAACTTCGAAAAAGTAGGCTCTCCCATGAAAGCCTGCGATTATTATTTTGTGTTCAAGAACTCAGGTCTCGAGGCTCAGGGAAAATATTTTGTTAGAAAAGGTCTGGAAGGTCCAGATGAATTGTTCCTCGACATCAATGCACTTTCGCCCAATGGAACGGTAGCCGCCTCTTTGATGTCACCCAGCTACGACAACAAATACATTCCGGTTCAGATCAATGATGCCGGAAGTGATTGGGCTAAAATTGTAATTTATGATATAGCCACCAAAATGCCAATCGGCGAAGAATTGAAATGGATCAAATTCAGTGGCGCAGCCTGGCACAACAATGGTTTTTATTACAGCCGTTACCCTGAGCCAGCCAAAGGATCGGAGTTGAGTGGCGACAACAAGAACCACATGGTATATTATCACAAAATCGGCACCCAACAGAGCGCCGATCAATTGGTGTATGAGGATAAATCGCGTCCGAACATGTATAATAATGCCTTTCTCTCTGAAAATAAAAAATACATATTCTTATCTGCTTCACCCGGAACAGATGGTTCGGAAATATGGTACAAAGAAGCCAGTGATATGGCCGGCAAGTTCAAGCCATTGTTCATGAACACCAGCGAGCACAACTCACCAGTGGACGTAACAGAAGATGGAAAAATTCTTTTGCTTACTGATGTTGACGCACCCAAGTATAAGCTTGTACTTGTAGATCCTGCACAGCCAGACAAAGCCAATTGGAAGGTAATTATTCCTGAAGCAGAGAATTTATTGCAAGGCATTTCAACTTGTGGTGGCAAACTATTCGCCTCCTATCTTGATAAAGCCAATACGAGAATTATTATGTACAACCCTGATGGCTCTGGCAAAAAGGATATTGCATTACCAGACAAAACAGGTTCTGCCGGAGGCTTTGACGGAAAGAAGGAAGACAATTTCTGTTTCTATAGCTTCACTTCTTTTACTTACCCAAGTGTTATCTACCGCTATGACATCACTACAGGTCAGAGCACTGAGTTTTATAAAATGAAACTCAAGTTCAACCCAGAAGATTATGAAAGCAAACAAGTGATGTATAAGAGTAAGGATGGTACAGAAGTCCCCATGTTTATTGTACACAAAAAAGGTCTGAAGCTCGATGGCTCCAATCCAACACTATTATATAGCTATGGTGGATTCAACATTTCATTGACCCCAAGTTTTTCTACTTCAAGAATTATCTTATTGGAAAACGGTGGAGTATTCGCGATGGCCAATATTCGTGGTGGTGGTGAATTCGGTGAAAACTGGCACAAAGGTGGAATGCTTGAAAACAAACAAAATGTATTCGATGATTTTATTGGTGCTGCTGAGTACCTTATAAAAGAAGGCTATACCAGCAAAGAAACACTGGCCATTGAAGGGGGATCCAACGGAGGATTGCTCGTGGGTGCATGTATGACGCAGCGTCCCGATCTTTTCAAAGTGGCCTTCCCTGCTGTGGGAGTTTTGGACATGCTTCGTTTCCATAAATTCACTGTGGGTAAAGGTTGGATAGTAGAATATGGTTGTGCCGATAGTTCTAAGACTCAGTTCGATTATTTGTACAAGTATTCGCCGTACCACAATTTAAAGCCCGGTACAAATTATCCGGCTACGATGGTGATGACGGCAGACCATGACGACCGCGTAGTTCCAGCGCACAGTTTTAAATTTGCCGCCCGACTTCAGGAGTATCACAAAGGCGATAATCCTGTGCTGATAAGGGTAGAGAAAAGTGCAGGCCACGGAGCAGGTAAGAGCACCGATCAGGTAATTGAAGAGCAGGCTGACAAGTGGGCCTTCTTCTTTTATAATATTGGAAAGGACTTGTAACGAGAATTTAATTTTTGAATAGAATAAAATCCCTGCTATTGGCGGGGATTTTTTTGTTCGCAAATGACACTAGTTTCAAATCAACAAAGAAGATCGCCTCTAAGTCGTTGACAAAAAGTCGACTTAATCTGAGAAACTGAACTGCTATACCACCGGAAACCTTACGATACTAAAATCAGGAAAATCTAATTTTTCTTGCTGACGTTGCTGACGATATTCCTATTTCCATTTATGTAAAAAAACAACTGAAAAAATGGAATTAATCGACCTTAACACAGTAGTTATACTTAAAAAAAATACGTAAAACCACGCAAAAGATTAATCGTATTTATACGGAATACTTGACAAAATCTTGTTCTTCGTATTCATTGCAAAAATCTCATTTGCAGATCTTTAACAACTAATTTTTAAAAGAAAATCATCACTTGCCAAGTCCTCAGAGTAATCATTAAATCATAATAACCTCATCTTCGCCGAGGCCAAGGTTAACTCAACCCTGCACGCCTAAAAAATTCAACTAATTTTAAGTTTAATTTTTTTACTTCACCTAGGCCTGTTATAGTAGAGACAACAACAATAAAAGAACCATATTCAAAATGTCAAATACAATTAACAAAAAAAATGTAACTGGTTTCTTGGGGCACATATTGCAAACGTTGCTTCTCGCAATTGTGTTAATTTGGATAGTTGAAGAGGTTAGACCGGATAAAACATTGGTTAATACTCAGCTCCAATTATTCAATCAAGTTATAACTGCTCTAGCAATCCCATTGCCCGGCTTTTTCTTTGTTGCTATTTTAAGGTACTTCTTCTCTGATAAGACACCTCCTGAAACTTGGTTAAAGGCGGTTTATTTTTTTTCTTGGCTCTTTTTACCTCTAATTTTTAGTATCACAATACTTCTGTTAGAAATTCCTAATTCCAGTCAGAATCCGTCAGTTAAAGACCAAAATACCGCGCAAAATCCAATTGATAATTCTGGAAAAAAGGACACATTAAACGAAAAAAAAAATAGGGATTTAGTAGGCTCTAATGGTAAGTCAGAAATGGCACATGACAAGCAAGAAAGTGGAAAGAATACCACTTCAAAACCAACGTCCAATGACCGGAACAATACCAATGTTTCACCGCGTAATAGAGAATCAAAAGATTATGCTTCTTATTTCAATTCTGAATTCTCCGCTGACACTCATATTATAATTCATGAAAAGAAAACAAACTGTTTCAAATATAAAAGTGATAATTCTCCTGTAACTGAAAATGACTTCAGGAGTGGCGAAATCATAATTGCTATTGAGGCAATAATGCTATATCCAATAGAAAATAGCGTTCTAAAGAGTAGCACGGATATCAATGAAGATTTTATATTAATAAATAAGATAAACAATGAACGCATCAAAATTAAACGCAATTAAAATTACAACAATATTATTTCTATTATTGAATTGTACAACAGTATTTTCTCAAGTCAACAAAACAAAGAAAACTCTAGAAATGGTTTGTCGAAAAGACTCAATTGGGGCTAAAAGAAATTATGAGAAAATAAAAGATAAAAGAAACACTTCGAAAAGAAAAAAAACAATTCTTATGCACGATTACATCAACGCCTATTTACTTTCAATTAAATGCAATGATGTAGATAACGTGCAATGTGATTGTAAGTTGCTGGTTAGTGAATTGGGAAATATGGCGTCCAACTATCTCACCTTGGGTAAGAGAAAAAAAAAACGATTTAATAAAAAATACAACTATGAAATATTCATGCAGGAATCCGGCACGAAAATTAATGAGTGCACCCCCAAAGATGATAGTTTAGTATTTAGTAAATCTCAGCAAAATATCTGTGAAAAGTACAAAAACGTAAATGTCGGACGCCTGAAAGGTCAAGGCTTTGTTTCTACAAATACTTTAGTCGATTTGGATAGTAAAATTTTGAAGGAAGTAGAGCTAGGATCTGAATTTTGGTTATCGGATAACTCCATTTTTGTAAAATATAAATTACTGAGTACCAATAAAGCAATACGCGTATCTGAAAGCGATAAATGTCCGGTAAATTATAAAATCAGATTTAATTACGATAAGGTTAGCTCTTCTAGTGCATGCAACAATCCAACGACGGTAATGGTTACCTCATCAATAAACTCTAATAACATTGTTGACCAAAGTGAGTTAATAGGAATAGAATTAAATTCGTCAAAATTAAATAACACAGAAGAATTTTGGCTTAGTGATGGAACTAGTTCAGCTAAGTATAAAAAAAATGGAGAAAAGTTCATTCAGATGAGTAAGGTTGAAAAGTGCAGTTCGATTCCAAAAGACAAGTACTTTGACAGCGCAGATGAAGCTCGGAAAACATTGGAAAATGAAATAATTGAGCAGAATGACTTGCTAAACAGTATAGCAGGCGATTCATACAATGTTAAGATTACCTGTAATATAAATGGTGATGAAGCCGAATTGACTATGGGCATTGAAGCTGATACCACAAAAGACAATAAACTTGGTAAATACTGTGATACAATATTAGACGATTTAATCAGGCAGTTTTTCATCTCTATAGCTGTTAAAAGTGAGATTGGATTTGATAACATGAATGTGAATATCTATGGCAAATCTGATGCAACTCCCATTGATGAAACTGAACCTCTAAAATATCTAGGAGAATACGGAATAACTACGCCTATAAAGGCCTATGTTATTAAGGACAATGCTAAAAATGCACAGCCAGAGTATTTTGAATTCATTGAAAACCAAATTATAACAAATTTAGAGCTTGCATTTTTACGAGCATACAACGTATATTTTATAATGAATAAAGTGCTTGATTCTCGTGAAATACTAATACCACATGGATATAAAATGTCTATTATGGAGTACAAAGACCATTACCAAATGGGGCCAGAGTATCGCTCCATTAAAGTTGTTGTCATTCTGTCAAAAATCCGAATGAAAACTTAATCTCAAATAGTTACCTTAGACGTAGAGGTTGATGTTTTAACTTGAACTCGTCTTAATGTGCCATTATCGTCTTGAACAACAAAAATATCATCACCAATATCAACTTCTGGAATGGCAACATTCCAACCAAGCATTAAAAACTCAGACATTACATTTAGGTGTCCAGCTTTACCTAAATATTGATTAAACTTTTTCGTCACGAGGCGTTAATTTATGTAAGATATTTCCCGTTTGAGCGTCAATAAATTGAATTTCGTCAAACTGATTTAAATCGTTGTCATTGTCAACACCCAATAGAGCTGGATAAACATGGCTTTCGAGTTTACCTACATAAATTTCGAAGTCGCTTTTTGTGTCATACCCAACGAAAATATTATTCGCTGGGTGAGCATTAGGAAAAAGTTTTTTAATCAAATCACGAATGGATGGTGTGATACTAAATGAATATCCGTCTATTTGCTTGTTTACGTTTATTTTGATTGCATCCATTGTCAAAAATATTATGTGTCGAAGATAAGAAAATTATGATTAGAACGAGATTTCGATGGGCATTACTGGCAACGGCCAGGTATTTTCGAAGGCTTGAAAATAGTGTTCCTTCTACCCAGCTACTTGGAGCTAAATTTATAAATAAAATTTGATGATTGGCACATTGCTAAATTATTAATGTGCGTCCGATATGAAGCCAAATTGAAAAACAATAGTTGAAACACGGCTTCCGTCAACCCAGCTTTTGCAAATACCAATATTGTATGCCTTTTCTTTTTAAAATTGATATTCGGCTACTTTGAGCCAGGTCATAATGTTTCCCTTAAATTCCTTATAATCTTTAGAGATTGCTTGCCCTTTGCCAAATCCCAATGCGGTAATTTTTTTGTCTAATTCTTTGATATCCGAGATGTCATGCAATAGCATTTCTATAATCATTCTTGAAGCAAGAATTTGAGCGTATTCAAAAAATAAGTCGAATTTCTCAAAATCGACACTATCCCTCTAAGTGTGTAAATAGAAAATCGGAGGTTTAATTTATTTTTAATCTATCCCCAAATATAATGGTAAACTGGCTAAGTATAATTCCCCAGTCTCTTATTGCCATTGTCCATTTTTTGGTAGCTTCGT
>JANNEQ010000210.1:0-19516 GCA_031378885.1 Flavobacteriales bacterium
GTGGATCAGTGAGTTTTGAAAAATGAGCTTCGATATTCATACCGTTTTTTTATGGCCAAATAAAAAAAAACTAAACAATAGTTTAATCAACTCAGTTAATATGTTGCTGATATTCAGTTGTTAATCATGCGGTAGCCCTGATTCCAATCTCTTGAAAATTTCCACAGGAACAATTCTCTCAAACCAATTCACATTAAATAAAAAATTCATACTAAAGTATATGAAAACAAATATCTTTCTGGTAATTCTTGCCTTATGGGCACAAAATGTTTCAGCACAAAATTTCTTTGTAAGTGCTCAATCCGGTTATGCTTTAGGCGCAAGCCAGCAAAGTCTGAGTATGTTGGATTATCAAAGTTATTCAGTTTTTACTGGTATTTCAGAAAGAAATCAAATCTATTTATCTCTGGGAAAAGGGTTCAATGCCGGACTATCGTGTGGGTACAATTTCAACAACAATGTTGCCCTCAACTTAGGAGTGTCGTATTTAATAGGATCGAAAACTGAAGCACATCAAACCTTCTCTTCTAGTATTTATGATTATTCGATGTCAGCTAAAATGCTTAGATTGATCCCATCTATTTCAATTTCTACTGATTTTGAGAGATTAGATGTTTACGCCCGTGTGGGTGTGATAATTGGCTTTGGAAATGTAAAATTCGATAGCAAACAATTCTCCGGTCAAAATATCGAAGAATCTACTTTAATATTAAATGGAGGCCCAGCGTTTGGAATAAATTCTGGCATTGGAACCCTTTTCAGCATTTCCGATAAATTGTCCCTTTTCGGTGAAATTGACATGATGAATATGGCATACTCGCCCAATAAAGGAATCATGACAAATTCTACATACAATGGAATAGATCAATTGCCCACATTAACCACCAATGAAAAAGAACTCGAATTCCTCGATAGTTATACTGAAACCGACAATTCAGACCAGGATGCCATACCTCAGAAATTCCCAAAGTGTAAACTACCATTCGGAAGTATTGGTCTCAATATCGGTTTGAGAATTAATTTTTAAATAAAAAACTGAGTTATCCCTTTTTAGAATATAAATTACAATCATTGTTTTCCGCCTGAAATTTCAAATAGACTGAATCCTGATCCTGAAAGGATCAAACATTGAATAGCCCCCAGTGGAGATCCGAAGGATCGAAACTGGGGGTCAAAAGAAGTCAAGTCCATGATTACCAACCCTGAAAGGGTTGAACAAAAATCCCCGGTAATAGATTGGATATGAAGTTTTATCGCAATGTTCGACTCCTTCGGAGTCGGGAATTATTCGTCATTCAAATTGCCCCCTGACTGCGGGCCTATGGCCTTTCGATCCTGCGGATAATTATCGTGGGCCATTCAATGTTCGACTCCTTGCGGAGTCAGTAAAATCAATAGCGGAATTTTTTGCTCTTTATAAAATGTGTGAAGATGTAATCGGACAACAATTTTTTTAAATAAAAAATTGAGTTATCCCTTTTTAGAATATAAATTACAATCATTGTTTTTCGCCTGAAATTTCAAATAGATTAAATCCTGATCCTTTAAAGATCAATCCTTGAATAGCCACTGATAGAGAACCAAAGGATCACTTTCAGTGGCTATTTAATATTCGATTCCCCCTGACGTCAGTAAAATCGATCATTTTGACAATGTACTTTTTTGTTCCTTATAAAATGAATGAAAATTTTGCCCTACAACTATGATTTAGTCGATTACTTTCATAAGAACCACCGTAGATTCTTCTACTTTATTTACCTTTGAGATAAATCCTCAAAACTTTGAAAGTAGTTTCTCTTACCGTTTGTGTTTTTCTCTCCCTGATTTTTTATGGTCAAATTCCTGTTGAGGGTCTTCAGGCATACTACACCTTCAACAACAATACTTCCGATTCCTCAGGCCTTGCCAACAACGCGACGGCCGCAGGTTGCAGCTTTTCCCCTGACCGTTTTGGAAACAACAATTCTTCGCTCCGCTTCAACGGACTATTCGACTCACTGGTCATGCCCATTGCCGGCCTCACACCTTTGACAGGAGAATTTGCCATTTCATTCTGGGTGAAAACCAATTCTCCCGAAGCAATGAATATCTTTTCATTGAAAGAATTTCCCAATGATACGACAGACAACTTCGAAGTGCAATTCAATAGCATAACCAGCTTACAAACCATTCTCGAGTTATACTATGGATCTTATACCTACTGGAATGGGTCGGGCAACACCGGCAATGCCTTAGGGGAAAATAATTCAGGCAAATACTACAACGGCAAATGGCAGCATTATGTCGTTCAAAGAAGATCCGACACACTTGAGTTTTGGCACGACAGAGGTCTCGCCTACTCCTCTACTCCCGGATATATTTACTCCGGTACAATGGGCGATGCACTCGACTTTGTAGTGAGCGCTGCACCTCACAGATTCGAAGGAGATATAGACGATATAGCCTTCTACAACAGATCATTGACCGTCTCCGAAATCATGGAGATCTACCACATCGGAAAACCATTTGAGTTCAAAAGTCCATTGCCCACAGACGCTTACGTACAAGGTGATACACTTTCCGTAATGTGGTGGTACAACAGCCTTGCTGTGAGCGATTCTGTTGATCTTGAATATAAGATTAATGATGGACCATGGCAGATGACAACCCAAAACCAACTGGTCGATTGGACACCCTTTCATTTTCCGTTAAACTATCCCATTGGCACCACAATAGAAATGCGAATTACGGATAGATCAAATCCGAATAATACCTCCACCACAGGTACATTCCGCATCAGTGAATACAAGTGGCAAAACGTATCGCAGGATCTCCCCTTCACCAACCGCGATGGAAGCGGACTACTTAATTATAATGGGAAAATGTGGCTGTTGGGCGGCTGGGATCCACCTTACCACGACCCCACTTACACCCACAGCGAAGTCTGGAGCACTACCGATGGCCTTAACTGGACTTTCGAAACCACCGCACCCTGGCCGGGCCGGCATTGCAGCGGTTGGCTCGTTCACGACAATGCCATGTGGGTTGTAGGTGGAGATCCCCAATCAGGCGCTTTGAGAGATGTTTGGAAAAGTACTGACGGAATCAACTGGACACAAATTCTCGACACCATTCCGGAATTCAGTCCCTTGCGCACCATGCACATGATGGCCAGCATTAATGGAAATATGTTCAACTTCGGTGGGCAACAAATTGAATATGTAAATGAAAATTTAAACCAGATTTGGCGCAGTACCAATGGTCTTGATTGGACTCAATTACCCGACGCACCATGGAAACCAAGAGGAATGATGCTGAATTCCTGTGTCGACAATCAGGACACATTATGGCTTCTTGGCGGTGGCCGGCTCAACGACAGAAGATGTTACAACGACGTCTGGAAAACCGGCGACGGAACGAACTGGGAATTGGTACTCGCCACAGCCCCCTGGCAATCACGCTACTGGCACAATGTGGCCTGGTACGACAATAAAATGTGGGTAATTTGCGGCATTGTAAACCAAACCGACAACAACGAAACCTGGTATTCCTCCAATGGAATAGATTGGTACGAACTCAAACAACCAAAATATTCTGCACGCCATGCAGCCTCTGTGACCGTTTACGACAACGCACTTTGGCTGATGGCCGGCATTGCCAGCGACAATTGCTGGAAGCTTACCAACCAATCCCCTACATGGGTAGACGATTCAGAAAAAAGCGAAGAGAGTATAATAATCTATCCCAATCCCAATAACGGCCGATTTCAAGTTATCGCACCAAACAAGTTCCTCTTCTACGAAGTCTTTGGTTCAACAGGGAATTTTATCCAAAGTGGAAACATTCATTCCACAGAAAACAACCCGATGGAGGAGTTAAAAATAGCTCCCGGAATTTACTTCGTAATCTTTACCGGAGAACAAGGACAGAAAATTACGAAAAAACTGATCGTTCAATAAGAATGCTGGCTTATTGATCTAAATTATTAAATCAAAGATTCAAGACTTAATAATTTGTTGTTCATTCAGATTATTGCGATTATTGCAATATGACAAAAAAGAACTTTGTGCTTCTAAGCTTCGCACTTTGTGCTGCGTACATCATCTTTTCCAGCCATTCAAATGGCCGCGCCACAAGCTTCAATATCGACAATACGGGTGCGCCATTAAGCACTCAGCTTTGCGCAAATTGCCACAACAGCGGCACAGCCTTTGGCACTGTTACCCTTAACATTGAAGCCTTTGAGCAAGGCACCAACATACCCATTACATCTTACATCGCGGGCAATACCTACGACATGCGCGTTACGGTAAGCAACTCTGCCGGGAGTCCTGTAGCATTTGGATTTCAATTGACCGCATTAACCACCGCCACCAATGCACCCGCCGGAACGTACTCCAATCTTGCTGGTAACGTAAAACAAAAACTCGTTACCACAGGCACATTCAATGGAAGAAATTATGTGGAGCACAATGGTGTTCAAGCCAACAATCAATTCAATTTCTCCTGGACTGCTCCTGCAACAGGCAGTGGCAGCGTCAATTTTTACTCCGCAGGAAATGCCGTGAACGACAATAATTCTTCATCCGGCGACAAATCAGGAAATACTTCATTCACACTTACAGAGTACATTCCGCTATCTGTTACTTCGACTTTTTCAAACCCAACCTGTTTTGGGCAAAACAATGGAAGTATTGATCTCACCATCCAAGGCTCAGCCCTGCCCATAAACGTAGTATGGAATGATGGCCCAAATACCGAAGACCGCAATAATCTTTTTGCCGGTAATTATTCTGTGACCGTTACAGATGCAGACGGAGCTGTGGAGCAACTGTCCTTTACACTCATTCAACCGCAGCCACTGGAAATTTCTACGGAAGTAGTTCAGCCCATTTTCCCAGGCGAAGAAGGCTCAGTTTCTATCATTCCCTTCGGGGGGACTGAACCTTATACAATTCAGATTACACAATTGGAAAATGGAACTGAAGTACCTCTGGCTGATTTTTTTAGTGCAGGCTGTTATTCAGTATTGGTCACAGATGATCAGGGTTGCATTGCCACTGCCAGCTTTTGCATTGATTCTATTCCCGAACTGACAGCGGAAGCTATTGTCCAGAATGTAACATGCTTTGGGTTGAACAATGGAAGTATAACACTCGAACTTATGGGCGCCACACCACCCTACGACGTGCAATGGAGCAGCTTGAATAACGGAACAACTATCGACAGTCTTGGGCCCGGAACTTATACTGCTGTGGTGACAGATGATGCTGGCTATATTATGTCATTCGAATATGAAATAACCGAACCATCGGCTTTATTGATAGCAGCAATAGCAGATAACATTCTTTGTCATGGCGACCTAGCGAATGTAGCCGTTACAGGCAGCGGCGGAACATTCCCGTATACAGGAACGGGCAACTTTGAACGAAGTTCCGGTACCCAGAATTTCTTAATTACTGATAGCAACGGATGCATTTCTGAAAGTGAAATAGATTTATCTGAACCAGAAATTCTCATTATCACAGCGTCGACAGATACCATTTCATGTGTAGCTGATACTGCGCACATAGAGGTAGAAGCCTTTGGTGGAGTTGCTCCGTACGCAGGCACAGGAATGTTTCAGGTACTATCTCCCGGTACTTTAGTTTATGAAGTAACCGACGCCAACGGATGCCATGCTACTAACTCAACGGAGATTGTGTCGAGCAATGGGATGATGATTCAATCTGAATTAATTCCGACCACCTGCTCAACAAGTTGTGATGGAAGCATTACGCTGGAAATAAATGACGCAGTGGGTGAAGTAACCATTGTATGGAACGACAATTCATTGGATACGAACCGCACCAATTTATGCGGTGGTATCTATTCTGTTTCCATCACCGATGAAACCGGTTGCACCATCAACAATACCTATTCCATAGAATCTCCCGATCTGATAGACGTTCTGTTTGAATCTGAAAACATCCTGTGTTTTGGAGACTCAGTTCTCCTCTTTGCTGATATCCTGAATGCTGTTGAACCCTTTCAATACACCTGGAATCTTGAAAGTACTTCAGACGTTGTATTTGTTGGTGCAGGCCAATATGAATTGACGGTTACAGATTCTGCCGGATGTATTTACACAGAATCAATATTAATTGAACAAACCGATTCAATAACAATTGAAGGCATTATTCAGCACGTATTGTGTTCCGGTGATAACTCCGGCAGTATTGACCTCATAGTAGAAGGCGGTGCATCCAATTACCAATTTCTCTGGTCAGATCAATCGGAAGATCAAGATCTTTTGGGTGTAGGTGCATCAACCTATAATGTGGTAGTGGAAGACCAGAATGGCTGTCAGGCCTTCGCTGAATTCGAAATAACAGAGCCCGAACCACTTGTTCTTGTGGTGGATGAATTTGTCAATTTGGGTTTAGGAGCCGGGCAGGTAGAAATCACTGTATCGGGTGGCACGCTTCCTTACTCTTATCTATGGACCGATGGTCAGACCGAAGAAGATGTGATGTTGCCGCAAGACTCTGAGCATTCGCTAACAGTAACCGATTCGTTGGGTTGTACCATTACTTCACAGTTGTTTACCACTTTAAATGATGCCGTCACAGAAATAGGAAATATGAAAGTAAATATTCATCCTGTCCCTGTAAAAGAAAATTTCATTATCGAAAGCAACGAAATAATCAATCAGATACAAATAAAAAATTCTCTGGGTCAAATTGTATTCAATACTACAGAAGAAAGTAAGAAATATAATATTGATACCGCTGTATGGACCAGTGGAATTTACTTCGTACAAATTATTTCAGGGCATAAATCAGTTTGTAGCAAGATTATCAGGGAGTAATCCAGAGACGATTACAATTCTTCTGAATTTTACACTCGCCTGGCGATTTAATGTGTTTGAAACTTTAGTGCTTTATAAGTTTCATTGAAAAATCAGGTGCATTGGCAAAAGACAGCCTTAATTCAATCAATCCTGTTGACCATTGACCCGGAGTTATTGTAATCAGATCATCTAATAGAGTATAATCGGCACTTAACTCATTACCCAACATATCATAAAACTGAATCCCTGTTAACTCCCTTGGGCCGATGTTGATTGTAAAGGAATCGCCAAATGGATTGGGGTAAGCAACTATAGCTATACAGGTCTCTTCAACATTGGCATATTCGCCTTCTAAATTGGTCTTAACCAAAAGCAATTGATGGTGTGATCCATCGAAGTACGATCCACCAATAGCTATTTCATCATTCAAAGTACCGACAATGCACATTCCCTTGCCTGAATATCCACCTTCAACCTGATTATCTGTAATTTGATGCTGCCAAAGATAAGTACCCGTGTCGTCTATTTTAGCCATCAGGATTTGAGGGAAATTTGACTCACTTCCCCCCAGAATGGGATTTCCGCTCAGGCCGGTGACATAGATGGAACCATTGGAATAAAAGGCATCAAGAGGAACCAGATCATGATCTGGCTGATCCAAAGTTGCCAACCAAGTTATTTCACCGGAGGGCGAACATTTGATAACCTGAAGATCTTTAGTCATGGACGACATTATTTCCATGTGTCCAACAAGATAAAGATTATCTGAATCATCTTTTAGCATAATGGAATGATGATTATTAAAACCTGCCGGCAATACTTTTTTCCAGATTAATTCTCCTGAATAATCTACATGCATGAGCAATACATCCAGAAAATCCGATGGGCCTTCATATTGCTCCCCGGAAATATAAAACCCATCATTCAAGTCACTTACCAAAGAAACAGCCACCTCAGAAGAATCAGTGGCATATACTTTTTGAAACAATATCTCACCACTGACATTCAGCTTCGTTAATTGAACATCCTGGTTAATGGTATTTATGACCATAAAAGTACTATCGTTCAGAATCAGGAAATTTCCAGATGAATACTCATTCATTTTACCATCAATACAGACCGAAGCACCGAGGTTACCAACGAAATCACTGACAGTAAAACACGTATTCATGTAAAAATTTGCCTGCCCGGAATTGCTTGAGACATTTCTTACTGATACAAACTTTTGATCAGAAAGAACTCTTGTAATAAACGAACCTTCAAGAGAATCACTACCCCAGTAAAATGGCTCCCCTAAAGGATTTCCCAGACTATCCACCTTCAACCAAAATACATCTGGAAACTGAACAAGAGAATTGAAAAAATAATCACCAGTAAGCAAAAATTCTCCGTTCTGCAAAGGATGAATATTTCTTATTTCACCTTTAAATTCATTATAATGTCTGTAAAATCGCTGAGATAAGACATTCTGAGAAATGAGAATTCCAAAAAAACACAGTATAATAATTCTATCAGGCAAGTTCTGAAAAAGGTTAGTAAGTTAAACTCAACAAATCGTTATCGTAAGATCAGAAAATTTATTGTTCATGAAAATCCTTACTTCTGATGAATATTTTACCGGATATCTGTCTTGTACTAAAAACCATACAAACCTTACCCAAGCATCCTCCTTTTCCATTTTCTCTTTGCTTCATCTCTCCTTGTCTCTAATATTGCACCCGATTTGATTTTCGCAATGCCCGATGGCCAGATGAAAATTGAATTGCAACCATTATCATTATGACCGATTTTTTTACTTTAGAAACACTCAGCGCATTGCTCGCCCTTACCACAATGGAAATCCTTTTGGGCATCGACAATGTAATTTTTGTATCCATAATAATGAACCGTCTGCCCAAAGGCACGGAGAAAAAGGCCGGAATAATCTGGATGGGAGCCGGAATTGTGATGAGAATTGTGCTGCTTTTCTCCCTGAAATGGCTGATTGAGGTGGGTGGAAATCTATTTACCATTGGTGATCATCATGTCGGCCTCAAAGACCTTATAATGATTGGCGGAGGATTGTTTCTTCTGGTCAGCTCTACCAAAGAAATACACAACAAGCTTGAGGGCGAAAATCCGGAAGAAGAAATCAACGAAACCCGCAAAAAGGCAGGAAATACATTCGGCTCCATCATTGCGCAAATCGTACTCATAGATTTGATTTTTAGCATTGACGGAGTAGTAACAGCAATTGGGATGGCCGCTAACTTCACCGTTCAGGTCATTGCAATTTGTATAGCCATGGTGGTAATGTTCCTTTTTGCCCCAAAAATCAGCAGGTTCATTCACAAACACCCCACTTTTAAAATGCTGGCCTTATCCTTCCTCATTCTGATTGCCGTATTGCTGTTAGTGGACGGCGTGCATGTGGAAAAGCTTGAAATACCCAAAGGTTATATCTACTTCGCAATGGCCTTCTCATTTGGCGTGGAAATACTCAATACAGCTATGCGAAAAAAATCGACTAAACCAGTCAATTTGAGAGAACCCCATATGTAATACCAATCTTCATTTCAATTTAGTCAATGCACCGGGAGAAATGATACAGTGGTAAATGCCGGGAGAGTAGCTGTTTAGTAGAATCAAGCGCAGCGCAGATTCTACTAAAACAGATACCAAATCGGTATAAATCAATTTATGCGATCAAAATTGACCCACAGCAAACTGATTTTCAATTCGTTTACTTTATTCAATTCCAAAAAACCCTTGGCCGGAAGGAGATTTCACCATAAAATTCGCTATCACCATTCCGCTGTTGGGCTTTAACCTTTTTTGCTCATTGGCGTTTCACAACTTTCGATACTTTTACCCTCTCGTTGTAAGATGTTATCCTCAAGTTTTTCTCGTTGATTCAGGATTTTTTTTTTAAGAAAAAAAGATTGGCGGGATTTTCGCAATAGGGGCCGTCCTACAACCGTGAACATAAATTTCGATTGATGAAAATTACAACCAAAAAATTAGTTTTTGCTGCATTATTGAGCATTGGACTCTTCAAATCGTCCAGCGCACAGCTTCAGGATCCATCCGCCACTTCAGACAAATTCGCAACCCTCTTGAATTATATTCAGGCGATGTATGTGGACACAGTGAATACGGCCAAACTGACAGAGAAGGCCATAGTAGCCATGCTCGAAGAATTGGATCCACACTCTGTTTATCTTTCCAAAGAAGAACTACAGGAGGCCAACGAACCTCTGCAAGGTAGTTTTGATGGAATCGGTATTCAGTTCAATATTTTTCACGACACCATCATGGTGGTTGAGCCCATTCAAGGCGGGCCCTCAGAAAAACTCGGTATTCAGGCCGGCGATAAGATTGTGGAAATTGATGGTGAAAAAGTAGCCGGAATTGGAATAAAGAACAATGACGTACTCAAGAAACTACGCGGCCCCAAAGGCACCACGGTAACCGTTGGAATCGGCCGTGAAGGCTCTTCAGAATTATCGTATTACGATATTGTTCGCGACAAAATCCCCATCTACTCTATCGATGCCTCATTTATGGTGGCTCCCACTATTGGCTATATCAAGATCAGTCGTTTTGCTAAAACAACCATAGAAGAACTTCGCACTGCGCTCAAAGAACTAAAGGCCGAGGGAATGACCGATCTGGTGCTCGACCTTCAGGGCAATGGCGGTGGCTACCTGAATACAGCCATAGAAATGTGCGATGAATTCCTCACGAGCGACAAATTGCTGGTGTACACAGAAGGCCGTGCCTTCCCCCGCGAAGACTATAAATCAAGCTCTAAGACAATCGGAGCCTTTGAAAAGGGTCGCCTTATTGTGTTGATTGACGAATCTTCGGCCTCAGCAAGTGAAATCCTGAGTGGTGCCATTCAGGACTGGGATCGCGGGCTCATTATTGGCCGCCGGTCTTTTGGAAAAGGGTTGGTGCAGCGCCCTGTGCCACTTCCTGACGGCAGTGCGGTGCGTCTGACAGTGCAGAAGTATTATACACCAGCAGGCCGGTGCATTCAGAAGTCTTACGACGACGGCATTGACGATTATATGAAAGACAAAGAGAAGCGTTGGAAAAAAGGAGAATACTTCACTTTGGACAGCCTTCAGTTCCCTGACTCACTTAAGTATTACACCAATATCAAAAAGCGCGTAGTTTATGGAGGTGGTGGAATCATGCCTGACGTATTTGTGCCGCTCGATACCACAGAAAGCAGTGATTATTTCAGCGATTTGTTGCGCACAGGTGTGAACAATGATTGGGTAATGGAATATGTAAACAAGAACAGAGAGCAGCTTTTAAAGCAATATCCCAATGAGAAAATATTCGTCAGCACGTATGAATTGCCGTCTAATTCCATGTCAGAAATGATTAAAATGGCTGAAAAAGAGAAGGTTGTGTACAACGATAAAGATTTCAAAACCTCCGAGCATGCCATTCGTTTGAGGACCAAAGCCCTCATCGGTCGCAACCTTTATCAGAACGAAACCTTCTATATGATCATAAATGATCTTAACCCACCGTTAAAAAGAGCCATTCAAATGCTACAAGATGGTTCCTTTGACACCATGAAACTCGCCTTCAAAGATTTCAAGTAATTTTTGACAGCATGTTTCGCAAATAGAAGGAATTTTCAACAATCAAGTAAATAGCTGTCAGTACTTTGAGTGCGGCATATTGCTGACTTTAGAGAAATCACTTACATTTGCAATTGAAAGTAAAATCAACCCATAACAAAAAACAAGAAAAAAATGAGTAATGGATTAAAAGTCGGTTTACTTGTGGTAGTAGCTGGGGCGTTGGCCTTTCTGGGCTACTCACAGTACAAAAAAAATTCATCTGATGACATTAGCAGTCGTCCAATTTCTGAGACTTCAACAAACCCTGGAGTTGGTGTCAATGGCGAACCTGTAAAGACTTTACCTGGCGCTGAGCAGGGAGGAGCAGCAGGAACAGCATCACAAGCGCGGGCAAAGACTACTATTAGCTTTGACCACATTGAGCACGATTTTGGAAAAGTAAAACAAGGCGATCAGGTTGAATGTATGTTTAAAGTAACCAATACAGGCAACGAGCCATTGATAATTGAAGATGCCAAAGGATCATGCGGTTGTACTATTCCTGAATACCCTAAAGAGCCTATTGCCCCAGGACAAAGCAAAGACATTAAAGTAAAATTCAACAGTGCCGGCAAACGCGAAGGCCAAACCAAAACTGTTACTATTACAGCCAATACAGAGCCTCTTCAGACTATGCTTACAATTAAAGCATTTGTTGATGCTCCACCAGTTGAGCAACCAAAAGATGGCAAGCCAGCGCCAACAACTCCACCGGCAAAACACTAATTCAATTTGAATTTCGAATATGAAAAGGCCTCGCAAGGGGCCTTTTTTTTTATTCCTTATTCGAATGTGCTTTATGGCGGAATTGAGTTGTGATATATCCCAAAGGGCAATAGTCAATTAACCCACATTGCGCAAACCTGTTAATCAAAATTTTATTTTCGTTAAAAAAGTGGTTTTTTGATACAAAATCCTTGATTTCAAAATCAAAAATACAGTGTTTTTAGGAGATTGAAAATTTTCATGTGCTTTGTAGTACACAAGGGGTGTCGCATAGATATCAAGGCTTGATTAGCTTTGCAACTGATGTACTTGAAGTTTAGTTTGTGAAGCCGACCCAGCTACCGGCAGAAGCGATTCTTGAACAGGCACCAATGCATCGAAAAATACTTTACAAGTCCGCAAATGCTCAGAACCTGAAGCAAAGCTAAAAGAGTTACAGTCATTATTAAAAATCAAACCACGCCCACTTGTAAAAATAAAATCTGTAGTACACAGTCTGACACAGCGGCAATTGGAAATACAGCAACAGCAGATGCTTGGCCCTTAATATGCTCAAAGTGGGTTAAGTTAAGGGCGTTTGATCAATATTGAAGTCTTTCGGGCTTATGATGATTAGCTTTTAACCCCATGATCCTGAAGGATCAAACATTCAATGGCCTCTGGTTGATTGCGACAGTTTACTAAACCGGCCTTAACTTAATGACATTTCCGAAAGTCTTATATTTCATTAGCCTACCTGAAAAAAGCCACCATATTCTCTCCATTCAGCTCAGTATAATCCAGAACGGAAAGAATATAAGAGTCTTCAACCAAAAAGACCCGTGGAAACTGGTTGCCACAAACTCTCAACAGCCTTTCGCCACCATTAAAAATGGTATAAGGAATATTCTTCAATTGTGTGGCCTTTTGAAAAGCCCCAAGCTTATCCTGATCGCCATTGAGTATGGCATAAATGGGCAATTCAGGATACTGTTGTTTGATTACCTCCAGCTTATTCATGGTCATGATACAGCGTTCGCAGGCCAATGTCCCGAACATAAGAATCATCTTGCCCTTTCTCAAATCCCAGGGCATTGCATTGGTTTGTGTGCCCTCATACAACAAATGCAATTTGATCTCCTGAACTTCGCGGCCATCTATAATAGTCTTCTCCGGAAAATCTATTTTATACAAAACAAATGGCGCTGCAATTCCCAAAAACAATATTACTGCAATGAATATCTTTTGGCGCTTTGAGCTGGTCTGTATGGGAGATTTATACAACAACCACAGAGACAAAAGCAATATGCCCGCATTTTTAAGCAATCCCTGAAATGGCGTCATTTGCAGATCTTTTCCGAAACATCCGCAATTGACATCGTTGCCACGCTCAACCATGAGCCAGACCAGATAAAACGAATAAACGAATAAAAAAAGAAATGATAACCTGATTGTTTTCTTAAGTGCCAGACGACAGATTAAAAGTCCTCCGATGACAAATTCGCTTCCAACGATAAGTCTGGATTGAAACAACACCAGGTTTTCATTTGAAAGACCCGTTCTTAAAATATCATTCTCAAGATATTCTATCGGCAACAGTTTAAGGGCACCTGATAGGATGTACAATAAACCAAGTGCCGAGCTCAGCACAATACCAATTGGCTGGAAATTTTTCATCGCATGAAAAAAGGCCGGGATTCGGCCTTTAAATTGTCAATAATAAAAAGCTCGTTATTTAATTTCACAATTGGTACTGCTGATACCAAAAGCGGAAACATCACCTGTATCACACTTTGCTTTAGCACTGTCTTTAGTGTCAGTTATAGTATAACTGGAAGTGGTATTGCCTACACCAGTCGTAGTGGTCGTACAGGTGCAGGTATAATCCTTCTTACACGAACTCATTGAAGCGATCATCACCACACCAAGAGCAATAGATAAAATCTTTTTCATTATAAATTTATTTAGAATGTTTTGGGGAGCGAATATATGAATCAATACCGAATGAATTCTAAAGATTTTTTTCGCGATCAAAAAATTGATTTACAAAATACTAATCTTTTCTGCCCGATCAATCCAATACAAAAGTCCTGGCGCCCATTTCCGGAACAACAATCTGATAAATTCCTGAAGGCAAAGCCGATAAATCGATACCGAAAACTTTACCCGAAACATTTAAATTGGACAAAACCAATTTCCCGCTTGCATCATAGATTTCAAATGAAGTATTTTCCGGATTGTTAAAGGAAATGGTTATAAAATCACTGGCAGGATTGGGATACAAGTTGAAACTTACAGCCGCTGCTTCACCAACCGATTCTATACACGCCTCACACGAACTGAAACAAATTTCCGGCAGAATTACGTCGTCAGCATCCACTGTTATACTTCTGTTGAATCCTCCGAAGCCATCGTTAATTCCGCATTCGAATGGCACACTTTCCCAGGTCATTCCATTGATGTACTTGTATGTGACTTGTGTATTGGCAGGAACCTGAATCGATGCCGAATAGATTCCGTTTCCAACCGGCAAAAGTTCAGTTGCGGTCATATTAAAATTATTGAACGATCCTCCGACGAAAATACCGGTGGGATCTACAATGGACAATGACATGTCTATATTAAAAGTAATTTCTACAAAATCCATTGGAATACACGCTGCGCATCCGCTGAAACAAATTGAAGGCACTGTTTCATTTGTATCACCCGCAGTAAAGGAGCGATTTATAATGCCGGTTCCATCATCCACTCCGCATTGTGAAGGAACCGTTTCAGCACCGGTCCATACTCCACCATTGAGGAATTTATATTGTGTAACTTGTCCGGGTGTCATTACCACAACAGCTTCATACATATTAGGTGCATATTCAGACAATTGAGTAGCCACAGGATCCCAATCATTGAAATTACCCGTTACAAAAACCCCATCAGGGCTTACCACTTCGTTGGTCATTTCCACTCTGAATACGACCAATACTGGCAATAAAATTTCACAGGCCTCACATGCTCCGAAACATATCGGGCCATAGACTGTATTAGTCGATCCAACCGAAAGTGTCCTGTTAAAAGCTCCAAATCCGTCAGACACACCGCAATCTGCCGGAACCACTTCTGAGTCTGCCCACTCAGATCCATTGATAAATTTAAATTGAATATCTGTATTGGCTTCCACCTGATAACTCAATTCCCAGATTCCGCCGCCCACTTCATTGAGTACAGTTCCATTGGGATTCCAGCCCTGAAAATTACCCGCAATATGAATGCCTTGCGGACTCACAGTTTCGTTCGTCATATCTACCTGAAAGAGCACTGTAACCAAGGTTGGTTCAACAATCTCATCGCAATCTACACAAGCACCAAAACAAACCGGTCCAAAAGTATAATCCGTATTCGCAAGTTGAATTACGCGATTGGCTGTTCCATCCAGGTTGCAATTTTCGGGAACAATTTCTTCGCCGACCCAGGCATCGCCATTGATGAATTTGAATTGCACTTCAGATCCTGCCGTAATCAGCGTAGTATATTCAAATACACCATCGCTGTTGGCGTCAGTCATTTCTGAAGTATTGGATTGCCAGTTCTGGAAATTTCCGGCAATGTGAACACCTTGAGCGGAAACGGTTTCGTTGGCCATATTTACTTTAAAGGTTACGCTAACTGAATCTTCAGATAATGGCTGACAAATTTCGCATTGTCCGAAACAAACCGGTCCGTAGTTTACATCAATGCTTCCGGTTTCAAGAATTCTGTTGTAACCGCCATTTCCATCGGGCAATCCGCATTGAGATGGCACCATTTCAGCCGCGCCCCAATCATTGCCATTGATAAATTTAAAGCTGATATTGGACCATTCGTCGGCCGTATATTCGTACTTCCAGACTCCATTGCCCATGTCTGTCATAGCAGTTGAAGCGGGATTCCAGTCCTGAAAATTACCGGCAGCATGCACTCCCTGCGGTGAAACAGTCTGGCCATTCATATTGACCATCAGTACTATCTGATTAGAAGGTTCTTCTATAACTACTCCACAATCTTCGCACTCACCAAAACAAACCGGGCCATATTCAGTATCCACATCAAGTGTATAAAGCACCCTGTTCAGATTTCCCATTCCATCGCCAATTACACATTGATTGGGGGGAGTTTCTACTGCACTGAAATCATCACCATTGATGAATTTAAAATTGATTTGTTCGTTGGCCAAAACCTGAACGGTCACCTCATAAATTCCATCGTTGTTGGCATCTGTCATTTCTGTTGAAGATGCATTCCAGTTCTGGAAATTTCCAACAATGTGAACACCCTGTGGTGAAACAGTTTCGTTCTCCATATTTACTTTAAAGGTAACCATTACAGAATCGCTCACCACATTCTGGCAGGCGCCACATTCATTGTAACAAACGGCTGGAACTATGGTGTCGGTGCTACCAACCAAAAGCAATCGGCTCAAATTACCCAAGCCATCATCATCGCAGGCAGCAGGAACAATCTCTGCATCCGCCATAATTTGTCCGTTCAGAAATTTGTAATTGAAGGTTGAGTTGGCAGTTACCTCCATGATGTGTTGGTATTGGTTGTTGCCTATTGGCGACATAACTGGTCCGGGAATAGTCCAGTTTTCAAAACTGCCCACGATGTGCACTCCATTCTGGTCGATCGGTTCATTGCTCATGTCCACCACAATGGTAATCTGCACCATTTCAGGATCCGGTCCATCGCAGAAGGTACATTCTCCAAAACAAACTGAGCTCAGGTTGAGGTCATCGGCATCGGCCGTGACAGAACGATTGTAGCCTCCGAATCCATCAGACTCGCCGCAGGTTGATGGCACAGTTTCAGCGCCCGTCCAGTCTGTTCCATTGACAAATTTGTATAGAATCTCCGTTCCCGGAAGTGTTTCTAAAGTATAAGAGTATAGATTATTGCCTATGTAGGTCATCAGATTTGAGCCCGGCATCCAATTCTGGAAGTTGCCGGCAATGTGCATTCCATCTGGCGACACCACTTCATTGGTCATGTCCACTTTAAGTGTAACACTCACTGCTCCCGGCTGCGACACACAAGGATCGCAGGAAGAGAAACAATATGCAGGCAGAATAATGTCGTTGCCCGCTGTGACAATTACTTGTCGGTTGTATCCTCCAAATCCATCCGAAACACCGCAAGCAGCAGGAACAACCTCACTGAAAGGCCAGTCATTTCCATTGATAAATCTAAATTGATAGGTACCCGGATCAAGCGAAAGTGTAGTGCTGAACAACCCATTTCCATCATCGGTCAGAGCGGTAGAGTCAGGATTCCAGTTTTGGAAACTTCCGGCAATGTGAACGCCATTAGCGCTGACCACATTTCCTGTTAAGTTCACCCTGAAAGTAACATTTACCTGAGCCAAAGAAAAAAGGGAGGACAAAAACCCCATCCCAAGAAGTAATTTTCGGAACATTTAGACTTGAATTAACTGATTTCAATGCGAAAGTAGTGATAAGTGTACAAAACACACCAACCTATACCTTTTTGACCTAATTCACCCTAATTCGTTGAATTTGTAGTAAAAAAGAGGATTCAATCGTTACACCAGAGTTATTACATTTGAGCCGGAGCTTTGGCTGGATAATTGACTGGCGGGCTGCACCAATCCGATATGTGATTTGAAAGAATTTTCCCAACACCTGATTTTGCTTTTACTTACTCTTTCAGTTTGCGTGGATTTGCATGGACAAACTGAGCCTGGCAGCAAAGAAATTGTCATTATAGGAAGTGCGCGCGAAGAAAATGACCAAACCATTCCGAATCTTATTGTCATCAACCAGCGCACCCGTAAAGGTGACTTCGGCAAAAACGACGGCTCATTCCGATTTAGTTGTCTCAAAACGGATACCCTTACACTAACCGCATTGGGCTATCGGTCGCGGTCCATTTGTATGAAAGACTCCGTAGATAAGGACAGTTATTCGGTAGTAATTTATCTGGAGAGCCGCACCTACCAATATCCCACAGTGGAAATTATTGCTCAGCGCGATTTGGAAAAAATTGAAGCCGACATCCAGAAACTAGGATACAACGAAAAGGACTATATGCTCAGTGGAATCAATGCTGTTCAAAGTCCCATTACCTTTCTTTATCAGCAATTCAGTCGAAAAGAGCGATCCAAGCGCGAAGTAGCCATGATGGAAAACGCCGATCTCAAGCGCGACCTCTTAAAAGAATTGTTCCATTATTATGTGGACTATGAAATTATTGACCTGAGTGATGCTGAGTTTGATGAGTTTATTAATTTCATCAACGTATCAGATGATTTTATGAAAAACAGCAGCCAATATGATTTCGTGATTTTCGTACGCGACAGATACCGCGACTACAAGGGCTGGAAGAGGCAAAAGAAACTCAGTGAAGGCGATTACAATTACGACAAAGATTGACCTGAGTTATTGCACCACAACTTTGGATGTCTTCCAGTATTCTCTTCCGGTGAGGTCTACTGCATATATCTTAAGAAAATAATTTCCAGCCACACTGAAAGCCGGCATGGGCAGATCAGCCAAATTATAATTCCAACTGGACACTGGCGAAACAGCATGCACGAAAGTTGAAGTCAATGAAGGTCCGGATACTGAAAAGCCAATACTATCTAATCCATCAAGGTCCACTATCACTCCATCGAGAATTAAAGAGCCATTGAGTGGAAGATTGAGAATACCATTTTCCACTGCTGCAGGTGTTGTAGATTGAATCTGAATGGCCGGAACCAAATCATTCTGAATATGCAGGTCTTCCTTTTGCTCTTTTAAATTTCCATTACCATCAAGTACCTGGGCCACTATGCTCCACATTCCAGCAATGTCATCCGGCGCCCGAAAGTACGCTTTGGCAGAGGCTTCCCGCCCGCTGATGGATGCAATGCTAAGGGTATCCCAGCTTCCAATGTTGGGGCTGATGAAAGCAGTAATGGGCTCATCGGCATGAGCATGACTGGATGGATTGGGTACCACTGAAATTTTCATCTGGCTCAGTTCTTTGTTGTCGCTGACCGTCACAGAAACTTCGTGAATAATTCCAGCGAGGCCGTGAAAATCAGAATCCTGACCATTGAGGACCATGTTCTTCACCACAGGCAACTCTTCATCAGGATTGCTGCATGAAAACAAGGCCAGGGTGAGGAAAGAAAAAAGAAAGAATTTCATGGAGCAAAGGTAGTAAGAGAGGTTGGAGATTGGAATGGAGTGGTTTTTTATCCATTATCGACACTATCCCTCTAAGTGTGTAAATAGAAAATCGGAGGTTTAATTTATTTTTAATCTATCCCCAAATATAATGGTAAACTGGCTAAGTATAATTCCCCAGTCTCTTATTGCCATTGTCCATTTTTTGGTAGCTTCGT
>JANNEQ010000212.1:0-69378 GCA_031378885.1 Flavobacteriales bacterium
ACGAAGCTACCAAAAAATGGACAATGGCAATAAGAGACTGGGGAATTATACTTAGCCAGTTTACCATTATATTTGGGGATAGATTAAAAATAAATTAAACCTCCGATTTTCTATTTACACACTTAGAGGGATAGTGTCGAATCAGTTTCATTATTCAAGCACAAAGACAAACACTTTTAATTCAACACACCCAAAAACCCAATTATTAAGAACCATTTTGAGAACGGAAATAATAGACATTCCATCGTGGATGTGTGCACCAATGTATCGTGACGCTTTTGCTTTTTATAACAACAAAGACAAAATTGTTTCTGTCCTTAACGTTTGTACGAGCTGCATATGGAGACAACAAAGTTTAACCATGTAAACGGCGACTATAAAACTTATGACTTGCTCAAGCGTTTCTTTATTGACATTGGACACGAAGTTGAAGACCCGGAATATTTTTCGCTGGAAGAATGAAAAATAAATTGCACAACCCCATTTTATCCGGCACCATTTTACTCGTGGTTTGGAGTATAGCAATGCCTCTTTGTGTGAGTTCACAAATCGGGTCTATCCGCTTTAACAGGGTTGGTACTGCGCATGGACTATCGCACGAATCTGTAAATACTGTAGTTCGCGATGCGACTGGATATATGTGGTTTGGCACGAGGTCAGGACTCAATCGCTGGGATGGATACGACATAGAGGTTTTTCAAAACAATCCTTACGATTCCAGCTCTATTTGCAACAATGAAATACACAGCAGCTTTTGTATGTCATCTGGCGAACTCTGGTTCGGCACACGCGATGGACTTGCTCTTTTTAATGCACAGACAAAAACCTTTCAGAATTTTCATCCACCAGGTTTGGATAAAGAGGCAGTGCGCATCACTTGCCTGATAGAAGACAATCAACACACGCTCTGGGTTGGAACATCATTTGGGCTATTTATAAAACGTATTTCGGACGAATCACTGCAACCTGTTTCAACTCTTCTGCCAGCATTAGCAGAACTGGATAGTACAAGTATCAACGACTTCTTCGATGCTCAAGGCAAGTTGTACATATGCTCGAATGGAGCAGGGCTTTGGGTAATGAATACTGCCACACAGCAAGCGGAACAGTGGACCACTGAATCAGAAGATTGGAAGAAACTACATTCCAATAGGGTAAGATTCGTAACCATGGACCGGCAAAACAATCTCTGGTTGGCCTACTTTGACTGTACTATAGAGCAAAGAGATATGGCCACACAATCAGTCCTGAAGATTATTGAGCTAAGCGAATATAAGCGAGGTGACATGAAGAATGAGATGGGTGATTTAGTGGTAGATCACGAAGGAAATATTTGGGCATCATCAAGCTTGGCTAGTGTTTCAGTTTTTGATAAAGTGACCCAATCATTTCAGCACCTGAAGGACAAGCCTTATATCACGGCCTATGACAACACACGATCCGCAAGGAGTATTTATGTGGATAGGAATGGTACAATCTGGCTTGCAATGCATACAACTGGGGTGTTGTATTTTAATCTTTCAAAACAACCTTTCATCAACTATGCGCGGCCGGATGGCTTGCAGGATACTGAAGTAGACTCTTATTTGTTGAGCAACTGGACACGTGCATTTGCTGAAGACAATGGCAAACGATTGTGGACAGGGACTACAGATGGTGTATCAATACTGCATCGCGAGACACAAACCTTTACATCCCTGCGCAATAAAACGGCGACTGAAAGTGCCTTAGCCAATAACTCTATTCGATCTATTCTAAATGTTGACAATCAATACATGCTGATAGATACCGCCGGGGGCAATGTCATTAAGTTAAGGAATTGACCGATCAATATTCGACCTTGGTCGTTTATCGCCAAAGTCAAGATCATACCTATAAACATGCGATATATTACTGGATCGTTTTATCGCATTGTTTACACGCATCTCCTGATCCAGTATGGATCAAATGTTTATAGCACAATCGGCATGAAATGATCTAACGACCCGGAAAGGGTCGAATGTTATTTTATACAAAGACCTTAACTTAATGACATTGCGCCGGGGGACTTACGCGCTATAATTTCGATACAGGACAGAACATCAACTATTATGCAGATTCAAAGAATCCAAAGGCACTGTCAGGAGACTTTGTATTGGATATTCAACAAGGAATGGATGGGTCAGTTTATTTGGCTACTTCCAGCGGCTTCACTCGATATGATGGCGAAACTGAGACATTCTACAATTGGGCGGATATTCCCGAATTGCACAAGGCATTTGGAGAGAGTATGCGATGCCTTGTCATTGAAAAAAATGGGGTTATCTGGATAGGCAAATCAAATGGTAACCTCCTTGAGTTTCGGTCTTTTGAGAACAAAATTACAGAGTACGAAGGATTACAGTCCAAATACCAACATCTGATTAATACAGTACTCGATATCAGAAATGATGACAGAGTGCTTTGGTTGGGAACGTTAGCCGGTCTGTTGAAATTTGATAAACAAACAAAACAATTTTCCAGAGTCAGCTTCCAGGAAAAGTCCACACCTCTGATGGTGGGAAATCTGCAAAGAGAAGGAAAGGATATACTGTGGTTTGCGGGCACAACCGGACTTGTGAAATTCCAAATCTCAAATGGCGAGGCCGAGTACTTCACTGTCCATCATGGGCTTCCTACTAATTCATTTCACTTCCAGCGTTCATTCATGACCCATGATGGATTGTATTGCATCGCCTCTATGAAAAGTATTGTCATGTTTCGCCCGAATAATCTTAACCAGCTCACCATTTTTCCAAAGGCAAACATCACAGAACTGCGTGTATTGAATGAAACTATGGATTTGCAAAGATTGAGTGGACCCGAACTTTCGATTTCATACAATGAAAATTTCTTCACTCTCACACTCAATACATTCGACTTTTTAAATCAGGAGAATATTCAATACGCCTCCATGCTTGAAGGCTTGCAGAATGATTGGGTTTACCATGGTAAGAACAGACAAATCAGTTTTACAAATGTACCTGGTGGTGATTATGTATTGAAGTACAAAACGACCACATCTGATGGAGTTTGGCCGGATGAATTTCAGATCCTGCATATTCATATTGATACTGCGTTTTATAAAACCTGGTGGTTCACAATTTTGATGATCCTTTTGACCCTCGGAATTCTATATGCTATAATGAAGTATAGGCAGCAACAGAAGCAAAAGGTTGAACACTTACGTCAAAAAATTGCGAGAGATCTGCACGATGATATTGGAGCCACTTTGAGTTCAATTCGCATGTATAGTGAAGTAGCAAGGACCCGACCAGGCGATAATGAGCCCCTGCTCGATCGGATAAGCGAAAACGCACGTGGAATGGTAGATTCGATGAGTGACATTGTTTGGGCCATAAAGCCGGGCAATGACAAATTCGGAGATTTAAAAATACGCATGGAAAATTTTGCAAATGAAATGTGTGGACCTTTGGACATCGGGTTGAAGTTAAATTACGATGCAAAATTGGACGATCTTAAACTTCATATGGAGCAGAGGAAAGACTTGTATCTTATTTTTAAAGAGACCATGAATAATGCCGTTAAGTACAGCGAATGCACAAATCTCCACATAACTTTGAAGAGAGAAGACAATTCTATCAGAATAGAAATATCAGATGATGGAAAGGGATTCGATCTTGAAAAAATAAAAAAAGGAAACGGTCTGGACAACATGAGAATGCGCGTCGCAACGATGAAGGGACGACTTCAGATTACTTCATCGGAGGCGGAAGGAACGTGTATTTTGTTTGATGTACCATACACCCATTTTGGGTAATGCCTCATCCTGAAATTATCACCACATTTGTTGGTTGAATGCATTTAATTGTGAATCTGCCTAAAAAAATGAGGAGCTTCAAATGGAAAATGAAAGTATAATACGAGTTGCCCTATTCGAAGACAATAAACAGCTTCGTGAAAGCCTTTCTTTTGTGCTGGATAACTCAAATGGAGTTTCGTGTACAGGGGCCTTTAATGATTGCCGTGATTTGGAGGATTGTATTGCTGCCAGTAGTCCTGACGTTGTATTGATGGATATTGAAATGCCTGGAATGAATGGTATAGATGCAGTGAAGGTTATTCGCCAAAAGTTTCCGGATATTCAGGTTTTGATGCAAACAGTATTTCAGGATGATGACACTATTTTTCGTGCAATATGTGCAGGAGCTTCTGGATACATTTTGAAGAACACTTCACCTCAGGAATACGTCGAAGCTATCAAAAGCGTGCACGCTGGTGGTTCTCCTATGACTGGATTTGTGGCACGGCGGGTACTTGAGCTTTTTGCCAAACATGTTCCGCAAACAGTGGCAAATGACTATAAACTTTCTGATCGCGAAAAAGAAATTCTGCAACTGCTCGCACAAGGAAAATCATATAAACAAATTGCCGGAGTGCTTGATCTGGCATTTGAAACTATTCGGTCTCACATGAAACGCATCTACGCTAAGTTGCATGTGAACAGCAACACTGAGGCCGTTCTCAAGGTGATCAATGAGCGTTTGGTTTAGAGCCTGTTTAAAATCTCATCAATTGTTTTGTTTTGGTCATTTTTACTCCAGAACACGTTGTTTTTTTTTCTTAATAGTCCCCAATATTGAGAAAAAATATGTCTTGCCTGAAGTAAAAATGCCTTCATACAATTCCAATCATAAAATCTTAGTCTTATTCACCCTTTTTGGGTAATATTCCACTCTCACTAATTCGTTTAGTTTGACATGTTAAAAAAACATGTCAATGAAAAACATTCTGCTTAGTGTATCTACTTTCTTATTTTACTCTATTGCGACATACGGCCAATGGAGCACCGACCCAGCAAACCCACTGCTTGTATGCAATGTGGCAAACGCCCAACACAATGCCCAGGCAGTGCCCGATGGCAGTGGTGGCACTTATATACTCTGGCGTGATTCGCGCGAAGTGTATGACATCCACAAAATATATGGCCAGCGTTATGATGAAAATGGTATAGCGCTATGGGAAGAAAATGGCCGACTCATTATTTCTGATTTGGATAATATCCAATTTTTCTGTCTATATAGATATGACGATGGCAAGATGATTATTGGCTGGTATAGCGGATTGGATGAATTTGCAAATCCCAACGATAAGATGTGGTTTCAGGAACTGGACAGCGAAGGCGCAAAAGTTTGGGAGAATGACCTTGCCATTTCGGCAGAACATGCCGATGGACCGCTATCAGTTGGCTTGTATGTGTCTTGCCAAGTCTTACGCGATGGATTGGGTTTTCATGTGATGATGCACATTCAGACTTATGGCTCCAACAGAATTCGCATTTCAAGATTCAGCGAGACAGGAGAATTGATGATGGCATTTGATGGCGTTGAGATAGGACCACTTGGAATGGGTTATTCGCGCATTACAACTGACGGTGGCAACGGTGCATACATCTATTACTCAAGTGGCAACGGTGCAGGTGCCGCGCTCTACTGCATGCACATAGATGAATATGCAGGTGAGTTGTGGGCTGATTGGGTGAACGTGACTACGGGTACTACAGGACTCGCTTATCAGTTTAGCGGCATTGGTGACGATGATGGTATCACCTTCGTGTGGCAAGGCGAACTAGGAGTAGAGAATATTTATGCGCGCAGACTACTTCCCGATGGTAGCTTCGATTGGCAAGGTGCTACTACCAACATTTGCGCTTTCGAAGGCGGCCAAAGAAATTTTTATTGGGAAAAAAAAGGCGACAACTACTACATCGTTTGGGCAGATGGCAGGCCGGGTCAAGTGGGGTATTATGGCATCTATGGTCAGAAATTCAGCACTGCTGGCGAAGTGTTTTGGGCAGCAGACGGAATCGAAATTGCAGACCTCAACACCTACATACCCAATCCAAAATTTGCATTGGATGATGACCTCAATATGTATGCATGTCATCAATCCACAGTGGCGGGTTACGTGTCACAAAAAGTGGCTGATGATGGAGCCCCACAATGGGATGCTGATGGACAACTGGTAGCTACAACAGGTTTCAATCCGTTCTATGAAGCACATAAGGAATTTTTTACTGGCAACAACTTATTGGCAGTGTGGGAAATTCCTTACTTCAATGGCGGCACCGATGGAATATACATCACCCGTATCTCTGCGCCTCAAGTGAACACAACAGAAGCCGTTGCCACTTGCGATAGCTATACGCTGAATGATATTACGTACACCGAATCCGGTACTTACACGCAAGAACTTGGTGGTGATACCCTGCTCACGCTTGAACTCACCATCAACGAAAGTGAATTGCAAACATTCGATGCGCAGGCTTGTGGTCCTTACTTGTTCGATGGCGAACTATACGAACAAAGTGGAACGTACGAGCACGTGTACACCAGCAGCACAGGTTGCGATAGCACACTCGTTCTCAACTTGAGCATTACAGAATTGAACACCAACGTGATTCAAAATGGCAACACGCTCACTGCAGCCACAAGCACAGCGTATGAATGGATAAACTGCGATGGAAATATTTCCACGGGTGTCACCACTCAATCATTTACCCCAACAGAAACAGGTGAGTATGCTGTAATAGTGCATTCAACCAGCTGCGTGGATACTTCATCATGTGTGCCGGTCAACATCATTGGTGTCGAAGAAATGATTTCCGCAAATTCACTCTTGCTATTTCCCAATCCTACAAGCGACCAACTCTTCATTCGCTTCACTGATAGCGATGCGAAAAACATCACACACATTTCAATTTTAGACCTCACAGGAAAACTGGTGTGGCAATCAACACAAGTATCACAAAATATGCCGGTGGATGTTTCGCATCTGCCTGAAGGTATTTATACATTGGCTTTGCAAAAAGACCATGAGACAACGCATCAAACTTTTGTCAAAACCAGATAGGCACGATTTGAAAATGCCTTCAAGAGCTAACAATAAATGCCGCTTTGCGCACGTGTTTGCTCCGCAAGCGGCTGAACAGCAGAGACGGAAAGAACGCATAGTGAACTCACGTACAGTTTTTTCGACTCTTCGCCTCTGCGGTTGTTATTGGTTGCGAAGCAACACTTCGGATAAAGTGCGAATGCAATAAATGAATTCACTTCCTCAAAAGACATGAAACAAATAATCAGCGATGAAAAACATTTACAAAATATTCTTCTTACTTCTTTCTTCTATCATCGTCACCAACCTATCTGCACAAAATGCCGGAGACCTTGATGAATCATATGGCGATGGCGGCACCGTCATCAGTAATTTAGGTGATGCTTATGATTTCTGTTTTGGAATGATTGTGCAACCCGACCAGAAGATTGTGATTGCAGGTCAAGCTACTGTCAATGCTCAATTGACACCAACACTTGTGCGGCTGAATTCGGATGGTACTACAGACATGGACTTTGGTACCGATGGAGTGGCCATCAGTGATGTGTTTTATGGAAGCAGTTTGTCTTCTCAAATAGACCCTTTAGCCATTCAACCTGATGGAAAATTGTTGTACACATTTAATACTGGCCTCTTTGGCTCCTTTGATATTGCGGTCACCCGATTCAATACCGATGGAAGCATTGATACCAACTTTGGAGAAAATGGAACCGCCATTGATACCAGTGTACCCACAGACTATTACCCTCATTCACTATTGGTGCAATCGGACGGAAAAATTTTGGTAGTCGGGCAAACTATTTCTGGAATGACAGCAACGCGCTTTACCTCCGCTGGTTTTATTGATGAAAGCTTTGCGGACAATGGATTATTTACTTTGGATATTGGAGAAGGTGATGACCGCATCATGAATGCGAAGCAGCAAAGCGATGGAAAAATTGTGCTTGTGGGCAATGGTGTTTTTAATGGCGACCCTACCAATGGAAGCCGTTATGAAGTGGTGCGACTGAATGAAGACGGCAGTTTGGATGAATCATTTAGTGATGATGGTATTTGGGCGGAACCCATCAGCGTTGGTTATGACTATGCGTTCAGTATGGCATTGCGAGATGATGGAACCATATTGGTGGTAGGCAACAAGCAAAATGGCGGAGACACGGATGTAGCAATGTTGGCATTGACACCTGATGGCGTGTTGGACACCACTTTTGGTACAGATGGCATCACTGTCACGGACATGAGTGGTTCGGAGGTTTATCCCAGGTCCATCCTCATCGCTCCTGATGGAAAAATATTGGTGAGTGGCTCCAACTGGACTTCGTTGATATATGCTTTTGTGTTTAGGTATGATGCGAATGGAATACTGGATACATCCTTCAGTGATGATGGCCAGGTGTATGTGAGCGACTATGTATACGTAGGTGAAGGCCTGGCGCTTCAGGCCGATGGTAAAATAGTAATCAATGGTTGGGTGGGATACTCCGGCACCAACGACCATGATTATATCACCAGTCGCTTGCTTTATGACGATGCAGTTGCTGTAAAAGATATTGAATCACGGCCAAACACTATTGCCATTTTCCCAAATCCGGCAAATGATAAAATCAACTTGCAATGGAAGAACAACACATTCAATCAACAAGTGAATATTTCTATCACTGATATCAATGGAAAAATTGTTTGGCAATCACAACCCACTTCATTCAATCAAACACAAATTGATACAGCCCTCCTTCCTCAAGGAGTTTATTCCATTTCCATAAAAGGGAAGAAAACAAATGACATTTCAAAATTTGTGATAGCACGTTAAGCAAAGAATGATTTCAAAAATAAAAAAAACAGAAATAATGAAACTACTTTTTACAATTTGCCTTTTTGCAACCACTCAACTTTCATTGTGCGGTCAGCTCACTATGGCTTGGGCAAAAGCAACCGCTGGCCTAAATACCGAAAGCGGTTTCAGCATAGACTATGATTCTGAAGGAAATACAATCACCTCAGGATTTTTCGATGGAACAACCGACTTCAACCCAGGTTACCAGATTGAATATGAATTGACAGCTTCAAACGGAGGCAGCGCTTTTATCATGAAGCTGGACCCCCTTGGCAATTTTATTTGGGCCACTTCTATCGAGGGAAATTCTACCGCATACAGCATGGCAATGGATGATGATGACAACATATATATCTGTGGTGGATTTGAAAATACGATAGACTTTGACTCTGGACCGGGAGTAGTGGAGCTTACATCGGAAGGGCTGAATGATGGTTACCTGGCCAAGTACAATTCGTTGGGAGAATTGTTGTGGGCAAAAGGATATGGAGGCGAACTAAACGAAACTCCGATTGCGCTGGCGATAGACAATGATGGCAATTTGGTGACCACAGGAGATTTTAATGCCGCAGCGGACTTCGACCCAAGTGTCAACGAAGCATTATTGACACCCGTTGGCAGTTCGGACGTTTTCATTTCAAAGTTTGACAATGATGGGAATTTCTTATGGGTAAAACAATTGACCGGTCAATCTCTTTCGAGCAACAATAGTTCGTCAGCCATCGTTTTTGGAAATGAAGGCAACATTTATCTATGTGGAAGATTCCTCAACTCAGTTGATTTTGACCCCGGCAATGCCATTGAAATAATTGCGGGTTCGACTCAAGGAGATTGGGATTCTTTCATTTTAAAATTGGACAGCGATGGGAATTTTGTTTGGGTAAAACACCTCGGGGGACCAACTTATGTTGTGGCCTACGATATGACATTGGACGCATCAGAGAATATTTTTGCAACGGGATATTTTGATGAAACCGCTGACTTCGATCCAAGTGGGGATGTGATGAATTTGACAAGCAATGGCGGCTTCGATGTCTACGTGTTAAAGTTGGATAGCGATGGCCAATTTGTATGGGTAAAGAACATGGGCGGCATAAATGCTGAACTTGGCAATGGATTATTTACAGACAGTCAGGGTGCTGTTTATACCACAGGATATTTCAATGAGACTGCAGACTTCGACCCTTCCGAAAACACGGCAAATATTGTCACCCATGGAAGCTATGACATCTTCGTTTCGAAGTTGAATGCTGAAGGAGAATTTGTCTGGGCTTATCCATTTGGAGGTAGTCAGGCAGACATCGGTCGCGCCATGTGTGTGAATGAAACGGGCACCATTTTTATTACTGGAGAGAATCGCACAAGCTCTTACTTCAACCCCAACTCAAGTCAAATTACATTGGGAGGTTTTGAATCATCAGCATACACTGTCACTTACAATCAAGAAAATTTTATTGGTGTCAATGATAACTTTGAAGAAAATTATTTTTCTATATATCCAAATCCGGCAAACGAGATTCTCACTGTTCAATTGAACAATACATCGAACAATGAGAAACTGAATATTTCTATCACCGACATCAGCGGAAAAATAGTTTGGCAATCACAACCCACTTCATTCACTCAAATACAGATAGATACAGCTCAATTTCCAATGGGTGTTTATTCTGTTTCGATTCAGGGAGGCCAGACAAATTCAACTGTGCGCTTTGCAATAACTCGCTAGAGTAAACTTTTTCCTAAAAAAGGATAGTATTGTAAATGCTTTAAACCGCATCAGCTTTGACAGCTCAGCGATCTCAATTGAAAAATTCCTGCTCGATAATAATTTTAGTAGCAAACAAAGACAGAAAGCAAAAGAGAGGGCAAAACAACTTTGGAATATCAACTCTACAGATGTAGTCTAAACATACGAGCGTTAAACTATCATTGTTGTCCGACTAAAATTTCAAATAGATTTAATCCTGATTCTGTAAGGATCGAACATTGAATAGCCCCCAGCCTGGTCCTATGGACTGGAGATCGAAGGGATCGAAAGGCCATGGGCCCGCGGCTGGGGTTAACAGAACGCAGACCTTCATTCCCAAGACTGACAAGGGTTGAACAAAAATTTGAACTATAGGCTGGTTATGCGATTTAATGATATTGTTCGACTCTTTCAGAGTCGGGAATTATCTTTTGATCGCATACATACCACCGACTGTTGGCCTATGGCCTTTCGATCCTACGGATATGTATCGGGGGCTATTCAATGTTGGACTCCTTGAGGAGTCAGTAAAATCAATGATTTTGCTGCGGTATTTTTTACTATTTATAAAATGAGTGAAAATTTAGTCGGACAACAATGTTAAACTATATGCTTATCGGGAATCATATCGGCAGAGCCAGAGCAATCTCCCATACATTCAGTTGTACATTAAAAATCCGCGTTGCAAAGTATCCGCCTTATCTGCGTTCCATTAATAATGTCGGGTCAACTGCAAAAGTTGGGGAGCAGTGATACCAAATGTTAAGGATTGACTATGTCCGGAAGACATTAATGTTATTAGCCCCGGCCTGTTCTAACCGAACGGTTGGGGTGGAATCCGGTGGTTTAAAAGGTAAATGCGAACCTCAACTCCACCGGAGTTGAATTTTATTCGTTTAACATGTCGGATAAGCAGCCAAAAATCCAGGCTTTTATGCTGTAAAATGTAGTTTGTTTCTATAAGTAAATGTGGCCTAATCCACATTCCTTTGGGACGTAAATCCTTTCTCCTTATCCCGGAGAACTTTGAAGGTAGAATGTGATATTAGGGTAATTGAATAATCCCGGTTTAATCGCTCCTAAAAATAACTTGCTCAGGAAAGCACAAACTTTGTTGCACTTGCCGTTACTTTGGTATCAACTTTAGGTTAAGCAGTAAAATAATATGGAGTATAAAGCTGTATTTATTGAGTGATAAGGTGATTTCTTATTAGGATTACCTGTGGTCACTGCCGTTTGATTGAGATAAATAATTGAATAGAGAATGAGAAATAGAAAAGAAGAAACAACGGTACAGTTTTTAGGTGCTGCCGTAACTGTTACCGGGTCGAAGTACCTCATAACAGCTTACAACAAAAGAATATTGATCGACTGCGGGATGTTTCAGGGATTAAAAAAACTGAGGTCTTTAAATTGGGAGCCATTTGTAATTGATCCAGCTGAAATAGATGTTGTTCTGCTTACTCATGGTCATCTCGACCATGTGGGCTATTTGCCAAAATTAGTAAGGGATGGTTTCAAAGGTCCGGTATTGGGCACTGCACCAACTTTACAGGTTGCAAAAATAATTTTGCAGGATAGTGCAAAAATACAGGAAGAAGAAGCTGAAAATGCCAATCGTTTAAAGTATTCCAAACATAAAATTGCGAAGCCGCTTTATACACTAAAGGAGTCCGAAGCTGCGCTGAAGTATTTTCAGGAAGAAAAATTAAATGAATGGATTGTGATTGCAGAAAATATTTCTGTTCGTTTTCGGTATAACGGACACATTATCGGAGCCACATTTATTGAGCTGAAAATTGGTAAAACGCTGCTTGTTTTTTCGGGTGATATCGGCAGGGAAAATGATGTGTTATTGTATCCACCTGAGAAACCCGAACTGGCGGATTATTTGTTTATGGAATCCACCTATGGCGGAAGGATTCATGCACATAATCCCGAAAAACAAATAACAGAAATCATATTGAATGCTGCAAAACAAAGTGGGATAGTAATAGTTCCAAGTTTTGCAGTTGAAAGAGCCCAGGCGCTTATTTATATTTTATGGAAATTAAAAAAGAAAAAGGCAATTCCTGATATTCCAATATACCTGGATAGCCCAATGGGAATAAACGTATTGGATATTTTTCTGAATAATGCAAAATGGCATAAACTTCCAATCAATCAATGTGTAGAAATGTGCAAAGATATTACCCTTGTTAAATCAATTGAAGAAACATTAAAGTTAACCAGCGACAAATCCCCAAAAATTATAATAGCGGGAGGTGGCATGGGAACTGGTGGCAGAGTGCTTACTTATTTTCAAAATTTCCTTGGTTATGCCAAGGCTACCATTCTTCTGGCAGGCTATCAGGCTGAAGGGACGAGGGGAAGGCAGCTTCTTGAGGGAGCCACGGAAGTGAAATTGTTTGGGGAGTACTATCGAGTAAAAGCTAAAATAGAGAATATTGAAGGGCTCTCTGCACATGCTGATCAAAAAGAACTATTGAATTGGGTCGGAAAATTAAAGGTCAAACCCAAAAAAGTATTTATTGTGCACGGGGAAGCCACATCGGCTGATAGTTTAAGGGTAAAACTAGAAACTGAGTTGGGGTGGCACTGTATTATTCCGGAATTGAATCAAATCGAAACGCTTTAAATTTCTCTCAGATGAAGATTGTTACGCTAACCTTAAATCCGGCCTTAGATAAGAGTGCAAAAGTGGATGGCATTATTGCCGAACAAAAATTGAAATGCCACTCCATAAATTACCAGGCAGGCGGCGGCGGCATTAATGTGTCCAGGGTGCTGACCAGGTTGGGGGTTAATTCAAATTGCATTTTCACGGCTGGTGGCGATAACGGTTTGAGGTTGCAAGAATTATTGGCAAATGAAATGCTCACCATACAGCCTGTTCCAATAAATGCCTGGACAAGAGAAAATTTGTCGATTGTGGATACAAAAAATGGACAACAATTCCGGTTTGGAATGCCAGGGAATATATTGTCGGATACCGAATTGAGTCAAATAGAAAAAACTTTGATGACAATTCTGGCTGAAAATGATATTTTGGTTTTAAGTGGAAGTATAGCAGAAAATCTGCAGGCCGATTACTATTCCTCGCTAATAAGGCTTTTGGCAAGCAAGAAGGTTAGGGTGGTATTGGATACATCTGGCAGAGCCTTGCAAGAGGCACTTCATGAGAGCGTTTATTTGATCAAACCAAATCAGCGTGAATTGGCCCAGCTTAGTGGAAGAGAATTTTTGACAAATGAGGAACAGGAAAAATTCGCAGGCGATTTAGTGAAATCGAAAAAGGCGAATTATGTGGTGGTGTCTTGCGGAAGTAAAGGCGCCTTTATTGCATCAGATGAAGGCATATCACATTTGTCGCCACCATCTGTTATTGTGAAGAGTACTATCGGAGCAGGTGACAGCATGGTTGCAGGTCTTGTCTATTCCATTTTAAATGGTTTTACACCGGAAGTTATGCTTAAATGGGGAGTAGCTTGTGGTGTAGCAGCAACAATGAGCGAAGGAACGGATTTGGCTAAGATTGAAAATATCGAAAACATATTTAACTTGCTTAATAATAGAAAATAATGAGTCAGAAAAGTAAAATTCTTGTCACTAAAGCATCAGGTGTAACTGAGCCATTTTCTATTAAAAAAATACGAAATTCTTTATCAAGATCCGGGGCCACACCAGTTGAAATAAATTCAATTGTGGAGGCTTTGTTGCCCGGATTATACAAAGGCATAAGTACCAAAAAAATTCACAGCGAGGCATTTCGTTTATTGCGCGTTCAATCTAAGTCCAATGCAGCCCGTTATTATGTTAAAAAGGGGATCATGGAATTGGGGCCATCAGGTTTTCCATTTGAGAAATTTATTGGTGAATTGTTTAAACAAATGGGTTATGAAATCCAGGTTGGTAAAGTACTGCAGGGGAAATGTGTAAGCCACGAAATTGATGTCATTGCCAAAAATGAAAAGGAGATTATTATGATTGAATGTAAATACCGCAATCAAGCCGGCATCAACGTAGATGTAAAAACGCCGCTTTACATTCATTCAAGATTTGAAGATGTTCTGTCAAATGGCTTACTGAATAAAAAATCATTGGAGTTTTCCGGATGGATTGCTACCAATGCAAAATTTACTGAAGATGCCATTGCTTATGGCAATTGCAAAGGTCTAAAAATGTTTAGTTGGGATTATCCAAAAAACAGCGGACTTAAGGACACAATTGATCATACAAAATTATATCCGTTAACTTGCCTTACCTCCTTAACCAACAATGAAAAGCAATGGTTACTTGCAAAGGAATATGTACTTGCAAAGGACGTATACAACGATAGAAATCTATTGATGAAAGCGGGTGTGAGAGAATCCAGATTAAAAAGAGTGTTTGAAGAAGGAAGTCACTTATGTGCTTAATAAATGAATCTATTGTGTTTATCGACACATGGCCAAATCCTTATTGCGTCGAATAACGCTGCAGATATGCTCAAAGATATTTATGGGCAATATTTTTTTGAGATTTATACAGTGAATTGGATTTTGACAAGAGATTCTATTGCTATAATCACCTCAAAGATTTATAGTTTGGATCCCTGTACCTTTTATCATGAAAGCGGATTTATATCATCAGTGGGATACAATGGTGTAAATGGAAAGACCAGTATTTGTATGTGCTTTTTGATGGAAATTTATATAGGTAAAAGAGCTGGAGAAATTCGAAATTGTACAAAGAATGGCAACTACTCTCCAGACAGTTCATTTGCCATAGGTGAGCTGCTTCCTCTTCATAAAATATTTTGCTGAAAAGCCCGCTCCTTGCACTTTTCTCCCAACCCATTCAGAACTTTCATAACTTCGTTGCCTCAATTGAGATTATGTTGAATATACCTTCTACCGATGTGCCCCGTGTTGTGATTATTGGCGGTGGCTTTGGAGGCCTCAAGCTGGCCAAACAACTGAAAGGAAAAAATTTTCAGGTATTGTTGCTCGACAAGCACAACTACCACGCCTTTCAGCCCCTGTTTTATCAGGTAGCCACTGCAGGCCTTGAGCCCGGCAGCATTGCATACCCTTTCCGCAAAATTTTCAGCACCCTGGGCAATCATTATTTCAGAATGGCTGAGGTACAAAATATTGATTTATCATCCAATAAAGTTCAGACCAATATTGGTGAGATAGGATACGATTATCTGGTGGTTGCCACCGGCGCCACTTCCAATTTTTTCGGTTTAAAAAATGTCGAAGAAAAGTCGATGCCAATGAAGACAGTGTCTGAAGCATTGGACATCAGAAGCCTTATGTTGCAGAATCTGGAAAATGCTTTGCTCACCGATAATGTCAACGATAAAGATTCCCTCATGGGCATTGCAATTGTAGGTGGAGGACCCACTGGAGTGGAACTTGCCGGAGCCCTGGCCGAATTGCGCAAGGATATTTTGCCCAACGATTATCCTGACCTGGATATGCGTGTAATGGATATTCACCTTATCGAAGCCAATGGCCGTGTGCTGAAAGAAATGAGTGAAGAGAGCAGTGCAAAGGCCCTCGATGTATTGGTGAAAATGGGAGTGGACGTCAGGTTGAACACCAGAGTAAGTGATTATGATGGCGCCACAATTACCTGCAAAAGCGGCGAGCAGTTTAGGGCAGCTATGGTGATCTGGGCTGCTGGGGTGAAAGGAAATATTCCACCGGGTTTACCTGCGGAATTGTGCGAAGGAAATAGAATTAGTGTTGATGCTTACAACAGGATTGTGGGATACAGCAACGCTTTTGCAATAGGCGACGTGGCCAAAATGGTTTCAGAACAATTGCCCATGGGCCATCCGATGGTGGCGCAGCCTGCCATGCAACAAGGAAGTTTATTGGCCGAAAATCTCCTGCGGATGAGCAACAAACAAGAACTTGTGGCATTCTCCTATAAGAATTTAGGAAGTATGGCTACCATTGGCAGAAATAAGGCAGTAGTGGAATTCGGCAAAGGAAGACTTTCCGGTTGGATTGCCTGGATGGCGTGGCTTTTTGTTCACGTATTCCAATTGATTGGATTCAGAAATAAATTGGCCGTCATTATCAATTGGTCACAGAATTATTTCAGGCACTCCAGGGATTTGAGATTAATTATCCGGCCGTTTAAAAGGAAGTGATTTTTGGCTTCGTAATATTCGAAGTTTCGGGAATGTTTTTTGAATTCACGAAGAGTAATCAATGCGCGGCAGGTAGCAGAAAAGTCAGGCCTGAAAATTGACTTTACCGAGGTTCTTCTAACTTCAGAAAAGAACATTCGCATTGGCAGAAAAGAATGCAGGCTACAAAGAAGAAAATAAATTACCCTTTGTGATTTTGACCAGACAAGTTAACTTAATTTCTTATGATGAGCTATATTCGGATTAACCGCAAAAGTTGGGAAGTGACTTTGATAAATTGAACAAGCAGGCTTTAATGTTATACCAATGTTCATTTTAATTTAGTCCATGCCGTAGATGAAATCATACAGTGGTAAATACCGAGAGAGTAGCTGTTTAGTACAATCAAGCGCAGCGCAGATTGGACTAAAACAGATACCAAATCGGTATTATTACCCTGGCCTGCCCCAACAGAACTGGTCGTGGGGTGCAACTCATTGGTGTTTGAAACTTCTTCAAATCCACTACTACCTATCACTTTCGAAGTCAATCAAGAGTTAGAGAGACTAGCCTCACTGTTGATCTGGCCCGGAAATAGGTTTTCTTAATGTTATATCTGGATATAATCTATATGCGATTGGATTTAACAACGCGCTACTTCGAGCATCACCGGATCTCTCATTCCGCTTCGCTGCATTCGAGATGACAACACCGCATGGAGGTTGGCAAAGCACTCTGAAAGAGTGCTCACGATGGTCTAAGGTCTTTTTTTGTATTTGTGGAAAAGAGTAAGGCCAATGCATTGTTAATTGGCCTTTGCGCATTGTATTCCCACCATTCGGTGGGGACCGCTTAATCCGCCCGCAGCCCTGTCATTCCGAAACGCAGCGGAGCGGAGTGAGGAATCTGGTTAAGTCAAAAGAGAGTAGCAGGCGCAACCATGCTTCCAACAATTTGTCATATCGCGTGAAACGAAGTGGAGTGAGAGATCTGGTAATGTTAGAAATGTAGCTGTTTTCTCACATCGTAAGTCGAATCTCATTGATCTCATTCTTTTAAGTTGGAGGACTGTAATTAACTCAGATTTGTGTTCTCATTACAAAGGTTTAGAATACTACACAAAAAGTTCTTTTGGGGCAAGCCAGGGCTAATAAAATTAAGGCCCGCGTAATCAATCCACTCAATTTGCATCATCACTCGCCAACTTTTTCGGTTGATCCGAAATCTTTTCTTTCTTTAAACAATAAAAAAAGAGGCCCATCACAAGCGGGGCCTCTTTCATTTCTTTGTTTTATTTCTTACTTCCCGGCCAACCCTCAGCCATTTTCAAGGCTTCGTAAAGGTTCACAACCCCTCCTGATACACAGAGTTTTTTGAACTTCACTTTTTTAGAAGTATTGCCTGGCATGGCCACTTTGGTTTTGCCATATTTCACACTGCTCATCATCAGAATCGCTTTCAGATCTTTCGCAGTAAGATTGGGGTAATAACTCAGTACAGCCGCAGCCACACCTGCCGCCACCGGGGCTGCCATACTCGTGCCGCTGTTCTTTTTGTAAACGCTGTCGGGAGCGCATGAGTAAATATCTACACCCGGAGCAAATACATCAACAGTTTTAAAACCATAATTGCTGAAACTTGCTGCCAGTTTATCTTTCTCAGGGCTACTTGCACCTATCGTGATCCACGTAGAACAAACTCCGCCAACTTTATAAACAGGATTGGGAAAGTTAACACCAGTATCCAGGTTTTTACCGTCATTTCCTGCAGCATGAACCAACAATACGCCTTTGCTTTCAGCATATTTCACAGCATCATCAATTACATTTTTAAATGGAGAAATACTTTTTCCAAAACTCATATTGATAATTCGGGCTCCATTGTCAACCGCATAACGAATAGAATTCGCTACATCTTTGTCGCGCTCATCGCCATTGGGAACACAACGGATAATCATCAGCTTTACATTGGCGGCAATTCCATCAATACCAAATTCATTGCGAGTGGCTCCAACAATTCCGCCTACATGCGTACCATGTTCAGCACCCGGACCATCCACGTGGTTGTTGCCATAACCTTTTTCGTTGGCATTGGAGTAATTGTCGCCCACAATATTTCTTGAATCAAATTCAAGATTGTACATGTAGTTGAGTTGAGCAGCAGCATGTTCTTTGCCTTCTTCTATTTGTTCTTTCAGGTCTTCTTTCAAATAGAGAATCATAAATTCTTTGGCAGCAGAAGTAAACTTATCACTGGTATTGATGCTTTCGACTTCTTCAACAGTATAGTTTTTTTTGCCTAAAACTTTGGCCATTTCTTTATCAGCCTTTTCGTGAAAACGCTCGATATTGTCCAGTTCAGATTGTTCATTTTTGGCTCTTTGAATGCGAATTTGGTAATCAGTGTCCATTGTGAGATAGCGATCATAATCGGTCATATCTTCCTTTGCAATTTCAGACCTGGACTTGCCTTTGAATCTTTTGCGAAGTTCTTTGTAGGCGCGGGTAAACTCAAGGTTATCAAATTCTACGTCGCCATTTTTTCCGCCAATAAAACTCCATCCATGTATATCATCAACATAACCATTGTTGTCGTCGTCGATTCCATTGCCGGCAATTTCATTGGGGTTCGTCCAGACATTGTCTATCAGATCAGGATGGAAGGATTGAGTGCCACCGTCGATAATGGCCACTACCACAGTTGTGGATTGTTTGCCTTCGACGAGCTGGTATGCCTTTTCTGAACTTACTCCAGGCATTCCGTCAATCTGAAGGTCCGCATGTTGCCATTGGGTGGCAATCGGGGCTTCCTTTTTTGTGTACTCATCTTTCTTTTGCCCAAAAATAACCGAGCTGATAAATAGGGCAGAGGTGAAGAGAATTGTTTTATAACCGTGTTTGATCATTGTATAAATTTATTTCTACGCGAAAAAAGGGATAAAATCTCAAATATTGCTACCGCTGGTAATGATTTATTACCTCTCTAAGAAAATAATGGCATGCTGTTTTATACCAATGGACAATGTATTGGTCTTGTTTTCATGGTTTTAGGATAGGATAATTGAGGTTGAAATCACAGAATTGGTTGGAAAATTAAATTGGTAAAATTTGACTTTATTGGCTGAAATAGGTTCCTTTACAGGCTCAAAAGTTCGCGCTCAGATTTATGGAAAGGAAGAAAGTTGTCATAATTGAAGATGACCAGGATTTGTTGGAGCTCTTGAAACTGCATGTGGCGGATTCAGGCTGTGAGGTTGTGGGTTATAAAGACGGCCTGAAAGGTTGGAAATATTTGTCGTCAAATCAATTCGATTTATTGATTCTCGATATCGGATTGCCAGGTATGGACGGTATTGAAATTTGCCGCCAAATGCGCGAGCAGAATATTTCGAGCCCTGTGCTGATGCTCACTGCCAGAATAGAAGAAACCGATAAACTATTGGGTCTTGAATCCGGCGCCGACGATTATATCACCAAACCTTTTAGTATACTTGAGTTAATGGCCAGAATTAAAGCCATTTTCAGAAGGGTGGAAATTGACACCAATTCAGTGCGCGAGTCGTTGGATGTGCTGGAAGTTAATGGCATTCATATCGACCGACGGAAAAGAAAACTGACTGTAAATTCCCAACCTGTAGAGCTTACACCCAAGGAGTTTGATCTGCTGAATTTGCTGGCCTCAAATCCTGGCCGGACTTATTCGAGACAACAGTTATTGGAGCAGTTGTGGGGCAATGAACTGGAGGGTTATGAGTACAAGGTGAATACCCATATCAACCGGCTCAGGGCCAAAGTGGAAAAAGACCCTGATCAGCCTGAATTTATCCTTACAACCTGGGGCACTGGATATCGATTCAAAGAATATACGGCATCTAAAAAATAGCCATATTTTTTCTTTTGAAAAGGCCTTTTGATTTCGGAGCTTCTCATTGTGTATATTTCTGCCATGAAAAGTACTTCCCTCAACCGCGTATTGATCTATACGATGCTGGCCATTATTGTGATTGCCACATACATTACCATCAACAGTTATTATACTCAGGTAGCCATTTACGAAGAGAAAGAAATGTTTAAACTCGATTGTATAGCCAATGCTGTGGCTTACAAGATTTCGGGTGAGGAGCACAACAATCTGGTCTATACTTATCCGCGACCCGATCTGGCTGACTCGGCTCATTCCGATAACCGCTACAAAAAGATTTTTGAACAAATGAGCATGGCCAAAATCATGACCAAAGTTCCTTCTGAGATGTATACTATTGTGAAGCATCCCGATGAATCGAAGTTTTATAAAGTAATCAATACAGAAGACAAACCCTGGCTCGATGAAATTAAAGTAAACTCAGGAAAGTTAGGCGAGCTTTATTCTAAAGGTGGAATGATTGGCAGATTCGAAACACCGCAGGGAACTTTTATGGGAGCACTTTCGCCTATTATGAACAAAAACATGGAGAGTGTGGGCGTTCTTCAGGTCAATGAATCGTTCGATTCTTTTCTGGGAAAAGCCCGCGATCAGGTTTATTTCAATATTTTGTTGTCGCTTGTATTTATTGCCATCATTGGTACGCTAATGTTCTTTAGCGTGAAAAATATACTAAAAAAACAACAACGTCTGGAGATCGAACGTGCCAATGTTGAGCAATTAAAGACTGAGCTTTTCGCCAATATTTCGCACGACCTGCGCACACCACTTTCCAGTATTCATGGTTATCTGGAAACCCTGCTGTTAAAGAAAGAAAGTCTTGATGAAGAACAGCGGGAGCGTTATCTCAATACCTCATTGCAGAGCACAAAAAAACTCAAGTACATGGTAGATGAGTTGTTCGATTTATCTAAAATAGAAAGCAAAGAGCGCAAATTGTCGCTGGCTAATTTTGATTTGGCCGAATTGGTATTTGATACCATCAATAGTTTCAAAGTAGCAGCACAGGAAAAAGGCGTTGAACTAATTAATCACGTCAAGCCCGGCCTCACCAAAGTGAATGCCGATATTGAACTTATCGACAGAGTGCTGCACAACCTGATCAGCAACGCCATTAAATATTGCCATAAAAATGACAAGGTAGAAATATCTACTACTGAAACCGCAAGTGGTTTGATGATTACAGTACGTGACAGCGGCAGTGGAATATCAGCAGAAGATCTTCCACATGTTTTCAATCGCTTTCACAAAGGAAAGACATCCAAACAGGGAACAGGACTTGGGCTTGCAATCGTAAAAGGCGTGCTCGAGTTGCACCATTCTACTTACAATGTGAGCAGTGAATTGGGAAAAGGAACCACTTTTAATTTTTCCCTGAAAAAAGCCGAATAATTCAACTCCGCAACCACCAGAAATTTATTTAGATGATCACTCCGGAAAGCATAGCCACAAATTGGCTGAGAGCATTTAATGAAAAGGATCTTGAAGGACTGTTGTCATTGTACAGCGACAATGCAGAACACTTTAGTCCTAAACTCAAATTGCGCAAGCCAGAAACGGAAGGCAAAATTTATGGCAAAGCTGCCATGCGCTTATGGTGGGCTGATGCCTTTGAACGCTTACCCGGCTTACATTACCGGCCCATCCGGATTACAGCCAATTCCCACCGGGTTTTTATGGAGTACACCAGAGAAGTGGAAGGTGAACCAGATATGGATGTGGCGGAGTTACTGGAAATAAATGGAGCGTTGATTGTAGCTTCAAGGGTTTATCACGGTTGAGGTAATTTTTCAAAGCGCATTAAGAACGAATTCAGGAACCAATAAAATCATTGTAATAGCCCAAACAGTTGACCTTGACGGCAAGGATGGAATTAACTGGTCCGATCCTGAGCAAGTTATTGTTCTATCAGCGAAAGGGCAAGAGAAAATTCAGTTGACCGATGATAAATTTTTTTCCCGCACCTGGACCGTAAACAAAAAAAAGGTATGATAGTTATCGCAGGATATTTCGACTCGAACAGTAACAACAAATATGATAAGACGGATAAAAATGAAATTTATATTTTCGACCTTTTTACGCTTAAATTATACCAATGTTCATTTTAATTTAGTCCATACTGTAGATGAAATCATACAGTGGTAAATACCGGGAGAGTAGCTGTTTAGTACAATCAGGCGCAGCGCAGATTGGACTAAAACAGATACCAAATCGGTATTAATTAGCAAAATATAATGTTACAGGAATGATAAGTGTTAAAGCGTCTTATTGGGTTTTTTTACCAACTACTTTTATCGTTCTTTTTTTGATTCAATGTCAGGATTCAAAAAATAAGGAGCAATTAAATCCAATAGGACCAGACGAATTAATTCGAAATTGCAAGACCACTTAAATAACAGAAGGAGACACTTTAGAATTATTTGAGGCTGCAGAGTTTGGCATTGATTCGTTATTCGCCACATTGAAGAATAGAAGTTGTACTTATTACGTTTTGCCCGACAAGTGCAGATTGATAAATGAATTGAAAAATAAAATGTCAAAAGACAGCAATGTTTGGAAGCATTATGAGAAAGGCAGCACTTCTTGCGCGCCAATATTTGGTATATACGAGAGTTTTGGTTATTCGGAAATATGCAATTATAAATGCTTTCAGGTAGCAGAAAAATTGAAAACGATGGTAGAAAATTGCGATTATTGGGGCGTGAAGTTATCTGGCGCATGGTGCTTTTCCATTGGAGCGGATATAAAGAACGCCTAAGGATATTTAATGGGTTTTGTTAATTCCTGTTTGGGGGAATTTTCATGAACTTTCAATACATTTGCCTTATGATTAATAAGCTACTTACAATTATTCTGCTGGGTTTTGGAGCTGGAGCTTTGGCTCAGCCCACCTTCACACAATCCAATTATATCTATCAGTTGGGCGATCAGTGGTACGATGTGCGCTACTCGGCGTTCGAAACATTAGACTTCAGTACAACTGGCTCCAATAATATTTGGGATTTTTCTGATATTACTTACGGCCCAAATTCAGATTCCTCTTTTAGTTCTGTTCTTCCCGTGTCACAGGGCAATTGTGCAGCAGAATTTCCCACAGCAGATTTTCTGGTTAAACTCGAATATTCAGCCGATCCCGGATATTATTCTGCGCAACACTTTAAAGTTGTTGCTACACAAAGTATTTTTCTGGGCGTAGATGTTCCCGGAATCAGCGATTGCTCTGTAAGTTCCGATCCTGAAATTCACTTTCCATTTCCATTTTCTTTGGGCGATTCCTTTACGGATAACATTGTGTTTGGCGATGGAACCAATCTTACGTTAAACAAGGGCTATGTGGCATCCGGTGATTTGATTTTGCCCGGCGGAATTGTTCATGCCAATTGTGCCTTAATAGCAAGTTCTTATGTGGATACGATTTATACCTGGTACGAAATTAAGTTTGGCAGATTGATGCCGTTGTTTAACTATTCTACCGGATTTGCCAGATTTTTCGACCAACACGATGCACTGTTATCAGTTGAAGAGAATTCGTTTTTGATGGATATAAAACTTCTTCCATTGACCAATGGCAATTATCGGTTAACCGGAAATTTCAGTATAAATCCAATTATTGAGGTAGTGGACATGAATGGCCGACCTATTCAAACCAATAGCAGCAGCGCCGAAATTAGAACAAACGAGATGTCTGCCGGCATGTATTTCGCCAGAGTTAAAGTAGGAGAGAAGAGTGTGGTGTTGAAATTTGTAGTGGCCGGCACCAAATAGGTTCAATATTGATCCGAATGATCTGCGAGGTCATGAAGCAGGCACGCATATACTCTTCCATGTCTTGTGCACCCTCCGGTGATTCAATAATTTATACCAATTCCAAATATAATTTCACCCAAAGGGTAAATTATTTTGTGAATTGGTTATGCCGCCACTAAAAATAAATAGTACTATGAGGTGTAGCCGAAACCTGCCTTTGCCGGCAGGCAGGTTGGACTATATTATTTTTGTGAGCGGTATTATTTCGGCTTTAGCGCTTCCTGAGCTTCTTTCAGATGCTTCTTCATTCCGCCGTGCATTCTGCCCAATACATTTTGCAAGCTCATAAATGTGGCCACAGGTACAGTGCTTTTCAGTTCTTCGGTGATATTTTTCAATTCGCTCATCGGCTGTTCCAGTTCACTTTCCAGTTGATTCACAGATTGGAATGCGCGCCTCTGCGATACATCCATGTCATTGAGTTTGTTGATGGTATGTTGGGCCGCTGTTTTCATTTGTTCCAAAGAATTTTTCGCAACATTGAGTTTAGACGAAAGTATTTCCAGCTCTTCTTTTTTCTCTGATGATACATCAATGCCAGACTTCAATTTCTTTTTCCATTTGGCCGATTGGGCAATTAGCAAAATTCCCAGAAGCAAAGCCAGCAGAACTGCGCCACCAATGGCAATCTGATAATAAAGTGTCTTCTCTGCTTCAGCTTTTGAATTTTTTTCCATTAAGCTCTTGTTTTTAGTCAAGTCTTCCTCTATCAGCGTCAAGGCATTTTCAAGTGAATCTCTTTCTACTTCAAAAAGCGATGTAGCCGTTTGCATCAATAACCTGTTTGAGGCCAGTGCTCCCATGTAATCGCCGCATTTCTCCAGTTCATTGGAAAATATTTCATGATTGAGTCGGACAAAATTCTCATGCCCGCCCATTTCAGTAGTCACTTTTTGTGCCTTCTGCAATGCCACCAGAGCCTCTGTCTTCCGGTTGTGAAGTACATTCCATTGGTACTTTTCCATCAGTGCTGAGATGATTATACTTTTGCTCAATGAAGTATTGGTCAGGTCAGAGAGACTGTCCAATTGCGCAGAATAAACCCCTGCTCTTTTTGTGGAAAGTGAATCTCCACAAGCGTGAATCTTATTGAGCACCAAGGCCTCATCTGGATAGAGTCTGAGTATCTGTTCGCGGTAATCTCCAAAAGCCAGTGAGTCAAGCTGCGCATTTGCAGTAATTCCGGCAGTAAATAAGAACATAAATATCAATCGGTACTTCATGGATGTTGAATTAATGATTTGACAAATTCTAATTGTGTATCCCTTCGTTTGGCAATATCCTCTGGTGTGCTGAGCACAGTAAAATCCGGTTGAATCGGATCTTTGGTATATTGAAAAGTCCGGTCGTTGTTGTATCGGATAGTGGCTATAAAAAGAGAGAGATGAGAATTGGGAAGTTTGTACGCCGCCGGATTGCCGAATGTTCCTGAAACAGGCCCCAGACAAGGTTCTCCAATCACCGGCCCTCTATGTGTTCTTTTAAATTGATTGGTAAAATCTACACCCGCAGAAGCAGTTAGTCCATTGATGAGCAGATAACATTTACCTGTATATACCAATGATTTTTTCTGCACTGTTGGCTCATTAAAATAAATGGTATCATAAGCTCCAATGGGCAATGCAGTCCACTTTCTGAAGCTCTGTACATCCTCGTCTTTTTTGAAAAAATACCTTGTGAGAATTCTTGTAATACCACGATTGAACAATCGGGCCCTTTGTAATGCAAGCACACTATTTCGGGCAATAATATTATTTGGTGTATTGTATCCGGCAGTATCCAGAAATGAATAGAAGTACTCGACCCAGCCGCTACTTCCTCCGCCATTGTCGCGTATGTCGATAATCAGGTTGCTACATTTCTTTTTCTGAATGGTTTTAAAAGATCGTTCAATAAAATTCTTGTATTTGCGCGCCAATGGCGGAGCAAAGGTGCTGATGCGCAGAATGGCTGTAGAATCATGGTGAACGAACACAAGTTCATAAGGGAGAAATGCCTTGGTGGACATTCTTTTTGTTCTGCGCTTAGTGTAGACTTTTTTATTGTAGCCTTCGAGTTTGAGCGTAATACTTTGCGTTTTTCCAGGTGGAATTACTTCTACAAGGTTACTGTCGTATACTTTTCCAAACAAGGCCAGTGAAATAGAAAACAAGGCGTCCGCAATTCTGTATTTCCCTTCTTCAGCATTGCCTTCGATAGTTGCCAGATCAAGTGCTTTGGCATAGATGTCCATTGCTTCGAAGGTGTTGATTCTGATGAGCTGTGAGCCTTTTGTGATCAGGCTGTCGTAATCATTTTCAACGTAAATTTTGTTGTCAATCCAGATTACATCAAGTGGCAGAAATAATCCTTTGGTTTCGAAATGTTGATTAATAAGTCCTGCATAATCAATGCTTGTATGCGAATCGCGCATGGTATTGACGATGATGCCCGTGAGCCTGGCAAAATCGCTGATGCGAAATGTACTGTCGATTGTTTTTTTGCCCTCTTCAAATGCATTTTCAAATGCAGTCTTTGAGCAGAAAGCAAAAGGATTGGGATGTGTGCGCAGTATAACAGCGTGCAAAGTATCCAGATCTGCCACCAGCATTTTGCGAATGGCTTCCTTCTCTTTGGATGAGGTTTGAGCCATTACATGCGCTGTATTTTGGCAAAGTCCATACAATACAATCAGAAAAACAATTATGATTTTCTTTTGCGTTGAATAAATTGAATTCAGATTATCCCTCACTCTTGATCTTTCTTTTTGACCATGGTAAGAATTGTAGCAAGTGCAACCGTTTCTCCGGTTTCGTCGAAAACATCCACCAGAAATTTCACAATTCCTTTGGCTATATCCTCCGGCGTTCTTTTCTCCTGATCTACTTTTTCTTTTACAGTAAAACGCACACCGATGGTCATACCAGGGTAAACCGGCTTTGTAAATCGCGCCTCTTCCAGTCCGTAGTTAAGCAATACGGGTCCTTTTTTCGGATCCACAAATAATCCTGCTGCTTTCGACAAAACAAAATATCCATGCGCCACTCTTCTTTCGAATATGGTTCCTTCAAGAGAAGTAGCATCCATATGCGCATAAAAATTATCGCCACTTACATTGGCAAAGTTCACAATGTCTGCATCAGTTACGGTATGCTTGTGCGTGAAAACAGTATCGCCGATTTTTAAATCTTCGAAATATTGTCTGAACAAATGAGGATTGGCTTCCTCTTGTTTTGCGCCATACTGATAAACATTGGTAATGGCCGTAAGTGTGGAAGGAGAACCTTGAATAGCTGTGCGCTGCAGGTAATGCAATACGCCGCGTTTTCCACCCATTTCTTCGCCACCACCTGCGCGTCCGGGGCCTCCATGCACGAGCAATGGCATGGGCGAACCGTGGCCTGTACTTTCTTTTGCACTCTCGCGATTGAGTACCAGAATTCTTCCGTGATGAGAGGCAGAGCCCAATACAAAGTCTTTAGCAATGGTATTGTCGTTGGTGGTAATGCTGCACACCAGCGAACCTTTGCCCATTTTGGTCAGCTCAATAGCATCATCCAGGTTATTATAGGGCATGATGGTGGTAATCGGGCCAAAAGCCTCCACCTCATGCGATGCTGTATTTTTAAATGGGTTTTTGTTCAACAGAATCATAGGCGATATAAAAGCACCTTTTCCATTGTCACCGCCCAATACATCTACTTTTCCGGGATCGCCATAAACAAGTTCAGACTCTTTGCGCAATAGTTCGAGTTTTTCTAAAACGTCTTTGCGTTGCGACATGCCTGCCAATGAACCCATGCGTACACTTTCGTTGCGCGGATCACCTATCACTGTTTTGGAAAATGCCTGAGCCAGTGCGATCTGAACATCTTCCACATATTTTTCAGGAACAATTACCCTTCTGATGGCCGTGCATTTCTGACCACATTTTACGGTCACTTCTTTTCTCACTTCTTTGATAAAAAGATCGAATTCCTCAGTTCCGGGAGTTGCATCGGGGCCTAATACTGCCGCGTTCAGCGAATCAGCTTCCATGTTAAATGGCACAGCTTCTTCGAGCAATCTCAGATGGCTCTTCAATTTTTTTCCGGTTGAAGCGCTTCCTGTGAATGTGACAACATCTTGCGAAGTCACATGATCCAGAATACCTTCAGCACTTCCACAGATCAGTTGTAATGAGCCTTCTGGTAAAATGCCTGAAGCTATGATATCGCGTGTAATCAGTTCGGTAAGGTAGGAGGTGAGCGTGGCCGGCTTTACTACGGCCGGAACACCCGCCAGTAAGTTCACCGCAATTTTCTCCAGCATTCCCCAGATAGGAAAGTTGAAAGCATTGATGTGAATGGCCACACCTTCTTTCGGAACCATAATATGGTGACCGATAAAAGAGCCTGCTTTCGAAAGTTTGGCCGTATCGCCATCCACATAGAATCTTTCATTGGGAAAAAACTTGCGCAAGCTTGCATAGGCGAAGAGATTTCCTATTCCTCCGTCAATATCAATCCAACTGTCTATTTTGGTAGCACCAGTGGCATAGCTCAGTTCATAGTAGGCAGCTTTCTTTTCATTGAGAAAAAGAGCCAGCGCTTTGAGCATGCGCCCGCGTTCATGAAAAGTCATTTTCCTCAGGGCCATTCCTCCTGTTGACCGCGCATAGGCGAGCATAGCACCAAAATCGAGTCCTTCACTGTTGGCCGTGGCCACCTCGTCGCCAGTGATAGCATTGTAGAGTGATTTGCCTTCACCTGAGCCAGCAATCCATTGGCCTTGTGCATAATTCTGAAGTTTCATCCTGATTTTTTTTGGTGCGCTAATGTAGGCAGGGTAAATCCAGAATTCCACAAATGTTCGTCGGGTGAAACACCGAGTTTTCTACAAGAAAATGAGCATAAATCGCTCTCGACGCCATAAATTAAGAAAAGCCAGACACTTGGATTTAGGTGCAAGTGTAGTATTTATAACAAATCACATCAGCAGCAACTGAGCTGTATTTTTTCTTTGTTTTTTGCTTATCGGGAATTGTACCAGATTGTAAATAGTGAAAACAATAGCCCTTTCTTTTGCAGCAATAAAGGCGGCAAGAGATGGATGAAAGGTAAGGTTTTATTCGTGTTTGAAAATCCGGGTTCTATTTCATGAATGATTGTTCCATTTTTTTATTGGAACGCGGATTACGCCAATTTTTCGCTGATTTTTCGCCGATTTTATGAGCGTCCGCCATATGCTGGTATGATTCCCGGTAAGCATTCTTTGTGTCCTCTGTTCACTTTGTGGTAAAAAAACAAACACCTATGCACCAAGTACCTTAGAAAGCAGGAACAGATCTTACAATCACCCCAAGAACCTCATTTTATTCTTTGTTTCCTCCGTTCCCTTTGTGGTAAAAAAATAAAATAAACACTTATGCACCAAGTACCTGAGAAAGCAGCAACAGATCTTACAATCACCCCAAGAACCTTATTTTATTCTTTGTTTCCTCCATTCCCTTTGTGGTAAAAAAGAGTAAACACATATACACTACGAACGCCAGAAAGTAAGAACAGATCTTACAATCACTCCAAGAACCTTATTTTATTCTTTGTTTCCTCCGTTCCCTTTGTGGTAAAAAAAATAAACACTTATGCACCAAGTACGTGAGAAAGCAGAAACAGATCTTACAATCACCCCAAGAACCTTATTTTATTCTTTGTTTCCTCCATTCCCTTTGTGGTAAAAAAATAAACGCATATGCACTACAGACACCAAAACGCAAGAACAGATCTTACAATCGCCCGAAGAACCGTATTTTATTCTTTGTTTCCTCCGTTCCCTTTGTGGTAAAAAAAGTAAACACATATGCACTACAGACGCCAAAACGCAAGAACAGATCTTACAATCACTCCAAGAACCTTATTTTATTCTTTGTTTCCTCCGTTCCCTTTGTGGTAAAAAAATAAATACCCAGGCACTACAGACTTGAGAAAGCGATAACAGATGTTACAATCACCCCAAGCACCGTATTTTATTCTTTGTTTCCTCTGTTCCCTTTGTGGTAAAAAAATAAATACCCAGGCACTACAGACTTGAGAAAGCAAGAACAAATCATACAATCACCCCAAGCACCTTATTTTATTCTTTGTTTCCTCCGTTCCCTTTATGGTAAAAAAATAAATACCCAGGCACTACAGACTTGAGAAAGCGATAACAGATCTTACAATCACCCCAGGCACCGTATTTTATTCTTTGTTTCCTCCGTTCCCTTTGTGGTTCAAACAAAACGCCTGAGAAGTAACAAGTCATATTCGCATTCTTCTTTGCCAGACTTTCTTACAGAGCCTTTTGTGGTAAAAAAAACCGACAAAAAACTGAGGTTTAAATTATCTCAGAATTACCCTCCAGGGAAATTTCAAAGTTTTTTTCTCATTGTAAATACATTACAACGAGGCATTGCTTCTTCGCAACCTAAACATTATTGATATGATGAACACAATGATCAATTTGCGCTCCGTACCTACACAGGTTCACGGACACACAGCCTCCCAGGACTTCATGGACTTGCTTCTTCGCGAAGGATTCCATGAATGCCCACAGGTTGGTGGAATTCAATACGGACGTGCATCTGGTAAGTACACTTTGGGTAAAATTTACTATTTCAAAAAGAATGGTGAATGTACCATTTGTTTTCTCAAAGATGGCCGCATACATGTATTGTATGGCCCACTGGGAATGTGGGAACTGAATGATTACATCATGTCAGGACATCTCAGAACCCTAATGGCATTTGCCTCATTACAGGAAGATCAGCAAACCTGCTTTCGCAATTATATGAGCGGCCGTTGTACTGATTATGATGGATTGTTTTTCCACCTACCTAAATTCGAAGTGGACTGGAAACAAGAGTTTCGCGATCAATACAGCGAATTGCTCAACAAAGGATTGTAATTATTTTACAATCAATAGTGGCACTTTTACGCGGTGGCGGACAGCGTCGACCGTTGTTCCGAAAATAAGGTCTTTGAGAAAATGATGTCCATGTGCGCCCAGCACCAATAGATCAGCATTTGTCTCATTGACCAGTTTCGGAATGGCCCTTTTGGGATTTCCAAATCCAATTTTTATTTCGCAGCGGTAACCCTCTTTTACAAGTTGGGCAGCATATTCTTCCAGGCTCTTTATATCTTCAATGGTTTCAAAGTCTTTGATGTCGCTGCCATACAGATGTGCACCTGCTGATTCTACAATATGAATCAACACATAAGATGCTTGTTTGCCGCCTTGCTTCAACGCGCTACTGATGTTGAGAGTGTCCATGGATGAAAAGTCAATGGCTACTGCAATTTTTTCATACGGTCGGATGGCCATCGTTTGAAACGTTTTGCCACTTTGATGCAATAACTTTCTTTCTTTTTTTAGCCTTTGGAAAAATGGTGCAAAGGTTACATAAAGGAGTAGGAGAAAAATTCCAGCGGCAATAGGCACCAAAGTGAGCCACATTACAGTTGGGTTTTCAGCTTCACCTATCCATTTCACAATGGTTTCAAACACCAGTTTCACATTGAGCGAAACAATAATTGCAGCAGAAAACCACGCCAGAAATTTAGCCAGAGGTTTGATCTCAAAACCTTTCATTTTTCCCTTGTCGCTTACAAAGTGAATGAGTGGAATCACCGCAAATCCAAGTTGCAGGCTGAGAATAACCTGACTCAGTACCAACATTTTCCCGGTCATTTGTTCGCCCAATATTCCGATGACCAATAGCGCCGGAATGATGGCGATAAGTCGTGTAATCAGTCTGCGAATCCACGGTTGAATGCGCAGGTTGATATAACCTTCCATTATTATTTGTCCTGCCAAGGTTCCCGTGATGGTAGAACTCTGTCCGCTGGCGATCAGCGCAATGGCAAATAAAGTTGGTGCCCATGCCGAACCCAAAAGTGGTTCGAGAAGTTGATGTGCATCCTGAATTTCGGCGACTTCGAAAAAACCATTTTTAAAAAAAGTGGAAGCTGCAAGGATAAGTATGGCGGCATTTACAAAAAAAGCAAGATTGAGTGCAATGGCCGAATCAATCACATTAAAACGAATGGCTTTGCGCATGCCTTCTTTTGTCTGGTCAATTTTACGCGTTTGCACCAGCGACGAATGCAGATAGAGATTGTGCGGCATCACCGTGGCGCCAATGATACCAATGGCCAGGTACAATGCTGTTTCGCCAGGTAATGAAGGAACAAAACCTTTCACCACTTCTCCAATGGCTGGTTTGGCAATAATCATCTGAGCCAAAAAAGAAATGCCAATAATCGAAACAAGTCCGAGTATAAATGCTTCCATTTTTCGAATACCGTAATTCATCAGAAAAAGAAGAATAAAAGAATCGAGTACTGTAATGGTGACACCCCAAAGAAGTGGCAGATCAAACAGAAGTTGAAGGCCGATGGCCATTCCCAGTACCTCAGCCAGATCGCAGGCAGCAATGGCAATTTCGGCCAGCGCATAAAGCGACAGATTCACAAATTTCGGATAGGTCTCGCGTGAAGCTTGCGCAAGATCGCGGCCTCTTACAATTCCCAACCGCGCGCTCAGGCTTTGAAGTAATAGCGCCATGAGGTTGCTCATGAGCAACACCCAAATCAGTGCATAACCATATTGACTTCCTCCGGCCAGATCGGTGGCCCAGTTGCCAGGATCCATGTAGCCCACACTGATGAGATAGGCAGGCCCCATGAAGGCAAATAATTTTCGCCACCATGAAGTAGGGCGTGTAGTATCCACCGAACTATGAACTTCAGACAGCGAAGCATTGGAAGGATTCTGATTCATGATCGGTTGATTTTAGTGGCCAGTAAATTTTCGCAGACTTGTTTTGAGAGCATTATTTCCTTTTTGAATACCTTCACACGCATCGATTGGTCGTAATCGAAAACAGCCAGAATCTCTATTTTGTTTCCCAGTCGCAAATCCTGTCCTTCCAGGTATTGAAGAAAAGGTGCAGAGCTTTCATTTACACCCACCACTTCCAGTTTGTCACCTTTGGCGAAAGCCGCAATAGACTTTGCATTGCGGTGATCGATGATATTTCCTTTTTTGTCCGGAATAGGATCGCCATGCGGATCAAAACGCGGAGAGCCAAGGTACTCATCCAGTCGTGTGATTAAATCATCAGAAACTACATGCTCCAGTTGTTCCGCTATTTCGTGTACCTCATCCCAGTTGAAGCCTAGCTTATCCACCAGAAAAACTTCCCAGAGCCTGTGTCTGCGCACAATGTCGAGCGCAGCCCTTTTTCCTTTTGCCGTGAGATTGGAGCCATAATAAGGTTTGTATTTCACCAAACCCTTTTCGCTCAGTTTTTGCAGCATATCGGTGGTAGAGGATGCCTTTGTCTGCATTTTTTCGGCCAGGGCATTGGTGGTAACGCCTTCCGGATATTTTGCAGAAAGGGCATAAATTCCCTTGAGGTAATTCTCCGCTGATTCTTTCATGGGGCAAAAATAATAATTTAGGGATGTCTAAAAAAATAATTTTGAGTAGTGTTTTTTCTACAGGAAATAAAGGAAAAGAATTAGACACAAATGAGCTAATTGCAGAGCAGGGTGGTCGCAAATTAAGTAAAGTGTACGGACGGGTTGGTTTGGTGAATAGTATCTTGGAGGGTTTTTGCGATGAAACACATGGAAAGGGTGGCAAAAAAAAATCGTCCGATATTTTCATTTTTTTTTTTTTTTGAACAATTCGATGAGTAGTTAGAAAATTGTTTATGTTTGAACGACTAAACAATCACGCGTTAACCAAACTGTTTACCGATAAGTTCTATAAGTGAAGTAAAATTGAATTTACCAAATTACTGAGTGCGCATCTTGCTGAATATTTTCTATTTAAATAACCAAAAAACAATGAGAACGATTTTATTTATTTTTTTAAGTCTTTTGCTGTCAATTATGGCAAATGCTCAAACCGATTTTTATTATTATCGTGGAGATAGTATTTTTCTTTATCCAGATTCTGCCAAGTGTACGCTGGAATTTTTAGGCGCCCCCAACGAAAGTCTGTTGGATCAGCACAACTTGATTTACACCAGATTGGTTGAGAATTTTTATGTAGTAGATGGAGAGGCAAGTTCTGTGGCCTTGTTAGAGCAGGGAGTTTATGACGTACTTCCGCAATACCATACCAGTAATGGCCAGAAGGTGCGCATGAAGTGCGAGGTGGTACTGGCATTTAACGACAGTGTTCCATTGTCAGTCAGAAACGCTGTTTTATTGTCGCATAACTTGACTTTATCAGAAGATTTTACTTTTTTTCAGGTGTATAAAACAACTAATCCTTTGGGTGTTTCGAAGACACTGAACGAATCAGGTCTGGTTAAGTACTGCGATCCAAATTTTATTTTGGAGGTGATCAAAGCCTCTCACATTCCTGATGATGAGTTTTTTAAACAGCAATGGAATTTGCAAAATACGGGCCAGTACGACAGCAATGGTCTCTTGTGTCAGCCTGGTGCTGACATAAATTTGGTTGATGGGTGGAGTTTGACCACAGGAGATCCGGAAGTGTTGATTACCGTATTGCATGATCCCCCTCAGCTTGACCATCCGGATATACCTGAGATAAAAATCTGCCGATTGCCTGATGCAGACCTCGGTGGCTTTCCATACGGTATCTTTGCTAATCCTCAGCGTTCACACGGTACCTGCGTATCAGGAATAATAAGTGCCGAAATGGATAACAATATCGGAGTTACCGGTGTTGCACCTAGATGTAGATTAATGCCTGTAATGGACGGTTATTACGTATCATTAAGCCAGTCATGTGGTGGTTTTTATTTTGCCATTTTGAATGGCGCAAGAGTTTTGTCGTTGAGTGGCGGTCTTTCCCCGATTAGTTGTATAGCAGGGGAGTATGCTTTGGACGATGCTATCCAATTCGGACTTTTGGTTTGCAGAGCGGCATTCAATAATGCAAGTCATCATGATGGAATTGATGGTAACGTGCTGAATCCTGATATGGCATCAATACCTCATTTGATTATTGTGGGTGCAAGCGACCGAGGTGACACTCAGGCAGACTATAGTCCTACCGATCCGCTCGTTGATATTGTAGCTCCTTCAGCAAGTGATTACCGAGCTTATTCGCCCGATTCTAATAATCCGAATAGCCAGCCTGCTCCAATTGTCGGCGAAGAAAGAAACGTTTGGACCACCGATTTAACTGTATCTGAAATGACACCGGACCCATCCAACCCATGGGCAATTAATTACGCGCAATCCCAGATTCCATTAGGTGAAGAATTGCCGTCCAGCTCTGTTTACGGAAATCCACACGACTATACAGGTAGGTTTTATGGAACCTCAGCAGCAACTCCTCAAGTAGCATCTGTAGCGGCATTAATACTTTCAGCCAATTCTTGTCTTACCGTTGAGCAAGTTGAAGAAATACTCTTTCAAACTGCGACAAAAATTGGAGACCCTACAGAATATGACACAGAGGGGCATTCGAACAAATTCGGCCATGGCAAAGTAAATGCAACGGCTGCGATTGAAATGGCTTTGTCGCCGCAATATTCCGGAATTGATTATGAAGTCGAAATTCTTGATTACGTATGCGGAGAGGACGACAATGGTAGCATCCAGATTAACTTGGCTAACCCTGAAGGCTATTCTGCCGAATTGATTTTTGGCTATATTGAGCCTGGGTCAACGGGTGTTTATGACGTGAGTTCGGAAATCGTACTAACTAAACAAAGCGTTGCCTTTAATACTCCAATCACAATCACCACAGTTCCCGAGCACCTGCTTGTTCGAATAACCAGTTTAACTACAACCAATAGCTATCCAAATTACGACAACAATGGTATTCTGATTAATCCATGGGGAGGTGAAGCCTGTCGTTCCACCAGAGAGATTTGGGTGAAGGGTTTACAAATGAATGCAACAATGGGTGTAGCGGATTGCAACACCCCGAACTCAGGAACTTTAGAATTGAGTATTGATCACTTTAATCTGGGTAATAATTTGTACGACTGGAATATCAATGGAACCGAATACAATCAGGTGAGTACATTGAGCCTGGATAATTTACCGGGCAATATCTATGAAATTACTGCCTCTGACGGAGAAAACTATGTTTGTCCTGCCTCCATCAACCTTACTTATCAGTTTGTTGTTGAGCCTCATATTGATCAGGTTTCATGCACAAACCTGAGCGATGGAAAAATTGAGCTGGCGGTAGAAGCGGGTGGCAACGGCGTGGCTTTCGATTGGGATGGAGATCTGCCCGACAACAACACCATTGACAATTTAAGTCCGGGAAATTACCATTGTACCGTTACAGTGGGCAATCTTTGTGGCCAGGATTTTGAATTCACAATTTCAGAACCTTTGGCCATTGCGACGTCAGTTTCTGGTAATTTGTCGGTTCTTTGCGCGTCCGTTTGCGATGCCAGTGCGGAGGTTACAGCATCAGGAGGTACAGGCAATTTAACCATTGGCTGGCCTGTTGGCACTGACCCAGACGCTCTTTGTTTAGGCGAATATGACGTGGTGGTAACTGATGAAAATAATTGCGAGGTAATAGAGCATATAATTATTTCAGGGCCTTTAGCCATTACTACTCAAGTGTCGGGTAATTTGTCGGTTCCTTGCCTGTCCGTTTGCGATGCCACGGCAGAGGTTACAGCATCAGGAGGTACAGGCAATTTCACCATTACATGGCCTGTTGGCACAGACCCGAATGCGCTTTGCTTGGGTGAGTATGAAGTCGTGATAATGGATGAAAATAATTGCGAAGCCATTGAACATATCGTGATTTCCGAATCCGATATCTCGCCTATAACAACTGAAGTGTCTGGTAATTTTTCCACCTCTTGCTCACCTTATTGCGATGCCAGTGTGGTGGTTACGGCATCAGGAGGTACAGGCAATTTAACTATCACCTGGCCCGATGACACAGACCAGAACGCGCTTTGCCCTGGCGAATATGAAGTGGTGATTACTGATGAAAACAATTGCCAAAGCACCACCACAGTTGAAATTACAACAGAACAAAACTTTCCTGAAACTATAATCTACGCAGGGCAAAACTGGAATAACCAAACCATCACCTTCGGCGCCGATCTTATCATTCCCCTGGGCGAAGCGGTATTTACAAATGTAAACTTTGTTTTTGCAAACGAGGGCCAACTTGTTATTCTGGAAGGCGCACTGGTAGTGATGACCAACTGTAACTTGACTACCTGCGAACAAAACTGGAAGGGTATATGGGTACAAAGTGTGGGCAATAACATTGGAGATGGCCCCGGAAATTTAATCATGACAGGTGGGTCTATAAAATATGCAATAAGGGGCATAATGTATCCCGACATGTACGCCTGGGACGGCCCTTATGAATCTGGCAATGTTACCTGCACGGGTGTTACATTCGAAAATAACAGAACGGCCCTCGATATTTCAAAGTCGGAGCAATACGATGATGACACAGATTTTGTTGGGCCATTCTCTTATTATGAATGCAATTTTCTGGTGAATGATGAGTACAACAATCATTTTGGGCAAGCCTTTCAACAACATGTATTGATGCATCTGGCGAAAGGAAATGGCTTTAAATCATGTGCATTTGCCAATAATATGAGCAACGGTGTATGGTCTGAACGTGGTCGTGCCATCAATGCCGTAGATGCCCGATTCGATGTGGATGACATTGATATCGACGGCGATGACGCAGGTTTATCCACCTTCGAGGGATTTGATATTGCTATTTACAACACGGTTTTAACCAATCCATACAACGGCATGATCGTGCGCGAATCCACCTTTGGCAACAACAGAATTGGTATTCTCACCCGTGGAGTATGTTTCCACGATATTGTTAGAAATACTATAGATGTTGGCAACAGCACAGGCATTGCTGGATTGGATGCCGAAGAAATTGACAGAGAAGGTATTGTTATCGACGGCGGCGGATTTTTCTTGCTCAGCGAAAACGAACTGACTGGCTATCCATTGTCTGGCAGTGCAGCCACAATTGGTATTCGAATACGTGATATTGTTACCGGAAATGAAGAAGTCTATAACAACACCATTATCAATTGCAATTATGCCAACCTTGCCAATGGCCAGAACAGTGTAAACGAAGAAGGCGTGCGCTATGTCTGCAACCACCATTTGGGAAGCATTACCGATTTGCTGGTTTCTGAATTTCCGGACAATGGAACGGCGGCGAGTATCAGCCCGTGGCAGAGTGATTTGGGGTCTCAATTGTTTGGAGACCCTCTTGAAAAATCGGCAGGTAATACTTTTTCGCCCAATCCGGTTGAATGGAATATTAGCAACGAAGGCTTGCAGAATATCAATTATTTGTATGGTACTGGTAGTCTTGAAGAACCAGGCACATATAACGGGTTACTTTTTCTATCTCCTACAAGTGATAACAACGCCTGTGAGAGTATTGTCATTGAAATGATTCCCAATCTGGGAGATAAGGATAGTACTTATGTATTGAACTGGCAAGCCGCACTTACAAGTTCCAAACAAGATTGGCTGGCCAGCAAATACCTTTATAAAGCCATCATCGACGATGGCAGCACACAAGAATTGATGGATGAAGTAGAAAATACCTGGGACCAGAATATTTGGGGCACCAGAAGTCGTTTGTTGGGCATTTCACCCTACGTAAGCGAAGAAGTGCTGTACGACCTGGCCGACAAAACCCTCGATGGTTTTCCCCAAGCCATAGCCCTAGAAATTTTTACAGCCAATCCCAATGTAGCGGTCAACGGCAGGTTTATCTATTATCTGCAGAACGATTGCGACTTTCCAGAATATATGATCAGCATTTTGCTCCAGGTAAACAATTTGAGCGCCCTCAGAGAAGAAATAGAATCCGCCCTGGCCCGCAACCACATGCGTTATCTGGAAGCGGCCAATCCATTGATCAAATACCATTTACGCCAACCTTCGTCTACAAGAAGCAAGTTGGTACAAGAGCTGGAAGATTTAGAGAGCCTCACCGCTGAGTTTCTTATCATGGACATTCTTTTGTCTGATAAAGATGCACAAGGCGCCCAGCAGCGATTTGAAGATTTGGGCGATCACCTTCACCTCACACGCGAAATGAAAAACGAACGGCAAGCCTTTGGGCTGTGGCTTTCGGTGGCCACCGATGATCCGGAGTGGGACAAATTATCCTCGTCGGACAAAGCCATTATCGACCAATTGGCCTCTACTTATCACCAAACACACGCAGGCAAAAAGGCAATGACCGTGCTGAATACCTTTTATGGAGAAGACCATTTTATTCCACCTTATTATGATGGGGCCAGTGGACAAGTGAGGTCATTGACCACCAGAAACACCACCATTCAAGCCATCAATCTGATGCTTATCTATCCCAATCCTGCCAATGAAATGCTACAAATCAACATAAACCTGGAGGGAATTGTATTGACAAATGAAAGCATTCGCATCGCGGATGGTGAAGGTAAATTGATATCCACTATTCAGGTTAAAGACCCACACCAACAAATAGTAATAGACACCCGTAGTTTCGCACCTGGTAGCTATTATATTAGCCTCTCCAAAGCTTCCGGCATACTACAAACCGAAAAGATTAATGTGGTTCACTAATAAGAAATATACAAAATCAGGCAAAGTTATTTTATGGCTTTGCCTGATGTTTTTTTCTTTTAATAGTATTAGCCAAACTTTCAGTACCAGAAGCTACGGGGTGGGCACAACTATTTATCATTCGGTTCAGGTACTCGAAGATGGTTATCTCACTTGCGGCTTGACGGTTGATACTGTTCCAAATGCTCATTTTGATATTCTATTTACAACTTTCAATTCTTTCGGAGAAAATATTGGTGAGGTTCGCTTTGGAGATTCAGCCTTTCAAAATTTTACACAAGAGAATAGTTATTCGTATTTATCAAATTATTATATTCAGCAAGCAGTATCAGAAGATGATTCGGGGGTTTCTGTTGCCCGATTGATTTGGTACAATGCCTTGGGAGATACATTGAAGACAAGGATATACTATTCTCCCTATTATATTGAACAAGGCGGCGATGAGTTTATCAATCCGAGATATACCATTTTACTTTCAGACAGTTCCGTTTATTTCACTGCCGGAATATCCGATCCTATAACGGCCAATGATGTTTGCATCTGGCATCTTGACAAATACGGCAACGAACTCTGGCATTATATCTATGCTACGGAAGCTGACCCGGAAACTTGTTATGCAATGATTCCAAGGGAAGGAGGTATTATGGCTGCTATTTTTCGTGGGATTAATGGTTCATCATGTGAAAGTGACTTGTTGCTATTGAAACTAGGTTCTGATGGAGTCAATATTGGTGAAATAGATGAATCTGTTTGGGATAATTATTCAGTTACCATGCAATCTTTGCTCTATGATAATGGCATAGTTTGCGCAGGTTCAGTTTGTGAGAGTGGTTACATTAATTCAAAAAGTGCATTATGGAAATTGGATGATAATGGAAGTCTGATTTGGAGCACGGGTATCGGCGATTATTCAGAACAATCGAATGCTTTTTTTTCCCTTTATAATTTGGTATTGGGTATCGATGGAAACTATATGGCTACGGGTTACTATAGCTATTATCAGGATGACGATTTGACTACAGAAGTAAGCGTCCATAAAATCAACAGCCTCTCTGGTGATCTAATGTGGACCAGATATTATCATTATGTAGAAAGTCAATTCGATTTACACCAAGCCATCGACCTCAAAGCCACTCCCGACGGAGGTGTAGTCTTTTGTGGCCATGCCAGTGATGCATGGAGTCAGAATCCCAATCTTGAATTTCCAGTTCAACAAGGATGGATAGTAAAGCTCGATGCCTGTGGTTGTCTGGTTCCGGGCTGCGACGAAAATTGTGTGGTAGGGGTTGAAGAAGTCGAGTCGGCTGAATTGAAATACTTCAAATATGGCCCTAATCCATCAAGAGATTTTATTCATGTTTATCTGAGGGATATACAAAGTCTTTCTTTGGTTCAAAGCGAAATTCAATTGCACGATCTGCAAGGCAGGCTCATCAAGTCCTTCAAGCCACAGCGTGTGGACACCACTTATCTGTTGGACACCGAAGGTGTTTCTACCGGCGATTATATCTTGAGTTTGGTAAGTGGAGGAAAGGTGATGCAGTCGGAGAGGGTTATTGTAGAGAGATAAGCAACGTGTCACAGCTTAATAAATAACCTTTAAGTTAAAGATATAAACCGATAATAGATTCTCATATTCTGCAATGATTTTATAGTTTTGTAACTTAACATAATAATCCGATGACTTATAGTTCAATAGAAGGTAAAAAACAACAGATTCTGGTTCCAATATTAATTGGGACAGAATTTGATTTGACGCGATTTGATTTTTCATTTAAGGACATAACCATTTACGAGGTTCAATCAGAAGGTTTTAAAAAATATATTGATAGTCTAAAATCCGACCAAAATAATGACGATTTTTCTTTGGCAATGCAAGTGCGTGAGGGCGGGCATAATGAATTTGATAGAAAATTTGCTCTCGTTAAGAATAATCCAAGACACGAATTTAAATATGAAGATATTTTAAATGTCTGGAAATTACTCTTGATTATTTTCCCGAGTGATTTGCAAATAATTCAAGTCATAAATCTTATCAATAAAGAAGGCATCATTCAAGTATCTCACCTATCCTATTGGGATAAAAGAATGGAGACTTGTTATCCGGGAGATTTGTTGTGTTCAGTTGAAGAAACAATTCCAGAAATAAATAACTTCGCTCAAAAATATTTTGAACACCTCAACAATAAGAAATATATCGGCATTGCAATAAGCAATTATCTGGCAAGTTTTAGTGCATCACACTTAGAATTTAAATATTTGTCTCTGTGTATTGCATTGGAAGGTATAATCCATGGAAAAGCAGAGGTAACAAATCGCCTTCGACGCACCTTGGCAGTTTTGTGTGGTGATAACGTGGAGAGTAGTGAAATCATTTATTCCAATGTAAGTAAGATCTATGATATTCGCAGTGCTATTGCCCATGGTGAGGATTATAATCCAGATACCGTAATCGAATATTTGAAGCCACTGCGAGCGCTTGTTTCAAGAGTGATTATAGAGCTATTGGTACATGGGTTTCAAAACAATCAAGATCTAAATGAAGCAGTAGTAAGAGTAGGGTTTGGGGATAGAAATAGAATTTATTCAGAAAGGAAGAGGTTAAAGACTAATATTAAAAATACTGAAGTTCCTTTAGAGTGGAAAAAGTACGTGCTTAATGCCTCAACGATTATTGATTCTTCCTCAAGAAAACTCCATTAAGTTATAACGCAAGAACTGGAAGAAGAATGCGCGATTAGGGACATGCCGTCGACAGAAAAAGAAGTCGCGGGTACGCGGTAGCAATTTGACAACCTCAGTGAACATGTAAGTCTCACACGCCAGACCAAGACCGAAAAGAATGGCCGAAGGCTTTCAGTGTTGGTGGGCTATACCGCGTGGCAATGAAACCCTTGATTCGGTTATCATGTCTCCTATCTTAATACTGATTATTTCATAAAGAATAATTCAGCTAGAATTAAGCTGGTAAAAAAGAAAATGAGTTGCTATTTTTCCCAATTTGCTCTACGTCAGTGAAACGAAGGTCGTTCGTGAAATATTGATTGAAGTAAATCGAATAATTGTAAAGAGATTCGCCATATGCAAAAAAAAAAGGCCGTCCTTTGACGACCTTCTTTTAACCTATACGAAACTGTTTTCGCTTTTTGCTGAAAACAGATAAAACGCTTTTTATCGGATCACCTGAATGTTGATCACTTTATATTGTCCATCAATTTCCATTTGCAACATATACATACCAGAACTGAGACTTTCAGTCTGAATGTGCAGGTTGTTTCCGGTTTGGTAAGCAGCAGTTTGAAGCATCACTTTTTCACCCATTACATTGTACAATACATAGCCAACATTTTTGGCATCACCCTGCCATTGAACAATGACGTCATTGCCACGATCAACAGGATTAGGATAAACCACAAGGCCATTGGCTTCCGTAAATTCAACCACACCAACACCAGTAGTAATATCGAATAAATCTGCTTCGATATTCGTCACGCACAAGTTACCTGCAAGGTCTTTTGCATTGGCTACCTGCACATCCACATTAGGCAGAATGAGCTGCGCAGTGGTCACTGAATACTCTTTCTGGTAAATCGTACTTCCAGGCCAGGTAGATGCGCCCGCGGTAATAACCGTAGTTGGATTTTCCACAGGGAAAGAAATAACCGGTGTAGCTGATTCATCCATTGCCTCATCGAAACCGGCAGTGATGGTGAAAATAGTTCCGTCATCACCAGCTAATATGTTGGAGTTACTTGCACCCACAAATACAACTTGCGGATTTTTAGTATCAACACCGAATGCATTCATTACACTGTAAGAAGAAACTAGGCCGTTACCGGAATTGTCCGTAGCGCCTGCAAATAACACATCAATGTCAGATAATTCAACACCTGAATCAACCACAGTAAAACTGGCTTCATAAGTATCAGAAGCCGACCATGTTCCTGAATTGAAGGTTACTCCCGCTGCTGCAAGATTGTCATTGGGGAATGTTAAAGTTCCGTCAGTTGCCTCATCCATGTCATCATCGAATTGGATGGTAGCAACAAATCCTGTGAGACCCACATTTTGATCTGAAACTACATCAGTATTGTAGGTAATGGAAGTCACCAATGGATTTTTCAGATCTACTTCAAATTCGTCAATTGAATTGTATGGATTCTGGATATTGCCATTGCTGTCTTTGGCAGAAGACAATTGCAATATGATGTTGTTGTACTCCTGGTTGTTGTCTTGCACGGCATAGATTACACGATATTGTGTAGGGCTCAACCAACCGCTTGCTTCAGTATCCAAAGTAATGGCAGCTTCAGGACTTCCCCCCGGATAAATAAGCGTAGGCTCAGAGAAGATGTCCATTGGTTCACTGAAAATAAAGGTCAGGTTGAAACCGGTTCCTACTTGTGCATCCCCCACAGTTTCGTCGCTGGCTACTAAAGAATTTACTACAGGGTTTTGGGTGTCGATGTCCAATACATCAGCATTGGTAGAAGCGGTTTGTACGTTGCCCGCAAGGTCTTGTGCATTTACACTTTCAATGTCAACATTGTTAAGTGTTACATTCGCATCAAGAATATCGTACACAGCAACAAAAGTTACAGAATCTGTCCACATGCTCAAACCAGCATTGAAGGCAAAAGATGAAGAAGCATCTTCTACAGGGAAGTCAATCATTGGAGCAACTGTTTGGTCCATTTCTTCGCTAAAGATGAGGGTAACTTCCATTGTGGTCACACCCAAAGATGGGTCCACAATTTCGCTGAGGCTGGGGGCAAGACTCAATACAAAAGGAGCTTGTGTGTCGATCACAACCACTTCAGAGAGGGCAGGTATCTGAACATTGGCATCCAAGTCCTGACCGGCAGAAACCTGAATAACTACATTGTGAAGGTTTTCATCAACATCAATAACATCATAAGACACCACAAAAGTTGAATCATTTAGCCATGCAGCATTGTCCAATGTAAGTGAAGCCTCCAATGCATCATCAGCAATGAAGTTGATCAATGGCTCATACAATGGATCCATTGGCTCATTGAACGTAATGGTGTAAGTTAGTAATCCACCGGCATTGCTTTCATTGATGACATTGTCGTTCACATCGATCGAAACTACTTTGGGTGTGTTGGAATTCATAAATGAATTGGCATATTCAAAGGCCTGTGGTCCGAGAACCTGGCCCATGAGGCGTCCGGGAATGTCATCCTGAGGCGGGTGAAGCCCACCGAAAATTCTTGACATGCTGCATTGGTCGGAAGCATCTTTGTACTTCGCCCATTGAAGGGTAATATCTTGTGATGGCCCAACTTCAGCTCCCAGATATGCATTCGCTGGTGCGAGGAATTCACCATAACCACCGGGGAAGTATTCATCTCCGGTAATGAGAGTCATGATTTCTGCAGCGGTTCTGGAGTAAGTAGAGTGACCGGAAGTAAATCCAGGGAAAGGAGGAGTAACAAATGTATGTCTCTGATAGGTCCACCAATCCATACCCAGTTTCCAACCCACTCCGTTATCCTGAGTTCCTACATCGTTAAGGCCAGTGTTAGTACCAAAAGGACCTTTCCACGTGTACAATTTTATTTTCCCCACATTTTCATTGCTCACGCCAGCCAGAGGATCACCTGCTTCAATAAGTTCAATATAACCGGGCATCAATGGAATTCCCGCTGGATGGTAGCTGGGAAGACCGGGGTCAGAGGATTGTCCTTTAGTACACATATAACGAATAGCCATGATGGGGCGGGTGTAATCATAATAACCCTTCACTGACCAACATGCGATTGCAGCATCCAGAAGACCACCTCCAAGTGCTACATAAGCGCGAACATCAAATTCCAGAGGATCGAGTACTTCTCCGGTTCCCTGCCATTTGTGTTCGAACAGTGGGTGCGTTGTAACATAATTTAAAATGGCGAACCAGTGTCCGGGTGGGGTTTCTGAATTGGGGCCATCTGCCCAAAATTCAGAAAGTACTCGGGTAAAGTCACCGCGCTTAACCAATTGTTCTTCATAAGGAAGACCCGTTTTAGGATTCACATCATATCCTTCGCTGGGATCTGTTCCTTCCAATACGTTATAAAACCCTTTATATCCTTCAAAATCGCCATTTGCCGGATACGCAGAGTTCGGAATATTACCAATGGTATTGGGTGATATATCCACCACCACATCGTCTGAGGGATCGTGCATGGAGTGCCAAACAATATTCGTCACATAACCCCATTTGTAGAAGTCGTCTTCATAGTCAACGGTCTGAAGAGTTGTGTCCAGATAGGGTGGATCTCCCGGATCAAGGTAAATATTCCAATCGTGTCCGTCGCGATTTTTCACTGTCTTTTGATCGGGGGTCATAGCGAACGGAATGACGTTGCCCCATTCAGGGGTAAGCGCAGGAGCGCCAGATGGAGTTGGCTCACCGGTGCTCTGGTCAAGTGCATTTGGTAAAGAGAGACGCTGCCATCTGTTGGGATCCACCACATCACCGAGACCGGGAATAGGATTTCCGGGAAACTCTGCATACAATTGCGGATTAACATCCAGGTAAAACTGATTGACATAATTCGCAGCCTGATTTGAACCATCCTGCAATCCATAAGCAATCATCTTCTGTGCAATGTAATTTCCGAGCTTGGCAGGATCGCCGTCGGTGTAGTCCGCAGAGGTATTGGTGGCATCATAACCGAGCTCAGCCCAATAAGCATCGCAATATCCTTTCTGGAAAGTTAACCAGTTAGAAGAGCCTGAATATCGGTTGTACAGCATGCGGTACACAGCAAAACTGAGGGCCATTTCTTGCGCGGCTTGTACATCAGTTGGAATGGCTACACCCTGAAAAGGAATGTCAAAACCGCCATGAGCTTTACCGAGGAAAATGGGTTCTGCGTTGTCGTCGTAGGCAGCCCAGGCGTCGTACATGGCGGCCGAGATGTGTGCCAGGTTGCGCGCCTGAACGGTAGGCCGCGCAGGGTCTTTTCTAATTACATTGAGTTGAACTTCATTCCATTTGTGGGCCACAGAAAGTTGCGCCCGCAACATCTCAGGAAGCAAGGCCAGCGAGGCCATCAAAAGCATCTGAACAAATAAAGCTTTTGCTGATTTGTAAGGTAGATTCATAGGTTAAATACTTAAATTTTTTAAATTTGGCTTAAAACATATCCGACAACATTCATTAGCAATAGGTTGCCGTGGTCTTAAAATTGTCGGAAGACGCAAATGTAATAATTTATAACAAAATAGTTATAAATTTCAAAAATTACTTTTAAAACTTCTCTGGTTAACAGAAAACAAGACGAGGGTCAATGAAAAAAGTGGCCCTGATAAAGGTCATAAAACCAATGCAATTCGCAGCTAATCTTTACATCGGGGCCTGCAATCAACCACCATGCTGCGATTTAAGTAAAAGAAAGAAGATGAAATTATAATACAAATAATAATGCCTGATCAGATGTTCAACGGGCCTTTCAGTATTGCAAATTTTGGATTAAGGAGATCCAATGGGCTTGAGTTTAATGATTTTTACCGGACAATGTTGATTAACCAGTGGCTTGTGCTACATTGCTCAGGCAATGAACAGCTAAAGCGGCCTTACATTTTCACATCAACAGGTTAAAGATTAATTTTAAATCGGAATATACCAAGAATAAATATGGGTAACAATTACAAGGATAGTATTCAAACAGAAATTGATGCCTCATTTTTGTACAACAAAATCGGATTGGCAGAAGAAGATGTGAATATCAGAAAAGTCTTTCAGGATTTGTCGGACATTGAGATGTTCCATGCAAAGCACATGTTTGACAAAATGAAAGCAGAAGGCAAAATAAATGAAATGCCTGGGCCTTCAGGAAGGGCAAAAGTGCTCAATATTATTGGTAAAAGATTGGGTTATGATTATGTAATTGGAATATTGATGGACACCGAAAAAACCCTCGCAGTCCATGATATAAAACAGCGCCAAAGAAGAAGTTTATCTCTTTCCGGCAATGAAACGAATCACGTTAGAATTCTGGAATCACTGATTCAATCCAAAGGCAAAGTGAGCGGTCAGAATATTTCGCGTATTGAAGGCAGACACAAAACCATTGGTGGAAATGCCTTGCGTGCTGCTGTATTGGGCGCCAACGATGGATTGGTGAGCAACCTCAGTCTTGTAATGGGCGTGGCTGGTGCTTCAGAAGGACAAAGTGGCGTTTTATTGGCGGGCATGGCCGGACTTCTTGCCGGAGCCTTGTCGATGGCACTGGGAGAATGGATTTCGGTGAAAAGTTCACAAGAGTTATACGAAAAACAAATGAAGCTCGAATGGGACGAATTGGAAGCCAACCCAGAAGGAGAGAAAAAAGAAATAGCGCTCATTTATATTGCCAAAGGAATACCGGAAACACAGGCTTTACAAATGGCAGAGGACATAATGAAAGATAAAAATCTTGCACATCAGTTTTTGGTAAAAGAGGAATTGGGTATTGTCAAAGAAGAACTCGAAGGCAGCGCATGGGAGGCAGCCATTACTTCCTTCTTTCTTTTTGCTGCCGGTGCCATATTGCCGGTTCTGCCTTTTTTCTGGTTGAATGGTTTAGCAGCCATTGTGTGGAGTGTGGTGTTGAGTTTTATTGGTTTGTTTATTATAGGATCCTCTATCACATTATTTACAGGCAGGAGTATCTGGTTTTCGGGTATGAGACAAGTATTTTTTGGATTGGCCGCAGGAGCCATTACATTTGGTATTGGCAAGTTGATAGGAATAAATATCAATGGGTGATACAAAGAATATATGCCAACGAAAACGAATAAGATGAAAAAGTATTACAACACGATGTTATGTCATAAAATATTCATGCTGGTGTTTTCATTTGTTTTTTTTATTGGTTGCCAGCCGAAAGAGACGGAAATTCCGCAGCCCGATCCGAATGAATGCGCTTCTTTTCAGGCGCGGTCAGAAATTCAGGATATAATGAACAAAACAGCGGAATATGCAAGAAAAAGGGACATAGATGGATTTATGAAATCATGCGATTATTCTCTTATTTTGGAGTCGAATGAAAAGGCAGACTCCAACAGAGTCATCGTAAAAGATACTTTGAGAAAAGACATTTTACTCAGTTGGAGCGTCATCACCGAATTTGTTCAGATCAACATGTGGATTGACAGTTTAAAACTAATTGCACCAGATACTGCTGAGGTATTTACCAATCAGTTTTTTCACCGGAAATTTTCGCGCTCCAATGGATTATCAGGTGAGGATGATATTGTATCCACTCAGGCTCATCGCGAAGTTTGGATCAAAAGGCAAGGCAACTGGAAACAAGCAAAGATAAAAGAATTGGGCGGCTATATTTATGTGAATGGACTGCCGTATAAGCCCTGATTGTTTTTCTGGTATCAGACCAGGCATGAAGTTGAACGATAACGTCCAACTCCATTCTGAGCGAAGAAAATCATTGATTTAGAAATGCTGTCCTTATTTTTCAAAAAGCGAATCTGAAAAATTGAAAAAAAGTCGAAATAAAAAGAGTTGCACCTAAAGGAAAAATTCTATCTTCATCGCTATTGGGGGAGAGCTTTGACAACACTCTACCTGAAAATAAGACTGATTCACTCAAAAAAACATTTGGATTGTATCCATAATCAATTATATTTGCACCATCAATACATGATATATCAATGAATATTGAAAGTGTAGTACTTTTTCAGATAGACAAGACCAGCAAGATCTCAAAGCTATATTCCCAAAGAGAGTTTGATCGCCTTGGATTGGATATTACGGTTGAGCAATGGATACTGCTGAAAATTATTCATGAGAGCCATTCTATTTCACAAAAAGATCTGGCAGATAAGTCCTTGAGGGATCCGGCCTCTATTACCAGAACACTTGATCTGGTTCAAAAGAAGGGCTTTGTCGATAGACAGGCTGTTCCTGGTGATAGAAGGCAATACAATATTGTTTTGACAAAAAAGGGACTGGATTTTATTCTAAAACACTTACCTGTTGTAAATCAACACAGGCAAAAGAGTGTTGAAGGTCTATCGGACAATGAAGTGAAAACACTGACAAAACTGCTGGATAAAATACAGAAGAATATGGCTTAGTTTTTTTTGAATAAATAATTGATACAACAATGATTGATAGTATAGCTTATTTATTGTTGGCTTCCTGGATGCTGTTATTGCAGTCATGTGAAGCGAACACGACCATCATTCGTTCGCCTCTGGTTTATGATACGGCGAAACTTGGATTCGCCCAGGCCGTGGCCTCAGATCATTTGATTTTCGGATCAGGTCAGGTCGGATGGAACAACCAATTTGAATTGACGGGCAACAAGGGCTTCGAAGCCCAGTTCAACCAGTCTTTGGATAATATCAGCAACTTGCTTGTTTCTGGAAAAAGCAATTGGCAAAAGGTACTTCAACTGAGATTTTATATTACCGACATGGATGAAGAAAAGAGAAAAAGAATTGGAGAATTTCTAAGAAATACTTATCAATCCGATTATTGTCCTGCTACAACCATTGTTGGCGTGCAAAGCCTTGGTCGCGAAGAATTGCTTGTTGAAATAGAATTTATAGCCAAAAAGTAAATGCAATGAAAAATTTGAACAGAATTGTTTTGGTCCTTTCCATAACGCTGTCATCGGTGTTGGTTATTTCATCACTTAATGCACAGGATAAAATGAAAAAAATAGAAAAGAATGGAATGATTGTCCAATGGCATTTTTCAGTGGATAGAATTTATTTCGAAATATCCGCACCAACCGTCGGATGGGTAACCATCGGTTTTAATGAACGCGATGAAACCACCAATGCTTATCTACTCATGGGCAAAGTGGTGAATGGAAAGACCGCCGTTATAGAACATTATACCCAAAGTCCGGGGAACTATAGTCCCATAACAGATTATGGCATAGTTTCGAGAGTTTTAGATGTGGAGGGCTCAGAGGTAAAAGGAACCACCAGCATAAGTTTTTCAATTCCTGTATTGCCGGGAAGTAAGTACCACAAAGATCTCACTCAAGGAAAGGAAATCATTCTCATTCTGGCCTACAGTCAGGAAGACGATTTCCAGCACCATTCCATTATGCGTACTTCTACTAAAATTCAGTTTTAATTGAGGTAATTGAATGATAATATAGATTGAAAGTTATTCATTTTGATACGGCCCGGGTTGAACTTAGAATGAATTCTTTATCTGTTTTTTTTATTGGATAATTTTCCAATATAAGGCTTGACATCGCTGATGAATATTTCATAGTCGGGCTTTATTATGTACTTGTTTATTCTAAATAAATTCAATAATAATTTAAACCAATCAAAAAAATGAAAAAGTTAGTTTTAATGCTATTCGTGGCAGCACAATCTGCCGTGAGTTGTTCATCGCAATCTACAGATGAAAAGGCTATCATGGATGTAATTGCGGCCTTTGCAAAAGCGGGCGATAAAAATGATGTTGCTTCTTTGGAGAAGTGTCTTGATGTGAATTACCAGATTGTAATGAATCGTCTATTTGGTAGCACAGAAGTAAGTATAATGTCCAGGGAGACTTATATTGAGAAAATCAGAACCAAAGAATATGGTGGAGATGATCGCAAGCTTACTATCGAAAACATTTGTCTGAATGGCTCTGCTGCAAGCGCAAAGGTTACTTTCGCGGGGGGCAAAATGACTTTCGTTTCAATTATTGTTCTCATCAGGGATGATAAAGGAATGTGGAAGTTGGTCAGTGATATTCCGGTAGTGAAATAGAAAATTGAAGTTGCTTTTTATAATTTGTGCCTTCCTTTGGCGTCTTAACGAAGACTTGTTGAGCCTGGCCATAATGGGAGGCGCAAATTATTTTTTATCAGGTTCCTGATTTGAAATGTCTGTTAGCATTAAGTAAACCTTGTTCAAAAGGAAGGTCTTATTTGCAATAAAAAAAGTCTTTGAACAATTGAAGCAATGTATTGTTTAAGATTCAGAAAAAAAAGTTAATGAGTAAATTGATCGTAGTAGCCGGAGCAACTGGCAATTTGGGAACTAGAATTGTGAAAGCTCTTCTTGAAAGGAAGTCAGAAGTGCGGGTTATTGTCCGCTCGTCAAGCTTAAATGCTGACCTCGTTAGCTTATTGAGAAAGAACGGAGTTGAAATAGCTGAAGTGCAGGCATGGAATGTCGAAGAGCTAACAAGAGCCTGTTCAGGAGCGCATTGCGTAGTATCAGCTTTATCCGGTTTGCGCGAAGTAATTATTGACGCCCAGAAGATCTTGCTCGATGGTGCTATCGCAGCCGGAGTCAAGCGATTTATCCCATCAGATTACGCCCTCGACTTTACGAAATTTTCGCATGGTGAAAATCGCAACCTCGATTGGAGAAGAGAATTTCATCAATACCTGGATAAAGCACCCATTGAGTCCACTTCCATTTTGAATGGAGCTTTCGCCGATATGCTTACAGGCCAGATGCCTTTGGTACTTTTCAAACAGAAGAAAGTATTGTATTGGGGAAAGGCAGATCACGCGATGACTTTTACCACCATGGACAACACGGCAGCCTACACAGCCAACGTAGCGCTTGATTCGAAAACACCCCGTTACTTGCGAATAGCAGGCGATTCGAAGAGTCCGAATGAAATGCGAAGTGTAATCAGTGAAGTTAGTGGCGAACAATACAAAACCTTTCGTGCAGGTGGTCCGGGATTATTGGGTTTATTGATTAAAGTGGCCCGCTTTTTTTCTCCGGGTAAAACTGAACTTTATCCGGCCTGGCAGGGAATGCAATACATGCACAATATGATAGACGATCGGGCGAAACAGGATTCAACAGACAACAGCAGGTATAATGATATAAAGTGGACCAGTGCGGAGGATGTTTTGAGGGCGCATTTGGCTGGGGAGAAGTGGTGAGTAGAAACCAGGTTAGGGTTTGTTTTATTTCATAGATTTGCGAAACATATTTCTGCTAATTCTCAATATTTCGAACTTGAAGATTCATTACTCACCTGATGTATTATCCGTCTTTTTTGCCGCCATTGCTTTACTGTTTTCCTGCCAAAACACCCCCAACAATCCATCTGCAGAAAGTATTTCTCAAGATTGTAATGAAGCATCCAGAGAAAATTCAGCCAATCGACTACAGGAAGTTCTGAATGCAATTCCAAAAGATGTCAAGCCAGTTTTCGGTTATCGGTTTATCATCACAGGTGACTTCGATGGCGACGGCAAAAAAGAACAATTGATAGAACATTACTTCAGTGGTATTGACCACAAGGAAACCAATAAATTCTACGAGAATTTATCTGAATTTGAACAATTGGTCGCATTATCAACCCAGAAGAAACCAATGTCGTTTGTGGTTTCGGACAATACGAATATTGACACCTTGCAAATTCACTCAGGCGATCAGCTTCTGGGGCTTTCTTACCTTAGAAATGAAGGCGATCTGAATGGCGATGGCGGTGACGAAATTTCTTATGTGATCAATTGGGCCGATTGGTCGAATTTCAATACCTGTCACATCCTGACTTATCACGAGCATCAGTGGAAAGAAATTCATTCATTCCATATCTGGGATGGTCAGTTGCCCGACCTTCCGGATACTTTCGATCAATACGCCTTATTTGGTTTGGCCCAAAAAGATCTTCAATCCGGCAACGACACACTGAATGAGCGCGTGGCGCAAGAGTTAAAGGAATTCAAGGGTTTGATTAGAAAGATCAAAACGAATAAGATTGAAGTGATCGGGCAGAATGAGGAAGCTGAGATGGACACGATGCAGGTAGTGCTCAAAGCAATTGAATAAGTTCACGATTCTGTCGCCCCGCAATATGCACAGATTCTCATGCACAACTTGACCGGCTTGCACTATTGGATTGTCTTACTTTTGCCAGAATCAAATATGTTCCGCACATTTAATGGACAGATACAAAAACATCTCTTTTTTTGAAGGCCTGAATGCATTGAGATTTTTTGCTGCCCTTTTGGTGGTGTTGCACCATGCCGAAACACTCAGAAAAGACAATGGACTTTCCAATCTTGAATCATTCGGTCTCTTCAGAAATGGCGGAAATGCTGTAACTTTTTTCTTTGTATTGAGTGGCTTTCTTATCACATATTTGCTATTAAAAGAAGAAGGCAGAAGTGGCACCATCAGTGTCAAAGACTTCTATCTGCGCCGTGTATTGCGCATCTGGCCTTTGTATTTTTTGATGGTTGTCATCGGAACTCTAATCATGCCTTTGTTCGTAAATGTCTTCCACATCGATTATCAGATGCCTTATACATTCGGTCAGGTGTGGTATTATTTCGTTTTTTTCCTTCCCGGACTGGCATCTTTTTATTTTGGAAACAATGTACTTGAACCATTGTGGTCCATTGGAGTTGAGGAAGTCTTTTATCTATTCTGGGCACCGCTTTTCAAAAAAGCCAGAAGGATGTTACTGCCTGTTTTGGTGGGAATAATTGTATTAAAATTATCGCTGATGTTCATTGGCACGCATTATTTGAATAGTGAATTGTTCAATTACATCATGCGCACCTTTCGTTTTGAAGCAATGGCCATTGGCGGCCTCGGTGCTTATTTTGTTTACCACCGGCAAAAGCCTTTGGTGGAGTTGACTATTTACAGGAAAGGATTTCAAGCCGCCATTTACGGTCTGCTCGTGTCTTTTCTGTTGTGTGGAAGCTCTTTGGAATTATCCCTTTGGCGCATTTTTTTTGATATGCCAATGGCTTCAAATCTTTTGTTGGATGCAATGTTTCTATATTTGATTATTGGAGTCGCGCTCATTGATCACAATCTGTTTAAGTTCCGTTCAAAGTGGTTATCCAACCTGGGCGAAATTTCTTACGGCATTTATATGTATCATCTGCTGGTGGTACTCGGAGTTGTTTTTGTTTTAAAAAAATACCTGAGCCACGCAGGCATTATCACGGGGTCTCTTGTTTACTATTCGACGCTGTTAACCACAGTAATATTGCTTTCCTATATTTCTAAGAAGTATTTCGAGGATTATTTTTTGAGATTGAAAAACAAGTTTGGAGTCAAGCCAAAAGTGATTTGACACCAGCCCTGAATTGTGCTATATTCGTCTGATCATTACACCTTATAAAAGACGGAGATTGAGAAAAGGAATTTTCATTTTGATAGCGATTGCAGTGGTTCTTTCAAACTACCAGGCTTTTGGTCAAATGGCCATATTCAGCGCACAAGGCATCAGTCTTAATAACGAATCCAGAAGAGACGTTTATGACCAGATTATGGAAGCTGAGTGGCGCATTCATGGAAAGACCTTGCACTATGGATCGTCCCCGATAGAAGTGACAACAGACGAAAAGATGGACACCATATTTTACAGGCAAAAAATCAAAGCCAATTGGGACACCATTATTTGTCAGATTTCGAAACCGGGTAATTTCACCTTTGTTTACAACGAGTGCTGTGGAGGTTTTAATGTAAAAGATGAATCGGACCATTTTGTTGAAGCCAAAGTCAATTTCAAGATTAAAGGGCAGGATAAGAGGAGAAATTATATAGGCACTTTAGGCGAGGCGGGGCTTCTTATTGAAAGAGATTATTTGGTTACTTTGATGCCAGGTTGCAGAAGCGCAATGTCGCCCAATATTTATCAGCTAACATTAAGTGAAGTTGATTTCCCTGTGGATACTTCGCTTGAGAATAGTTCCACATGCCTGTTTAGAATTGGGTATCAGGATTTGTATTATGATTTTGCATATAGAACCATTGGCTACAAATTCGATTTCCTGTACATGCCTTTGAGCAATGATCCAATACTGATTATTTATGATTTAAAATCAGGTTCAATAGATGTAAATACGAACCTATCTCAAATTCAGCCACAAAAACCTGAAGGAAGAAGAGCAAAAAAGATGCGAACGATCAAAATGTTTGGATGGATTTGCGATCCTGGTAGTGCTTGTGGAAATGAGGTACGGATGAAGTATGGATTCAAAAAAAAATGTGTAGGTTGCGGTGTTACCAAACGCGGAGTAAGACACAATATCAGAACAATGGACGCATTAACCCGAAGAAACGGACCCGATTGGTGGAGCAGATACGTGCAGGATATAAAACGATGCGGAAATGATTGTACACTTTGCGAGGAGGAGCAATGAAGTGTAGATTACAATCCTTGTCTTCTTACTGCCTTACGTTCTTAATTTCCTTATGTGTTATAAAAAAAATTAGCACCCAAGTCACTCAATAGAAATGATCCATACTATTACAATCATGAAAATCATTGCAGCTTTATTTTTTTTTGTATTACTCCTCTCATCGTGTTCCAATGTTAAGTTAGCTGGCAGGGTAGGAAAGGATATTGAAATCAACAAGGGGAATTTCCAAAAACTGGCAGGTACATTTTCAAATGCAGGCCTGGATACCAATCACCGTTACAGAACTTTATCAAGTAACTTTCTGAACGATACGATTTACTTCAAAGAAGCATTGAGCCTTCAAATCGAGCCGATCGATCAAAAGTCATTCACGCTCAACGTGTGGAATGAAGACAAATTGATGGAGAGTTTTATTGTAAAGGGAAAGTTCAAAAGAGGTTATTTCAAAGTTAGACGTCGTTGGAATACCAGCTTTATTGCTGGCCCGTTCCTATGGATTTTGGGCGACGATCTGAAATATCTTGGAATAACAAATACTAATAATCTGGTGGTAATAAATTCTGGAGGAGGAGGGGCGATGCTTCTGATCGTTATTCCTATTTTTGCTGCCGGAGGTGGGCAATTTGAGAATGAGTATGTCAGGATTAAATAGTCAGAAATTAAATTTACAAATATGAAATTACCCGAAGGACACCAGGTGATCATGCCCTATCTGATGCTCAATGGCGCATTGGACTTTATTGAATTTACAAAAGCAGTATTTAACGCAGAAGTGTCATTACACATGCACCAGATGCGGCCCGATTATAAGACAGTGATGCACTCCGAAATACGAATTGGCGGAAGCACCATTATGTTCAGTGATGCCACAGACCAATGGAAGGAGCAGGTTGCCAATCTTTTTGTTTATGTTGAAAATGCTGACGACACTTTTAAAAAGGCAATTGATCTTGGAGCTGCCGTGGTTATGGATTTATCCGATCAGAATTATGGCAGAACCTGCGGTGTAAAAGATCCATTTGGAAATACTTGGTGGATAACAACTCCGAAATAATAAGACATGATTAAGATCAAAATAAACGGCCTCGCATTGATACTATTTTCCATTGTTCTTCTGAATGTTTCAGTCGGATGCAACAATCCTCCGGCGACAGTTGAACAACCACATCATTCGGAACCAAATTCAGATATACCAGTTAATGCAACCTTGCCATTCGGTAATATGAAGTTAACCACCTTTCAATATCCGAAAAGATGGAATATCGACGCTTACAACAGTGAATCAGCAAGCAGTTCAGATGACATGGAGTTTGGCACATTGGGTAATAATTTTAACAGCATAAATCGATCTCCGAATATTATTTTTCCAGAAGTTAAAGAGATTGAGAACTTCAATTTCAATAACAACAAGTTAGATGCATATTACTTTGACACTATAGCTTCACGTGCTATAGACTCATGCAAATATCGGTTACCTGATATGGGGAAATACGAATGTTATTACTTCGTGGCAGTTTCAAACAAGGCGAATTACGGTATTTATGGCAATCTACTTTTATTAGACAGCAAAAGCAGAAAGGGTAAATTGCTTAATATCTTCTATGAATATGGCGGCGATCAAAGCACAAACTACAGATATTTTTGCATAAATGATGGGTGCATAAGAGTATTCGATGGAGCCTGCTACGATGATGGATGTTGGCTCGATGAGCGTTATTCCATTACTTTATGGCCCAATGGTGAATTAGATATCGGAGAAAAAATAGAATGTTTCGCGACAATATAACCCTTATTTTATGCCTTTGTATGCTTTTCGCATCCTGCGAGACAATTTCCAACAAAGGAAAAGAAATTGCCCATAAAGCCGAAGAAAAAGTCAAACAAGAATCTGATGAATTGACTGACAAAGCATTTCCTGAGTTTGATCCTCACAACGCCGATACGAAGTTCAACAAGTTGCGTTTCAGAGAATTTTTGAAAGTCGAACTTACCAGCGACATCAAAAATATCTATTGTTTTGAAGACGCCATGGGCATTGACGCCGATTATCAGTTTTCATTCAACTGCAATGCATCAACTGTAGAGAAAATTCTTGAGAAGCACCATTTCAGTCCGGATTCAACCTCAAAAGATTTTTCTACCGGAATTCAGCATGACTTTGATTGGTGGGACAAGGACAAAATAGAAAAACTGAAGATGTACAGTTGGAATGAAAAGGAAAGATATTACAAGTTCTTTTGGTACGATGAAAAGGAGGAAAAGGCGTATTATTTCGAGTTTGATTTGTAGATCTTCAAACGATTCACCACCTTCAATTTGTTAAGAAAATTGTAGACAAATCGCAAAAGTGAAATTTCAAGCTTGGCCGAATGACAGATTAAAAAGGTATTTTTGTGACTATTACTTATGATCCAACAAATAAAGTTTTAATCAAATGAAATTCCTTTTATTCGCCGCTGCCCTCTTGATTTCCCTTTGCTCTTTTGCCCAATCTGATAAAGGCCAATACAAAATAGTGGGCTATGTTTACACCAATGACAGTGTACCTCTAACCAATGCGGAATTGACCATCAAAATGGGCGATAAGGTCAGTCAGATTACTACAGACGCTAATGGACAATTTGAGACAATTATCGATTGGCAAATGGCGCGCAAATCAGTTGAGATCGAAGGTGATGTCATGAACATTGTTGTCGAGGATCCCGAAAACGAAAAATTGAATCCTTCTATTGAAATCATATACAACGAAAAAAGCATTGAAATTCCCAACATGTGGAAATCCGAGCAAACCAAAGCAGCTTCCGAGAGAGGTGGTGTGAAGATTTTCAATTTCAGGTATTGAAATTTCTACAGATAATTGCGCATTGTTCGGTCTTATGCTGGCAGCGTTCAGGCACCTGGTTCTCAAAATATACACTTAACATTTGCCTGGTATGGAAGTACGAGCATTGAATCCACATTTTGCCAGTTTTTCTTTGTTTCCTTTGTTCCCTCTTTGTTAATTAATAACAAATACATTAAGCCAAGTAGATGCAAGAAAATCATATCCACATTTTGCCCCTTTTTTCTTTGTTTCCTTTGTGCCCTCTGTTGTAAAAAAAATCCCACTAAAAGCACCAATCAAATAATAAAGTAAAGAACATTCCCTCAACCGACAGCACTTCCATAACTTTGTTTCCTTTGTTCACTCTGTGGTAAAAAAAATCCCCCAAAGAGACCAATCAAATAATAAAGAACATTCCCTCAAACCGACAGCACTTCCATAACTTTGTTTCCTTTGTTCCCTCTGTGGTAAATTATGACATCACTTCCAAAAATAATCTACGTATACGACGCCATCTGCGGATGGTGTTTTGGTTTTAGCCCCGTTATGACACGTCTGTCAGAGGAATACAAAGACAAACTAACCTTTGAAGTTGTTAGCGGTGGTTTGATGTTAGGCCAGCGCATTGGACCAATTGATGCAGTAGCGCCATATATCAAGACTGCATATAAAGATGTAGAGCGCGCCACAGGAGTTTTATTTGGAGAAAAGTTTATCAATGGTCCACTTCAAAAAGGAACCATGGTATTGAATTCTATTCCACCCGCCATAGCCATGGCTATTTTCAAAGAACGTTTCCCCGAAAAGGCTCTGGCATTCGCGGCACTCTTGCACAACATGATTTATATCGATGGTATAGAGCCAGAAAATATCGAGGCATATTCAGGCTATGCTGCCAATCTGGGTTTTGATAAAGAAGAGTTCAACACCAAAATGTCGGACGCAGGTTATCTCAAATTGGCCCAACAAGATTTTGAAACTGCACAAGCTCTTCGCGCCAATGGATTTCCCGCGGTTTATCTTCAGAAGGCTGATAGATTAGAGAAGATTGTCAGCGGTTATCTCCCTTATGAAAGACTTAAATTAATAGTTGAAGAAAGAATTTGAATCTCACTGTAATTATTTGTGATGAAGCATAGGTCCATTTAATCGGACCATATTACTTACTTTTGCTTTCAATCATTTTTCTATGACATATCAAAAAGTAATTGTGATATTATTCATTGCTTTTTTATCGATGTTATTCATCAATAATTTTTCCATAAACGGTGATGATATACCACAAACTCTTGTCGCAGCCGACACTACATCAAAACCACCGTCAATTGATCATTTAATCAATAAGACGGATCCTGCCTGGCCAAAAATCAAATCGATGATAGATTCGGCGGCTAATTCTGTTTCAATTTTACCTGTAGATACAAATGCATCAAAGAATACCTTGTTTAAGCTCCAGGTTACCACCCGATCATCTATGGGTGCAGTGGTTTTTATGACAGGAGGAATATTAATTGATCATGGTTGGATTAGAATTCTGGGCTCAGGAAATTTAAAATTGGAAAGAACACTCTCCGATTGGAATATTCAAAATGGTTTATTGGGAACAGGAAAGGCTGCCCCCTATTTGTTGGTGGCTGATGATGCCTTGGGTGGATTTTTTCTTTTAAATGGTGGTGGATTGGGAAGTGATGCTGGATCAATGTATTATTTTGCACCTGATAATCTGGAATTCGAGCCAATGGATATGAATTACACTGAGTTTTTATATTTCTGTTTTAATGGAGATCTTGATCTTTTCTATGGTCAGTATCGTTTTACAAATTGGAAAGAAGAGGTGGAAAAGTTAAGTGGTGATATGGTTTATAATTTCTACCCAACTTTATGGTCGTTAGAAGGATTGGACATCAATGCCAATCAACGTACGATTATTCCGGTAAAGGAACAATGGACTTTTAACATGACTACCAGAAGCCAATTGGGATTGGATAACAAAAAGTAACCTTGGATGATTATTCATCTAAAAATGGAATAATTGTATTGCATCAGTTCTTCAAAAGAATCAATTAAGTTCGGCTTTTCAATTAAGTAGTGAGACTTCAACATGAATTCCCCTCGTTAGTGACTGGTAGCTTGTTTTATGAGCAATGTCTGATGCAATTATTCCCTAAAGACTGAATGCAATACATTTGCCTAAATTTATCTTATGCCTGTCCAACCTTCCACCTTTAAGTTTCTCAAAGACTTATCTGCCAATAACGACCGCGATTGGTTCAATGCAAATAAGGACGTCTATCTCAAGGCGCAGGAAAATGCCGCCGCATTCGCTGACAAGGTAATTGTCCTGATGAAAAAACACGATGAGATCGAAAATGAATCCGGTAAAAAGAGTTTGTACAGAATATACAACGACGTTCGTTTTAGCAAAGACAAAGCACCCTACAGTGGAAAATTTGCTTTCAGTCTGAGCCGCTCTACAAAATTGAAACGCGGCGGATACTATATTCATCTCAAACCAGGAAATTCTTTTCTGGCCTGTGGTTTCTTTGCCCCCAATCCAGAAGACTTAAAGAGAATTCGTTTGGATATCGACGTCAGTTACAAAGACTGGAATAAAATTTTGAAATCAAAATCCATTGTAGAGAATTTTGGTTCAATCACAGGCGATACTGTAAAATCCGCGCCAAGAGGATTCTCAGCCGACCATCCGGCCATTGATTTGTTAAGACAAAAACAATTCGTTTTTCGTCATAATTTTACAGACAAAGAAGTACTCTCAGCCAATTTCGATGTTGAAGTCAACCGGATTTTTAAAGCCATCAGGCCGTGGTTCAACTATATGAGTGAAGTACTTACTACAGATTTGAATGGTGAGTTAATTGTTTGATTTTTTTTCGATTGTCATAGGATATTTCTAATAACAATTATTCTAAATCATTGTTGTCCGACTAAAAAATTTCATACCTATGGCACTCGGATAACCCACGCACTTTTACCCCAGACTTTAGTCAGGCGATGCAATATGAACCGTGACTATGGCATTGTGAAAAGTGTTGATTGGATAAAAACAGAAGGAATTCAAAGAGCCGTAGGCTCAGCTCATGTTGTAGCAACGGGTTTCAACCCGTTGAAATGAAATCTAGAATGAGAACAAAGAGCCGTAGGCTCGGTCCATATTATCTCTCCGTAAATATAAATTTCCGTTGAGATTTTTTTAATCGGACAACAATTATTCTACAAATAATACCAATTCCAAATATAATTTAACCCAAAGGGTAAATTATTTTGTGAATTGGTTATGCCGCCACTAATAATAAATAGTACTATGAGGCGTAGCCGAAACCTGCCTTTGCCGGCAGGCAGGTTGGACTATATTATTTTTGTGAGCGGTATAAAACATATTCCTGCCAGACCGAATCTTGAGCTGATTATTTATTTTTCAAATTTTGTTGGAGTTCTCAGAAATTGGTTCATATTCGTCACCTGAATCTATATTCAATTAACCATTAAACTAAACTTTCTATGTTTCAGAGAGCACCATGGCGATTTTCTAATTTCGGATTGGCCGGAGTTGGATTGGGAATAATATTCACCTTCCTCTATTTCACGCAGGTCAGTTGCGATGGTGCTGGCCCGTCAAATCCACCTGAAAAAATGGAGGCGAAGCCAGGTGTAAAAACCACCAGTGTTATTGTACCCGTTCTTTCAGGAAATGTGCCCTCCCAAATTGATACTACCCTTCTAACCAACAGCGACACCCTGAACAGAATAGCCTTCGACAATTTTAGCTGGCAAAGCTTTATCGCATTGTGTTGGCCTGTGGTTCAGGGGCAGCGAGGTATTCCAAGCAATCCCAACGATCCCAATACTTTTTTAAGTATGACCAATTCCACTCCCATAGTCTGGACCAGTTACAAAAACCAATGGGATCTTTTCGGTCAGCAAAATTCAACGCCAACACCCTGGAATGACTGGACCAATCCTTTTAATATTTGTAATAGCAGCAACCCTGTGAGTCATGTATTTGGATCAGCAAAAAGCGATATGCTTCCCGGCGAAGGCGATGAATCGTTTTCTGTACCGCTTGTTGACCAGAATAAAAATTATGCGCTTTTCGAAATTCGTTATAATAAGATACAATATGATTTTATTGTAAATAATGGTTTGTACAGCAGTTTTAATTTGATGAAGTACCAAAAAAACAACAGTGGTGCAGTTACAATGCCAGCCAGCACGGGTAATACTGAAGGATCAATTCTGGTAAAAGCTGCGTGGAAAAAACTTACAGCCACCGACCGACAGGAAAGGTATTATGTAATCGATGAATTGGTGTATGATCCCGTATCGAAGCAATGTTTACAGCAGAAAATGGGTTTGGTTGGATTGCACATTGCACAAAAAGTAGGCGCCTTTCCCGAATGGGTTTGGTCGTCTTTCGAACAAGTCGATAACGTTCCGGGTGCGCAAAATGCGCAAGCCCCGTATTCTTTTAACAATGGAACCAATACTCCACCGACCAATGGAGGTTATGCGAACATGCCCGACAGTGCAGGTTTGATTCCAGATACGAATAGCAGAGTTCCTGTTCAGGTAACAAGACTCAATCCCATACCAACCACACCCACCGGAAACAGTACTGTCGATTTAAACCAACTCTATCAATCGGCTGTGGGCAATACCTGGATGAAGTATTATCAGTTGGTCATCACACAATGGCCTACCAACCCCGGCAATTTTACCGGATTTCCGAATGGGGTTTATCCCGCCGATTGCGGTCAGCCATTTCCAATTGATGCTTGCGTGAATACCACCATGGAAACTTATTTCCAAAGTGCCGGTGATGCAGCAGGAGTGGGAGGAAACTCCTGCATGAGTTGCCATTATCAGGCCACCGGTACCGACTTTAGCTGGTCGCTTAAGTTGAGATCGCACACGGTTAAAAAGTAGAGTGTTTTTTTTTGTGGAGTTTTATCACACTATAAAATAATTTCCTGCAAAGATTTCAAAAGTAATTACAGACTTTTTATAGGGCTCGTGTAATTTGAAAGAGCTTGAAGTTTTTAAATAATAGAAAAATTGATTTAATATAATACAATGTCAACAAACCCAAAACCGAATGATTGGTTCATGTATCACGGTGGATATGGCCACGGCGGCAACGTTGGTGCTGGAAGCCCCCTGAATAGCGCCAATGTCAATTCATCCGAATTTGATTTACTCCACAAGATTCAGGTCAATGGATCTATACTCTCCGTGCCTGCAATAGTGGATGGATGTATCTATGTTGGCCTTGCCAATAGCCATGATGCGCAAGGATCAAATGGAGGGTCATTGCAGAAGTACGATATACAAAGCGGCAATTTGCTGGCCGAATATACCTGGGTCATCGAACTTATAGACAGAGATACACATGGCTTTACAGGAATGGGATGCACTCCTTCTGTTATCAATGGTTTTGTTTATTTCGTAGGATTCGATGCCAAGTTGTATTGTCTCAATCAAAATGATTTGACATTGGTCTGGATGACCGATTTGCGTTATGCAGACCTGAACAAAAATCAGCCACTTACCAATACCGCCGGAATGGCAGAGGGCAATCCTCCTGCCGCGGGATGGTCAAGCCCCACCGTTGTAAATCTTATGATCAACGGAGTTTCTACCCCAAGAATTTTTATCGGAATCGGCGAAGGCGAAAATCCCGATTTACACAGTTTTATTTTTTGCCTGGATGCAAATACAGGTGTGGTAGCCTGGATATATTGTACCTCACAATTTGTTGAGGGCGTCAACAATGCCGTAAATCAATTGCCTGCTGAATTGGTTAACGCTCCAGCTCCTCCCGGTTTTACATTATACAATGGTGCTACTTATGTGCGCGGATGCTCTGTCTGGTCTGCTATAGCGTATGATGCAGGTTCAGGACTTCTCTACGCTTCTACCGGACAACCTGCATGGCCCGCAGCAGAAAATAAAAATGATACCGGTCTTCCATCAGATGGCTATTCTTCAGGAATTATTGCCTTAAATGCTATAACCGGAGATTTTGTTGCTTTTACTCAAATGCCCGCAGAGATGTCATATCGGAAATCAGATCTTGATGTAGACATTGGCAGCGCATGCACCTTATATACATTGGCGGCGAGTCCAACAAACCCAAAAGCCAGAAGAGTGGTTGGAGTTGGTTGTAAAAACGGAGGCTTCATGGTATGCGATGCGCTTACTCTTGAATTGATCAATTCTGTTTCATTGCTGCCGAAGATGAATGATGGAACACAAATAGAAACAATAGATATTCATCCACCTGCTGATATGGCCAATCCTAAAGGACAGCACATTTCTAATGATGTATCGAATGCAAATGGTGGAGAGAATTATTTCGGTCCTTTTAATACCGCAGCAGTTGATCCAGTTACGGGAACTTTGTTTGTGGCCATTGGTGGCCCGAATTATCATGCCCCTGCACCCGGAATTGACTCTACTACAACGCCTTTTATGAAGGCCATCAAATGGGATCCTACCCAATGGGATAAATCGAAATGGGGTGGTAATGCGGACGCATGGCCAATGGACAACAACGATCCTCCACGGTATAAAAATGTTGGAGCCTCCATGTACACCAATCCCGGGGAAAGTGGTTTAAGCTCACCCGCAGTAGCGAACGACGTGGTATTCGTGACCACTTCTGCAGTAGCCATATATGCTTTTAGAATTTCTGATGGCACGTTGCTTTGGTCCATGCCTATTGGCAATCAGACACAGGGATTCAACGGCGGCTACGGCTATTCATTGGGCCCCGCAATCTGGGGAAGTTATGTTGTGGCCGGAGCTTTGGTGGCAGGTTATAGCGGCGGGCTTTTGAATATTTATGGATTAAAAAACACTCCTGCAGTTTGAGAGTAATTCAAATTATAATACTCTTAAAATGATAACCGTTTTAATTTTCGGTATTTTGGTAGGTCTCGATAACTTACAAATTGCCTCTGCCTTTGGCTTGATAGGAATAAATGCCGGGAGGAAATGGCTGATGATTTTTTCATTTGCATTTTTCGAAATGGTAATGCCTTTAATTGGTTTGCTTATCGGCAATAAGCTCAACCAGACTTTTCAGAATATTGCTGCGTGGATAGGCCCAGCCATTATGATTTCACTGGGATTGTATATTCTCATCAGAGAATGGAGAGAAAAAGATAAAACAGAAATAGCCAATCAAAAATGGTTCATGATTTTTTTGCCATTGATGATGAGTTTTGATAATCTTATGGCCGGTGTTGGATTGGGAGCATCCGGATACCCTATTATTTCAACGGCTATTATTGTTGGTTTCTGTGCCGGAGCATTGTGTTTTGTCGGATTGTTTATTGGCGATAAAGTGCGAAGATGGATTCCTGCTAAAGTGGAAATAATTAGCGGACTCTATCTGATAGCCATGGCCATTTTTTTAATTGTAAAAGATTTATTTGAGTAGTTAATGGCAAATAATATTGACAAAAAAAAAGAACTGGTTCTGGAAAATATTTCTTTTCCAACCAGCTTATGTTTCGATGATTCCGGCAATGCTTATGCTGCCGAATCAGGCTTGCCCTGGGATGGAGCTACGAAAGGTGGAAGAGTATTTCGGATTTTACCACAAGGTGAAAAAGAATTGCTGGCCGAAGGATTGCGACATCCCGTCAATGGATTGTGCTGGCATGAAGGTTCGCTCATCGTTTCCGAAGGAGGTTTCCCCGGCAGACTCAGCAGGCTGAGTTTAAGTGGAAAACTTACTACGATTCTGGATAATTTGCCCGGCATGGGTAATTACCACACCAATATGGTAGCACCGGGCCCTGATGGAAAATTGTATTTTAGTCAGGGAGCATTGACCAATCTTGGTGTAATCGGCATGGATGCCTATGAACTGGGTTGGCTGGGAAGATTGCCCCACAATTGCGACATTCCCGGTTATCCCGTCACACTGAGTGGACAAACTTTTGAAACCAGAGATCCATTGTCTGTGCAAGAAGGAGCGAAAGCCTATACCGGCGCTTTCTCCCAATTTGGTAGTGCCTATCCCAAAGGTACCAGACTCGCATCAGCTTTACCTTGTACAGCATCTGTAATGAGATGCAACAGCGATGGCAGCAACCTCGAACTTGTAGCCTGGGGTATTCGAAATGCGTATGGTCTTGGTTTTCTGCACGACGGGAGACTCATTGCCACCGATCAGGGATCGGACGACAGGGGAAGCCGGCCCATTGGAAATGTTCCGGAATTGATGTTCGAAATAAAGGAAAATGCCTGGTACGGCTGGCCGGATTTTATTGGTGGAATTCCTGTTACGGATCCCCAATTTATTCCAACAAGAGGCGCGGCACCAGAATTCATATTAACCAATCACAATGAACTTCCCATACCAGAGAAGCCATTATTGAATTTGCCCATAAATTCTGCAGCCACAAAGTTTGATGTTCTTCCATTGTCTCATCCTCATTTTCCGGGTCACATAATACTGGCTTTGTTTGGCGATGAAAAACCCATGACGGCTCCAAGGGGCTTTAAGTCCGGAAGAAATATCGTTCGTGTCGATCCATCAAATTGGACATATCATCCCCTTCCTGATTTGGAATTAGATCGTCCGATAGACATTCGCTATAATATTTTGAAAGATGAAATTTGGATTCTGGATTTCGGAAAATTTGAAATGAGCGAAACAGGAGTAGAAGCACAAAAAAATACAGGAAAAATCTGGAAGATAAAATCCACTGACCTTTTTTCTAATACTATACAATCGAATCATAAACTATTTAACCCCCTCACTTATGGCACTAACTTTTGAAAATGACATTGCTCCCATATTCAGTCAATGGGTAGATCGAATGATGTGGCGCCTGGATTTGTCTAAGTACGAAGATGTCAAAGCCAACGCCAGTATTATTTACGATCAGATATCGCAGGGAGGAATGCCTCCGCCACCATATCCGGGTCTGGCTTCGGCAGATATAGCTACATTTAAAACATGGATGGACGCTGGCTGCCCTCAATAACCGAAATTAGAATTATTAAATAAAAAAATGAACGCACCTTCTATCATCGGCACATGGTCATTGGCCGACGCCTGGGATATTGGCGACAATCCTTCAGACCCCACACAGAAAACATGCCCATGGGGGAATCCACCTGCCGGATATTGGGTATTCGATAAAAGCGGACACTTCAGCTTGATGATCTCACAAAACCCGGCTTTGCCTGTCCCTCTTGATCCTTATTCAGGAAATCCTCAGCCACAATGGTTAAATCCTACCGCTCCATGGAAAGTCCCCTACGAATTATTAATAGAAACTTTTGTCACAGCCAATCCTTTCGCTTATTTCGGAACATACTCTGTTGAGATGGACGCAAAAGATCCCAATTCAGGAATGCTCATAATGAATGTATTCTCTGATGTATTGCGGGTCTACACCAATCAGATAGAGAAGCGTCCATTTACATTTGAGAGCAATGATATTGTAAACGTCGGAGTAGATGGGCAATATATGAGAGTCTTGCGCAGGCTGACCTGAATATGCTTTTTCCTGAAGGTCTTCGCCAGAAATGACTTAATTCACTTGTGGTTATATTTGGGGTCAACCGCAAAAGTTGGTGAGTAACTGACTGAATACTTTTGTCCTCATGATCCTGAAAGGATCGAACATTGAATAGCCCCCGGTTATGTGCCGAAGGCATTCAACCGGGCGAAGTGGATGTAATGGCAGGCGGGGCTAATAAAATTGATGCCTGCATGTTCAATCCACTCAATTTGCTTTATCACTCCCCAACTTTTGCGGTTGATCTTATATTTGCCACGCCTTCTGAAAAATGTTAAGAGGGCAAGATAGAATATGAGCAATACTATATGGTTCACATCAGACCATCATTTCGGACATAAAAACATCATCGAATTTTCTAAGCGTCCATTCCAGAATGTGGAGGAAATGAATGAAGTCATGATCCAGCGCTGGAATGAAAAAGTAGCAAAGGACGACATCGTTTATCACCTCGGTGATTTCGCTTTGATGGCTCCTCCAAAGTTGCGCCAGCTAAGAGACAGATTGAATGGCAAAATTCATTTAATTACAGGGAACCACGAAAGTTCGGCCCTTGATTGTGTAGATTGTTTTGAGTCCATCAAAGATTATTTCGAATTGACCGTTCCCGATGAAGATGCCTTCAAAGGTCAGCGGTTCATTGTACTGCTGCATTATGCCATGAGGGTCTGGAATGCCAGTCATTTCGGTACATGGCATTTGTACGGACACACCCACGGCGATCTTCCCGATGACATTACTTCGCTTTCAATTGATGTAGGTGTCGATTGCCATAATTTTTATCCGCTTTCTTATCAGGACGTCAAAGATATTATGGCTAAGAAAACCTGGACTCCTCCATTTGAAGCAAGAAACAAATAATACCAATTCCAAATATAATTTAACCCAAAGGGTAAATTATTTTGTGAATTGGTTATGCCGTTACTAAAAATAAATAGTACTATGAGGCGCAGCCGAAACCTGCCTTTGCCGGCAGGCAGGTTGGACTATATTATTTT
>JANNEQ010000214.1:0-3993 GCA_031378885.1 Flavobacteriales bacterium
ACGAAGCTACCAAAAAATGGACAATGGCAATAAGAGACTGGGGAATTATACTTAGCCAGTTTACCATTATATTTGGGGATAGATTAAAAATAAATTAAACCTCCGATTTTCTATTTACACACTTAGAGGGATAGTGTCGAAGAAAGTGAGAACGTAAGAAAAAATCATTCACGAATTCTTTGTGAATTACTTCCTTTTGGAAAACAAAAAAGCCCTCCATCCGGAAGGCTTTTTTTATGTCTTAAAAGTGGAGTTATTTGTTTGCTGAAATTGCAAAAACCACTGTTACATTATCTTTAATAAGATCATCACCCAAATCCTTGAAGAACTTTCCTGATCCGTATTTTACATCAAACAATGAGCGATCAATTACCACAGCACCATTCACCTTTACATTGCTGGTTCCGCTTGCAGCGATAACCAATCCTGCCTTCACTTCTTTCGTAACTCCGTGCATGGTAAGGTCTGCAACAACATCAAATTGCTGAGCATCCTTTTTTGTAACCGACTTGATCACAAATTTTGATTCCGGGTATTTGGCCACATCAAAGAAATCAGCAGATTTCAAGTGACCTTCCAACTTGCCTTTCTCTTCACCCTGAAGATCTGTTACATCAAGCGATCCCATATTGATAACGAGGCTTCCACCTTTCAGATCGCCTCCAATAAACTCCACATTACCTGAAGTTACTGCAAGTGTTCCCTGGTGTTTTTTACCTGTCACTTTTTCGCCAATCCATCTCAACTTCGAATTGGTCGCATCTACATTGTAGTTTGCATCAGACGGTGGTTTAAGACCCGGATTTGCACCTTCGGAAATAGCGATATTTGAAGTATCCTTCAATCCGGCCTTCTGCGCTATGAGGCATTTATTGAAACTGGCAGCAAAATTTGCGTCCTTATCGCGAAGTTCTTTACACTTCTTAAAATCTTCCGAATTGGCATCAGTCACTTTAGCACAACTACAAGCATCAAAGCTGGTAAGACCAGTAGCAGCAGGTGTCTTAGGTTCATTATTGCAGGAAGCCAAAAGAAGTCCTGAAGAAATAACCGCAAAGAGTAATTTTTTCATGGGTCAATAATTATTGTTTGGATGGATTTTCATTCACTACAGTTGCAGGCAAAGTCTGAACATTCGATTCAGCTTTGGCCACCGGAAGTGTATTTGTATTTGAAATAACGGCAGTTTCATTATTCACAACACCAACTTCTGTAGTAGCAGAGGTGCCGATGGTTTGCTCGATCTTGTTCTCATTGGCCGAACCATGATTGCCACCATGTTCGGGACTACCCACTTTAATGTGTGGTGCAATGATCAATGCCACAATAGACATCAATTTGATCAGGATATTCATTGACGGGCCTGAAGTATCTTTGAAAGGATCACCAACAGTATCGCCCGTTACAGAAGCTTTGTGTGGCTCTGATTTTTTGTAGTACATCTGTCCGTCGATTTCAACGCCTTTTTCGAAAGATTTCTTTGCATTGTCCCATGCACCACCTGCGTTGCTCTGGAACATACCCATGAGCACACCAGAAACGGTTACACCAGCAAGAACACCGCCCAATACCTCAGGGCCGAAAATAAAGCCTACAATAATTGGAACGATCAACGCAATAGCTCCAGGTAAAACCATTTCGCGAATAGACGCTTTGGTAGAAATAGCCACGCATTTCTCATACTCCGGTTTGGCTTTGTATTCCATAATTCCAGGAATTTCGCGGAACTGACGACGAACTTCATTTACCATATCCATTGCAGCGCGACCCACGGCAGCGATGGCAAGCGAAGAGAAAATAAAAGGAATCATTCCTCCTACGAATAATCCGGCCAATACATTGGCTTTGTAAATATCGATGCTGTGAATTCCGGCCACTCCGCAGAATGCTGCAAAAAGTGCCAATGAAGTCAAAGCAGCAGAAGCAATGGCAAAACCTTTACCTGTAGCTGCTGTAGTGTTACCTACGGCATCCAGATTATCCGTTCTGTGACGAACTTCTTCAGGAAGTTGACTCATTTCTGCAATACCACCAGCATTGTCAGCGATAGGTCCGAAAGCATCAATGGCGAGCTGCATAGCAGTGGTTGCCATCATACCAGCTGCAGCAATGGCCACACCATATAATCCGGCAAAAGCATAAGATCCATAGATACCGGCAGCAAGCACCAAGATAGGAAGCACTGTAGATTCCATACCCACAGCAAGACCACCAATGATGTTGGTAGCATGTCCTGTAGCAGATTGTTTAATAATAGAAAGCACAGGGCGTTTGCCCATTGCAGTATAATACTCGGTGATTATACTCATCAAAGTACCTACCACCAATCCTAAGATAATGGCGTAAAACACATCCATTTTACTGAATTTCACGCCGCGGATTTCCATAAAATCAGGAAGCATCCAATTCACCAGAAAGAAAGAAGCTACTGCGGTAATAATGATGGACATATAATTACCCATATTGAGGGCAGTCTGTACATTTCCTTTTTCATCTTTAATCCTCACAAACCACATGGCCACAATGGAGAATACAAGACCTAAACCAGCTATCAGCATGGGAAGAAGAATCGGAGCAATACCTCCAAACATATCGGCTGAAACGATTTCGCGTCCAAGTACCATAGTAGCAAGAATGGTGGCCACATAAGAGCCAAAAAGGTCGGCACCCATACCGGCCACATCACCTACGTTATCACCCACGTTATCAGCAATGGTGGCAGGATTGCGGACATCATCTTCAGGAATACCGGCCTCTACTTTACCCACAAGGTCAGCTCCTACATCGGCAGCTTTGGTATAAATACCACCGCCTACACGGGCAAAAAGTGCAATAGACTCAGCACCCAGAGAGAAACCGGCAAGTACTTCGAGAGCCTTTTCCATTTCTACTCCATTTACTCCCGCTCCAACGCTTACTACATACATATTGTAGAATACAATAAATAAGGAACCCAATCCGAGAACGGCAAGACCGGCAACGCCGAGTCCCATTACCGATCCACCGGTGAAAGAAACCTTGAGCGCCTGCATAAGACTTGTTCTTGCAGCCTGAGTGGTACGAACGTTGGCCTTTGTAGCCACTTTCATACCTATATAACCCGCCGTGGCCGATAGTACAGCTCCAATAATAAAGCTGATGGCTATAACCGGGCTGGAAGTTTCTACCGTAGTTCCACTCCATGCCAATAGGATGGCGGCAATGACTACGAAATAGCCCAATACTTTCCATTCTGCTTTGAGGAAGGCCATTGCACCATCGGCAATGTATCCGGCAAGTTCCTGCATATTGGCATCGCCGGCGTCTTGTTTATTGACCCAGGCGGATTTGATGGCCATTACTATAAGGCCGAGGATGCCCAGTGCGGGCACGAGGTAAATCAAATTCTGCATAAATGATTAGAAGTTTTGATTGGGTTGGTTTTAAAAATGCGGGCGCGAATATAGGTGTGAAATGCGGGGAGGCAAAAATTGAATTTACTGATCTTATTAGCAGGGAGTTGTGAAAGGTTGGGGGCTTCCTTTTACTTAGGATGCCTATCAACAACAAACCAAGCTATACAAAGCAGGACATAACCACTCAAAATCAACATCTTAATCATTTACTATTGAAAACGGGTTCAGGCCGAAGTCCCATCCAAAAACAATTGTTAAGGCGAATTATAATCACTGAGTTCGAAATCTTTATAGTTCAACCCTTGCCCTAAATCATTACTTTGAAAACCATAGAGTAAGATCGCGTAAACCTTTTAAGACTGAGCTTTGGAGATGGGCATAAATACTCAAAAGACATTTTTTAATATGGAATTAATAAAACCCAGGCATCTGTCTATTGTTACATCTGGTCATTGTTGTTATACCGCTCACAAAAATAATATAGTCCAACCTGCCTGCCGGCAAAGGCAGGTTTCGGCTACGCCTCATAGTACTATTTATTTTTAGTGGCGGCATAACCAATTCACAAAATAATTTACCCTTTGGGTTAAATTATATT
>JANNEQ010000107.1:0-34408 GCA_031378885.1 Flavobacteriales bacterium
AACTCAAAATTTAACAAATCTTCTTTTTTCATATTGTATGTAATTTGCCGAAAAGTTATCTCCGAAATTTTTTTTGACCTGTAAAAGGGTCAAAAAATTTCAGAATAACTTTCCTACTTACACACCTTGTGGGATACTACCGACACCGTAGGGATTCGAACCCCAAACCTTCCCGATCTGCGATCGGGACGCTCTATCCATTTGAGCAAAAAATTCAGTCCGACAACAATGACCATTTTAGAATCTGGTACAATTCACGATAAGCATTTGTTTTTTACCATTTTCTTTTAAAAACGAATACAGCACCAAAAGTTCTGCTTCCAAACCGGCAATTTTTGCCCTTCGACTGACGATTTTATCCAGGTCAAAACGATCGCGTGCATTGTCCAACATGTAAACATGGCGTTGCAGGGTTCTGTGCACCCTGGGTTTCACTTTCATTTCCTTGAGGACAGTCAGTTGTTGCGTAAAAAGTTGCTGGTTTTGACTGTGTGCAGCATAACGCGCTTCCATATCGGCCAGCTTTTCCTTCTGGTCTTCAAGATCATTTTTGTACAACCCGATTTTTCTCTTGATTGCAGTAATGACATAATCAGGACTTTCCAATTGCATTTTCTGCCTGATTTTTTGCTGGCCCAGCGCAGGCTCCATGAAAATTTTCAGCGTGTTAAAGAGGTCTGCATTGATCTGTCGCTCTCCGGAGTAGGCTCTGGTAATGGTAGTCTTGGCAACATTCATCATCTCGGCCAACTGACTCATGGACCAGCCAGTATTTTTCATGACCTCATCGATCACCCAGGTTCCACCTTTGTATTTATTTTTCGTCGGTTGATTTGACATAGGCTCTTATTTATTTACGACTGTCCGATACCAATTCAGAATCAAACTGTTTCCGGCCCATCCAATTGCAGGCTAAAATACTCACGATAATAGTTCAGGCAACGAAATTTCAGCCAGAAAAAATCAGTTGCCTCAGGCAACCATAATCTGATCATCAAAAAGTAGTTGCCTCTGGTAACCACATTTTGGTCATCGAAAAGTAGTTGCCTGAACTTTTTTCCCTGGTTTTTAGAATTGACGGTTAAATGAGTGTTGGGATTAATACCGATTTGGTATCTGTTTTAGTGCAATCTGCGCTGCGCTTGATTGCACTAAACAGCTACTCTCTCGGTATTTACCACTGTATGATTTCATCTACGGCATGGACTAAATTAAAATGAACATTGGTATAATTTGGAAATGTAACGGCCATAAAGTTCTTCCTTTTCAAGTTACAGAAACTGATCGCTTAATGAAGGCCCTCCCCTGAAAATGAGGTTGATCCAAAAAATCCCGCTGCTTTGCGGGATTCCAGTGACACCGTAGGGATTCGAACCCCAAACCTTCCCGATCTGCGATCGGGACGCTCTATCCATTTTGAGCAAAAAAAAAATCCCGCAAGAAGCGGGATTCCAGTGACACCGTAGGGATTCGAACCCCAAACCTTCTGATCCGTAGTCAAACGCTCTATCCAGTTGAGCTACGGCGCCATCATTTAATTAAAACAGGGAGCAAATATAGCCAGTCTTTGCGTTCGGTTATGATTTTTTCAGTAATTTCAACTCAGTGAAGTCAAAATCAGGGTTTTCCACTACAATTTTGATCTCGTTGGGCTTGCCATCCATGCCCAAAACAAAGGTGGCTTTGCCCTTGGGAAGCATCATTTGGGTGGTCCAGCTCAACTCAAAAGTGTCATAATGCCAATGTGATAACTTGCCTTTGAATAGAGCCGTGGGTTTAAAATCGATGAGCAATTCACCTGCGGCATTCTGACTGATATCTACATCGCCATACATATCGCTGCTGTATGTTCCGCAATAGGAGGCAAGTGCCAGCGAGGGCTTCGTGTTTTGTACCCTGGCTTTTGCATCTTCCAATGCAGCTTTGGTCGTGGCTTCTTCATCTTCTTTTTTGAATTGAAGAAAGGTGGCCACCCAGTCTTTTTTTACGGGCACATTGCAGTAGTCATCTAATATGGCGTAGGTGAGGCACGACGAAAGCGAGCTGATGTTGTTGGTGAGAATCACAAACCCAAGGTTGAGTTCGGGTACCAAAACTGTTTTGGAAATCATGCCATCATAACCTCCGCCGTGACTGATGACTTTTTTTCCTCCGTATTCCATCAGTTCCCAGCCGAGTCCGTAGCCATTGAAGTGGCGGCTGGGCATATTTTCGCGCTGCCATTTTGAAACGGGCTTCGGCGTGAGGTTTTCCCACATCTCATATGCACGGGACTCACTCCAGTATGTTTTACCGTTTAAGGTGCCTTTGCCCAACTGAAGTTTGATCCAGTTGCTCAGATCAGCCACGCAAGAGTTGATACTACCTGCAGGTCCAATATTGTCCCAATTCACATAGTCGATAGGAATGTTCTTGCCCATTACTTCGTTGTGTGGTGAAGCCACGTTGCCGCTTTTCATATTCAGTTCACGCACTGTGGTATTGGAGTGCGTCATGCCGAGTGGAGTAAAAAATCGCTGTTTAATAAAGTCGTCCCAGGATTGGCCGCTCACTTTGGCCACAATTTCACCGGCTGCCAGAAACATAATATTGGAGTATCCATAAGATTCTCTGAAACCATAAACTGGCTCAAGGTATTGGGCCCTGCGAATCACCTCTTCGCGGCTGTGTGTGGTTCCGTACCAGATCAGGTCGCCGCTGAAAGTGGCCAGCCCGCTGCGGTGGCAGAGGAGATCGCGTATGGTCATTTCTTCGCTCACAAAAGCGGAGTAGAGAGAAAACCAGGGGAGGTGTTTGCGCACCTTGTCATTCCACGAAACTTTCTTTTCATCCACCAATATGGCAAGGGCGGCAGAGGTAAATGCCTTCGAGTTGCTGGCAATGGCAAAGAGCGATTCATTGTCTACTTTTTCGCCTGTTTTGGAGTTTTTTACACCATAACCCTTGCTCAGAATTACTTCGCCATCCTTTACAATGGCGATCGCCATGCCGGGAACGTTGAAGGACGCGAGGGAATTGGTAAAAGTCTCGTCAAGCTTAGTGAGTCCAGTCGAGGGTAGTTTTTTCTTGGGTAAAGCTGTGCTGTTATTGGCCTGAATTCCGGTTGAAAGAAGGAAAAGCAGTGTTGCGAAAATGAATTGCAAAGGTTTCATTGGTTAATTAATATTGAAGCAAATGTAGGTGCGATAGGACTTCAAAGCCGATCTGAGCCCTTGCAATTTTTAAAAAGCAGTCATTTAGACAAAAGGAATTACCAGGTTCTGAAAATGTGCTGATCATCAAACCGAATAACCCTTTTGTTTTTTCGTGTTGATAAGCATTATTTTAGCCCCATGCAATTCAAAAGAGGCGATAGGGTAAAATTTCTGAACGATCAGGGCGAAGGAACTGTGATGGCTTTTCCTCAAAAGGGTTGGGTATTGGTGGAAGACCAGGAAGGCTTTACTTATGAGCACCCTGAAGAGGATCTGGTTTTGGTGGGCGATTGGAACAAAGAGTACGATAAGTACGCTAAGACGCATATCGAGACCATTGAAATTCTGGAAAGGAATGTAGACAAGAATATTGCTAAAAAGGCCGAAGACAATTTCAATGTTTTATACAAGAACAGAGCAACTCCCGAAATTCGAAAAAAAGGAGATAGCATTGAGGTGGATCTGCACATTCATGCTTTGCTCGATCGTTACGATAAAATGAGCAATGCCGAAATTATTCAGATTCAGATCGAACATTTCGAAAGAACACTAAAGCTGGCTGAAGAGAAAAAAGTGCATCGCGTGGTATACATTCACGGCGTGGGTCAGGGAGTATTGCGGGCCGAAATCAGAAAAATTCTGAACCAGTATTATCCGAATTGCACCTTTATGGATGGCCCGTATAATGAGTATGGATATGGTGCGACTGAGGTAAGAATGAAGAAGTTTGGGTTGTGAGAAGTTTTGGTCCGTGTTATAGTGTTCGGTTCGATCGTATGAAGACAATTGCAAAAATATTCATTGGACTATATGCAATGACTTGTTGCGCATGTATCGATTCCTCAACTCAACAAGACAAACCGGTTGAGGACAAAAAAACAGTCGGCAATTACCTAAGCAATCTCGTATTTGTCGACCAAAAATATCAAATCGACACAATTGCAATTCTCAACAACAATAATTTAGAGCAGTTTATCGGCGAGTTAGAAAAGGCTGATCTTACCGAGAAAAAAACTGTCGCAGAAATACCCACATTTATCAGGGGCTTTTTAGATAACTTCACAAGTAACTTTTCAATTGCAAATCCAGGCGAAGACTGGCAAGTTGGTTGTGTGCGAACGGATGTAAAAATTCAGCACAAAGTTTACGACAAAGAGACTGGCGATTCTTTGATTCAATTTATCTCTGGCAATTCTCAGCCGCTTCCGTCAAGGCAGCTAATCTATTTTGGAATAGGGAAAGATATTGCTCTCATGTCCTATTATATTGGAGGTATTGGCAAGTAATACCAATGTTCATTTTAGTCCGAGGACCAATTAAAATGTTACAGTGGTATATGCCGAAAGAGTAGCTGTTTAGTAAAATCAAGCGCAGCGCAGATTGGACTAAAACAGATACCGAATCGGTATCTGAGCACATACTCATTATTAAGTTTGACGATCACAAAATCAGCGACTTTTGGTGCGGCAATATTCTGACAGATGTCATGAATAAAATGGAAATTTTGAATTATTTGAAAGAGAATAAGGATAAATACGGTGAGCTGAATTCGGGTATTATTCGAATCTGAACCTATAGAGGTTACTCATGTCGCAACGACCATACAGCAATACCTCACCCACACTTCGTTATTCAGACAAGCGCCTTTTTTATTCCAAATGCAAATACCTGATCCGACCCAATTAATTCCCACATGCATATGACGAACCAGTATTCGGATCGCAGAAATTTCTTCCAGATACATAAGGACTGTTGGCAAATGCAAAGAAATTCCCCATATTGGGATTGCCTGCGGTAGGAGATGCCGGAACATTTTTGAGAATGGCTGTAGAACGCGATGCAAAAAGTCCAAGTCCATTGTTCACATTGGTATAGGTAGGACGTTCTTGCACGATTCCGGTAATAGGACTGTTTACGTCAATATAGGTTTTGAGCTCCTCATTTGCCATGGCCACCAAAACGTCGAAACACCTTGTTGTGTTCCCATCGTAGAATCCGATAACCCTCTCCAAGCTGGCATCCACAGGCACTGAGTTTCCGACAAAAGAGAAGAAAGATTCGCCGCTCATTTTGATATCAGCACTAGAACCGTTGATGTCGTCTAATGTGACGCTTCCCACATAATAATCGATCACTTTCGCTATTCCACCAGAACCCTGCTCAATGGGGCGTTCGGTATAATTGAACCTCACATTTACATCATAATAAACCACATTCTGGGCTTTTGTCCATTTGATAAAAGGTTCAGTATAATTTACCGTTCCATTGGTGTTTTGTGAGGCAAGCAGAAGGACTCCATTTGTCTGAGGCTGAATGAAGGTTACGTTGTTGTTTTTTACTACGTTGGTTGTGGCGTTTACATCTTGACGATTCACAAAATCCACTACAATTTCATAAGTAGCATCCATATTAATGCCTGCGGCAGCAGGTACAAAATAGTACACCAATTGCTCCGGGCCGTAAAAAATGCCATTCATGCTTTTGTTATTGATCTCCTTTTCCTGAAGATAAAATGTCTGTGTACTCTGATCAGGATTGTGTTGAATGACTTTCAACCCTTGTTGTGCAAATTCAGAAAAATCATATTCAGAACTATCGCGAACCTGAGCCGCGGTAAGGTTGTCTGTAGCGAGATAGGTTTTGTTGATTTTTACCCATTGTGTGTCAAGAGCATTGAACTGCCCGTCCTGATTCGGATCCGGATCTATTAATCCGAAAATAACCGTGGTGCTTTTGTATGGCGCATTCAATTCCACCTCAGTGGAGCATCCATACAGTAAGACAGCAATAACAAGGGAAAGAAAAAGAAACCATTTCATGGCGCTAAAGTAATTGATTTGTGTAAAGTGAAATTTGCCATTCATCACAGAATTTTCAAATTTTGTGGAATTCTATCATTTCAGATCAGAATGTCTGGCGTGGCGCATTTTGGATTTTATTTCAATTTTAGCAGGAAATTCAAGGTGTCTACGCCATCTGCGTAATCCCAAAGCATAGGCGATTGTGAGGTTCCAAAGGGCAAGTCATTCTGTCCAATCACGCATTGAATTTCTTCTGCGCGACTGGCCAAAAGTGATCTCAAGGCCGTTTCATCCTGGTAGTATTCGTAGTAAAGACTGGCCGTAGGCGATGCCAGCGCTTCGTCTTTTCTCAGCAAGATAAAACCATTGTCCAGAAGATCTTCGCGGTTGAGCAACCACACGGCCTTGTTGTAATCGTAGTTGTTGGCGTACTTGTTATGGTTGATAATATTGGCAAATGGAAAGATCGCATTGAACAATTTGTCCAGATGATAACCTTCCGGCAGATAGACTTTGGTCACATTTCTGCAACCCAGTCCGAAATAGTCAAAAATGTCCCTGCCCAATTCCAGAAGCTCATTTTCAGACTCATTGCCATTTAAAATAGCCAGACTGTTGCGGCTTTTTCGGATAATGTGGGGTACGGAGTCGAAATAGAATTTGAAATACCTCGATGTATTGTTGCTCCCGGTGGCGATTACGGCATCGAAGTTCTTGAGCTGGGCCGGTACAAATTCAAGCTGCCCTTCCAGGCCGGGCTCCGTCTGCACCAACAGTTTCCATAGCGATGGAATCAGCAAATTATCGTCAGACGAGAGTTTCACCAGCGCTTTGTGGCCCGATAAAATGACTGAAAGCACATCATGAAAACCCACCATGGGAATATTGCCCGCGCAGATAATTCCCACTTTGTATTGCTTCGAAGGAAGATCAGGAATCTGGTATGCATTGAGCCAATGGTCAAGATTCTCACTACTAAGTGCTGTCGACCATGCCAATAGAGCTTTGCGGAGGTTTTCTTCGGTAAACCAGCCATTTACATGAATATGCCTTGTAAAAATGGTAGCAAACTCATCGAACTCAGCCTGGGTAAGGCCACTGGCGAAGCCGGACCAGGAAGTTTCTGTGGCCAGCTTTCCCATGAGGTTTCCCAATTGAACAAATGCCGATTTTCGCTGTTGCAAGGTTGTTTCCATAATGGAGGGTTAAAACGCTTATTTTTGCCGCTCAAAAGTAGTTTGAACCCAGATGTTCAGGCAAGGAAATACAATACTATGGCAATAATGATTACGGACGAATGCATCAACTGCGGTGCATGCGAGCCAGAATGTCCGAATAACGCAATTTATGAAGGTGGTGCAGAATGGAAATATTCAGAAGGCACTGCTTTGAGAGGAATTATCACTCCATTGGGTGGATCAGGAGAATTGGATTCGGACTCCAGTCAAGTTCCTGTGAGTATGGATGTTTATTACATTGTTTCCGACAAATGCACGGAGTGTGTGGGCTTTCATGATGAGCCACAATGCGCAGCGGTTTGTCCGGTAGATTGTTGTGTGGACGATCCGGACCACAGAGAAAGCAATGAGCAATTGCTGGCCAAGAAAGCTTTTATGCACGTCTGAGGTGTTTGAAATATATTGCGTACTATAAATAAATTTTTACCGTTGTGGAAGGTATGCGACCCATTTTAAGCTCCATTCTATTCTTTTTTCTGCTGGCAATTGCCCGCGCCATTCCGGTAACAGAAACTGAGGCACTTATAGCTGAGGCCCATCACAAATTGTCGTCGGCATCAAATGATGCAGAGGCGGATTCGGCCTCTGCCGAAATGAGAAGGCTGTTCATTGCGTCTTTCGACCAGCCCGAAGTTTTCGATTATCCATTCGATAAACTTAATTTTTGTAAGATTACCTCTTCAGATCATCGGGTAAGAATTTTCAATTGGAATACTCCCCGAACTGACGGAAGCTATTCTTACTATTGTTTTGTGTTGGTCTGGGAAGCCAAAGACAAAAACTTCTGGTGGACTGAATTCATAGACTACGAGAGAGAAGCAGATAAAATAGAAAATAAATTTCTGACACCCGAAAAGTGGCTGGGAGCCTTGTACTACGAAATTATTCCTATGGAAAAAAAGGGCCGGGCGACTTATACGATTCTCGGTTGGGATGGAAAAGATAATCTTACCACCAGAAAAATAATCGACGCATTGGTCATCACAGGAAAGAAAATAAAAATAGGCGCTTCTATTTTTCAGATGGAAGGCGGAGCGCGGAAGCGTATTATTATGGAGTACAGCAATGAAGTGAGTGCTTCAGCAAAGTACTATTCGAAAAAAAAATGTATTATACTCGATCACCTTTCGCCCAAGAGCCCGATGATGAAGGGGATTTTTGCAGATTATGGACCTGACGGAACTTACGACATGTTGTTGCTCAAAAAAGGCAAGTGGGAGTTGATAGAGCGGGTAGATGTGAGTCAGTTCACTGATAATGACAACAAGCCCTTTGTGGACCCAAGAAAAGAGAAGAAGCCGAGGAAGAAGGGGTAAGTTTTCTTTTGTAAAATCCATATTTTTTTGTGCATGCTTTTATTGTGTTTAAAGAGGAAAGTGGGCCCGTTTAAATTCAATGAACTTTTTTAATGGCATGCCCTAAGGCAATGTCATTAAGTTAAGGTCTTTGTATAAAATAACATTCGACCCTTTCCGGGTCGTTTGATCATTGCAAACCGATTGTGCTATAAACATTTGATCCATTCTGGATCAGTAGATGTTTGTAAACAATGGAGTAAACGATCCCGGATGGATCGCATGTTTATAGATAAGATCTTGACTTTGGCGATAAACGACCAAGGTCGAATGTTGATCGGTCAATTCCTTAACTTAATGGCATGCCCTGGGGAGTGAGGAATCCATTCAATGCAACAGGTTTGCGCTTTTCAGGATTTGATGTAAGACCGCTTGACATCGGACTTTTATTACTGGTTCAGTTGTCGCAGGGTCAATTTATACCAATGTTCATTTTAATTTAGTCAATGCCGTAGATGAAATCATATAGTGGTAAATACCGAGAGAGTAGCTGTTTAGTACAAGCAAGCGCAGATTGTAGTAAAACAGATACCAAATCGGTATTATTTTAGTGCAGGTTTGAACCATTAAAGCACATCTTTGTTCGTGTTTTATGTATTTGGCAGCCTTTTATTTTATGAACCTTCTGATTTTATTGACCAGCAGCTTTCGCAGGTCAGATTCAGCACCTAATACCAATGTTCATTTTAATTTAGTCCATGCCGAAGATGAAATCATACAGTGGTAAATACAGAGAGAGTAGCTGTTTAGTACAATCAAGCGCAGCGCAGATTGGACTAAAACAGATACCAAATCGGTATAAATACAATTTTAAATGGGTGCAATGAAGGTCAGTCTGGTTTATCCGCATCAGTTGTTTTACGATCATCCGGCATTGGATCATGGAGCTGAGGTATATTTAATAGAAGATCCATTGTTCTTTTCCCAATTCGCATTTCACAAAAAGAAACTCATTCTGCACAGGGCCTCTATGAAGGCTTATGAGCAATATCTGCTTGGACATGGCTATCGGGTTGTGTATGTTGAAAGTTCCGATAAAAATGCCCAAACATCTGAATTACTGGAATCACTTGCAAATATCGGAGTGAAACAATTGGCCTGTTGTGAGCTTGCAGATTATTTGCTGAAGAGAAGATTAGAGCGATACAGCAAGAGAAATAATTTAAAAATTGAATATGTACCATCGCCTTCATTTATGACAGATGAAGCTGAGATCAAATCTTATTTCAAAAACGACAAGAGTTTTTTTCTTACCTCATTTTATACCCACAAAAGAAAGAAGCATGAAATATTATTGACTTCCGGCCAGCAGCCCATTGGCGGCAAATGGACATTCGATGCAGAAAACCGCAAAAAAATGCCCAAAGGAACTTATGTTCCGCCATTGCCAAATGTAGTTCAGAGCAGTTATGTTGCAGAGGCAGTTGAATATGTTCAATCGCACTTTCCTTCTAATCCCGGCAGTTCCAAAGAGTTTCGTTATCCCATAAGTTTTGGTGATGCACAACTATGGGTCGAAGATTTTTGTCTGAAACGCCTTGAATTATTTGGTCCATATCAGGATGCCATGGTGAGAAGCGAAAATTTTCTTTTCCATTCGGTGTTGTCTCCCATGATCAACATTGGCATTCTTACACCGCATCAGGTAGTCAATACCATTGTAGAAATTGGAATGCGTGAGAATTATCCCATGAATAGTATTGAGGGATTTGTCAGACAAATAATAGGATGGCGCGAATACATCAGGGCAGTGTATGAAGTAAAAGGATCAGAAGAGCGCCAATGCAATTTCTGGAACCATGAAAGAGAGTTGAGCGAAAGTTATTACACAGGAAATTTTGGCATTTCACCCATGGACGACGTTTTGTCGAGGGTGTTAGAACATGGTTATGCACACCACATTGATCGTTTGATGGTGTTGGGTAATTTTATGCTCATCACCGAAGTGCATCCTAATCAGGTTTACCGGTGGTTTATGGAAATGTTTGTCGATGCTTATGATTGGGTGATGGTCCCCAATGTATATGGCATGTCGCAATTTGCCGATGGCGGTTTGATGAGTACTAAGCCCTATTTCAGCGGCAGTAATTATATTTTGAAAATGAGCAATTATGACAAAGGTCCGTGGTGTGAAATATGGGATGGCCTGTTCTGGCGTTTTATTTACAAACACCACGCTTATTTCAGAAGCAATCCAAGGCTCTCCATGATGGCTGTAACCTGGGATAAAATGGACGATCAGAAGAAAAAAACGCATATCAGAAACGCAGAACTATATTTACAAAAATGAAAAAATACATTGTAGCCGGCGGCAGTTCCGGAATAGGATTGGAATTGGTGCAAGACCTTATTCGCGAAGGAAATGAAGTCCATGTTTTTTCGCGAAACAAACCTGAGGTTGAAGAAACACCCCAGTTGATTTTTCACCAATGGAATGCCCTTTCGGATGTTCCTAATTTGGAAATTTTCGAAGAAATTAACGGACTGGTTTATTTGCCCGGAACCATTAATCTGAAACCCTTTCATCGTTTTACTTTGACCGAATGGCAGGAGGAAATGCAGATCAATACATTCGGGGCCGCTATTTTCTTACAACAAGCCCTCACAGGTTTGAAAAAGGCAAAAGGTAGCGCAGTATTGATGAGTACAGTGGCTGTGCAAACCGGAATGCCTTTTCATACTTCCATCTCAATGGCCAAAGGTGCCATTGAAGGTCTTACGCGTTCACTTGCGGCAGAATGGGCACCCGCGATAAGAGTGAATGCCATTGCGCCATCACTTACCGATACGCCATTGGCTGCTAAATTGCTTTCTACTCCCGAAAAGAAAGAAGCATCTGCCAAACGCCATCCCCTTCAGCGGGTAGGTGAAGTAGGTGATTTCTCATCGGCCATTCGCTTTTTGCTGGATGAAAAAAATAGCTGGATTACCGGTCAGATATTGCATGTGGATGGTGGAATGGGAAGTTTGCGTGTGATAATGTGAGAACGTTCCACATTTAATTAAACGTGAATAACTATGGCTCTAAGCGTTGCTATTGATTGTCCATTTCGGTCTTAAATTCGCCCCATTACTATTTATCCAAAACAGCAATGGAAATTGTGCATCAATCATCGCCAAAGGCGACCAAATCGAAGATACAGCTTCAGTATGAGCGTTTGTACAAGCAGGTTCAGAAAGCTGAGCACGAAGTAGAGAAAGTACATACCCAACTGGATGCGGATGTTGAAGCCTGTGCTAAGATTGTACTGCCTGTTTACAGTCAGCTTATGCGCGACCGTTTGAGAATTGTTCAGCACCTGGCAGATTATCTGAAGTCGTCTGTAAAAGACCAGAAATCGAGAGACGCATTGGCGGAACTCACTTATTCGCTTTTGAGTGATATTACTGAAGGACCAGTGCCTTTTAGTACTGAAGAATGGGAGCAGATCAATTCTATAAGGGAGTTGTTGAAAAGCACTTTGAAACAGTCTACTGAAGAAATGCCCGATGACGAGCGGGAGATTTTTGAAGGTATGAAGAGCGCATTTTTCAGTGAAATGATGGGAGAAATGTCGCGTGAATTTAAGCGCAATGGCATGCACGTGGATTTCTCCAAAATAGATTTTTCACTTCCTGAGGAAGAAATTGAGGAGGAAATCAAGAAGAGAATTAGTGAGGCCCAACCAATTGAAAGTAAAGGAAAAAAGACAAGGGATACCAAAGGGAAACAAGCTGAAAAAGCACCAACTCCAAAACAGATAGCAGCCCGGGAAATGGAAGACATGAAGTCGAAAGGCCTGGCGGAAATTTATAAGAGGCTGGTAAAAGTGATCCACCCCGATCTGGAGCGAGATCCTGCCAGACAAGCAGTGAAGGAAGATTGGATGAAGAAGCTCACCGTAGCTTATGAGAACAATGATTTGAAGGCTATGCTTACCATTGAAGCTTATTGGATGAATGATCTTGGCGATGTAGCCGACAGGGTGAGTGAAGATAAATTGAAAGCCTATATTCAGATTTTCAAGGATCAGTTAAAAGATTTGAAATCAGAAATCGAAAATACCTATATCAATCCGCGCTACCGCATGCTGATGTTTTTTTCGCAGTACGGCCCGGTGACGACGGATAGAAAATTCCATTCGGTGCTTTACACCTTGCGCAACATAGAGAACGATACCCACGACACATTGTACCATCTCGACTCGTCCGAAACGAAGCGCAAGAAGCTGATCAAGGCGATGATAAGAGAACAGATAGAAGAGATGGAAGATGAGATGGATTTTGGTGGGATGTTTGGGTTTTAGGAGTCATGAATGGATGCAGATAAAATCAGCGTTGCTTCGCATCGGCGTTATCTGTGTGGCGATTTTGGTTTGATGGAACGCGGATGACGCGGATTTTGAAACGCGGATTTGCGCGGATAAAAAAGATCCGTGTCGATCAGCATTGCTTCGCATCAGCGTTATCCGTGTTGCCATTGAACGCGGATGACGCGGATTTAGAAACGCGGATCTGCACGGATAATGAAATATTAAAAAAAATGTCCAATGAAGGTTTCGATCATAATACAGTCAATATGGAATTACTGCATAAAGAGTTAACCGACGAAATTATACGAGTATTTTACGACGTTTATAACGAATTGGGTTATGGTTTTTTGGAAAAAGTATATCAAAATTCGTTATACATTGAATTAAAAAGTAGAGGCTTTGAAGTAGAGTCGCAAAGGCAAATAAAAGTGCATTACAAAAATATTGCTGTAGGCGAATACTATGCGGATTTGATTGTGAATAATTTAATCATACTAGAATTGAAAGCGGCTGATGCACTTGTTAAAGAGCACGAATGGCAATTAATCAACTATTTAAAGGGAACAAATATTGAAGTTGGCTTATTGTTGAACTTTGGATTAAAACCTGGTTTTTGCAGAAAAATATTTGAAAATTCCAGAAAGAAAATCTGATAAGGAATGGCATTTCAGTAACGCCCGTCTTCAATCAGAAAAAATACTTCAACCCGGATGATTTTGCGTTTTTTTAACGAATATAGCTTAACCATCCGACAATTTTTTACATCCACCCACGTCTATTCCCGATTCTGAATGGGCCAGCATGCTTGCCCTGGACTTTGTTTAAAACCAATAACTCAGAATCCCCTGAATGAAAATACTGATCATTAATCCGCCGCATTTATCCATCGGTAGCAGGATGGCGAATGAGCATCTGCCGCCATTGGGCCTGTTATCTATAGGAGGACCACTCATTGATGCTGGCCATGAAGTAAAACTTCTCGATGCTGATTATTTTAATTATAAAATCGAAACGGTTGCTGAAAAGATAATTCAGCATGGGCCCGATGCCATTATGCTCGGTCATTCCGGTTCGACTTCTGCCCAACCCATCATCAACCAAATTACCAAAATAGTCAGAGAAAAAATCAGCCATATCAAAATAATAATTGGTGGTGTTTTTCCAACCTACCACTGGAAAGAAATTCTGGAAGACAATTCTCAAATCGATTACATCGTTTGTGGCGAAGGAGAGGAGATCGCTTTAAATTTGGTTACAGCACTTGAAAATGGAACAAGCATAGAAACCATAAGAGGATTGGCGCTCAGGATAAATGGACTTCCGGTAAAAACTTTGTCGGCCGAAAACATCAGGAACCTGGATGATTTCCGCATAGGCTGGGAACTGATTAAAGGTTACAATTATACTTATTGGGGAAAACGAAAGGCTGTGGTGATACAGTTTTCGCGCGGTTGTCCTTATCCATGCACTTATTGCGGACAGAGTTTATTCTGGAAAAAATGGAGGCACAGAAGTGCACAATCGTTAGCCGATGAAATGGAAATGTTGCACAAGGAGCTTGGAATAATTGTCTTCAACTTTGCAGACGAAAATCCCTCCTCCAATCCCAAAGCATGGAGAGAATTTTTGGAAGCGTTGGTAGCGAAAAACTTAAAGATCATTTTGGTGGGTTCGATCAGGGCGGACAATATTGTAAGGGATGCTGATTTTTTGCATCTGTACAAAAAGGCCGGTTTTGAGCGGTTTTTATTGGGCATTGAAAACTATGATGAAGTGGTACTCGAAAAAATCAAAAAGGCCGGAACCATTTCAAAAGATAAAGAAGCCATTCAACTATTGAGAAAGCACGGCATACTTTCCATGGCCACTTATGTGGTTGGATTTGGAGAAGAAAGATCAAGAGATTTTTACAACAGCCTGAAGCAATTGTTGTCTTACGATCCCGATCAGGTTCAATTGCTCTATGTTACCCCGCACAAATGGACACCCTATTTTGACGACGTAAAGGACAAAGAAATAATTTTGACCGACCAGAGAAAGTGGGATTATAAACACCAGGTAATCAAGACCCGTTTCCTGAAGCCCCGGATTGTTATTCTTTATGTCAAATTAATTGAAATTATTATGCAGACAAGACCAATAGCCCTGAAGCGATTATTCTTTCATAAAGAGGCCAGACTGCGAAGCGCCATGCTTTGGTACACCAGAATTGGCCGGCGTGTTTGGTTTTGGGAATTGTATCAATTCTTTTTTGTGACGAAATTGACGAGGGAAAGGGTAAGGATGAAGGATTTTTGGAGGTAGGTAGGACACAACCGGATAAATGGATTATCTTAGCCTGTCTAATATAAACAAGATCAACATTGAAGGTATTAACAACACTATTGTTTTTAGTTTTGTTGCAGGCTCAATTTTTGGCCAGGCATTAAAAAAAGCGCCTTTGGTTGAAGGCGCTTTTTTTAGAATTATTATTGATACTCCAGTTGCAGAGCATTTAGTCAATAGAAATCATCACTTCCCCTTCAACAACTCATCCACAGTACCCACCGTCACCGCATGATAACCAGCTCTGGCTTCTTTGTAAATCTTTTTGGCCATTTCTACCTGTTGGGTTTCTACCATGGACACAAACAGAGGAGCCACAAATTTTCTGCGACCGACGGACATCAGGAATTTTTCAAGTCTGTCGTAGGCTGGTGTGTAGTGTTTGCGAATGGATTTTTCCAGCCAGGCAAAAAGTACTTCGTTGTTGCCTGTGTCGCTGATCTGAAAGGCTTTGTCAAGTTCTGTCATTCTATCCGCTCCGAGTTTGTCGGAGAAATTGCTGATGAATCTGTAGCGCTCCTGATAGGTCCAATTTGCCCATGGAATGGCAGCGGTGGCTGTGGATTTCGCTTCCCAGGAAGAGCGTATTTTGTCAACGGCTTCCAATTGTCCTGAATTCACTTGTGGAATATTGGCAGGCAATCCCACACCATAAACCCAGGCTTCGATGTTGATTTTCTTCTCTGTTTCGGGGTCAACAAGATTGGCGCGCAGATAAGTAAGAAAGGCTTCTGTGTCCATAACCTGAAAAGAGTGTGAGGTGAAATATTCTTTCAAGAATTTATCGAACTTTTCGCGGCCCACTGTTTCTTCTATCAAACGAAGAAAGAAATATCCTTTGTTGTAAGCAATGTCTGTCATTCCATCATCAGGACTTCTGCCGTCCAGAGCAAGTTTGAGTTTTGTATCTTCAGGGTGTGGCGATGCGCTGATTTCAGCTACAGTGGCATCCAATTCCTGACGCGAAAGTTGTGCAGCCATTTCAGATAATTGTCTTCCGAATACTTTCTCCATAATGCGCTGCTCGAAGTAAACAGTAAATCCTTCGTTGAGCCAGAAATCGTCCCACGTAGAATTGGTTACGAGGTTGCCGCTCCAGCTATGCGCCAGTTCGTGTGCCACCAGCGCCACAAGCGATTTATCACCGGCAATGATGGTAGGTGTAGCAAAGGTGAGGCGAGGATTTTCCATTCCACCAAATGGAAATGCAGCCGGAAGTACCAGCAGGTCGTAGCGCCCCCAAACATAGGGGCCATAAAGTCCTTCGGCGGCATCGACCATTTTCTGCATGTCTTCAAATTCTTTTGCAGCCGCTTCGATCAAAGATGGAACAGCATATACACCGGTTCTTGAACCAATGGCGCGAAATTCTACATCGCCCACCGCAAGTGCCATCAAATAACTTGGAATGGGTTGATCCATTTTAAATGTATATACGCCTGATGCATTTTTCTGCTGAGGATTTTCGGCGCTCATGAGTGCCATCAGGTCGTTGGGCACTGTAACTTCTGCATTGTATGTGATCCGCACTCCCGGACTATCCTGACAGGGCATCCAGGTCCGCGCAAGAATGGCTTGCGATTGGGTAAATAGAAATGGCTTTGCACCTTCCACCCAAAGCAATGCCTCTGCACCCGGAGCAGTGGTATAAGTAATCGAAACTTTTTTGGATTGTGCCGTAATGGGAACATGCAGCGGCTGACCAATAAATTCTTTGGCTTCGCCCATGGAGAACATGGTAGCTTGTCCGTCAACTTTTACTTCGGCAATGGTGAGGTCTTTGGTGTCGAAGATAATGTCGTTCCCACCGGTAAGGTTACTGATGTTGTAGTTGGCGGTTGCAGTAATGGTTTTGGAGGCGAAGTCCACTTTCGCTTTCCAGTCGAGGTGAGTCACGCGGGCCTCATTGGGCTTCGACCATGTATGTGGATCTCTTGCGAGTTTCATGTTGGCAATCATTTGTTTGGTTTTGTCAGAACGCTCGGGTTCAGTTTGTGGTTTTGTTGCAGGCTCATTGTTGCAGGAGCAAATGAGCAGTGCGATAAAGGGTATGAGTAATTTTTTCATTTTGTAATATGAGGTACAAACCTAATGAAATGTGGGGGTGATTCAAAACAGGGTTTTTGAACTTGATATTAAACTTTGCAAAATGGCTGCAGCAAGGCCAGGGAGGTGAAGAACAGCAGGGGTTTTTATCCGAAAAAAATCTGAAATTTCAACCGATGAAGGGAAAGTCGCTCCTTTGAAAGGTGTGTATTGTCATGACAACCCTACGGGTTTTGGTACGGCTTATTTTCTGCGGCACATTTTCTATCATTATTTTACCTCTATAGAGGTTGTGCACAGAACGAATTGGAATGACTCATCTTTTTCTTAAGTTCATAAGAGAATTTTCTAAATTGATTAATCAGTTTTAATAATTTCAGGTATTGCCCGCCGATTGGAGTGCGGATTGCTTATAATTAGTCAAGATAGAACAACATTGAATTGATATGAGATTATTCAATATAGTTTATTCAAAATTCGGGTGGAAAATATTTCTATCCTATCATTTAAGTTGGCAGTTTATTTTAGAAAGACAAGAATGAAGAGCAAAACTGAGTTTGAAGATTTTGGCTTCAAAGAAGATTCAATGAAGAACCGAAAATTAACGCCTGCGGAGTTTGTCTTTGGGTGTCAAGGGCAACGGATGATTGCGCATATCGATCAGCGCATTTTTATTTTTCTCCATGTCGTTGCGGATAATGCACCAGAGCATTTCAGGATCTACATCATAAAACTCGTGAACAATTCTGTTGCGCAATCTGTACATGCTGCTCCACGGAATGGCCTTGTTTTTTTTCTGAATTGTGTATGGGATTTTATTGGCGCTTTCTCCCAAAAGCAAGAAGTTGCGTTCTACTGCGTCCCTCAGAAAGCCATCTGTAAGAAATTGCTCATAGGTGACCGTTTGGGTGTACTTCAGGATTTTTTCGCAGGCATACACCATGGAGTCGAGGAAGTAATGTATGATTTGTGGTGACTGGTTCATACAAATACAACTTCTGAAAGTGCTTTTTCGCGGAGAGATTCAGTAATGCCCCTTTCGGTGGTTATGTCAACGGGCATTCTGAGTTTGAATTCAAGAAATTCTTCGAGTTCAAAAAATTCCCAACCCACAGGTTCGGAAAATTTAACCAATAAATGGATTCTGTTTTCTGGAAAAGAATAATTTGAACTGATATTTCTAAAATAGCCAATTGCATCCACATGAAACTTGTTTGCCAGTATGGGCTTAAGTTTTCTGAGGGTCTGTGCGAATTGGAGGTCGTTGTTCATTTCAGGATTTAATAAATCTTCCGAAAACACCCAGTGGCAATTTCACATCTGATTTTGCGTGTAAATACAATTCACCTATATGTAAATTTTTACCGGCAATTCCTTTCAGTAAATTTTCGATGACCAGCGATGAAAGTCCCAGACTGTAAGCGTTTAGAATAAGGAAACATTCTTTTTTGTCGAGCAATTGAATGACACCGCGAATCATTTCAGCCAGGTTTTCTTCCAGCTTCCATTTTTCACCTTTCGGCCCATGTCCGAAGGCAGGAGGATCGAGAATAATTCCGTGGTAAGTATTTTCGCGTCGCACTTCGCGCTGAACAAATTTCATCGCATCTTCTACTACCCAACGGATGTCTTCGAGTTTGCTGAATTGCATATTTTCGTTGGCCCAGCTCACCACCTGTTTGATCGAATCCACATGGGTTACCTCTGCTCCTGCGGCACATGCTGCAAGCGATGCTCCACCGGTGTAAGCAAACAGGTTCAGGAATTTTGGTTTTGCTGTTTTGAGTTGACCGATACAATCCACGATATAATCCCAGTTAACTGCTTGTTCAGGAAAAACACCTACGTGTTTAAAAGCAGTAAGCCCAAGGCGCAAAGTAATTTCTTCGTTGTTGGGAAGTTTGTATTTGATTTTCCATTGATCAGGCATCTTGCGCAATTTAGTCCATTCGCCACTGTTGCTGGTTTTTTGTACAAAACGAATATGGGCCATTCGTTTCCATTCGCTTTCTGGAAGGACGCGTGCCCAAACTGCCTGAGGTTCTGGCCTTATGGTGATGTATTCTCCAAACCTTTCGAGTTTTTCAAAATCACCACAATCTATCAATTCATAATCGGGCCAGTTGTTCGGTGTGAGTAATTGCATATTGCGAAATGTCTGCCTGAAATTTTGTTGAGATTTTTAAGAAATGGTGGCAACTCTTTTCATCAAATGGTTGAAGCTTTGGACAAGGCAGGCACCCTTACCATTATTGGGGTTAATGCGCTTGTCGTGACTGATTTCCATATGGTGATAAATGAGTTGCAAAATTAAATCGGTGCAAGGTAAGAAGGGAAGCGGAATTCCGGTAAGAATCTGTTCGGAAACTAAATCACTACCCTTCGGAAAACAATAATTACCAGATGTTTAGGTGGTTTGTGAAAGAAATTGCCGTGATTTCCGGAGCAAGAAATTGGGTAAATGGTAAAAAAATTAAACACATGAGGCACGAAGAAAAGTAAGAAAGTAAGAAAAAAAATCTTGAGTTCTTCGTGTCTTTCTTTCTTCGTTTCTTATGCGGTAAAAAAAATAAACACATTAGACACGAAGAAAAGTAAGAAAGTAAGAAAAAAAAAATCTTGAATTCTTCGTGTCTTACTTTCTTCGTTTCTTATGTGGTAAAAAAAATAAACACATTAGACACTAAGAAAAGTAAGAAAGTAAGAAAAAAAAAATCTTGAATTCTTCGTGTCTTACTTTCTTCGTTTCTTATGTGGTAAAAAAAATAAACACATTAGACACGAAGAAAAGTAAGAAAGTAAGAAAAAAAAAATCTTGTATTCTTCGTGTCTTACTTTCTTCGTTTCTTATGTGGTAAAAAAATTAAACACATAAGGCACTAAGAAAAGTAAGAAAGTAAGAAAAATCTTTTCGTTGTGTCAACAACAGGCCCGGATTAGCTTATCAAAGCCTTTCATTCGGCTTATTTCATTCCAGTATTGAATCAACCCATTCCAGATTCTGGAATAATATTCAAGTCGTAAAAACTTAACTCATTGATTCTTATGTTGCATTTGGTTTTGGAACGGTCATCGCTAAGCCTGAATCAAAATTATTAAAATGAGGAAAATTCTAACTTTACTCGCTTTCATCTTTGTACTACAAACTGTTGCGCTTGCCACCGGCGAACCTTCAACTTATTTCAACATCTTCGTTCCGCCCAACAATGATGCGGTGCAACGAAATGTATGCTTGATTGTAACCGCCATTTACGACAATACATCATTCACCATACTGGATGACAATGCCGATGGCGACAGCGACGACAATGTAACAGGAACCCTAATGTCAGGACAGTCTTACATCTTGTACATTAAAGACAATGGAATCAACGACGATGCCTTATATGCCTCAGGAGGTACATTAAAGCGCGATGGAGATTACTTCACCATAACCTCTACCAATCTTGTGTATGCCGCTATGTCTTGCGACAGCGACTGGCAACACGATTTTGTGCCAGCGGTTGACAAGAGTTCTGTTGGAGAGAAGTTTATTATTTATGCCCCGAAGATCAGTTCTTCCAAGAGGGACTTGAATGTATTTGCATTTTCTGATAATACAACCGTTACGATAAGTAAAATATCTGCTTCAGCGACTACACAAACAGGTTATACAAATATTAATCTGGTCAATAAAACGGTGGTTGCTCAGCGCACCATTAATATTGGTCAGGATATAATTTACTATTATCAGGATGGCCGTAATGTTATGAATACAGGCGAGACTTACATGGTAGAATCCAACAAACCTGTGAGTGTGCAATATGGCGCTTTGTATCAGAATGAACGCGATGGTGGTGGATATGTTCCCTCATCCAATGGAAGCTGTTCCGGCGAATTGTTTTATTTTGGTGTGCCTTATCAGGCCACAGGCGAGCAGGAAATCAGAGTTGTTTCCTGGGATAATGCGAACGCTGTGAAACTTGAGCGCTACAGCAATGGCAGTTGGGTAGCCATGTCCAATTGGACCATGGATAGAGGCAAGGCCAAAGATTGGGTCGGTAAGAACAATGGGAATGTTTCTTATCCAACCGTTTTTCGCATATCCTGTAGTGCCGGAAAAAAGGTTTCTGTATTTGAGGCCAACTGGCTGGAAACAGGAAGTCCGGGTACTTCTGATATTGCAACGATGGTAGCTTCAGAAGCGGGTAATACTTCCGGTAAAGTGTTTCTTGTTTATATGGCACCTCCGGGTAATGAAACCAATGTGGTCAATCCGGCAACAGGTACATTCTATGGACAGAAAATTACCCATATTTATTTATTCTCAAGAGAAGGTGCTACTGTAACAGTGAAAGATGCATACTCCAATGGTGGTGATATCAATCGAACTTACAATATTGCACCCGGCCGATATGTAGATTGCTTTCTTACTGAAACAGAATGGAAATCCATTTACAATGGAACCGGCACAGTTGCAGGTGGGCCTGAGCGACCTTATCTGATGGTCGAGTCCAATAACAATATATCGGTAATGAATACCAATTTTAACGACAACTGGATGATGTATTTCGGATCTTCTTTGATCCAAAGTTTTTCTCAGGAAGGAAGTTCAAGCCAGACCATTGGTATTCCGGGCGATATTATAACTGTGAACAGTAATATTCAATTAGAAAGTAATGGTATGTTAACTGGTGCTACACTAAAGGTAATTGTTGGTGATGGTGCCATTCCAATCAGTTCTACGTTTAAAAATCTCACAGATAATACTTCTATTGAAGGAGATATTAATTTCGGTCCAACCGAATCGGTCATTACTTTTAGTAATGTACCTGCTTTGAACTCTCAGAAACAATACCAGGTTCAGACAGAAATTTCATTGCTGCCCTCTTCCAACGACGGAACTGCAATGGCTAACAATACGATTGTTGTTGTGGAATCGATTCTTTCCGGTACTATGGACGGCGCGTTCCAGCAATCTACCATCACACAGGGAATTCAGAATAGAACAGCAGTAACTTCCAACTTGCTCTTCTCCATTTGTGGAAGTGGCGAGCTCGTGAACACCCTCAACAATACCTGGGGTATTGCCTGGGTAGATTATGACAATGACGATGATGATGATATTTTTATCACCGATAAAGATGCCGATCGCTCCAACTTATTGTTCAGAAATGATGGCAATGGAATATTTACAAAGATTACTGCTGGTGTATTGGTAACAGACAAAGCCATTTCAGTAGCCAGCACCTGGGGAGATATTGATAATGATGGTGACGTGGACGTATTTGTAGCCAATGATACTCAGAAGAAAAGTGAATTGTATATCAACCAGGGTTCAGGTAATTTTTCTAAGAAGGTTAATACTGGATTAAGTCAGGAGCCCGGTTATTATCACGGTGCATCATGGACCGATTTTAATAACGACGGATTTCTGGATCTGATGCTTACCAATTATTTCCCCACAAGATTCCATGAGTTATGGAGAGGAATTGGTGATGGAACATTTACATCGGAAACATCAGTAATAACAATGGAGAGCAACAGATCACTGACACCTTTGTGGGCTGATTATGACAATGACGGCTGGCAGGATTTATTTATTCCAAATGCAGAAGGCAACAACAATAGCCTGTACCACAACGACCAGGGAACTTTCACTAAAATCACAACCGGATCAATCGTAAACGACGGTGGAAATAGCGTGGCAGCATGTTGGGGTGATTATAACAATGACGGTTGGCTGGATCTTTTTGTGGCCAATGCATCCAATGAAAACAATTTCCTTTACCGCAACAACGGCAATGGTACTTTCACCAAAGTTACCACTGGAATAGTGGTAACAGATGGTGGTCAATCACACGGTTGCAGTTGGGTGGATATTGACAATGACAGTGATCTTGATTTGTATGTAACCAACGACCAGGGGTCGAAGGCATTGTATATCAATAAAGGCGATGCTTCATTCGAAAAGAAAATAAACGAAGTTATTTCAATGGACTATGGCAACTCATTTGGACATGCCTGGAGCGATTACGACAAAAACGGTCAGTTAGATTTGATGGTGGCTACCCATACTGCCAACAAAGACTATTTATTTTGCAACAATGGCAATGGCAACAAATGGATCAGCATAAAACTTAAGGGAACCAGATCGAACAGAAGCGCAATAGGAGCAAAGATCAGGGTGAAGTCAGGAGGTCTTTGGCAGACCAAAGAAGTGCAGTCACAAAACGGATTCGCCAGTCAGAATAGCATGAGGACTTCATTCGGATTGAATTCAGCCTCAATCGCAGATAGCGTTGAAATAACATGGCCATCAGGATATCGTCAGGTATTGACTAATCTCAATTCGAACCAACATCTGTCTATTGCAGAGCCAACCACTTCAAAATTAAAAGGTGTGGCTTATCGCGATGGAAATAACAATTGTGTTTACGACGAAAACGAAACACTATTGGCCAATATGTCTATCCGTATTATGCCATCGGGTATTACTGCGGTGACCAATAATGTTGGAGAATACGAAGCCAATGTAGCCAACGGAAATTATACATTGAACGGTGTGGCAACGGGTTTGTGGAATGCCTCATGCGGCAGTGCTTCTTTTGCGGTGAACAATTCTGTTTCCAATACTTACACCAGAAACTTCGCTTTCAACGAAACTGCTGTTGGAGTTGACCTTGCATCGTCTTTTGCGAGCACGGCATGGAGAAGAGGTTTTGTCAACCAAAGTTCTTTGGTCATAAAAAATTCAGGCTCAGAGTTGGCCACAGGATCGGAGGTTTCAGTAACATATCCTACGCATATGTTCCTGTTGGAGGCAAGCACTCCTTGGCATGAGAAAAATGGCAATACTTACACATGGCTGATCGATAATCTTGGAATCAACGAGACCTTTATTATACATCTTTCAGACTCAGTAGGACTTTCTGCAACTATTGGCGATGAATTGGTTGTAAGTTGCCAGATTACAGGTGGCCAGACTGACTTGAATGCAGCAAACAATTCTTTTGAATTTCGTTCTAATGTTGTCGGAGCTGTTGACCCCAACGATATACAGGTATCGCCAAAAGGAGATGGTGAAGAAGGATTTATTTCGCGGGAGGATTGGGTAAATTACACCATTCGTTTTCAGAATGTAGGTAATTACCCTGCATGGAGAGTGACAATTGAAGATCAATTGCCTTCCTACTTTGATCTGAAAACCATTGAGGTTGTTTCTGCCACACATCATCACGGATATTCAATTTCAGATAACGGCATGTTGACTTTTGTTTTCAATGATATTAACCTGGTAGATAGCACACAAAACGAAGCTCAAAGCCATGGAAGTATCATATTCAAGGTTCGTCCGCTAAGAGATCTTACCGGAGGCGAACAACTTCTAAATGACGCGGCAATTGTATTCGATTATGAAGGAGCAATAAATACAAATCAGGTAACGAATAAAATTAAGTATACTGCGACTCCTGAGAACAATGTGGTGAGAATATCACCCAATCCATCCAGTGGTCACACAAGATTTACAGTTGATCGCAATGGATTTCATCTGCAGGACAATGTGATGATTAACGATGTGGAAATTTTGTCACAGGACGGAAGAATTGTTTATACCCAGGGCAACATGAATGTAAAGACATTTGAAATGAATGTAGGTGAATTTATCCCTGGAATGTACATGGTGAGAATCACCGATGAAAAGAAAGTTATTTATTTTGGTAAGTTGGCTATTTTTTGATGATTCGTGGAAGTAATATAATCGCAATCCAAACATTTCAACTTCTATGAAGAGTCAATAAAAGCGTTTTATGGTAAAGTGAAAAGTCCCGGAGTTAACCTTCCGGGATTTTTTTATTGGGCCTTTCGGTTTTAGCGAAGTCTCAATGGCGCATGCTTCAGCGAAACATAACTTGTGCCCGCGTTTCAAGCTGGCTTCCAAGCCATTCATCCTCAATGGCACAGGTTTCAGCAAAACATAACTTGTGCCCGCGTCTCAAGCCTGCCATCCTCAATGGTGCAGGTTTCAGCGAAGCGTAACCTGTGCCCTCGCCTCAAGCTGGCTTCCAGCCAGCCACTTAAACTAACCTCAACAGCTCAAGTTTCAGCGAAGCATAACCTGCGCTGCGCCTGAAGCTGGCCATAAACAAAACCGGTATGCCCAATTGTTGTAATCCTGCGGAGTTCACTATTTCCGGTAACAATGAGATTCTTCCACCAAAGAAGTTATATTTGTCAAAATGATCTTAGCATAACCGTATTCCTGTGAAAAGAAAATTACTTGGTTTTGTATTGTTATTGACCGTTATCTTTTTGTCTTGCAAAAAGGATGACACCAATGAACCAGCCAGCACATTGCTCCCAAGTTTACCGGAAATACCTTATTCATATCTCAGCCCGAACTTCCCTCCACATTTTGATTTAGGAGGCTTGCCTTTTTTTGCTTTTGAACCGGATGACAATCCTATTACAGATGCCGGTGCCGCATTGGGCAGGGTGCTTTTTTATGATAAAAATTTGTCCTACAATCTTAGTACAAGCTGCGGATCATGTCACCACCAGGAACATGGATTTACTGATTATGCAGCAACCAGCAAAGGCCACGAAGGAGGTCGTACGCGTCGCAATGCTTCTCACCTGGTCAATCAGAGATTTAACAGAAGGCAATTCTGGGATCAACGGGCGTCAACATTGGAAGCACAGGTACTGATGCCATTTCAGGATGAACTGGAAATGGGAATGACGTTGGATCAGGTGGTTTACAGGTTAAAGTCGCTCAATTATTATCCCGAATTATTTAATGCAGCCTTTGGAAACGAAGAAATTACAACCGACAAAGTGTCAAAAGCATTGTCGCAATTTGTGCGATCCATTGTTTCCTATCAAACCAAATATGACGAAGGCGTGCCGTTGGATTTTTCAAATTATTCGCAAATGGAATGGGACGGGAAGGATATTTTCTTTAACGGAATTACACGTTGCAACCAATGTCATATGACAGCCAACTTTTATACACCTCAGGCATTTAATGATGGTCTTGATGTAGAGTATGCCGACAATGGCCGTGGAGAAATAACCGGAAATGTGGCGGACAATGGAAGATTTAAAGTACCCATGCTGAGAAATGTGGAGCTCACTTCTCCCTACATGCACGACGGCAGATTCAGTACTTTGGAAGAAGTGGTAGAACATTACAACAGTGGATTGCAGCCTCATCCCAATATCGAAGACAGGCTAACTGTCGAAAATCAGATTGGAGGAACTCCTTATCAACTCAATCTTACGGAATACCAGAAAAGTGCTTTGGTGGCTTTTTTAAAAACGCTTACAGATCATCCATTGATAGCTGATCCAAGGTTTTCAGATCCATTTGTGCAATAAAATCTTATTGAAGTCCAACTAAATTTATAAATTGATTGAATCATGATCCTGAAAGGATCAAACATTGAGTAGCCCCCAGTGGAGATCCGAAGGATCGAAAGTGGGGGGTAAATGAAGTCAAGTTCGTGATTAACAACCCTGAAAGGGTTGAACAAAAATGCCCGATAATAGATTGGATATGAAGTCTTATCGTAATGTTCGACTCGGAGTCAGTAGAATTCACAATTTCGCAGCCGGCTCCTTTTATTTATAAAATCAACAAAAAATTTAGTCGGTCAATAATCTAATAAACACTCATTCAACGATCAATTTTCTCCAACTTGTGCTCTCCCGGTGTTCGATTTTTATCTGATATATTCCCGGACACAATCCACTGATATCGACATTTGATTTTGTGGACTGCAATACATTTTTACCTTCGCAAGAATAGACCGTAATTAAGCTCGGATAGTCATTTGTACCCGAAGCAACAGTAATTTTATTCTTTGCCGGATTCGGATAAATAACCGCCCGTTCTGCGTTCGATTCTTCTGAAATGCCGTCCGGTAAACAAACCAGCTCATTTATTTTTTGCCAGAGTAAATTGTCGTAAGAAGATAGTGCCAGGGAGGGTTGTCCTGCATCCCAGCCCATTCTTATCACCACCATTCCTGTGGAAGGAATGATGTAAATTTTCTGATCGTATTTTCCCAGCGCGCAATACATATCATCAGGAGCTTCCGGAACCATGTCCGTATTAAAAACCAATTGTAATGTTGGCAACATATAAGAACCTTTGCCATTGAGCCACCACAAGTAACCGTAAGAAGGATTGAGTGTCTGTGATGAGTTTTTCATATCGGTGAGGTATTGCGCATCGGAAAGAACTGCAGTTCCATCCCAGTTGCCATTGGCCAGGCAGAGCAATCCGAAGCGCGCCATGTCCCTCGCCCTTGAGTAAAAAGTATTGTCGTACCAGAGGCCGGACGACATTCCTATTTTATTTTTTACCCTTGTATTGGTCCATTGCTGGTAACTCATTCCGGTGGCATTGGCTACCACATCCTGAACCAACGTATAAACGGAGTTGTGGTATGCCCATCTTGTACCGGCATCTGCTTCATACAACAAGCACGAAGGATCTTCGCAATTGTCATCCGGTACACCGTCGTCCAGTCCTGATGTCATGGAAATCTGGTTGCGAATGGTAATCATCGCCTCTTGCTCAGGCGTGCAGGATGTCCAGCCAGTTCCAAGGTACTCGGATGTGAGGTCATCCAGTTGAAGAAATCCCTCTTCCTGCGCAATTCCGACAAGAACACTTGAAAGCGATTTACCTGCAGAGGCCCAGAACCACAGACTATCCTGTGTGAAGGTGCCGAAATAATCTTCCAGGACAATTTTGCCATCCTTGAGTACAATAAATGCTTTGGTGAGTGAAGCATCAAGATAAGCTTCAAGAGAGTCAATTCTCTCCGGACACCAGTTCAAAGAGTCGGGCGACAATGTTTCCCAGGTATTGCCTGTAGGAGGGAAATAGATGGACTGGGCTCGTATTTCAAGAGCTGAAATGAAAAGGGAAATAATGAAAAACAGGCGTCTGATTGAATTCATATTGATGTCTTGGACAACAAATATGGTAAAAAGTTTAATAGCTTTTGCACAAGTATTATATCTTCGGCCCTTATGACACTACTTAATCTTCATTTCGGGGCTATATGAAATTTGAATATTACTTAGACAAAGATGACGTTTTGCAGTTGTATCTCTATACAGCTTCCTCGTCGGAAAGGGTCAGACGTAAAAGAAGAAATGGTAAATTTAAGCTTGGAGCAGTGCTTTTTATACCATTTCTGCTTGCACTTTTGCTTAAAGAGGTCTTTGCTTCGATTATTGCCTTTGTAGTGGTCGTTTTGACATATTTTTTTTACCCGAAATACGAATCCAATGAGTATTTTAGATATTACCAGAATATTATTTCAGAGAGACATAAGCATAAGATAGGAAAAAAAATGGAAATAGAATTTTTGGAGGAGCATATATATTTATGTGAGGGTCAATCAGAGTCTAAGGTTCATTTTTCTGAAATTGTGGGCTTTGAAGAAATCGCAGAACATTATTTTATTCACATTAAGGGAGAAGAGAGATTGGCTCTTCCTAAGAATAAATTTGATCAAAAGGAAGAGTTTGGCATTGCGATGAATGCATTTGCACTGAAACATTCGATTACTCAAACCAAAAACTTGAAATGGGAATGGAGTTGAGATCAGGTATGACACATTTTAATTTAAACAAAAAATGACACAGCAAGAAATAATACTAGCCACAGAGAATTTTGTAAAAGAACAACTCGAAGGCGCTGAAGGTGGACACGATTACTGGCATATTATCCGTGTCAGGAATAATGCTTCCAGAATTGCCAATGGTGAAAAGGTAAATACATTGGTGGTCGAATTGGCTGCGCTACTGCATGATATTGCCGATTCGAAATTCCATGGCGGCGATGATGAAGTTGGTCCGCAGCGCGCTGAAACATTTTTGCACTCTCTTGATGTAGAAGAAAAAATCATCCAACACGTCATTCAGATCATCAGAAATATTTCGTTCAAAGGTGGTCACAAGCATTCAGAATTTACATCACCGGAGCTTGCCGTAGTGCAGGATGCCGATAGATTGGACGCACTGGGCGCCATTGGAATTGCGCGCACATTTAATTACGGAGGATTTAAAAACCGCGAAATTTACGATCCGAATATTGCTCCAAATCTCAACATGACTAAGGAAGAGTACAAACACAGCACAGCGCCGACACTCAATCATTTTTATGAGAAGTTACTCTTATTAAAAGATCTGATGAATACCCCAACCGGCAAAGCTTTGGCTGAGGAACGCCACCGTTATATGGAGTTGTATCTGGATCAGTTTTATAAGGAGTGGGAGGGGAGGTGTTGATTTGTGTTCTTGGCAGACCTGGAATATGCTTCGGTAATGTGGTGTGATTGGTTTTCTCTGGATTTGATGATGCATTACAAAAGAAATATTTGTGAACCGCCTTATACGAGGTCCGTATGGGAGTTCATCCCGCATAAAAGTGCGAGTGGTGTGTGAGCTTCTCCCTGTTATTTGCTACTGGCAGAGCATGCTGCTGGATTACCCGTAGTTCTTCTTTTCTGGACGCAGGTCGGTTGGATCAAGTCAGCACAGATGCCGTGCGTTAGCTTGTAAGCTCTTTTTGCTTGTTTGGGGATGACATTGTAGGTAGAAAAATATAATGTGCTGGCAAAAACGTTTGGATTTATTGATAGCTTATTAATTCTCTCACAAGTTCAAATACTCTTGTTGTTGATTCCTCTTTAGCAGGATTGCGATGATTCCATTTATTGTAGTTTCGTTCTGCTCTATGGATTGCTAAGTCAATTCTCTCTGTTTTTGTTTTATCGTCAATGGACATAAGCAAATCAAAAAATTCTTCCGTTACTTTTTTGTCACCAGTTCCATCATAGCTTGCTCCCAATTTGTTAATGTATGAGTTTATCTTCTTTTCGTAATCGTTTCTATTCATTGCACCACCCTGATGGTCTTCAAAATGAAGTAATAGCCAATATTCAAATGCTTGATTTGAGTAAGCAACTCCGAAACTGTTCGCCGTTGCCATTGTAACAGCGGCATTAAAGTTTTGGGCTTGTTTAGAATTATCTGGTTTTGGGTCAGCATCAAACACGCACCAAACTTTTTCATAATTCCCTTTCTTGCTCAATGCTATTGCTTGTCTAACTAATGAAACAGTATTGAATCCTTTGCCAACTGTTTTAATAGTAGCTAACGATAATTTGAATTGCTCAAAGTAACTTGGTTCAGTATTCTCACCTTCGCAAACTATCAGAACGGTTGGCTTTTCTTTTTTTGTGGGCATGCCTCTTTCTAAAATTGGTTCACCTCGTCTCCTTTTTTTAATAGCGTTTAGTGATGCAAGGTGTTTTTCTTTCGCTTCAATTTGAGCCGCTTTTTTATTTTTCATCATTCGGTAGCTTTTTAAAGTTAAAGAGCTTTTCAAAAGCATTCAAGTAAGGGATGGCTCCATATTTACCTTCAATGTAATTACTTTCAAAATTTTCATTCTTCCGAACAGCAAAATCAGCAAGAGAAAATAATTTTGAAACTCCAATTCTATCTTTTTCAATAAACCAAATTTGGTCCCTACGGAATAAACCAGAACCCAATAAATTCGTATCGTGTGAATTGAAAATTAATTGTGCATTGTTTGGATTGTGTTCGACTGAATTGAAAATAGAAACTAACTTGCAAACAAGATTCGGATGAAGTTTTGAATCAAGTTCGTCAACAACCAATACATAACCATTTTCAAGTGAATCTAAAATTGGCCCCGTCAAGGCAAAGAATTTTTTTGTTCCTGATGATTCTTCTTCATCTAATGAAAATTTGATGTCACCAACATACTTTTTATTGCCATCAAACTTTTTATGTGTTGTGAGAACATCTGAAATAAATTCTGCACCCTCGTCTTTTACTCTTTTTGAAATCATGTCTTTCAATTCTTGAGACATGTCCTTCGGGAATTTAGACGTATCAAGAATCTCAAGTGAAATGTCTTGAATACCAAGGTCAGCTACTTTTAATAACTCAAGAATATTAGCTTTATGCTTCGGGTCTTTTGTTCTGCTCATGGTAAATCCCTGGTATCCACTTTCATTTAAACCTGAGATTGTTTTAAATCCTTTGAACCAATCAAGAACTTTACCTGCAATCTTGTCGTTAAATTGTGCTGCCTTTGAAAGCATAAGTTCATTGTCACGTATCACATCTTCTTTGACTAAAAAAGCTCCCTTGCTAAAATTCCTGCTATGAATTTCAAATTTTTGTTTCTCACGATAAAAAATTTCTACTTCTTTGGTCTTTGGGCGATGGTAAAGCCACTCTGAAATAACTTTCTCCTTAGTAACTTCAAAGCCATATCTGAACATTGCTTTCTTGTAAATAAAAATCACTTCAAACTCACTTGAATCTTTTTCCGAGTCAGTCTGAAGTTTGAACGGTTCTACTTCAATAGGCTCTCCTTTTTGGCTGTCTTTTGAGGATCGAATTACAAATTGCTTCATGAACATTAAGCCGTCAATTAACTTGCTTTTGCCACTGGCGTTGGCTCCAAAGATTACAGAGCTTTTCAATAACCGCAAGTTGAAGTCATTTTGTTGGATAATATTCTCTTTTTCTCTTGTGGACTTGTCGTAATTAGATGCCAACATGCTTAAGACAGTCTTTTCTTTGAAGGTCTTAAAGTTTCTTATTGAGAACTGTATTAGCATAATAGATGTCGTTTTTGAAATTGTCCGGCAAATATAGCTTTTATTTTTACATAAGTGCAGAATAAAGTCAAATATTGTATTGAAATTGTCAGGAAATCGGTTTAAAGTGAGTTTTTGGAATAAAATCTGAAGCAACTTGCATTGGCTTGTTGAGTTGTGTTGCTTCATTTTTTATTTTACGAACTATAGGCATTTGTCAGTCCGTTGTCCGCACAAAAGTTAGTGTTACGCGCTGTCGCCATAGAATTATCGCTAACAGCAGACTCCCGATTTTGGCAGGACAGGTTGCGAAAAAAAGCTGCCCGCCGTTCGTATTTCATTCAAAAAAAATACTTCAAATCACTTGACTTCAGATGCCGGATTTGTATATATGTCCTCATGCAAGGAGTATCGCGGAATCAGTTGGAATTTTCCTGTTGAAAGCCCCAGATTTCTGGCTGCTTAACCAAGCTGTTGATATGAGAAAAAGGCAAAACTTATGCTGTTTGTCTTTCTCAAAAGCGCGTCGCTTTCTGTTAGATCTACGCCGGAGTTATACAATTATCATAATCTGAAATTCTTCCTTCAAGGCCCGCTACTAGGATCAGTAGGGGTTCAACACAGGCTTAAATCGAAGTGGAACTTCGTTTAAGCCTTATTTGTTATGTGCCGTTTTTTATAATTCTTTTTTAGGTCTTGGTTTGTCTGCATTATTTATTAAATCAATTGTCTTTTTAATTTGAAGTTCGATGTTTTTAATTTTGTTCATTTGGTGAATTATGTTTCTTTGTTTGCCAAGAGTCAATTTTTCAAACTTTTCTTTAAGTTCGTTATCTTGTTCAATTAAGCTTTCAAGAACTTCTGGCATATCAACTCCAAGTGGGTTGGAGTCTTTGGTCAGTTCAAATTTAATTTTGTCTCCTAATTTTTTTCCTACTGTTCCTAAATTTTTACTTGAAAGAATAATAAAGAAATTACCGTCTCCTAAATGATTTAATCCACATTGAAATGATAATTTATTATCCAATTTGCATATAAACCTTGTGTGTCTTTTGTTCTTAAATTCATCTATAATTTTAGCCTCAATTTTTAAATAGAAATACCCACCTTTTCTTTTTTCTAATTGACCAATTGCTTGCTCGCCTGAATAAAATGTTAAATAATTCATTTATTACCCTTTTTATTAAACTCTTTGAACGCCAACAAATATAAAACCGCCAAAGATCTTTGATTCCCCCAACTTTCAGAAACTTCTTTCATTTGGGCTTTCAGTTTTATATTTGGGTTTAGTCCATATAAACTGACCATGATTTGTTTAAGATGAAAATCATCGTAAGGAAAAACATTGGGTCGCTCTAAAGTATATAGTAAAATCATATCGATTGTCCATTTGCCAATTCCTTTTATTGAGGATAATTCCGAAATAATCTCCTCATCAGTTAATTGTAAGAAATCTAAACTATTACTAGTCCAATATGCTATAAGCCCCAATATTGTTTCATACTTACCCATCGCCAATTTTATCCGCGATAAAGAATACTTTTCTATTATATGGAAATTATCGATAGTTAGATGTTCAATACCTGCGCGCTCCAAAGCTTTTGCAAATATTCTTTTTGTGCTTCGATAATGGATTTGCTGTTCTAAAATACAACTCATCAAATCGTGGAAAACATCTTTTGTCGAATCAATTTTAGGTTTAGCCATTTCAAGAATTATCATTTCAAGAATTGGATCAGTCTTAGCTAAAATTTTTTCGCTTTCTAACTTCATTTTCTTATATCTTTTCTTTTCTTAAATGGCACATAACGACAGACTGTGAAAAAACTCCCCAACCTGTCGTTCAGAATTTAACCGATAAAAATACTCAAAACCTCTTGACTTCAAACACCAAAAATTAAAATATTCAGCCATGAATCGAATACAAGAAATATCCCGCGATCAGGTTGAGTTTTCCTGTCTGAATGATTTGATCGGCAAGGATAATCCTGTGAGGGTGATGGATGCCTTTGTGGATAAACTGGATCTTTCAAAGCTAGGTTTTCAGACCAGAGATGCAAAGACCGAAGGACGTCCGTCTTTTGATGACGCTGTTTTTTATGAAAATGGATTTCAAATGCACCACCGCTGCAACTATTGAAAAAGCGAACATCAAACCCAAGATGAAAAAATGAGACGGCCACCATTATGCGGTTATGCCAAATCAACTACATTTTACAAAATAAATGTCAGGATTTTTGGCGGCTTAACCATCCTGTTGACCTCAGGAAATGGCAAAACATATGCTGTTTGTCTTTCTCAAAAGCGCCTCACTTTCTGTGAGGTCGACGCCAAAGTTATTCAACACCCATAACATATACTTCTCCCGTCGAAGCCCCTACTATAATAAACGTCTTAATAATTTGCGGATAAAGATGTGAGTACTGTATTTGGTTTTTTAAATTTATTAAAGAAGCTATCTAAACATTTTTCCTCTTCAGATAAGGATTCAAAATACCTGTTATGTGTCACTGCT
>JANNEQ010000108.1:0-1881 GCA_031378885.1 Flavobacteriales bacterium
ATTATTAGAAAAATGGCGCTTAATTTTATTAGAACGAATAAAAAAAATTCCAAATTAAGTATACGAAGAGCCAGGCTGTCTGCTGGATGGGACAATCAATATTTAGATAATCTGCTCAAATTCTGATGCGGTAGCCCTGCAGCACCTTCGTTTTTTGCGGTACTGGTGGTGAAAAAACACTTCCAGCCTTCGGGAATATTTATCCGATAAAAATACCCAAAACTACTTGACATCAAACACCAAAATTCAAAATATTTCTCCATGAATCGAATAAATGGAATGGCGAGTGACCAAATTGAATTTTCCTGTTTGGATTGGCGAGAGTAATTCAGTAGGGTGGTGGATGCCTTTGCTTATAAACCGGATCAGTCAAAACGCGGTTTGCCCTCGTTGAAGGCGCCTTACTTTCCGCTGGGTTCACGCCAAAGTTATTCAATACCCGTAATATGAATTTCCGCCTTGGGGCAATGTCATTAAGTTAAGGACTTTGTAAAATGACATTCGACCTTGGGGACCACTGGAGAAGGGGCGTTTAATGCCAATAAGTTGGCAGGTCGGTTTTGTATTTGGCAGAACATTTCAAGTTCTGTTTGTGTGTCTGCCAAAACAATTCAATGATCATTCTTTTATGCAGAATTCAAGATTAATTGTAGTAATTATCGCTCGCAAATCTCTTTTAATCTATCCAACGCATCGGGATAAGTGTTGTTAAAATAATCCAGATATTCTTCTATAGTGTCCATATCAACCGTTACAGTAGTTATTCCATTGTTTTCTTGATAGGTGTAATTCTCATGTCCTCCGGCCCATTTTTCGACTTGCTCCCCAGTAGTTACTTCTGTATCACCATCCAAAAAACCGTAATGTCTTATCGATACAAAACTAGCAGGTTGGAGTGCTTCAATTTCAGAAACCATTCCACCCTTTTTCCCATTCTCGTCTACACCTACAAAATGAATTTTGCTTCCTTTTTCCCAACTTCCTTCGTAGGTTGAAGTAGGATTAAATGCCGATGTCCAATGTTGGTAGGTACTTTTGTCCATCAATCCCAACATGGTTTCATAGACTTTTTGCGATGTTGCGTTAATGTCTTTTTTGAATTGTAATCTTTTCATTTTAGTGTCGTTATATAAAATCCAAATATAAGTAAATTTCTAGTGGGTGTTGTGGTTGTGCACTCAGCGCTTGCGGCTGACCGTGAAAAACTCCCCAACCCATGGTTAATATTTAACCGATAAAAATACCCAAAACCTTTTGACCTTAACCACAGAAAATAAAATATTTCTCCACGAATCGAATACATGCACTAGCGCAAGACCAAATTGAATTTTCCTGTCTGGAGGATTAGATAAAAAAGGATAATTCGGTGAGGTTGATGGATGCCTTTGTGGATAAACCTCATCTGTGAAAGCGCTGTTTGCCTTCATTGGAGCTGCCTCAATTTCTGTAAGGTTGAGGTCACAGTTATTCAATACCCGTAACATAAACTTCTCCCTTCGAGGCGCCCCTACTAGAATCAGTAGGGGTTCAATCCCTACTAGAATCAGTAGGGACTTAAATCGAAGTGGAACTTCGTTTAAGGCTTATTTGTTAGCAACAGTTGTTTAATTATTTTTTCCTAGGTTTCATAAGCTTCATTGTTTTACTCAATCGTTATTTCAATTCTTGAATAATACTCGAGACCGTCTCATTTAATTGTCTCAAGTGAGTTATCTGATTGGCGATTTCAGATTTGTCGCTGGTAGTATCCCACAAGGTGTGTAAGTAGGAAAGTTATTCTGAAATTTTTTGACCCTTTTACAGGTCAAAAAAAATTTCGGAGATAACTTTTCGGCAAATTACATACAATATGAAAAAAGAAGATTTGTTAAATTTTGAGTT
>JANNEQ010000036.1:0-8177 GCA_031378885.1 Flavobacteriales bacterium
CGGGGTGTGTTTTTGGCCAAATTTATATATTACCCCGGTGGGTCCCCCATGTATACTTTGTAACCTCCCCCACCACCGGGGGCTATTCAATGTTCGATCCTTATCAGGATCGTGATTAAGCGTTATTGAAATTTTAGTCGGACAACAATGATTAGTAATAATTCCGTGAATACTCGATAAGGCTCAACTTATGCTGATTACCTGATAAGAGTTTGATCGAATGGTGATATAAACCGAAGTAGATCAGTGGTTAGGATATTGTTCTGGAATGCATCAATCGACCTTTTCAAATTTTATGTCATCCACCCAAATTGCCAAATTGTTATCCCTTGAATTTGAAGTGATACCTATTTCACAACTGCTGTACATTCCTTTTGTGCCTTGCTGAAAATAAAGCAGGTCTTTTGGAAGCGTTGTATTGTTTTTGCTATTGATAATGAGTTGTCCATTTTGCCAGAGCCGCACTTCGCCTTTATTTTTTCTGGATAATTTGATTTCCAGGGTAATTTCTACCCATTCATTTCTGGGAAAATTAACTTCATTTCCTGTAGATTGAACGATGTCTTTTTCGTTAAACTTATATTCTATTCTTAGTTTATTGTCCACCAAAACCACCCTCATTCCGGGCCCTGCACCGATGGCGGTTTGTTCTTCTATATCCATAAGAAAAAGCCACTCAAGAGAGTTTGTGCCTTCAATAAAGTACCAACCACTTAACCGCACTGTCTCATCCTCCCAGAATGCCATATTCTGTTTTGAAATACTGGCTTTTGAAGCGCCTTCATCGTCAGTTTTTTCAGCCATAAATTTTAATGACTGATTTCCTGAATGTGCTTTTGTGCTGTCAATGGAAATGTTGTTTTCCGGTTTTGTGAGTTGAGTAAAGGACCACAATTGGTCATCGGGCAAGAGTAAATCACTCAATTCCGAATAGGCCTCAAAGTCATCTTTGAAGAAATTGGGGCCGTCAAATATCTTTTCCTTTTTGCAGCCAATAACCAGAGTAAAGCCGGTTATGAGAATGAGAATTTTTTTCATTTTTCTTTGTTATTGAATGTATAACCAATGCTGACTCCAGCCCATTGCTGAATTTGAAAGTCCACGAGATATGAAATCAATGGAGTGTACGTTATCCGGTAAAACCAGTTTTTTGCAGCCGGTTGATACCTGTACCCGATTGCTGCAGTTGTCAGGGCAAAGAAATTTCCCTTGGTTGTTATCGTAATGCCTTGCCCTAAGCCTAAGTCTAATTTATGTGCATTTTTACCAATCAATGTATTAAGCATGAGTGGAAATACAATGCCTGTTCCATTGTTCTTGTCGATGGGAGCAAGACTTAAACCTGCTCTCCAGGTAAATTCGGTATTGTTTTTCTTTGAAAATAGTTTTTCATAATTGATAGAGCCAAAGCCGCCGCTTCCGGCTAGTTCAAAATAGACTGATTTTGTTTTAACTGAATCATCTTGTGCGAAAGCGCTGCATGTAATGAGCACAAGAAGGATTGTGATTGATATATGTTTCATAATTATGGTAAGGTCTATTGTCATTGCGAATAACGAACGGACTATGGCATTGTTGTGGAATTGAAATTTACTCATTATGGAATTGAATCACTTCACTATTGTTATGAGGGGCCAGGGTTTTGTTGCGGAAAAATTGCGAAACCGAGGTGATAAACGACCCTAAATTGGGTAGGATATTGTTGCACCAGAATCCTTAACTTAATTACATTGCCCGGAGTGAAGGCTTCGATTGGTAAATCCGTTGAGGGGTATGCAGGATTTTGTAAATGAGCTGGATCTTATGTGCTGGCTGCCGTTCATATTTTTTCTTTCAGTTCTGCTTTCAGTTTTTCAGTTGTGGTTTCTTCAAGTTTGAATGCCACGGTTTGTTTATCCGTAATTGTAATTTTCATTATTGCAAAATAGGGCTTGTCGTTTTTGTAAGCAGTAGCGAGAATTGTCGCAGTCTCGCCAACCGGGAGTTGTTGATTCTCTTCGTCATTGTGTGAAAAGCAAAATGTTTCATCCTTTTTTTGATAACCCGGCAAATACATATTTTGGGTAACCATTGTGACATAAATAAATTTGAAATCATTTTCATTTTCTATCGAAGTGATTAGTTCTACCTCTTTTGTTCTTGGGTCTTGTAATAGTCTGTCAATATTAGCCCAACCTAATTTTTTTATTGAAAAGATATAATTGGTCTTTCTGTCAACAGCATAAGAATTACTCCCTTTTGTGTTTGAGATTGAAAATGATTCACTCCATGTAAGCAATTTCTCTTGTTTGAAGAAACGAACAGTATACTCATCAATCTTAAACGTAGAGTCCTGGGTTATTTTTAATCCATCGCCTTCCCAGGCAATTCTTCCGACCTCATCTTGAACTTTATCAGGGGCATTTTCAACATTATCGAAACCATCAACTCTATACTTTATATTTGTTGTTTTTTCAAATGAATCCATTGAAATGCCGCCAATTGTGTCGCCCAATGGCAGTTTAATCGGATTACCCCATTTAATACCCAATGAATCTTTTTGCCCTTCAAAAACAGACATTCCATCAAGGGTTGAATCTGTCGGCATTTTAATTTGTACTGATTGGCCTGAGGCGATTGAAACTTCTTTATTGTTTGATTTGGCGTTAAAATAAATCATTCCACCAGTCTCAAGTGGTTTTCTATCAAATGTGGTGGTTAGATTGCCTGATACCATATCAAATGGTGTCAAAGCTTCAATAAGTTCAATTTCTATTTTTCCGCTTAAGGCATTTCCTTCCTGGTCGACAAATGTGTTTCTGTTTATGCGAAAAACACTTCCCGATTCACCGGTAATTAAATTGTCGATGGAATTGTCAATCGTAAATGTTTGGGTATTCAAATTGTCAACAGTGTATATTTTTGTGAAAACATCCGTTGAGTTTTCTTTGTCGCCATTGGAATTGGAACCGGAGTTGTTGCAGGAAGCCAGTAAAACTGTGGTTGCTACCGAAAGCCCCAGGATTATATTTTTAAGGTTTGTCATAATGTTACTTTGTTCGTTTTGAATTACAAATAACGACAGACTTCCGCTTACGCGTGTCGGCTAGCGAAAAAAACTACCCAATCTATCGTTAGATTTTTATGAGATAAAAGTACACAAAACATCCTGAATCCAAACACGGATAACCCAAACGTGTAGCCATGAATCGAATACATGAAATAGCGCTTGTTCAGATATGTCTTTCCGAATTCCAGATAACCTATTGCCGGGCCGGTTATATTTTCTTGTTATCCAACCAATGCATAATATTCCGAAGAAGTTTATAATTGTTTTTTGCTTTTGAAGATATTTCTCTGTACCAAAGCCATCAGACCCTGCCGGGCAAAAGCAAATTTGTAATGAAATATAGGTTCGGATTTTTGGCTGTGTTCTGAGGTGGGAAATTCTGAGCTGATGCAGTAGTTATGCATAACAATAAAGCAACCGCAATTGTATACAATATTCTTATTTAGCTACCGGCTTTCTTTTTATTGTCCATCACAGAAAATGATTTTTCGAAAAAATGAGAATTCGGAATTGTAATTACTTCATTGTTGTCAGTTTTAATGTGAACAAAAAAGTAGTTCATTTCAGTTACTTCTCCTTCATAATGGTAGTCTTTATGTAATACCTTTATATAGTCTCCCAATTTTACCGGATGATTAAAGAAAATCAGAATGCTCGAAGTGATATTGGAAAGTAATGACCATTGAGCAAAGAATGCAATGCCCAATGCAGTCAGAATTGTACTTGCAAATAGAGCTATTTCGTCTTGTTTAAATCCCCAAATGCCTGTGAGCAGTATGACTGCAGTTATTGTTGTAAATAACTGAACTGCTCTGATAGTCATTTTTCTCCGCCCTCTTTCGAATTGTGTCTTTTTTAGTACATTATTTATTAAAGATTTAACGATGAAATATGAAATAATATAACCCACGATTACCAATATGGTTTCGATAGTTTGAGTTTTGTATGGCTCCATTTTTTATTGTTTAGGTATTTTTCCCATGACAGGAATTAATTCAGGGAAGGTAAAGGAATGATTGATTCTGTCATATTCCTTGTTTATTTTGTAAAATGGTCAGAAAGTGCTTTAAAGATTTTTTTTACATCTACATTTGGAAAGAATCCGGCACTGTTTATACAGTTAATTTCTACAATTTTCCATCCAATATCGGTTAGACAAATATCCATCACAAAGGCTGCTGCAACATTGAAAATTGAAACGATTCTTTCGGCAAATTCAATTCCTTCTTTCTCTACATGTTCTTCATAAGGAATGTCTTTTATTATATTATAATAAACCGCTTCCACTACCTTTTCTCCAACAATCCAGAGCCTGGCTTCTTTTATAATATCTCGTGGAATCGAAATTTGAACAAGAGAATTTTCTTTGAGTAAAGTATTGTTTGGATCTTGTAAGCTATTTTCTACGAAATTTTCCCATTTTATTTTTGTAAAAATATTTCCGGTGAAGAGTTTAGCAAACTTATAAGGCTTGATGAATTTTTGTTCCTGGTCCTTCCATTCCAATTTTTCTGAGAATTCTTTAACTTCAGTTTGATAATTCAATAAATTATCTTGATAGAATTGAGAATTTACTTCGGATAAATGATTTCCACCATAAAAGGAACCAGGATTCCATTCTACATTTTCTTTTCCTAACATGGCAAGTCTTACCGAACCATAAACAAAAACATCATTTCTATTTTGTGAAATTTCAAGTTTTGTATGTGAAGCAGTGAGGTCAATTTTTTCGAATGTAATGTTTAACTCATCCAAAACAGGATAGATCCTATCATAATCAGGGTTCTTTTTTGAGATTTGATTGTATGAGTATGTACATGGTGCTTGATGTGTGCCGATAAAAATACTCCAAACCTCTTCACTTCAAATAAAAAAAAATTCTCTATGAATCGAAAAAAGGAATTGCGCGGGATCAGTTTGAATTTCCCGGTCTGAATAATATGATTGATGCAGCCGTTGCTTGCGATTGGCCACCGCAATGCCCTTATGCCTAACAAATTACATTTTACAGAATAAATGCCCGGGTTTTTGGCTGCTTGACCAACATGGTACCTGAAGAAATGGCAAAACTTATGATGTTTGCCCCCAAAATGCACCTCACTTTCTGTTTGGTAAGTGCCAAAGTTATTCAACACCATCACATGAACTTCTTCCTTCGAGGTGCCCCTGATAGAATCAGTAAGGACTTAAATCGAAGTGGAAGTTCGTTGAAGCCTTAATTGGTCGGCTGCCCTGACTTGAAGTGTTTTCATTCGCTTCAATTATTTTTTATTCCAGTCCAGTGTGATGTGAATTTTCTGTCGGGGGAGTATGAGATACCTGATATTTTGTTGCCTTCAATAAAACCTGAATGGAAATAAACATTTTCTTTGTCACTTGTAGTAAAAGCAAAATATAAAACATCCCACTCAGTGTTGAACTCTCCAGATGTAAAAGCTGTTCCATAAAATTCTCCACTAAAATCGCTACCAGTTGTCGGTGTAATAATAAAGTCTTTCAAATACGCTTCGCTATCTGGGTCGGGTCGTAAGTCAAGGAGCCAGGTTCCTTTTGCGTTTTTGATACTTATGTTTTGAGTTTCTGCCGGTGATGTTACAAATGGAATTGTCGATTTTTGGTTTGTTGAAATCAAAACTAACTGGTCTGCTAGTTCTGGAAGATTGGTTGCATTGGTGTTGCTGATTATTAAAATTGTTTTGTTTTTGTCAATGAGGTGCAGCCAATTTGCATTAGCTCCCCAAATTGAACCTTGGCGGTTTGCAACTTTTGAAGTAATAGTACCAAACTTATTTTCCGTCACCCAAAAACCATAAGCAACTCCATAAAGTTCGGGATAGGGTGTAAGCATAAGCTCAACTGTTTTCTCATTGAGTATTTTAAAACTGAATAGTGCTTCGTCAAATTTCAAAAGGTCTTCGGCTGTGGAATACATTGCGCCTGCCGCAAAATAGTTTTCAATATACATTGGATCGTCATTGTAAAAAACTTTGGTGCTGTCGTCAATATTATAAGTCAATGCAAGTCCGCTAACAATATCTTTTGTAGCTAACATATCTGTATTGTCCATTAAAAGCGGAATCAAAATATTTTCTTTTAAGTTTTGTGCAAACGATTTGCCTGTTAGCTGTTCAATTATTTTTCCAAGTATTATGTAATCACCATTGTCGTAACTAAATTGTTTCCCCGGTTCAAATTCCAATTTGCCACTGCAATACTTTGTAATAAAGTCGTCCGTCGCAGTGGGATTTTGATAAACTCCAATTCCTGTATTGCCTTCGCAGTTTGGAATTCCCGAACTATATGTGAGTAAATTTTTAATGGTTGCTTTGTCCCTCGCTTCGCCTTTATAGTTTGGCAAGTACTTTCCGATTGTGGCATTTAAGTCAAGTTTGCCTTGTTCGTAAAGTTGCAGAATTAAAACCGCCGTAAAAGTTTTGGTTATTGATGCAATTTTGAATTTTGTTTTTGAATTGATTGTTGTGCCCGATTGTCTGTTTGCAATTCCAACTCCCGCTAAATAATCAATTTGTCCATTGGTTGCAACCAACGCAACTCCGTTAAAGTTTTTGTTCGCATTGTAATAATTTACAATGTCAGCGAATTGTGTTATCTGCCCAAAAGATAGATTGGAAAGCAAAACAGCAATTATTAAAAGGCTTTTCTTTGTCATTTGTAAAAGTAAATTATTTGTTGTCGATTTAGTGTTTCTTGTGTCATAGGGTGGCACCTAATGGCAGACTCGCGCTTTTGGCGAGACAGGTTGCGAAAAAACTCCGAACCCACTATCTATAATTTATCCGACAAAAATACACAAAGCCTTGTAACCAGACATGCCCAATTGTAAAATATTTCCGCATGGAATGAAGACAGGGAATACCAAGAGAACCGCCAATTGCTGGTAGGTGTTGTTGAATAATTTTTTTTGGTTATTTGCTTTTAAAATTTTCCCAAATGTCAAATAGCTGTTGAACTTCTTCTTTGTTGAAGTGTTGGTCCCATAGTCCGCAGTTATTTATATAAGCCATGCACTCTCCAAATTTCAAATATTGGGTCTGTGGTATTTCGTTTTTTCTCAGGCATTTTTTCAAAATTTCAAGTCTTCGATTTTCGTCGGCTGCAATTATTGTTTCGATTTTTACAATTTCTTCCCTTGAAAATTTTTCTGTGATTTCTTTTCGATTTTTCAATTCGGACCAATGCCTTCTCGCATCCATACCTTGTTCAGCGTTTCTAAATCGATTTTTCTCTAGTGCAAATTTTAAAGGTTCTTTTCTTTCGTAGTCAATTCCATTATCTTTTAATTCTTTCCAGAAAATTTCTGTATCCGTATTGATGCTCTCGTTCCAGTATATCAAAAGCGCACTTTTCAATGTGTTCAATCCGTATGAATTCATCTTAGGTTCTTTTTCCAAAAGCTCTCTCGTGTATTTTGTCACGTTCCTAAAAGCTTCTTTGGTTTTGTCGTCCAAAATGGTTGAGCCGTCAACGACTTTGTCATTGATTCTTGTAGTCAAAATGAGTTTTTCTATGTTTCCCAAAGTTGTCATTATTGTTTTTTGCTGTTGGTTATTAATATGCCCGATAACGTCGGACTCGTGCCTTGTCTGGTCAGGTTGGAAAAAAAGTCCTCAACTCCCCATCATATTTTAGCCGATAAAAATACACACAACTTGTTGACTGGCGATTCCATATTGTAAAATTTAGGGTTTGAATCGTCCTGAAAAAAGTTGGCGCTTTTTATTAAACAGCCTTAGAACTTCTGATGAAAGGAAATAATATTCCGGCGCCTCAAGATCCTGAAAGGATCAAACATTGATGTAGATACGCGATGCATCGCGTATCTACATCATCCCTTCGCGTATCTATATCACCCCTTCGCGTATCTACATCACCACATCGAACATAACTATTCCTTGTCCACCTCCGTCGGCCATACAATTCGCCAACTGCATTTTTTCAAACGAACCTACAACCTGAATCGCAGTTCATGCCTGATCCTGAAAGGATCAAACATTGAATAGCCCCCGGTGGAGATCCAACGGATCGAAACCGGGGGTAGGAGATGAAACGTCGTATTTACAACCCGGAAAGGGTTGAACTTTACCGGGACTTCTTTCTTCTGATGAAA
>JANNEQ010000040.1:0-43253 GCA_031378885.1 Flavobacteriales bacterium
CTTTATACTTGCTGACAAGAGATCCTCGATCTCCCAAAGGAGTTGTTTTTTTGCATGCAAACTAAAATCCTAACTCCTTTCTTTCCTTTTTAACCCTTTTTTACTTTTTTTCAACTTTAAAAAGTTACCAGAGTATTGTTAATTACAAAGGTGTTTTAAAACACACATACCCCCAATATCGGAAGGAGGGATGGCAGGTCACAGCAGAACCCAACGGAACTTTATGGGATGAGAATGGTATGGAATATTATGCCTTATTTTGGGAAGGCGCACCCAATCAGCAAATTGTTCCTAAAGATGGTTTTGTAGTGTCAGGTAAAGAGACGGCCGCTTTTTTAGAAGAAAAATTGGCTTATTTGGGATTGAATAGAAGGGAGGCCAATGAATTTATCATGTATTGGTTGCCAGGCATGGAAGATAACCCTTTCAACTTAATTCATTTTGCGGGTGAACAATACGAGGAACAAGCCGAATTAATCATAACACCCCGACCTGATAGTAGAATTCGGGTGATGATGCTTACCCAACCATTCAATTCAAAAGTAAATTTCCCCTTGCAAGATTTAAGTTCGTTAAAAAAGATAAGAAGAGGATTTACAGTTGTTGAATGGGGAGGTGCGGTAATTCATAGTATAAAAGAAAATATCTAACTCAAAACGATCGACGATTAAAAGTACTTACCCAAAAGGCTGGGTTGCTTGTTCCGAAGGCAGTTTTGTGGCTAATCAAACTTTAGGTTTTCAGATCGCGTGTTGTGATAAAAGCCCCGGCCTAAGGTTGACAGCAAACCGTCTGGTTGTGAAAAAACTAATCTCCATCAAAAAGAGATGCCAAATTTTGGAGAATGGATATTATACCAATGTTCATTTTAATTTAGTCCATGACTTAGATGAAATCATACAGTGGTAAATACCGAGAGAGTAGCTGTTTAGTACAATCAAGCGCAGCGCAGATTGGACTAAAACAGATACCAAATCGGTATTATTTGTTTTTGATTTCGATGCAATATGCGACATCGAAAGATTGGATAGCTATTTTACAGCTGAAAAAAATGAGAACTTTAGATGCTTCAAATTGATCCGCTTAGCGCAAAGCGATTCGGTTTAGCAACTAAGGCTCCATCACCCTCACGTGTTTCTCTCGGCCAATCCAATTATTCAGACAGGAAAATTCAACCCGATGCCACGCTATTCCTTGCTTTCGATTTATGGAGAATATTTTTATTTTATGTATTCCATTGCCAATCAGGTCATTCAAGCAATAGTACGCAAATTGATCTCCTGATATTACTTATATTCTTTCCTTGCGGAAACATTTTACATTTAGGTATCGCAAGTCAAGAGGTATTGTGTATTTTTATGCGATGAATTATGAACGGAGGATTGGGAGTTTTTTCAAAGTCTGCCGTTAGCAGCAATAATGAGAACTAAACTTAACGAGCTGGACACGAACGTCAGGCAATAAATAGAGAATAGTTTAGCAAGAGACAAAAGAATGATTAAAACCCGCTTAGCATCCTTCTTGCCGAAGACGATAAAGATTATCGTTTTTCTTCTGGGCAGGCATTGAAGGAAATACCGATTGCTACTCACCTCACCACTGTTGAGAATGAGGTAGAATTAATGAAGTATCTTATAGGGCATACGTTGCATCTGCCGGATATTGTTTTTCTGGGTTTGAGTATTCATCGCAAAAGTGGGTTTGAATGCTTGTATGAAATAAAAGAAAATGAAGTACTGAAAATGCTTACAGTGGTTGTATTAACAATTTCTTTACCGAAGAGTCTTATTGATGAGCAAAATTTGATGGAGGTTCTTAAAAGAATGGGAACTCAAGATTATAATAGGAAGCCAGATGATTTTGAGCTGCTTAAAAAGGCAATTCATAATGCGCTTAACAAAATTGTTGAAAAATTAAATTATAAACGATGAATAAAATACACCTTAATATCCTGCTTGCAGATGATGATACGGATGATTGTATATTCTTTAAAGAAGCTTTGGATGACTTGGTAATAAAAACAAACCTTACTACATTGCATGATGGAGAGCAACTAATGATTTATCTTGCTGAAACTTCTCGCGAACTTATTGATGTACTGTTCCTGGATATTAATATGCCACGAAAAAATGGCTTTGAATGTTTAACTGAAATTAAACAAAACGAAAAGCTGAAAGACCTGCCTGTAATAATTTTCTCGACCTCTTATGAGCAAGAGGTGGTGAACTTATTGCATGAAAGCGGGGCCCATTATTTTATCCGCAAGCCATCCGATTTTGCGCAATTTAAGAAAATCATTTATCATACTTTATTGCTCATTGTTCAAGAGGAAATAGCACAACCTTCGAGAGCAAATTTTGTGCTTACTGTGGATAATAGTTTGATGGGTTAATGAATAAAATTTAGAGCAAAATAAATTTATAAAAACAGAAGATGGCTAAAATAAAAGAATGGGAAGAAGATGAATTAACCCTTGCCCGCAAAGAAATTGCCACTCAAAAGGAGGCGAATGAAAAACTTTCTGCTGAATTAATTTTGGTTCGGAAGGAGCTTGTCTTTCAGGATGAAGAGAAAGGGAAACGGGCTGCTGAATTGGGTATTGCCAACATCGAACTTGCTTATCAAGATGAAGAAAAAGGGAAGCGGGCAGGAGAATTAATCATTGCTGATAAAGAACTTGCTTTTCAAAAAGAAGAGAAAGGAAAACGAGCTGCCGAGTTGGGCATTGCCGATAAAGAGCTTGCGTATCAGGATGAAGAAAAAGGAAAACGGGCTGAAGAGTTGGGCGTAGCCAATAAAAAATTGGTCTTTGAAAATGAAGAGAAAGAGAAGCGGGCTGCGGAATTGGGCGTTGCCAATATAAAATTAGTCTTTGAAAATGAAGAGAAAGAGAAGCGGGCTGTGGAATTGGGTGTTGCCAATAAAAAATTAATCTTTGAAAATGAAGAAAAGGAAAAGCGGGCAGCCGAGTTAGTCATTGCCAATAAAGAATTAGCTTTTCAAAATGAAGAGAAAGAAAAAAGAGAAGCAGAGTTAATCATTGCTAATTATGCCCGTAGTTTGATTGAAGCAAGTTTAGACCCGCTTGTTACGATCAGTGTAGAGGGAAAGATTTTAGATGTGAACGAAGCATCAATAAAAGTTACAGGTTTGGCCCGGGAAAAACTGATTGATACAGATTTCTCAGATTATTTTACCGAACCTAAAAAAGCACAGGAAGGCTATCGCAAGGTTTTTGAAAAAGGTTTTGTGGCAGATTATCCACTAACGATAAAACATAAAAACGGTAATCTTACCGATGTGTTATACAATGCTTCCGTTTACAAAGATGATAACGGCATTGTGCTTGGAGTTTTTGCAGCAGCCCGGGATGTTACAATTCAAAAACAAATTGAAGATGAACTCCTTAAAACCCAGGAACGTCTAAATGCAGGCTTGAGAACTGCCAATATTGCTCTTTCAGAAATAAGTTATATAACCAATACCGTACAACTTTCGCCTGAAAGTGCTGCGATGTATGGCTTTCCTAAAAATCAATTGGAAGCTACGCGCCAACAGATGCACGATACTTTTCATCCTACTATCAAAGCAGAGTTAGAAGCTCAAATTAACATAGCCATGAATCCCGATAGTGGCGGCTACATGGCATTAGAACATCCCATTGTATTGCCTTCGGGAGAGGTTCGTTGGTTAAAGGTTAATAAACAATTCTTCTATGACCATTCTACTCAACCAGCCAAGCCCGTTTATAGCATTTTGGTTTCTCAAGATATTACCAAGAGAAAAAAATCTTCACAATATGCCCGTAGTTTAATTGAAGCAAGTTTAGATCCCCTTGTTACTATTAGTGTCGATGGAAAGATTTTAGATGTGAATGAGGCATCGGTAAAAGTTACGGGTGTTCCCCGGGAAAAGTTGATCGACACAGATTTTTCAAATTATTTTACAGAGCCTAAAAAAGCACAGGAAGGCTATCGCCAGGTTTTTGAAAAAGGTTTTGTGGCGGATTATCCACTAACGATAAAACATAAGAACGGTAATCTTACCGATGTGTTATACAATGCTTCCGTTTACAAAGATGATAAAGGCAATGTGCTTGGAGTGTTTGCAGCAGCCCGGGATGTTACAGAGCAAAAATGGGCAAAAGATTTACGAATTGCCAACATAGAACTTGCATTTCAAAATGAAGAAAAAGAAAAACGGGCAGAAGAATTGATTATTGCGAATAAAGAGTTGTTGGCGTTTACGTATATTTCCAGTCACGATTTGCAAGAACCGCTTCGGAAAATACGAACTTTCGTTAGTATCATTGCTGCAAAAGAGAATAGAAATCTTACGGAGAATGGGAAATATAATTTCCAAAGAATCCAATTGGCTGCAGGAAGAATGCAATTGCTAATTGACGATTTGCTTGCTTTCTCTCGCATTGCCACCACTGAATTGATATTTGAAACGACAGAACTGGGAATAATCATTGAAGAAGTAAAAGCAGAATTAAAGGACACCATTTCAGAGAAACATGCAACTATCGAAGCCATCGAACTATGTGAAGCTAACATTATTCCATTTCAGTTTCGTCAGTTGTTATATAACCTTGTAAGTAATGCTCTCAAGTTTTCTAATCCAGAAAAACTATCGCACATAATAATATCAAGTAGAATTGAAAAAGGAAGTACACTGGATAATGAAAAGCTATTACCTGGAAAAAGTTATTGCCATATTACAATCAAGGATAATGGTATCGGCTTCGAACCACATTTCAGCGAACGTATATTTGGAGTATTCCAGAAACTACATAGCAAAGATACTTATGCAGGAACAGGCATCGGGCTTGCTATTGTAAAAAAAATAGTAGAGAATCATAATGGCATTATCACCGCAACAAGTGAATTAAAGAAGGGAGCTACGTTTGATATTTATATTCCAGCTAACAATAAAAAAAATCCATATTAGAATTTGGAAAACAATTAAAAATGGGAAGACAATTAGTGAATCAGAATAGTTTGAAAATGAAAATATTTTCCTGCCATTGGGCATGAACAACACATTTTATGGTGTGGATTCTACAACTATGTTCCACAACAAAGCTTTGGGATATTTCCAGAATGGTTCAATTTAATTTCGGGCTATTTATTGTATTCAATTTGCGGTTAAGTATTTTGGTGTTACCCGTCATTAGTCAAGAGTACTTTTAAACGATCAAATCAATAAACAGAAAATTTAAAGAGACTCCTGCAATTCCTTTTATTCAGTTCATTGATGAATATTTTAGTATTTGTAATCAAAAGCAAATAGGTTTTTGAGTATTATTGTCCGGTAAAATTGCAATGACCGGCGCAGTGTTTTTTTGCGTCATCCATATTGAATACAATGTCAGACAATACAGCAAAGAGACAACAATGAACAAAGAGATCAAGGCGTATAATGAAAATCAAATTGCAGACGACAAAGAAATTTACGACCGTATTGCAACAACAATAGATAGCGTATTGACAGAAGCCGAAAGCAAGATATGGCATGCTCATCCTGTGTGGTTTTTAGACAGAAATCCTATTGTGGGTTATAGCAAACAGAAGAAAGGAATCCGGTTGATGTTTTGGAGCGGTGCAGACTTTGAGGAAGAAAAATTGAGTATACGCGGTCAAAAATTTATGGACGCTTCTATTTTATACAACGACATTTCAGAAATTAATGAGGGAGACTTAAAACGTTGGCTCGAAAAGTCAAGGCAAATACAATGGGATTATAAGAATATTGTGAAAAGAAAAGGACAATTGGAAAAATTAAAGTAGCATGAAAACCACACCCGAACATGATGATCGAATGGCAAAATTAACTTTTGCGTCGGTTTATCCACTTTATATCACAAAGGTTGAGCGCAAAGGAAGGACAAAAGAAGAACTGCATCATGTAATTGAGTGGTTAACTGGTTTTACCGAAGCAAAAATGCGCCAACTCATTGATGAGAAGGCAACTTTTGAAACTTTCTTTAGGAAGGCAAAATTGAACCCGAATGCCCATCTTATCACTGGATTAATCTGTGGTTATCGGATAGAAGAGATCGAAAACAAGCTGACCAGAGAAGTTAGATACCTGGACAAGTTGGTTGACGAATTGGCAAAAGGAAGGGCGATGGAAAAGATTTTGCGAAAAGGATGAAGAACGCAGTAAAAATCGCAGTCTATTGCACAGGCGCGCAATATGCGGGTATTGGGCCAGTTCTGACCAGATTAATTTTATTGAAACAGGATCACGCTCAACCGGACAATCTCTAAATAATAGCAGATGTTTAATTGGATGATATACTGAAATAGGCGATCGCTTAAATCAGAAATTATTTACTTCATTTCGTTATTTATTGCTTAAATGAAATAGCGTTAAAGCAAAATCTGAAGAGAATAGGGCAATTTCAGCACTTTCCGGCCTCGGGTAAGGAACATCTTTATTAAAGTGAGAATAATGCAACTTCTTTAAGAAATTGTGTAATGGGCGGCAATTCTGTCATACTCACCTTTATGCTCTGGATTTTGATTTTTGAATTTAACGAATAACGGCGAGTCGGCAGACTTAATTAGCTTCCGAATTTGAGAGTAACTTATAGGATTAGGGTCCACTTTATTATTCAATAAGATAGGAATGCCACATATAGCCATTATTTCAGCCAGTGTTAGAAGAGAAAGAAAAAGCCATCGCGTGGCTCTATACTTTCAAAATTATTTGCGCGATAATAATTTATCCACCGTAGAAATAGTGGATTTGAAAGAATATAACTTTCCCATTTTTGAAGATACCATTAAAACAATTCAAAATCCTTCAGAGAAAATTGAAAACTTTGCCAATAAAATAAAGGTGGCCGATGGAATAATAATCGTTACACCAGAATACAATGGAGGTTATCCGGCCAGTTTAAAAAATGTAATTGATCTATTGTACGATGAGTGGCACGGAAAACCAATTTCTATCTGCACAGTGTCTTCTGGCAATTTTGGTGGTTCACAGGCATTGGTTTCTTTGCAATTTGGTTTGTGGAAAATCGGAGCATGGACTGTTACCAACATGTTTCCTGTTTCCAATGTGGCTAAAACATTTGATGATCATGGAAATCCAACGGATAAAGAGGTTACCGATAAGTTAGCAGCTGCTTATATAAAGGAATTACTGGAATGCATTGAAGTAAATATTTCAGCGGCAGGCTCATAGAAAAATAAACACCAGAGAACTATTTTTTTTATGAATGCGTCTTTTCTTTAAAGAGTAGATCAATCACGGTTAGTGAGTTTATCAGCGACTATTCATATAGATTTCAAGAAAGAATTAATTATAAAACACATACAATATGACGCGTACGGCAAAAGCACATTGGTCGGGTAATTTGAAAGAAGGGCATGGAACACTCACCACAGCAAGCAATATTCTGAACCAAACGAACTACAGCTTTAAAACCCGTTTTGAGGATGGAGAAGCAGGAACCAATCCGGAAGAATTAGTGGCCGCTGCCCATGCCGGATGTTTTACAATGGCAATAGTGGCCATTCTGAGTCAAAAAAATATTATTCCGACAACCATAGACACCGAGGCAATATTAACAATGGAAGGAATGAGTATAACAAAAATTCATTTGTCTGTTACAGCATCAGTTCCGGGTATCAGTGCAGATGATTTCGAGTCGGTAACAAAGGATGCAGAAAAGAATTGTTTGATTTCAAAGATATTGAATATACCCATTAGTTCAGAAGCCCATTTCAAAATCGAATCATGAAATATTCATAGGATATGACAACCCGGCAGATCATACTTAATAGCAGGCCGAATGGCAAGCCTTCATCAGAAAATTTTCAGATAAATAATTTCGACTTGGGCGAGGCTGGGAGTAATCAAGTACTATTGGAGGCTGTGTTTTTTTCTGTAGATCCTTATATGCGGGGAAGAATGAATGAAGGCAAATCTTATGTAGCTCCTTTTGAAATTGGAAGTCCTGTTAGCGGTGGTGCAATAGCCAAAGTTACAAAGAGTAATTCCATCCGTTTTAAAGAGAATGATCTTGTTGTGGGTAACCTGCCGTGGCAAGAAAAATGCGTTGCGAATGAAGCTGATGTAATAAAGATAGATACAACAATAGCTCCTGCCAGTTATTACCTTGGTGTATTAGGTATGCCTGGACTTACAGCTTATTTCGGTTTAACCGATATTGGTAAACCCAGGGCCGGAGAAACAGTGGTAGTATCCGGAGCCGCTGGCGCCGTAGGCATAGTTGTTGGCCAAATAGCTAAACTTCTCGGTTGCCATGTTGTTGGCATAGCGGGCAGCGATGAAAAAGTAAAACTGCTCAAAGAAGAATTTGGCTTTGACGAAGTTATTAATTATAAAACTACTGCCGACATTACAAAATCTATTGCAGATGTTTGTCCTGAGGCAATAGATATCTACTTCGATAACGTTGGAGGAGAAATTTCCGATGCAGTTATAAGTAATATAAATTTCAATGCACGAATTGTATTGTGCGGACAAATTGCTTTGTACAACAGCACTGAAGTACCAATAGGGCCGAGACTGCAACCAATGTTATTGACCAGAAGTGTATTAATGCAAGGCTTTATTATTGGAAGTTACCAGAGCCAATTTGATGAGGGCAGCAATTGTCTGGCAAAATGGATGCAACAAGGTAAAATGAAATATAAGGAAACAATAGTTAAGGGCTTTGATAAATTGCCTTCAGCATTACTTGGTTTATTTGAAGGTGATAATATCGGGAAAATGATTGTTGAAGTATAATGATTTTAAATAAATAAAAGAATGAAAATATTAATGGTACTCACTTCCCATAGTGAGTTGGGAGAAACTGGAAGAAAGACGGGTTTTTGGATAGAAGAATTTGCTTCACCGTATTATACTTTTTTTGATTCTGGTGTAGAAATTACAATTGCATCTCCAAGAGGTGGGCAGCCTCCTATAGACCCATCCAGTGATACCCCAGATAATCAAACCCCGGCTACTATCCGATTCAAAGAGGATAAAAAATTGCAAAACATTTTAGGAGAAACAGTGCCTTTATCGGCTGTTTCTTCTGACGGTTATGATGCTGTATTTTACCCTGGTGGACATGGGCCATTGTGGGATTTAACCCATGATAAGGATTCAATAAAGTTAATTGAGGATTTTTGGAGCAGCAATAAACCTGTAGTGGCTGTTTGCCATGCACCTGCTGTCTTATTGAACGTAAGTGATCAGATGGGGCAACCCTTGTTAAAAGGAAAAAAAGTAACAGGATTTGCCAATAGTGAAGAAGAAGCCGTGCAACTTACAGAGGTAGTACCATTCTTATTGGAAGATGAACTAAAAAGTAAAGGCGCCATTTATTCAAAAAAAGAAAATTGGGCCTCTTACGTGGTAAAAGATGGCATGCTCATTACAGGTCAAAATCCGGCGTCTTCTGAAGAAGCAGCAAAAGAGTTATTGAAGATTTTGAAAGCTTGATCAAGGATGCGAATTTCAGCGCGATGACTATTTTATGGGATATTCGCTCATAAGGCTTTTTGAGGGCGGGTTTCAATAAGTTTTTCGGACTCTTGGTCCAGGTTACAATGCTCATTTCGATTTGGTCAATAAACGAATGGAATTTTTACAATTCTATATGCCTGCCGAATAGGTGTTCAGTAGAATTGAGCCAATTGCTGATTGGATTATAAAAGATGCCAATTCGTTATTAGGTCAATGACGGATAGATTGAATTTTGGGCCGGATTATCACTGATCAATGGGCTGATTTTTTAAGGCTGAATTGTTGGACGTCATAAAGATGAATGAAAAATTGCTTATGCTATTGCCATGAAAACAATGAATGAATTAAACAAAACGATTCTGGAAACTACGGCCAGGTTAAGGGAGAATTATCCGGAATTATTAAAGTTTGCGGACGAAATGACCATTACAATTCCCAGCCAGGAAAAGCCGGACATAAACGAAAGCTCTTTAGCAGAATACAATGATTCATTAGACGGAATGGCAACTGAATATGCTAAACGTTCCATCAAACATATAGTAATAATCGGGGCAGGTTTTGCTGGTTTAAAGCTGGCAAGAACTTTAAACAACCACCCAAACTATACGATAACTTTAATTGATAAAAATAATTATCACCAATTTCAGCCATTATTTTATCAGGTAGCAATGGCTAATCTCGATGCCAGTAATATTTCTTTTCCGTTGAGAAATATTTTTCAAAGAAGTAAAAATGTCACAATTCGCGTAGCCAATGTTACTAAGATCAGTGTCGAAAAAAATTGTGTAGAGACATCGATTGGAAATTTCAAGTATGATTATCTGGTAATTGCCACTGGTGCTACCACAAATTATTTTGGGAATTCGGCCATTGAACAGAAAACGTTTTCTATGAAATCGACTTTTGAAGCTTTGCAAATTCGCAACACTTTGCTTCAACATTTTGAAGATGCTATTACCGCAAACAATTCAAAATCCAAAAAGCTTTTATCCATTGTAATAGTTGGAGGAGGGCCAACGGGTGTGGAGCTCAGTGGTGCATTGGCCGAAATGAAAATTGATACGTTGCCATTGGAGTACCCTGAATTGAATTTTGCAGAAATGAAGATTTATCTGTTGGAAGGAGCTCCAAAACTCTTGTCGGTAATGAGCGAAGCATCTTCTGTAAAAGCAAAGGAGTATCTGGAAGAGTTGGGTGTGACCGTTATGTTAGATACGTTGGTGAAAGAATATAATGGCAGTCAGGTTTTTTTACAAGATTCAACCATTCTTGAATCGTCTTTTGTTATTTGGGCGGCAGGTGTAAAAGGAAATATTCCCCCGGGTGTACATCCGGATTTTATTTCAAGATCAAATCAAATCAAAACGGATAGTTACCATCGTGTGAAAGATACTGAGAATGTTTTCGCTTTAGGCGATGTGGCTCTGATTGAAAGTGATTTGCATCCAAAGGGTTTCCCGCAATTGGCAAGCGTAGCCATCGATCAATCAAAAAATTTAGCCAATAATTTTTTGCGTTTGATAAAAAATAAACCTTTACTTCCGTTTCATTATGTAAATAAAGGCAGTATGGCCACAGTGGGCAGAAACAAGGCAGTTGTTGATTTGGCAAAACCAGCTTTAAGTTTTCAAGGCTTCTTTGCATGGCTTATCTGGATGACCTTGCATTTGTTTTTATTAATCGGATTTAAAAACCGGGTAGTGGTGTTCATCAATTGGACATATAAGTATTTTACCCACCGCCAATCATTTGCACTTTTATTTACACAGTTGACTAAAAAGAATCCTGATAGGCAGGAGTCGTAAATTATTGTCTTCAACGCATCGGCATCGACCAGTCGAAATGTATTTTAAAGAAATCTAACAGGTCCGCCTGTTTTATAAATGCAAAGGGTATGAAGTGGGAATGATGTAAATTATTTAGAATGTTGTGAAACATTTAGTGGGCTAAATCCTTCCAGTTTTGCCGAGTAGCAGACATTCATTTGCTACTATAAATATATTTATTATGACAAGTACCAAAAACATTGTTGCGCTTGCATCTGAAAGTGCCAAAACTTTAGCTAGTGCTGTTAAGGCTGCCGATCTGGTAACGACTTTGGAAGGCGCAGGTCCCTTTACCGTCTTTGCACCTGCTGATGCCGCATTTGCAAGTATTCAAAAGGACGTTGATAATCTTTTAAAACCAGAGAATAAGGCTAAACTCGCCAAAGTACTAACTTACCATGTGGTAAGCGGCAAACTTTCGGCTGCCGATCTGAAAGACGGCACCGAATTGACTACAGTCCAGGGTGGGAAATTAAAAGTTTCTGTGAAAGATAACGGCGTAATGGTTGGAGGCGCACATGTTACTACCGCTGATGTTCAGGCATCCAATGGCGTAGTACATTTAATCGATGAAGTGCTGATGCCCGAAATGTAAATTATCAATCTGGTTCAACCAAAATAATGAACCGATTGAGTCATGGTGCTGATGATTATACATGAGTTGACCTCGTAAAGATCCAACGGATCGAAGCTGGGTTAAAATGAAATCAAGCTTATGATTCTAAACCCCAAAGGATGGAATAAAATATCGAACAATGGTTTGGACACGAAGTTTATAGAAATTTCCAACTTAGACGGAGGCGGTAATTATTGGTCAGACAAATTGATACCCCCGATGAAGATCCTTAGGATTGAAATCGGGGGTTATTCATGTGTACAAGAGTTGTCGGGTTTTTGTGGGTGTTAAACTAAATTAAGGGCTTAGGATTGAATAAATAATTGATCTCAGAAATTTAGCATAACCAGTATCAGGGCTTATCTTGAGTGATATTCAAAATATGAATTGGGTGATTTATAGCGGGATTGCGATTATTTACGTCAAATGTTGTATCATTGCTTATGGATGGACTGTCTCAAGCTAAGGCGAAGGTCAATTATAAAAGATACTGGCTTTGGTCTTGTACATGTAGCACTACTACTTCCCTTCAACAGTTTTTCTGCTTGATGTGTATGAACTTGTACAATGACAATAAGCCATTGTGCCATTTGTTTTGGGATCGCAATAGAGCCATCAACATTCCAATGCACAGCAGTACTTGTCAAGAGCATCGAGTTGACCACCGCCTTACAAAATTGGCCGGTGTTTTATACTCACAGAAAACCATACAGCCCATGGTCAGTGTCAGCAATATTAACCTTTCTTCTGCAATTTATTTCTTTTACCACTTTATTGCGCACTTCAAAGCAGAGCCTTTTAACCAATAAATATTTCGTAATTAAACGCACAGACGAATGAAAACCATATTTCTGGCTGATGACGATGCCGATGACAGAGAGTTTTTTGAAGACGCTCTGAAAGACTTAGGTTTAGACGTGGCACTCACGACTGTGAATGATGGTGTGGACTTAATGGCCATTTTGGAAGCTATCAAAACTGAAGCGCCACCACCGCATATTATTTTTCTGGACCTGAATATGCCGAACAAAAATGGAATTGAGTGTTTGGAAGAGATCAGAAAGATTCCCAATCTAAAAAATATTCCGGTGGCCGTATTTTCTACCGCACTTTGTGAAAGTACCATTGATACAACGTACTCTTTAGGGGCAAATTGTTATGTCCTTAAGCCTGTTTCTCATCAACTCTTGAAAAAAACGATTGAAGCTGTATTGGGATTGGAACTTTGGCGAAATAACCAGCAATTGCCGAAATCGAGTTTTGTACTGGAAATTACATAGAGTTTGTTGAATGACGATGAAAGAATCACACACCCGTATTAGGTTTATTTTTCTTATTTCCATAGTTACTTTGGTGGTGCTCTCCATGGTGTCATACGTAAGAATCAAAAGTCTTATCGATGAGTCCCAATTGGTTCGTCGCACACAGATTTTAAGATCAGAGCTTGACCGAATGTATTCAGATCTTCTGGAAGTGGAATCCAGTCAGCGAGGTTATATTCTTACTGCCATTGTTACTTCAATTCAAAATTTGAATACCCGGATAGATACTATTGCATCACTGACACGGGGTAATTTATCTCAACAAAAAAACTTAAGTGACCTGAGACTTACTGTTTTCGCGAGGGTGAATTACCTCCAAAAAGTTTTAGCCGATGCACAAAACTCTGTGATTGAAGTCCCACGGTTGCTGGTAGGAAAAGCATTAATGGATGATGTCGCCAGGCAGGTGGAAAAAATTGGAAAACAGGAGGAGGAACAGCTGCAAGCCCAATTGGCCAAATTGGATAGGTCAATAAGCATTACTCCTTTGTTGTCTATTATATTGATTATTGGTTCCATTCTTATTGTCGTTGGGGCATATTTTAAACTGCTAAAGGAATTAAAGATATCTGGCACACTGAAGAAGGATATTCATCAAGAGAAGGAATTGCGAAGAAAAATAGAAGAAAGTGAGTTGTTGTACCGGCAGATTTTTGATTTTTCGCCTGTGGCAATATGGGAAAAGGATGACGAAACCTTATTATTTGAAATTCAATCATTGAGGAGTAAAGGTGTTATCAATTTCAGGGAATATTTAGATTCTAATCCAAAGGAGATCGAACGATTGTTGGCATTCATATGGCTTACAAGAGTGAACGATGAGTCTATTCAATTGCTTGAAGCAGAAAGCAAAGAAGAAGTACTTGCCGGTTTTCAGGGTTTGTTTACTATTGAGAGCGTACCTCTTCTTAAAGAGGCAATCGTTGCTATTGCAGAAGGTAAAAAGAGATTGATTTTTAATGCTGTAATAAATAGCTTTAAAGGACGCCGACTGGAAATATTATTCGCTTTTGATTTTAGGATAGGAAATGCTTTAAATAAGTCTTTGGTGACATTGACTGATTTGACCATTGAAAAAGGAAGAGAAAGGGATTTAAAGGAAACAAAAGATAGATTGCGTTTGGCTACGGAAGCATCGGGAGTGGGAATATGGGAGTGGAATGTAATCACAGGCCAAATTCATTGGGACGAACAAATGTTTCATATTTATGGGGTTAATCCTACGTCTGACGGCTTTATCGATTACGCAACATGGAGTAATGCTGTGGCTCCCGAAGATCTTTTAGAGCAAGAAAGAGTATTACAGAAAGCATTAACTGATCTGCGTACCAGTAATCGCACGTTTAAAATTTACCGCGCAAACGATGGTACAAGTCGTTGTATCGAAGCGGTGGATACCGTTCGTGAAAATTCACGAGGTGAGATGGAGTGGATGGTGGGTACCAATAAGGATATAACCGAAAGTAAATTTGTTGAAGAGCAATTAGAAAAATTGGCGACACATATCGATTTGGCTACTAAATCGGCAGGTGTTGGTACATGGTTGCTTCACATCATTACCGGGAAACTGGAATGGTCTGACTTGCACAAGCGCATGTGGGGATATGACGAGAATCTTACAGACCTCTGTTATGAGGATTGGTATAAGCCGATTCATCCCGATGACAGGGAAAAGTGCTTTGCCGAGATTGCAGCGGCGATGACTGAAAAAAGAAAGTATGAGGTGGATTACCGTATTCTTAATATGAATGATAGTACTGTACAGTGGATAAAATCACTGGGGGAGTACCAATACAATGAAAAAGGTGAGGCCCAAACGCTGACAGGTATCAGTGTAAATGTTACTGGTAATAAAATCGTAGAAGAAAGGCTTATGGCCAGCGAAGAAAACTTCAGGCAACTGTCTGATCTTATGCCCGAAAAAGTATCTCGTTCTGATTCCAATGGAAACGTAATATATTACAACCAAAGTTGGCTGGATTATACGGGAATGGATTACGAGGAATTGATGAACTGGGGCTGGTCAAGAGCAATGCATGAAGATGACATTGAGGAACTAACCAGATTATGGATACATTCTGTGACGACCGGCGATGACTTTGAAATGGAATTTCGTATTATGCACAAAGATGGCCTTTACAGATGGCACCTATGCAGGTCTGCTGCCATTAAAGGCGATGCAGGCGAGATAATAAACTGGGTGGGTGTCACTATTGATATCGAACAACAAAAACGGTTTTCCGGAGAGCTTGAATTGATGGTAAAGAACCGAACCGCTGAACTCCTGCAATCCAACGAAGATCTGAAAAGGAGTGAAGAGCTATTATTGCAAAGAAACAAGGAACAGGAAAAGTTGAATAAAGAACTCGAAGCATTCAACTACATATCAAGCCACGATTTGCAGGAGCCGCTCAGGCAAATACAGAACTTCGCTTCGCGTATCATAGATACAGAGCAAATGAACCTGACTGATAAGGGGAAAGATTATGTTGAGCGAATGAATAATGCCGCGAAACGGATGCAAACACTCATTGGAGACTTGCTCGCCTATTCAAGCACCAAAATGGCGAAAGGAAAGTTTGAACTGATAGATCTTAACGAAATTGTAAGTGAGGTAATTGTTGAGTTGGCTGATTCTATTAATGAGAAACACGCCTCAATTGAACTACATGGGTTATGCGAATTGACCGTTATTCGATTTCAATTTCGGCAGATGATACACAATCTTATCGGAAACACCCTGAAATTTTCGAAACCAGGAACACCCTTGCATATCATTATAAAGAGCAAAATCGTGCATTCAGGAGAATTGACCATTACCGGTCTTTTGCCTGAAACTGAATACTGCCACGTCAGTATTGCCGACAATGGTATTGGCTTCGAACCACAATATAAGGACAGAATATTTGAGGTATTTCAAAGACTTCACGACAAACAAAAAATAGCGGGAACGGGAATAGGCCTGACAATTGTAAAGAAGATTGTGGATAACCACAATGGTATCATCACTGCCACTGGCAAGCCTAACGTGGGTGCGACCTTTGACATTTATATTCCGGTAAACCAAAAAATAAACTAGTATTCAAATGAATCTACTACAAATTCTACTTGCAGATGATGAAGAAGACGACCGTTTTCTTTTTTCCGATGCCCTCAATGAGTTGAAGATAGAAACCATTGTTCGCACAGTAAATGATGGTGTTGAGTTGATGACATATCTTGCCACGGAAGGTATAGACTTTCCTCAGTTAATTTTTCTTGATCTCAACATGCCACGCAAGAATGGAAAAGAATGTTTGAAAGAGATAAGAGCCCTTTACGGGAATCAATTTGTAATTGCCATATTCTCTACGTCTGCTGCCGAGAAGGATATTGAAGAGACTTACTTGCTTGGCGCAAATGTTTACATCAACAAACCCAATACATTTGAAGCGCTCAAACAGTCAATCAATAAAGTAGTTACCAATGCTGTTGTTTACCAGGATCCACCATTCAATATAAACAATTTTATCCTCAGGATTTAATACCAATGTCCATTTCAATTTAGTCCACAGACTAATTGAAATGATACAGTGGTATATGCCGGGAGAGTAGCTGTTTAGTAGAATCAAACGCAGCACAGATTCGACTAAAACAGATACCAAATCGGTATAAGACGCATTTCGCAGTAGGATTCTACAACAAATCACACATTCTTCAACGTCATGGACTTACCCATCTTCGGGCAGGTCCTTTTTTAATTGGATCGTGTACCGGACATTTATGCAATCAGGAGCCAATAATGCTCCTCTACTCCGGAATTCAATTGTTTTGAAATTTACAGCACATCAGCCCAATTTTATAGCCGCACTGTGGCTTGAATTGTATTAATGTGTGAATCATGCAATTCATTTTTCGAATTGTACAAAGTCTGAGAAGATAAAAGAACCCAAGTTTGTATCCGATTAGTGGACATATCTTTAGGGAGATGGAGCTTGAAATAAGGCAGTATCATCCCTGAGTCTAATGTTGAGAAGCATCATTCTATCAGCAGCGTTATTGAATTACTCTACAATAGCAATTGCGGATGATATAGCATACAACTGAACTCAAAAAAGATACGAGACTTAGATCAGGATGAGTAATTGATTGAGATGCAAACGGGTGTAAAATTTGAAGTCAAATTTCTTTGTTTATGATTAAAACTAAATCGAAAGTAACAAGTTTTATTTTAACCCCAATCTTCCTGCTACTCTCAACAATATCACCGATGGCTCAAACACTGGAAACTGTTCCTTATGTTGATTTGGAAAAATACTCCGGGAAGTGGTATGAGATTGCTTCGTTTCCACAACGTTTTCAGAAGGATTGTACTTGCACCACCGCTGAATATACTCTGTCTGGAAAAGATTTTGTAATGGTCGAAAACAGGTGCAGGAAGGACGGCGTCAATGGAAAAGAATCCTACATAAAAGGCAAGGCCTTTGTGGTGGAGAACAGTGGCAATTCAAAACTGCAAATACAATTCTTTTGGCCATTCAGAGGAAAATACTGGATCATTGATTTGGCCGATGATTATAGCTATGCTGTTGTGGGACATCCCAATAGAAAATACTTGTGGATACTTTCCAGAACACCAGTGATGAGTGAAATCATATATCAGCAAATCCTTTCAAAAGTGATGGAAAAAGGATTTGAAATCGCAAATTTAAAACGCACCCAACAAATATAAATATCATGGCAATTCAAACAATCAATCCGACAAACAATAAGGTTGTAAAATCATTCGAAGAAATAAGTGATTCCGATCTGGAGAATGCTCTGGCAACGGCAGAAAACGCTTTCCATCAATGGAAGAAGACCGATTATCAATCGCGTGCTCAGGTATTGCACAATGTAGCAGGTTTATTAAGAGAAAAGAAGAAAGATCTGGCCAGAACAATTACATTGGAAATGGGAAAACTTTTGATTCATGCAGAAGGCGAAATAAAGTTAAGTGCTGAAATATTTGATTATTATGCTAAAAATGCTGAATCCTTATTAGAGGATAAAATATTAAATCCGGTTCATGGAAATGCATTTGTTCGACACAGTCCGATTGGCGTATTGTTGGGTATACAACCCTGGAATTTTCCGTTTTATCAGGTAGCACGATTTGCAGCTCCCAATATTATGATAGGTAATACAGTATTTATAAAGCACGCATCCAATGTTCCGCAATGCGCTATTGCAATTGAAGAGATATTTATTGAAGCCGGCGCACCGAAGGGGATTTACACCAACCTATTGATATCCAGTCAACGGATTTCTGAATTAATATCAGACAAAAGAATCAAAGGAGTTTCCCTGACGGGCAGTGAAACAGCAGGAGCAAAGGTAGCCGCGGAGGCGGGCAAAAGCACAAAAAAGTCAGTTTTGGAATTGGGCGGCAGTGATGCCTTCATCATTTTGGAAGATGCCGATATTGACAAAGCTGTGGAGTGGGCAGTGGTGGGAAGAATTAACAACAACGGTCAGTGCTGTGTAGCTTCGAAGCGATTTATAGCTGTTGAAAGTATTGCGGATACATTTTTGGAAAAATTCAAAAATAAAATGGCCGCGCTGGTTGTTGGCGACCCAATGGATGCAAAGACAAACCTCGGACCCCTTTGCACAGAAGATGCAGCGGTAAAAATTATTGATCAGATTAAAAGAGCCGTTGATGGCGGAGCAAAAATTCTGCTTGGCGGCAAAAGAGTTGAACGCGAAGGAGCTTATATGGAGGCCACCATTCTTACGAATATTAAACCTGACAATCCGGTTTATTACGAAGAGTTTTTTGGTCCCGTTGCTCTTTTCTTTAGCGTAAAAAATGAAACAGAAGCCATTGAGTTGGCCAATGATTCTCCATTTGGTTTAGGAGGATCTGTATTTACTCAGGATATTGAAAGGGGCAAGCGAGTAGCCAATGAAATTGATACTGGAATGGTTTTCATTAATCATCCTACCTGGACACAAGCTGATCTTCCATTCGGAGGCACCAAAGGATCTGGTTATGGAAGAGAAATGGCGCAACTCGGACTTGAAGAGTTTGTAAATAAGAAGCTCATCAGAATTAGTGAATTGAGTGATCCGTTTTAACCGTAAAAGAAGCGTTTCCGTTTCATCACAGGTCGAAATTATTTCAGAAGTAAATACAACCAATAATTAGAAGAAATCATGACAAAGAAAATAGTAAAACCAAATTTAGCAAACGATCTGAAGAACATACTTACGTCATCAGTGCATAAGGCTTTAAAGGATAACAATTCTGAATTAACCGATAAATTTCAGCGTGCGGTCAATAAATTTATTAAAAGAATTGTAAAGAAAACCGATAGGCAGATTAAGAAGTTGCGTCATGCTGAATAAATGGCAATCATTTACTCATTTTTAATTGTGGTAAGTCCGCAAATAATACCAATGTTCATTTCAATTTAGTCCATGTACCAGGTAAAATGATACGGTGGTATATGCGGGGAGAGTAGCTGTTTAGTAGAATCAAGCGCAGCGCAGATTGGTCTAAAACCGATACCAAATCGGTATAAAATCAGGAAGAGTGAAACATAAAAGGCCACAAGAGACATTTATTGTTTTTTTGAAAGTAGCTGCGAGCCATGATTGGGTAAAAGAGGAGAGGAATATTTGTTTCAAAGACGAATCTTTTAAAAGCGATCACTAAAACACTTAGAGGCTACTGGTCTGACGTTTTGCTAATAATGAAAGAAGTGATAATAAAATCAATAAGACAAAGGATTAAAATAAAAGGGCTGCAAACTAAATTGGAGCTTAAACAAATCAATATTATGAAAGTTAATATAGGAATTAATGATGCCAATAGACAAGCTGTAGCCAACGAATTGGCAATAGTATTGGCGGATGAAACGGTGCTTTACATCAAAACAAAAAATGCACACTGGAATATTGAAGGGGCGGATTTTTATGATAAGCACAAATTTTTTGAATCCCAATTCGGGGAGTTGGATGAGATCATAGACAAGGTGGCAGAACGCATGCGCAGCATTGGCCATTATGCACCCGCCACCCTGGAGTCTTATCTGAATTTGACCCGCCTGACAGAACAAAGCAGGGAGCAAAACGACAGTCAGGGATTTATCAAAGAGCTTTTAGAAGACCACGAGAGTTTGATCATTTTTTTTCGTGAATATATCGGTTTATTTATAAATGATTTTCACGATCAGGGCACCGGAGATTTCATAACAGGTTTGATGGAAACGCATGAGAAAATGGCCTGGTTCTTACGCTCTCATTTAAAAATTAAATAACATGTCAATTCTGGATTCTCTTCACTGGCGCTACGCCACAAAAAGAATGAATGGAATAAAAGTTCCTGTGAAAAAAATGGATACAATATTGGATGCCATTGCTCTCGCACCTTCGTCATTCGGGCTGCAACCCTATTCAATTGTGATCATTGAAGATGAATTGGTGCTGGCCAAAATAAAGCCCATTGCCATGATGCAACCACAAATTACTGAAGCATCGGCTTTGGTGGTATTTGCTGTTTGGGAAAAGATAACTTCAGAGAAAATTGATGTTTACATCCATCAAATGGCCAATGAGAGAAATGTTTCCTTTGAAAGTTTAAGTCAAGTAAAGGAACATATTGAAATATTGTTGGACAATAGTGATGAAGACAACCTGATCTGGAGTTCAAATCAGGCGTATATTGCCCTTGGAGTAGGCCTTGTGGCGGCTGCCACCGAAGAAATTGATAGCACACCCATGGAAGGATTCGACAAAAAAAAGTTGGATGATCTACTTGGTTTTAAAAAGAAAGGATTGCGAAGCTCAGTGCTCATGGCATTGGGTTTTAGAGATACTAAAAATGATTACCTTGTCAACCTGAAGAAAATAAGACGTGAGAGTCAGCAACTTTTTATTCATATTCCATAATTAAATTCAGGATCGTGCAATGTGACAATTTGAAAGTGTATTATTGGAAAACTTCTGAATGGTCTAAAAAATACTCAATTCAATTTTGTTGAGTTCTACTGCATCTCCAGAGGTTAATTGGGGATAGAAAAAGTGTTGAAGAAAATGATTTATGTCCAAGCCATCAGGCACGTTGTAGTAATGTTTCATAGTCAATTGATGGTTTTTCATTAATTCATAGAAGAATCGGGATATTTTGTCGGATGATGACGGCGTGTTTAAATTTAATTTTTTGTCATGTGTAATTGTTTTGAGTAATTAACCTTCCGGTGGTGATGAAGGCTATAGTCACATCGTTCCTTTTAGTTTTTGGTATATTTTTTTATTTCTATCGATCATTTTTTTGGAGTGTGAATATTGCAAGCCTTTTGAGAAATTGTGTAATGCCTGAGATGAAGAACAATGTCAATTTTGTGCCGTAGCAATTCCGCTGCAAATAAACAAACAATTCTATGAATAATAACACAACGGACAAGAGTAATCCGAACAGCGCAAGCAAGCCGGTAGATAAAACCAATCAGGATTACAACAGTCAAAAGCCAGATTCAAAAGATCCCAATCAAAACAAAAATCATCAATTGAGTAAAACTGAAGAAGAAGAACAGAAGCAGAAACAGAAGCCTGATGAAATTACTGCCAATACCAATAAGGAAGGTGGCAAAAAGGAGCGCATTGAGGATTCTGCCGATAAGGATGCAGATGACTACAATGAGAATGATAGTGATTCTGTGGACCAGGATGCAAATGACGACCGTGATGAGGATAAAGATGAAGAGAAGACTCATTCAACGCGTCATGCAAACAGTAGCGAAAAAAGTGATTCCAAAAGAGGAGGTCTTTAAAATCACCATGCAAACCTTGCCTTGATTGGCAAGGTTTGTTTGTCTTATTCATTCATTATAAAATTCAGATTCAAATGCAAAAAAAATCACAGGCCAGTTCCAAAAACGGAACACAGGCGAAACAACAGCCCGTTAATGTACCTATGCAGGCATCCCAACTTATGAAATTATTTGAGGATGAATTAAAGGATATCTTTTGGGCAGAAAAGGCACTGACCAAGGCCATTCCAAAGATGATTAAAAATGCCACATCCATGGAGTTGGTTGAAGCGCTCAAGGCTCACCTGGAAGAAACCTATGGGCAAGTTGAACGCTTGATGGAGGTTTTTGAGAGTATAGAAAAAAAGCCAGTGGCAAAAAAATGCGAAGCAATGGCAGGGTTGATCATGGAAGCGGTTGAAATAATGGAATCATGTGAGCAGGGTGCAATGCGCGATGCAGGAATTATTTCGGCAGCACAAAAAGTAGAGCATTACGAAATAGCCACATATGGCACGCTTCGGCAATTTGCCGAAACCCTTGGTTTGGATGACGCAGTGGCACTTTTGGCATCAACTCTTGAAGAAGAAAAAAGTGCAGATGAAACACTTTCAAAAGTGGCAATGACAGCCATCAATATCGAGGCATCCGAAATAGAAGCTTAAATCAATTGCGATGAACAATATTTTTAAAGGATTAATAGCAGGTTACGGAGCAAAAAAACTAGGTGGTGGCTGTCTGGGTACTATTGTGGTTTTTGTGATTATCTGGATGCTGTTGGGCTATTTCAAATAAGGTTTTATTTATATCAATAACAAATATCAAACAACAATTAATAAAAATTCAAATGAAAAAAGTAATCTTCGCTATTACGGCATTCCTTATCACTTTTGGCATTTATGCCAATGTTGAGGGAGCTGCTGAAAAAAAGAGTAATCATGTATCCAACTATTCAAACTACGTCATGGATCTGAATGCAGATAACCTTGCAGGACAAAACATACAATGTACTCAGGACACATTAAAGTACAATGAAATGATGAAAGACCACCCCAATGGTGTGATGATGCAGGATGGAAAAATGTGGTTGATCAAAGACAATGTGTTTTCGTTGCTCGAACAATCGATTGTCATGAAAAATGGAACCACAGTAATGGTCGATGGCCAATACACCAAAAAGAATGGTACCAAAATGATGTTCAAAGAAGGCGAGCACATGGATATGGAAGGAAAATTAATCCCCATGAAAAGCAAGTCAGTTAAATAAATACCAAGAAAAATGAAAAATCCAAAATCAAGAGTATTGCAGCTCACACTTCTTGCTGCAGTCATCATTGGCACAATGTCGTGCATGAGCACAACAGCTAAAGATCCGAAAGAAGTGGCCGAGGCGCAAAACGACAAGAAGTTCGAAAACAAGTCTGAAAAGGATGCTGAGTTTCTTGTGAACGCTGCTGAAATAAGCCGTGATGAGATAAGGTTGGGGCAATTGGCGCAGCAAAACAGTAAAGTTAGTCAGGTAAAGGAATTAGGTAAAATGATGGAAGATGATCATACCAAATCGTTGAATGACTTAACCGAGCTGGCAAGAACCAAGAATATTTCTTTGCCGATAGCGCAAACAATTGACGGGCAAGATGACTATGACAGACTAAATGCTAAATCGGGGAATGATTTCGATCTGGAATATTGCAATATGATGGTGAGTGGACACAAGCACGCTATCGAAATATTTGAGAAGGCGTCGATGGATGGCACCGACAAGGACATTAAGGCTTGGGCAACTGCAACACTTCCAGCTTTAAGAACGCATCAGGTTCATTCTTTGATGTGTCAGAAGGAATGCGAGAAAAAATAAGTTTGAACAAATACGCATTAAATGAATAGCATCGAAAACCTAAATAATAAGGAAGCTATCGACAAACTTAAAAGTTTGGTCGATTCAATCGTAGTCTGCCTTTTTTGCACGAATTTAAAGACGGATGATGGTTCGACCTGCCGCCCCATGTCTGTATTAGAAGTTTGCGACAAGGGAAATATATGGTTTTTTAGCGAAAAGGATAGTGATAAAAATAAAGCCATTGAATCGGATAAAAATGTGCAACTCTTTTTTTCTCATCCAGGCAAAAGCAGTTATTTGGTGGTAAACGGAGAGGCGGAGATTATTATTGACAGAGAAAGGGTTGAAGAACTCTGGACAGCGGCTGCCAAAATATGGTTCAGGGAAGGCAAAGAAGATCCTGATATTACCATTATAAAAGTAACTCCGGATGCCGCTTATTACTGGGACACAGATGGAAGCCGGATGATAAATATTTTAAAGACGATTGCTTCCATTGCGACAGGAGTCGATCTGGTATCGGGCAATCAAGGGGATTTAAGGGTCTGATTGAAAATAAGTTTTAGACCAATTCAGAATACCAATAACAATTAAATAAGTAAATAAAATGGAAAGCCAGAACACAATTGATGTGCTAAATAAGCTCATTATAATCAACAATGATAGAATAGAGGGTTATGAAACAGCGAGCAAAGAAACCGGGGAACAGGATTTGAAAACCTTGTTTGCACAATTTGGCGCAACCTCTCAAAAATGCAGAGCAGAACTCGTGGCCGAAGTCACTAAATTGGGAGGTACACCTGAAGAAGGTACCTTGCTGTCAGGGAAATTCTTTCGTGCCTGGATGGAAGTGAAAGCTGCACTCACTGGGAAGGACCGCAAATTAATTCTGAATTCATGTGAGGACGGCGAGGACGCAGCAAAGGATACTTACACTGATGTGCTGACAGATGATTTGAAGGATTTAACATCCCCGCTACAAGTTATGATTAAGCAGCAACAAGCCTTACTCATGGCTGACCACAATTCGGTGAAGGTAATGAGAGATGCGCTCGTTACAACATAATTAAACTTTGGCATATCGCCGAACACTGCTTGCCCGACGGGCTACATCTGATTCAGGTATTGATGCGCAATAAGCCATGATATATGATAAGTTAAGGCACCAATTGATAAAAGTGAGGAATAAATTATCAATTGGAGCCAAAAACTTATTGAATTAGTTGTAGTTGATTATTATCAATCCGGTCAATGGGTGATGAATTATATGAATAGTCAGGCTTTAAAATACAACAATGCAATATCCTCCGCAAGAGAACAAAACTATTAGTGAATGACAACAACAATAGCAAGTAATTTTGAATATTTATACGACAAGTACAGCCCGATACTCTATAGTATTGCATTGCAAGTTGCACCTTGCCAACAACAGGCGGAACAAATTTTAACTGAAACATTTACTAAGGCTCACGAACTGAATTTCGCAGATCACAAAAGCCCTAAGCTTTTACTATTTCTTATGAAGCTGGTTGTTCAAACAGCTCACCAGCAGTTAAACAATGGCAGGGGAGAAATGAAATTTAGCATAGAATATTTCAGAAATACACCAATACTACATTTCGTAATTTTTGAGCAAAAGTCCCTGGAAAATTATTGTTTCGAAAATCAAATACAGAAGGAGTGTGCGATGAGAAAATTGCGAATGGAGTTTTCTTCGATTATGAGCACCAGCCTGAAGGCCGACCTATGACAAAATTTATGAATAGGAAATTTGAGTAATGTTCAGTCCTGTTAAATACTGTTTAATTGCAAGTGTCGCGATGAAGGCCTGATTATGAAGCGCGATTGTTGAATGTGACAAGTGTCAGAGAGTTTCAACATGCCGTCGGACTCAGCAATGACTGGATAGAGCAACGGTTAATTTATGGAATAATACAACTATTTTACCCAATTGTGTAACAAATGGTTTGATCTCAGAAGATATTTTTGTTCAATACGTTTGTTATTCGAATGAATCCCGTGCAATAATGAATAATGTTCTTAATACACTAAAACTTTTAAGGTTTCCTTTCTCCTTTTTCCTGTTGCCCGTTTCACTATTTTCTTTTTATTACATCAAGCCGGAATTAGATACCAGTTTGGTTTTAGTTATTTTTATCTGGCACATTTTAGTGTACCCATCCAGCAACGGGTATAACAGTTATAATGATCGGGACGAAGGCCCAATCGGGGGATTAGCCGCACCGCCAAAGCCAACTTATTTTTTATTGTATGTTGCCAATAGAATGGACGCCGCAGCCATTTTGCTCTCTTTGTTCGTAAACCTTCCGTTTGCATTTTTTGTAGGACTTTATATTTTGGCCTCCCGATTATATAGCAACCGAAAAGTCAGGTTGAAGAAGTACCCGGTTATTGGTTTTCTCATCGTATTTATTTTTCAGGGTGCCTGGATTTTTTGTGCTAACATTTTAGCTCTTTCAGCAAATTATTTGTTTTCGCGGCCCTCAGTTATTTTTTCGGTGTTCGCGTCTTCATTTTTTATAGCAACTATTTATCCTCTTACACAAATCTATCAGCACGATGCAGATAAATCCGACGGTGTAAATACAATAAGTATGATGCTTGGCAAAAGGGGAACATTTGTTTTTTCTGGCCTTATGTTTTTTTTTGCCACTCTATTTATTTTCTTATCATTTAACAGCGTCAATCAGTTGAATAGTTTTTGGCTGTATAATTACATCATGCTTCCGGCAACTGCTTATTTTTTATGTTGGGCCTATTTCTCATTTCAAAGAGATACACTAATAAATTTTAGAAACACAATGACAATGCTGATCTTGTCTTCCGTCTTGTCAAATATTTATTTCACCATTTTATTAATTTTTTAAATAATTTACCATGGCATATATTATTGATATTGCTACTGCAGTGCCGCAATACTCGGTTTCTAATACTGAATTGATTGATTTTTACGTCAGGGCCTTAGGCAATTCCGTATCGGAATCTGTTTTACGTAAATTGAATATTTTAACTGAAAAAACAAAGATAATAAAACGACATAGTTGTATTCCGGATTTTAATGGAGAATTACAGGAATTGTTTAAAGACGGAAATTATAATCAGTCGGTAGAAAGAAGAACAGAAGTTTATAAAGAAAGACTTTTGCCACTTGCCGTTAGTGCAATTGATAAATTATTTCGACAAACCAATACCACCCCAAAAGTAGTTACACATCTCATCACGGTGAGTTGTACGGGCATTTTCGCACCCGGTTTTGAGTTCATGGTGGCGGAGCATTATGGAATGAGAGAAACAGAAAAATTGGGTATCAACTTTCTCGGTTGTTATGCAGCCGTTAAAGCACTCAAACATGCCAATTACATTGCAAATGCAGTTCCTTCTGCTTGTGTCATGATTGTTTGTGCAGAACTTTGTTCTCTTCATTTCACCCCGTCAGTTTCTGACGAGGATATTCTTTCTAATTTATTATTTGCAGATGGCTCAGCAGCCGCTCTGGTTGTCGGAAATGAAAATGAACTTTTAAGAGATAAAAGTGTGTTAAGTATTGATGCCGTTTCATCAGCATTTATTCCTCATACATTAGATTTAATGACCTGGAATATTTCTTCCGTTGCATTCCGGATGTATTTGAGCAAAAATATTGTTGATGCAATTGGTGATAATATTTTTAATGCCGTAAATAATTTTCTCACATCTCAATCATGCGCACCGGATTACTGGGCTATTCATCCCGGTGGAGTTAGAATTGTAGAAGTGGTGAGGCAAAGTATAGGACTATCTGAAAGTGATGTATGGGATTCATTAAATGTTTTAGAAGAGTACGGCAACATGTCGTCTCCAACCATTCTTTTTGTTTTACAAAGAATAATGAACAAAATAAGAGACAAGGAGTCAGAGTTGAATAAGAATATTTTTGCATGTGCGTTTGGTCCTGGTTTAAATGTGGAAATGCTAAAACTTTCATTAGTGCATACCAGCAATATTGGCCAGTTTCAAACTAAGTCCCTTGATTATGCAATTCAAGTATAGATCCTTTCAAAAGGAATTGTTGGACAAAGAATTTATTCCGGCAAAGGATCTGGATCAGAATTTATCTGAACTGCATACAATCAATCTGGGTCTGGGTGGATATAGAGTATCTATAAAGGGACTTGCCCGAATTGTAAAGCAAAACAAAAATATAAGTACAATATTGGACATTGGTTTTGGCGGTGGTGATAGTATTAAACAGTTTGCCACTTTTTTTGATAAACAGAATCCTCCTTTATTTTTTTACGGTGTTGATTTGAAAAATGACTGTTTGTTGTATGCTTCTGAAAATTTGGCAAACATTCCTAATAAAGAATTGATTTGCGATGATTATAGAAATATTTCCAAAGAGCTACTTGGCCGAACGGATGTTATTCATTGCAGCTTGTTCTTGCACCATTTGACTGATCATGAAATTATAGCGCTTTTTAAGTTTTCAAGAGAGAACAACTGTATACTGCTCGTAAATGATTTGCACCGCAACTGGTTGGCCTATTATTCTATTAAATACTTAACTGCTCTATTTTCGAAATCGTACCTGGTTAAGAACGATGCTCCGCTTTCTGTTTTGAGAGGATTTAAGAGAAATGAATTGGTTGACCTTGCTAAAAAATCTGGTTTTACAAGATTTTCAGTCAAATGGTCTTGGGCATTTCGCTACACCCTTATAGCTTACGCGTGAATTATCAAATTGCAATAATAGGAGGAGGGCTTGCCGGGTTGGCACTGGCAATTGATTTGAGAAAAAGGTCTTATCAGGTTGTTGTTATTGAGAAGGGAGTTTTCCCGCGACATAAAGTCTGTGGCGAATACATCTCAATGGAATCACATAAATATTTATTCTCTCTCTGTCCGTCATTGATAAAATTGCAACTTCCATTTATCAATAAATTTCGTTTGACCTCATTGGGTAAGAAGGAATATAACACAACACTTTCTTTAGGTGGTTTTGGAATAAGCCGATATTTATTAGAAGAAATGCTGTATCTTGAAGCAAGTAGATTGGGTGTGTCCTTTATGCTTCAGACAAAGGCTTCTGATTTTAGTCAACCTGTTGAGGGATCAAAGTTCAGCATTAACACAAATAATGGTATTGTGCGCGCTTCTTTGATTTGCAACGCTACAGGCAGAAAATCGAATTTTAGTACAGCACTGAAAGAAAATCAGCCTTTAAAAACGAACTATGTCGGCATTAAATACCATATCAAATTAAACAGAGATTCTGATTGTATTGAAATCCATAATTTCCCAGGTGGCTATTGCGGCATTTCAAATATCGAAAATGATACGACCTGTTTGTGCTACATTGTTAATTCCAAAAAGTTGAATTCTGTAAATAATTCCATTCCAGAATTGGAAAGAACTGTTTTGTACCAAAATAGCAATCTGAAGAGCATTTTTACTACAGCCAGTTTTATTACACCGATGCCTTCAACTATAAGCGGCATTAATTTCCAGATCAAAAAGGCAGTTGGTGATGGAATTTTTTTTCTTGGAGATGCAGCCGGTAGTATTGCCCCTATAACAGGCAACGGGATGAGCATGGCATTGAGGTCTGCCGCTGAATTGGCAAATGATATTGATCAGTATTTCCTGAATGGAACTTCGTTGGCTCAATTGCAAAGAAATTATGAGTTGTTTTGGGAACAACAATTTTCGTCGCGTGTAAAATTGAGCAGACAATTTCAAAAACTTTCTGAGCAACCCCGTTTAACGAATTTCACCATTAATTTATTTAATGCTTTCCCATCTTTGGCACAAAGAATAATCAAGTTTACACATGGCAATCCATTTTAAACAAATTTCGTTTTTCTTTTGGCAGCGTTGGTTGTTCTACACAAGTCTACTATTTGCTCTGGCTGGAATGCTCTTTGCCTTCTCAGGAGAAAGTATTCTGGTTTTACCTTATGATAAAATGCTGGCTCAGGTATTTTGGAATTCAAATTACTTTCCTCAACAAGCAGAGCCTTTTCGGGCCTTTATATATGCGCCACTGGGTGGAACAATAACCTGTACATACATATTACTTGCTTTTATTGCATATTATCCATTCCAACAAAAACTGGTATGGGCCCGCAATGCAATAATAATTTCTTTTTCGTTTTGGTTTGTTATAGATAGTGCGGCTTGCATATGTTTTAAAGTTTATCCGCAAATATATTTTATCAATTTCTTTTCAATTGCCGTAAAGGCCCTTCCAATTATTTTTACATGGAAGCACTTTCCAGACAAGAATTCTGATGTGAGTCCGTCATGTTTTGATTAGGTGACCGATTACTGCTATAAGTGGCATCTTCAGCTTGAAGAGCCTTAGTGAAATGGTGTTTCTGCTATTAACAGGGTGGCAGGTGGCGGGCAAAATGTGTGATTAATGTAAGTTTTCGTCGTAATTTAATAACAGCGGTTCTAAACGCAGACTCTTACTTTGCCCAGAAGTTAAAATCAATTCATCATGGCACGTCATCAATACTTTTCAGTAAGTCGTATATTGTTTTTCTCGCTTATTGTATTGTCACCCATACAGTTTTCAGCACAAAGTCTCGAAGGCAGTTTCAAGGCATTGCCCGCATATTCTATAATGTCCGTACAAGATGCCTTGGGCAATGATATATCCGGTACTTCTGGCGTTGGATTGGGAGTGTCCAGCTCGATGGCCTACTTTTTTAATTACCATATTGGAGTTCAGGCAGAGGTGCTTTACAGCGCGTCGCAATTCAAATTCGCTGAAGGTGCTATTGACCGGAAACTTTTGGTGAAGAATTTCAACATTCCTTTGCTCTTTTCCTGGAATTCATGTAAGTTTCAAAGATGGAATTGCAACCTGGTTGCAGGACCTCAAATTGGTTTTTCGGCAAGAACTGAGATCAGCGATTCTGATGGAACGGTGGATAATACACTCTTGGTGAATTCAAAGGAATCGAATGTGGGATTGGCCTACGGTGGCGGAGTTGATTATGCGCTGAGAGAATCAGGAGCTGTTTTTTTAACTGCAGGAATTCGTGGAATAACCAGCTTCAAAAAATTTAATAATTCCTCAATAGGCCGTGACCAAATTTCTTATGGTATCTCAGATCAGCACAATATTCAAATATTTGCCTTGTATCTGGGACTGAATTTCAGAATGTAAATTGTGGCTTCTCACAATTAGGTTCAACAGAATATAAAACGGTTATCACAACATTTTTTTTAAATCATTAATTCAATAAACAACATGAAATCAGGAGAAATATTACTCGGCGTATTGGCCGGAGCTGCGGTAGGAGCAGCCATTGGAATTCTTTTTGCACCAGACAAAGGTTCTGTTACACGAAAGAAAATAACTTCAAAGGGTGAAGATTATCTGGAAGATCTTGAAAATAAATTTCAGGAGATTGTGGATGGTGTGAACAATCAAATCAATAAGCTCAAGGAAGAAGCCCAGAAGTATACTGAGAGTAAATCGGAATAAAGTTTTCCGACGGGTATATTAAACGAAATAACAAATCCACATGGCACAATCGGAAGAAACACTGGAAGATTTGCTCAACAATGCAGAGCAGTACGGCAGATCAGCTATTGAAATTGCAAAGCTGAAGGCCCTTCAATCCACCATTAGCCTGGCCAGTTATGGCATAGGCCGAATGACTAACCTGATCATTTTCCTGATAGCTATATTCATACTGAGCATCGGGCTGTCCTTTTGGATTGGCTCGGCTATGGGCAATGTGAGTTACGGCTTCTTTATTATTGCCGGGCTTTACGCATTGATGGGGATCATTCAGTATTTTTTTCTGAGCAAGTGGATTCATAGGATTATTGGAGAGACGCTTATTAAAAACGTACTGCATGAGTAATCAATTTGAAGGTGTACGAACCATCGATCAACTTAACATGTTGATTCTGGAGAAGGAGAAGGACCAGGAAGTGCTTGGGCTTACCATAAAGAAACAGGCGTTGGCTATTGTGGAGGGAATGCGCCCCATCAATATGATTAAAAATTCATTATCAACTGTAATTGATAACAATACTAAGGGTAATTCCATTTACGATTCGCCTCTTGGAAAGGGAACCAGTCGGTTACTTGGATCATTATTGGGTGGCATTAGCAATCAATTTATTAAAAGCACGCTGACCAATGTTTTATCAACTGGAATTCTCACATTCATTTCAATGAAGCCAAATATGATTGGCAAATTGGGTGCGGGAATTCTGAATATAATTAAGGGAAATTCCGGAAAGGACAGTCAGGAATAGAAATCAGAATTAAACAAATTCCAATATGAATCAGGTATCTACAATGCCATTATATGTGCGCTTTTCTATCGGGCTTGTAGGAGTTTATTTTTTGGTTCTTGCGCTTCAACACACCCAAAGTGTATTGCAGCCTTTGGTCTTCGCCGGGCTGATAGTGATTCTGATCAACCCGATTGTGAATATTCTGATCAGACACAAACTGAACAGGGTTGTGGCAATTTTACTTGTATTGACCATATTTCTAGTTGTTCTGGTAAGCCTTGGAGCCCTGGTTAACTCCCAGGTCAGTATGATTAAGTCGGATCTCCCGCTGATAGGTGATAGAGTACAAGGCCTGCTTAGTACAATTGAACTAAGGTTATCGGAATACTTTATGGTATCTCAGGAAGAAATATCCGTTTGGATGGCGACCGGTAAAGAGGCTGCGAAGAACCTTGGTAGCGCTACAGTAGGTACTACATTGTCCGTGGCGGGTGGAGTTTTAACCACATTGTTGATTATGCCCGTTTATGTTTTTCTGATTTTGATTAATAAAAATCATTTGATGAAATTCATCTGGCAAATATTCGGCGATGATAATAAAAGCGTAGCCGAGATTATTGTAGCGACCAAAACCATTATTCAAAAGTATTTGATTGGTTTACTGACGGAACTTTTTCTGGTGTCTATTCTAAATATTGCCGGGCTCTTTATTCTGGGAATAAACCACGCGTTATTGCTGGGAACCTTGGGGGCGTTGCTCAATGTGATTCCATATTTGGGTGGAATAATCGCAATGGCAATGTTTGCTTTTATGGCATTGCTCACCAAACCACCCGTTTACATACTTTATGTGGTTTTGGTTTATGGCGTAATTCAGTTTATCGACAACAATATCATAGTGCCCAGGGTAGTAGGTGGAAAAGTAAAGCTCAATGCCCTCATCTCATTGTTTGCAGTTATTGTAGGTGCTGAAATTTGGGGCATTTCAGGAATGATCTTGGCCATTCCTTTTATGGCCATCATCAAGCTCATTTTCGATAGAATTGACTACTTTAAACCCTGGGGGTTTCTGTTGGGCAATGACATAAATTTTATTGACAGTGCAAAACTCAGGGCAATGTTCAATAAAGGACAGGTCAATTATTCAAAAATCAATTCAAAGTGAAATGAAGATTTGTTATGACATATCCTATTCTTTCATCATTTGTGTGATTGTTGGTTTTGTGAGTTGCACCGATGGCACTTATCAAACGGGGCCATCAGTAAAATCGCCAGTCGAAATAACAAAGGAACAATCGGATACTGTTAAAGCGTCATCAGAACAATTGTCGTCAGACAGATCCGAACCAAACAAACCTGATACCTCATCCACTCTCAAACACAAAAAACCACTCAAACTTATTTTGACCAACCTGACTTCTGAAAATGCACCCATTGTGGTAAGTGTGTATAGCAGAAACAATACTTTTCTGGATCGCAGCAACAAGCTTGATGAATATGTATTGCACCCGCATGGTACCACGCATGAATCAATAATTTCTGATCTTGCCTATGGTGAAATAGCGCTTACATTGTTCCAGGATTTCAATGGCAATGGAAAATTTGATATGAATACCATTGGTTTGCCTAAAGAAGATTATGCGTTCTCGAATAATGTCAGACCTAAATTGGGTGCTCCGGATTATAATGAGTGCAAATTCAGTTATAGCGAACGCACAAATGTTATCACGATCAAAATGATCTCAAAATAATAATTATATAAACAACTTAATCATTACAACATGCTCTACACAATCGCACTTATACTCGCTATCATTTGGTTGATAGGTGTTCTTGGCTTTCACACCGGTGGAATTATTCATATTTTACTTGTTCTTGCTCTTGTAGCGCTGGTGGTCAGATTGTTTCAGGGGAAGAAGTAATCTGTGAATATTGCAATATTATGCATATTTCGTATAACACCCTCCTAAGTAAATCTATTCACATTTGGCGTATTAAATTTTTAAAAATTTCCGAATGAAAAAGAAGCCCCAAACAGAGAAGAGTGATGCTGATCACGAAAATTCAGCGCCCATAAAAAAAGAGCCGGTTAAGATTGATCCCTCCGTTACCGGAACTGAGAGGCAACATAAAATCGGAGATCCGGGAGAAGGAGATGAAAACACGATAAAAGCAGATAAGTAGTGCGGATTTTCCCAACAGGCAGTGTAGGCAATGAGCGTTGTTTCGGGCAAATACCAAATGGGTTTTCGCATTACTTTATATGATAGCCGGGGACTTTCTTTACAACAATTTAGCTTTATTCCGGTGCCAAAATCGTCAGTCAAAGGACTGGCGATTTTTTTTTGATATCCATGTGAATAATGTAACATTGATATTCTAAAATGTAATGATGAAGGAAGGATATAGACGCAGATTTGCCATGTTAAGTAAAACAATTAATACAATAATATGAAATCACTAATTAAATTTTGTGCACTGGCCTTCACTGGGCTTTTGTCATACCAAAATCACGCACAAAGTGTGGAAATAGGAGCCAGGTTTATGCCCACCTTTTCGTCTTTTAATGCGCAGTCCAATTCCGGCGGGACAGTCAGTGGCAGCGTTACGCTTGGTTATGGAGTTGGAGGTTTGGTCGGCTTTCACTTTAATGATTACGTTGGTGTTCAGGTAGAAGGAATCTACACAAGGATATCTCAGAAATTTGTTGAACCTGAGGTAACACATAAGGTTGACCTTAAATACATCAATTTTCCATTGCTTTTGTCTATTAATACAGGTAAATTCAAGACAGTTAATTTCAATTTGGTAGTGGGCCCTCAGATTGGGCTTAGCGCCGGAAGTAAAATTACCACTACTTCAAACAACAATGGAGTGCAAACTTCCAGTGCTGTGCTGTCTGTTAAAAAGGGAGATCTTGGATTTGCCTATGGTGCAGGTCTCGATTTTGGTCTGAATCCTGAAAAGTCATTGAGACTAGGTATTGGATTCAGAGGTGTATATGGCCTATTCGATATTAGCGATAACAGTCGAAATCTGAATACTGAATCGTATTATTTGCTCGGAAAAACACACGTGAAAACCTATTCTGGTTATATAGGTGTGTCTTACTTGTTTTAATCGCTTACCTGATAAAAATAAACATGAAAAAACCAATTCACCTTAGAGTGTTTGCATTATTTCTTTTCGTTATAGCTTTAAATAGCTGTAAGAAATATGATGATGGCCCAATGGTCAGCTTGATGTCAAGAAGATCCAGATTGATCAATGAATGGAAAATAGACAGTTACAAAATTAATGGCACTGACTTTACCTCTCTTGTATCCGGATACACCGAAACATTCAAAAAAGACGATAGTTATTCGTACAGTTGGGGCATTTTGAGTGGCTCCGGAACCTGGAAGTTTCAAAACAATGCGGAACAGGTTAAACTCTCTGGCAATGACGACCAATCATCAAGAACATTGTTTTTGACAAAACTTGAGAATGACGCCCTTTGGTATTATTTCATTATCGGCTCAGACAAGCACGAAATGCATTTGATTTCGAAATAAGTAAAAGTAAATCCTGGTATAAATTTCAATAATTGCGATTATGTTAGACATCCGAAAAAATGGCATTCTGTTGAAAAGCAGTGAACACAGATTCGAAAGTTCGGGTGTACTGAATCCGGGAGCAATACGAGTTGGCGATAAAGTTTATTTATTTTATCGGGCAGTGGCTCATGGCAACTATTCTACCATTGGGCTGTGTATACTCAATGGCCCATTGGAAATTGAATTCAGGTCTGACACTCCCATTCTCTTTCCTCAATCCGACAGCGAGTGTCATGGATTGGAAGATGCAAGAATTACATGTATTGACGGCACCTATTTCCTCACCTATGCAGCCTATGATGGGCACACCGCACTTGGAGCTTTGGCCATTTCAAATGACCTGATTCACTTTGAGAAAAAAGGTCTTATTGTGCCTCAATTGTGCTTTGAGGAGTTCAGTCGGCTAGCAGAATCCAAAGGACCATTGAATGAAAAATATGCACGATATAATAGTGTGAGAGAATCGCCGGGAGACCATGAGAAGAAAAGAATGATGTGGGATAAAAACGTGGTGTTTTTCCCGAGGAGAATCAATGGAAAGCTCCACATGCTTCATCGCATAAGGCCCGATATTCAGGTGGTTTCTTTTAATGAAATTGAGGAACTAACCAAAGAATTCTGGCAAATGAATCTTTTGCATTTTACTGATTCAATAGTGCTGTCACCAAAGTACGGACATGAAGTGAGTTATATTGGTGGTGGTTGTCCACCCATTGAAACTGCGGATGGATGGCTTCTCATTTACCATGGCGTTTGTGATACAATAAATGGTTATATCTATACCGCATGCGCAGCGTTGCTCAATCTTGAAAATCCGCAGAAGGAAATATCCAGATTGCCCTACCCACTTTTTACTCCCGAAGAGGATTGGGAACTATTTGGTGAAGTAAATAATGTTTGTTTTCCAACCGGGGCCGTTGTATTCGACGACACACTCTTTATCTATTATGGTGCTGCAGATGAAAGAATTGCTTCTGCCTCTGTCAGCCTTAGCAAATTATTAGAAGAACTTATTAAAAATATACCCATACATGAAAATTGAAAATGTAATCGTTCAGAATGGAAATACATCAGGTGACAGGCAGGCAGCATTTATTCACCAGGTCAGCCAGTCTGATTTAATTCAAACCGGGTTAAAGGAAATTCTCTTTATTAACTCATATCCTCCACGTGAATGCGGCATAGCATCTTATTCACACGATTTGTTTGTGGCCCTGAATGACAAATTCAGTTCTTCATTCAGTGCAAGAGTCTGCGCACTCCAGGTGGGTGAAAAAAAAGTAGACTATCCCCCGGAAGTGAAGTATGTACTTGACACAACGGTGGCTGATAATTATTTAATTCTATCTCACAGAATAAACAATGACAAAAAGATTAAATATGTCCTGATTCAACATGAATTTGGATTTTTCGCTGGCAATGAAATTGCATTCACTAAATTCCTCTATGCACTCAGCAAACGTGTTTTTCTGGTATTTCACACTGTACTCCCTGGCCCGGATGAAAAGACAAAGAACAATGTACAGCAAATGGCCGCGGCCGTCGAAAATATAATTGTAATGACGAATACCAGCGCCGATGTATTGATCAATGATTATGATATCGATCCATCGAAGATTAAGGTAATTCCTCACGGTACTCACCTGATGCCGCATGTAAATAAACAAGCGCTCAAAGACGAGTATAGCCTGAACTCAAAAATAGTCTTGTCCACATTTGGACTCCTCAGTTCAGGAAAAAATATTGAAACCACTTTAGATGCATTGCCTGCAATAATTAAGTCTTTCCCCAATGTAATGTTTCTGGTTATTGGAAAGACACATCCGGTGGTACTAAAACAAGAAGGTGAGAAATACCATAATTTTCTTCAGCAAAAAGTAAAGGCCCTCGAACTGGGAGAACACGTGCGTTTTATCAATCAATTCCTTCCGCTGGAAGAATTGTTGGAATATTTGCAACTCACAGATATATATCTGTTTACTTCTAAAGACCGCAACCAGGCTGTTAGCGGAACCTTTTCTTATGCAATCAGTTGTGGATGTCCCGTTATTTCAACCCCAATTCCTCATGCCCGCGAAGTTCTGGGCGACGATGGTGGAATAATTATCCCATTCGAAAGCCCTGATTTTCTTGCTGATGCGGTTATCCGATTATTAAATGATGAATTACTTCGAACGAATATTAGCATAGCTGGATTGCAGAAGATGGCTTCCACTGCGTGGGAGAATTCTGCCATTGCCCATGTGGGTCTGATTGCCCAAACAAAAAGCGAACAAGATGAGTTGAAGTATGACTTTCCTCCAATCAATCAGGCCCATATCAACAGGATGACAACCGAATTTGGAATGATTCAATTTTCTAAAAATTGCAGGCCCGATCTGGACTCAGGATACACCCTTGACGATAATGCCCGGGCTTTGATCGCCAGAGTAATGCACTACGAAATTCATCCCAATCCCAAGGATCTGGAATATATAAAAATCTATTTGGAATTTATTGAATATTGCTTGCAACCTGATGGATCTATGCTCAATTATGTAGATGAAAGAGGTGAATTTGCTGACCAAAATTGGTCTTCTAATCTCGCAGATGCCAATGGACGCGCTATTTGGGCCTTGGGTTATTTTGTTTCTATGAGAGATATACTTCCGGATGATTTAGTAGAAAGAGCAATAACTATTATTCAGAAACAGTTTGCTAAGGTCCTCAAGATGCATTCTACAAGATCCATGGCCTTTATCATAAAAGGATTGTATTTTTATAATCAGTCAATACATTCTGCCCTGGTAACTGATATTATTACAACCCTGGCAAACAGGCTTGTTCAAATGTACAGGCATGAATCTGAAGTTAGATGGCTGTGGTTTGAGAGTTACCTTACTTATGGAAACAGTGTATTGCCGGAGGCCATGTTGTGCGCCTGGCAGGAAACCGGAGTTGCCTTATATAAAGATATTGCCGAAGCCTCTTTTGATTTCCTTATTTCGAAAACATTCAACGACAACCAGATATGCGTAATATCCCACAAAAGTTGGCTGCACAAAGGAATGGAAGCCGATATACATGGGGAACAACCTATCGACGTGGCATATACTATTCTGGCTCTTCAGCGATTTAATTCAGTATTCAAAAACAAAACCTACCAACCGAAATTGATAGGTGCTTTTAACTGGTTCCTGGGAAAGAATAAGATTCAGCAAATAGTCTATAACCCTATGACAGGCGGATGTTATGATGGTATGGAAAACAACCAGGTAAATTTAAATCAGGGAGCCGAATCCTCATTGAGTTATCTCATATCAAGAATGACCATTGAGAAGTTCATACTTACAAAAAGGATGTTACTTCAAGCCTGAAATCAGTGATATATGTAACTTATTCCTTGTTTAGTGTACAACATGAGCAATTCGAATGGCTAGTTTTGAAACCTGTTAATGAAAATATATTTAAATTTAGAATAAAATTTTGCTAACCTCGTTTCAGACCATTAAATAAGAAAACACAACGCAAATATCTCTCAGAAGTATTCACCTTAATATTCAAAAATGAAGTTACAAATCAATGACCACCGGAAAGTATTTGCTATTAATGAAGAATTCTCGTCTGAGTTTAAGAATCTTAAATTGCAGTTTACACCAAAATCAAGCGGCACCAAATCTTTTACGTCCGATAAAATAGTAGAAGCGCACCAAACCATTAATGACTGCCGCATAAACCACAACGATGGTTATCTGAATGTAAATGGAGATATGACCGCATACGAATTGAAGCACAATTTGAACAATATTTATGGACTGAGAGTGCATGTGATGAAAAGGCAATTGCAGGATTGGGTTGAGTGCAAATACGAAAACCATGAAACACTCCATGAACTCAACCTGGAATCAGTTGCACAATCGAATTAGCAGTAAGTATAATTTCTGACACGCGACCGGTTCAATAGCGATTCTTACTTCTTTCAGTCATTTGACCAGGAATTTAATATTGCATTATTGAATAAAACTTCCAGGTAATCTATTGCCTTACAAATAATATCAAGCTAAACAGAGCGAGAAAAAACTGCCGGATGACAGATTAAAAGTCATCACTGCATCAATCAAAAATATATGAAAACCCACACCCAAAAAATTAATATGATGAAAACCAAACTTACAGTATTGTACATTGCGGCATTGGCCATTGCAATTGGATTTGGCTCTGGCTGCGAGAGCAGTGCAGATAAAAAAATGCGCGAGGATCAAAAGGCTAAGAAAGAGCTGGACTCGTTGAAAGTAGTGAAGGAAAAGGCCGAAGCCGAAGCCCTGAAAATCAGAAATGAGAATGAAATGATGAATTTCGAGGCAAGCTACAACCAGCAAATTGAAAGCAACAACAAACAAATTAAGGAATTCAAAGAAAGGTTGAAAGCATCTGAAAAATCGCGTGATAAAATGACGTTAAAGACAATCGATAGCCTCGACATGAGGAATGAAAATCTTAAACTCAAATTAAAGAACTATAAAACAGAACATTCAGATTGGACAGCGTTTAAAAGAGAGTTTGAGCACGATATGGGCGAAATCGGCAAGGCTTTAAAGGGACTAACGGTCAACGATAAGAAGTGATTTTTATCATAAACTAACCCCAATTTATTTATTACATCTAACATTTGTCACTTATGCAGGATAATCAGGAAGTTGAAAAATCCAAGGTACATATCACGGTTGAGATCATTGAATATCTGCAGGATGCGGTTGTGATTAAGACAATATTGAAAAAAACTACGGGCACTATAAGCCTTATGTCAGTGGATAAAGGGCAGGAATTGTCTGAGCGCACGTCGCCATTTGACACATTTGTTCAAATCATCGACGGAAGCGCCAATATTGTTGTCAGAGGAATAACTCACGTTTTACAAACCGGTGAATCAATGGTAATTGCTTCCCACGAGCCATACCTCGTTAAACCGAACGGCAGGTTCAAAATGGTTATGACAATAATTAAATGCGGGTACGAAACGGTGTAAAACCCCGATGAATTAAGAAAACTTAAACCGTCATATTTATACAATCCAAAACAACAATGGCTCATACTCATACAATGAGCCATTGTTTTGGTTGACTTTAGATTGCATACAATGTATTTTTTCATTCAGGGTTAATTTAGCTATACCTTTACTTAAAAGTAGTGTCGTTTGAAAATTTACATCAAATACATGGTCAGTCTGAGATGCAAGCTTCTCGTCAAGGATGAATTGAGAAAGCTTGGGGTAAACTTGGCTGTTGTAGAATTGGGTACAGTTGAGTTGATGCAAGTGGTATCAACTGAATTAATGGAACAACTTAAGGCCCGTTTACTTCTGGCAGGGCTGGAACTTCTCGACGACAAAAGGAGCATTCTTATTGAAAGAATCAAAAATGTAATCATTGAAATGGTTCACTACTCCAATGAACTTCCAAAGGTCAATTATTCTGATTATATAAGCGAAAAATTGGGGCATGACTACACTTATCTGTCCAACGTTTTTTCTGAAGTAAAAGGAATTACCATTCAACAATTCATCATTACCCATAAAATTGAAAGGGTCAAGGAATTATTGCTTTATGATGAAATGAACCTCACCGAGATCTCTTACATTATGCATTATAGCAGTGTTGCACATCTTTCCAATCAGTTCAAAAAAGTAACCGGACTCTCTCCTTCCTTTTATAAAAAGCTGAAGTCAAAAAGAAAATGACATCCCGGAGTTTTGGAAAGTCTGGTACTTACCATAACTGGTTCGACTTGTGTTTTAGATTGTTTCTGATTGGAGGTAATATTAAGCCGATAATCAGCAATATTGAAAGTAAGAAATATTTTCAGGATGAAATTTATACCCAATAGGGTTTCGTAACAAGACCCCTCTTCAAACCATTCATGTTTTGATTCCCGGATTTTCGGTCAAAATTCCCTTTTTATTTGCGTAATTGAAATGTCTTGATTTTAAATCCTGGTAATCTGAAATATTGAACACCTGAAAAAGCAATATGGCCATTTTATACCAATGTTCATTTTAATTTAGTCCATGCCGTAGATGAAATCATACAGTGGTAAATACCGAGAGAGTAGCTGTTTAGTACAATCAAGCGCAGTGCAGATTGGACTAAAACAGATACCAAATCGGTATTATTAGTGAGAATAATGTAAAAGTGTCTGGCCAAAATGTAAGTAAATTTTTAAGGATTAAACGTCTATTTGTTCCGTAATAATTCAATTACATAATTTAATACATTCAATATGAAAGTGGAACAAAAGACACCGGTAGCAGCCGAGAAAGTCTGGAATACCCAGAAGGCTAAGTTGAAAGCAAAATTCAGCACACTAACGGATTCAGACCTTAATTTCGAAGAAGGAAAAAAGGATGAAATGATGAAAAAAGTTCAATTGAAACTGGGCAAGTCCAAAGAACAATTGGCAGACATCATCTCAAAGCTGTAATCTGACAAGAAGCAAAAAAATCGTTGGGAGTCAAATGGTTAAAGCAAAGCTTGACGATTTTTTTGTCTTTTTTTATTGAGATAAACTTATCTCTCACGCAAAGAAAACCTAAACTAACTGACAGAAGTGAATATTGGATTTCTGGTTTTATCTGAGGTTCTTCCAATCATTGGAATTACCAACCTATTCAGGTTTATATTTCTCATCATTGTTGTCCGACTAAAAAAAATTCGTACCTATGGCACTCTGATTATCCACGCACTTTTTACACCGTCCCAATGGGCAATGTCATTAAGTTTAGGAATTGACCGATCAACATTCGACCCTGGTTGTTTATCGCCAAACTCAAGATCGTACTTACAAACATGCTATCCATACTGAATCGTTTATCCCATTGTTTACACGCATCTCCTGATCCAGAATGGATCAAATGTTTATAGCACAATCGGTTTGCAATGATCAAACGACCAAGGTCGAATGTTATTTTATAAAAAGTCTTTAACTTAATGACAGGCCAATGGGATGGCGCAGCAATATGAACCGTGCCTATTGCACTGGGATTATCCACGCACTTGCACCCCAGACTTTAGTCAGGCGCAGCAATATGAACTGTGCCTATGTCTTTTTGAAAAGTGTTGACTGGATAAAGCCAGAAGGAATTAACAGAGCCGCAGGCTCGGCCCATTTTGTAGCAACGGGTTTCAACCCATTGAAATGAAATCAGGAATGAGAACAAAGAGCCGTGGGCTCGGTCCATATTATCTCTCAATAAATATAAACTTACTTTGATATTTTTTTTAATCGGACAACAATGATTCTTTATCTGTGGTTGTAGATTCAAAATATTTTCTGATTGGCCTTTTCATACGAAGGCCATTTTTGAGTTGTTAAAGTTTTTTTATTCTGAAGCTTGTATTGAAATTATACCGCTTACAAAAATAATATAGTCCAACCTGCCTGCCGGCAAAGGCAGGTTTCGGCTACGCCTCATAGTACTATTTATTTTTAGTGGCGGCATAACCAATTCACAAAATAATTTACCCTTTGGGTTAAATTATAT
>JANNEQ010000100.1:0-22213 GCA_031378885.1 Flavobacteriales bacterium
TAACGAAGCTACCAAAAAATGGACAATGGCAATAAGAGACTGGGGAATTATACTTAGCCAGTTTACCATTATATTTGGGGATAGATTAAAAATAAATTAAACCTCCGATTTTCTATTTACACACTTAGAGGGATAGTGTCACCTCATCCAGACCTTCCCTCACTTCCCCACCACATACCTCGCCTCCACATCCATTCCACTAACCCCCAAATACAACTTTCCCTCATCCAGCTTCTTTACATTAAATTTCTTCTCTTTCGTAGCCCCATTTTTATTTACTTTCAGCTCCAGCACTGAGTCCTTCGCATTCCAGTTGAATTTCCCGGTTTCGGCATTTTCGCGGATAAGAAAGGAGTAAGTACTGTCGGCATTAAACTGATAGGCCGAGCCAGCCAGAGATGTATTCATCATTTCCAGCAGAACCACCTGTAAACTATCGCCGGCATTCGTATTTCCAGCAGTGAAAACTACCTCTTCAAAGTTCCATTTATTCAGGATTGGAGATTTTTTTTCCTGACAAGAAAAAAGGACAATTGCAAAAACAAATAGGGAGAAAAGTTTGAATTTCATATTGGAAAAATCCTTAGTTGTTTTTATCAGGGAAAATTTTACCCGGATTTAAAATATGGTTGGGATCAAAAATGCCCTTAATGCCGAGCATTAAGTTGAGCTCTGTCGCGCTGAATCGAATGGACATGTAATTTTTCTGCACCAGACCAATGCCATGTTCGCCACTCAAAGTGCCGCCGAGTTTTACGCAGAGTTCAAATATTTCGGTGATGGCTTTGGGAAGTTCGTTGTTCCAGATTTCGTCGGCCAATTCACCTTTGATAATATTCACATGCAGGTTGCCATCGCCGGCATGGCCATAACAAACAGACTTGAATCCATAACGACCACCAATGGACTTTACACCAGCCAGCAATTGCGGCAAGTGATAGCGCGGAACCACAGTGTCTTCTTCTTTGTACACGCTGTGCGATTTTACAGCCTCTGCTACTTTGCGGCGCAACTTCCACAAATTGGCTTTTTGTGTTTCATCGTCGGCAAAGAGAACTTCGCCACAGCCGAATTCCTGCACCACATTCGAAATCACTTCACAGTCGAGCATCATACTCTCCATGTAGTTGCCATCTACTTCAATTAAAAGATGGGCCTGAATTTCAGGTTCTATGGGCACATTCACTTCATCCACAAAACGCAGCACCCAATCAATGGCGTCGCGCTCCATAAATTCCAATGCGCTCGGCGTTATGCCTGCTATGAATATGGCACTCACTGCCTCACATGCTTTTTCAGCAGAGTAGAAGGGAACCAACATCAACAAATTATACTTCGGCAATGGTAATAATTTCAGGACAGCTTTGGTAATTACTCCCAACGTGCCTTCACTGCCAACCATCAGTTGGGTGAGGTTAAATCCAGTAGAATTTTTTAAGGTATTTGAACCGGTTTCTATAATTTCTCCATTGGCAAGAACTACTTCCAGATTCAGCACAAAATCCTTGGTCACGCCATATTTCACGGCATGAGGACCTCCGGCATTTTCAGCCAGATTACCACCGATAAAACAAGAGCCACGACTGCTCGGATCAGGAGCGTAATAAAGTCCTTTCTTCGCAACTTCTTCCTGAAGAATTTGAGTAATAACGCCAGGCTCTGTTATAACCTGCTGGTTCAGTTCATCAATTTCAAGAATTCGATTGAGTCGTTCTGTACTCAGACCAACGCCACCCATGATGCTCAAAGCACCGCCGCTCAGGCCTGTTCTGGCTCCGATAGTCGTTACAGGAATTTGATGTGAGTTGCAATATTTTAATATACCGGCGATCTGAAATTTATCAGCCGGCTTCAGTACAATTTCTGGTGGAAAAACAAGGTCTTCAGTTTCATCTCTTCCATAACTTGCAAGAGTCTCTGCAGAAGTTGAGGCAAATTCTGCTCCGACAATCGCAGTAAGAGCACTTATATCTTCTGAAGTAAGTTTGCGATAAGTCGCCATGCTATTTTTGAATTCTGTAATAAGCTATCATGTCAGTAGCCGGCGGATTTTCAATCACATCACGACTGTATGCAATGATTTGTCCGCGGTGGTATTGTGAGTGCATCATCACATGCAAAATAATTTCTTCAACCGTATTGCTAAACTCTTCACCCTTGGTGTTTTTATAAGTTACAATGCGATTCATTTCTTCATCTTCTGCGGCCATTTCCATAAAGTCCAGCCAATGCTGTTTGAGAAGTGTTCCCCATGCATCCACAGGAAGTTCGGGGAATACAGCCAGAAGAGGAATTTCTTCTTTGATTCTGCAAATCCAGATATGTTGCGTACCAATAAGGTGATTGAAAACCTGCTTCGATTTATCTGTAATATTTGGATTGGCCGAAACCAGTTCGAACAACCGCATACTTGCCCAGTAATCATGCTGGATCATGGTTTCAATACAGGCTTTGTTCATGGTCTTGATTCAAAAATTAAATATTGTTCTTCATTTTAATAATAAGTTCATCCAGGGAAAGCTGAACCTGATCACCGGATGTCATATCCTTTAAATTGATTAAGTTGCTTTGCATTTCCTGTTCGCCAATTACCGCCACAAATGGAATTCCCTTGTCATCAGCATATTTGAATTGTTTTTTCATTTTGGCTGCATCCGGATAAATCTCAGTATTTATACCTGCATTGCGCAACGCTTTAAGCAAAGGCAAACTGTATTTTTCTTCGGTAGGTCCGAAATTGGCGAAAAGAATTTTGGTATTGCTCTTAAGTGCTTCAGGAAAAAGATTCAATTCGGTCATGGCATCATAGATGCGATCAGCGCCGAATGAAATACCGACCCCTGAAACATTGGGCAAACCAAATATTCCAGTGAGGTCATCATATCGGCCACCACCGCAAATACTGCCCAATGAAATGCCTTTTACTTTTACTTCAAAAATGGATCCTGTGTAGTAATTGAGTCCACGAGCGAGCGTTACATCAAATTCGATAGACGAATCGCGCAATCCGATGGAGGCCACATAATCCAATACATATTTTAATTCTTCGATGCCCTTCATGCCAATTTCAGAATTGGCTAGAGAGGCTTCCAGGGCATTAAAATTTTGATCAGCATTGTTGCTTTGCTCAAGGAATTGTGAAATACAGCCAATAGAGTTTTCAGAAAATCCTCGGTCATTGAGTTCTTTTACCACGCCCTCCAAGCCAATCTTATCCAATTTGTCTATGGCAATGGTCATTTCCATCATTCTGTCGGAAACACCTGCCACTTGAGCTATGCCAGTAAGAATTTTCCGGTTGTTGATTTTGATAATAGAAGGTACTTTCAGATCGCTCAATACTTCGTCGAAAATCTGAACCAATTCCACTTCATTGAGCAAACTGTTGCTACCAACCACATCCGCATCACATTGATAGAATTCTCTGTATCGGCCTTTTTGCGGACGATCAGCGCGCCACACTGGTTGGATCTGGTAGCGCTTAAATGGGAAAGCAATCTTGTTTTGGTTCATCACCACAAAACGCGCAAAGGGCACTGTGAGATCATAGCGCAAGGCTTTGTCGCAAATCGAGGACGCTAGTTTTTTTGAATTCTTTTCGTCGAGAATTTCAGGAGCAACCTTGCTTAGAAAGTCGCCGTTGTTCAACACCTTGAAGATAAGCTGATCGCCTTCATCGCCATACTTGCCCGTAAGGGTGCTGATGTTTTCAAAACTGGGAGTTTCCAATGGCTGATAGCCGAATCGTTCGAATGATTTTCTGACGGCAGAAAAAATATAATTCCTTTTCGCCATTACTTCTGGCGAAAAATCTCTTGTTCCTTGAGGTATGCTGGGCTGCGACATAAGTGGATATTTCTTAATTCAAATAACGAATGGGTTTATTTTCTTCTGTCGAATTGTTTCTTTACAAAAACAAAGATGAGCAGCAGGGCCATTCCTAAAAATATAAATTGCATATCGTATAATTTTGCGGCAAAGATAGGAGGGGAGTCAAAAGATTGGGGACACCATCTTAACAGAGATATTAGCACCCCATGTTCATGGCTTTCAGTCATGGCGCTATATTCGCCACGTGAAGTACAAAGTCCTCCATCAATTCGATCAGCACGCAGGCGCCGTCTATGGATTGGCCGGAGGATTTAGTCCATCAAACTTCTTTTCAGCCTCAGGCGATCATTATGTGGTAGAATGGAATGTGGAAGGGTTGAAACAGGAAAAATTTGCCATTAAAAGTGAATCTCCCGTGTATTGTGTGGCCACCATTTCCAGTGAAAAACTTCTTGTTTTTGGCACGGGGGCCGGATCCATACATATCATAAATGTTGCCCGGCGCGCAGAAATTCACCACTTCAGCCTGCACCACAATGGAGTATTTGCCCTCGTAGAATCCGGAGGAAAATTATTTGCCTGTGGTGGTGATGGAGTATTGTCCATCTGGAATATTTCCGACTGGAAGCTTTTCAGAAGCATTCCATTGTGCGCAGAAAAACTTCGCTCGGCCGCCTTTTCTCTGGATGGTCAGTGGATCGCGGTGGCTTGTGGCGATGGAAAAGTGCGAATTCTGGAAACCACATTTTTCAACGAGATCTATACCATAGACGCACATGAAGGAGGAGCGACCGCAGTGGCCTGGCACCCGGATAAGCCAGTACTTTTTTCCGGAGGAAAAGACGCCCATTTAAAAACCTGGAATTCATTGTCCGACTTCGAAGCTTTGGTCAGCTTGCCCGCTCACAATTTTGCGATTTACAATATTGCATTTCATCCATCTAAAGCCACTTTTGCCACTGCCAGCAGAGACAAGAGTATCAAGATTTGGGATTCAGTGTCTTTAGACATCAAACAAAAAATGGATGCAAAATCAGGAGGCCATACCCATTCGGTGAACAGCCTGGTATGGTTAGAAGGTCTCCTTATCAGTGCCGGCGATGACAGAAAAATAATACTTTGGGAGGAAGAGCAAAATGAACAACAGCGCGGATCTGATGGCCTTGAAATTAAGATAACTAATATTTAAAAACCTTTGACTTGGTGTATGTATTACACTTATGTTTGCGATATAATGAAAGCCTTATGAAATTTACTCGTCTGATACCACTTTTCGCAGCAGCTCTATTCGCCGCCTGTTCGCAATCCGGCAAAGCCCCGGATCATACTTCCGTAGCCGATATTAAAGGCCATGGAGAAACCAAAGTATTGGTTCACCCTGAATGGTCGAAAAATGCTACGATCTATGAAGTGAACATTCGTCAGCACACTCAGGAAGGAACGTTTGCAGCCTTCGAGCGCGACCTGCCGCGGATAAAATCGATGGGCGTTGACATTTTATGGCTCATGCCCATTCATCCCATAGGAGAGGTGAATCGCAAAGGTGGTTTGGGAAGTCATTACAGTGTGAAAGATTATAAAGCTGTGAATCCGAAGTACGGAACGTTGGATGATTTCAAAAGATTGGTATCTGCCGCGCACGCTATGGGTATGAAAATAATAATCGACTGGGTTCCTAATCACAGTGCATTTGATAACATCTGGACAACCGAGCATCCCGAATATTACCTCCTGGATAGCGCCGGAAAAATTCAACCCCCGTTAGGAACAGACTGGACTGATGTGGCCCAGCTCGATTACAGCAAAGACAGCCTGCGCCTGGGTATGATTGATGCCATGAGCTATTGGTTGAAAGAATGCGATATTGACGGATTCAGATGCGATGTAGCCATGAAAGTTCCTACCGCATTCTGGAATCAGGCACGCGCGGCACTTGACAATATCAAGCCCATATTTATGTTGGCTGAAGCCGAACAAAGCGACCTTCACCTCAAAGCATTCGACATGACCTACACCTGGGAGTTCATGCACTTGTGCAATGAATTGGCTGAGGGCAAAATGAAACTGGAAGACATCGATACCTATCTGGCAAAACAAGACACAGCCTTTAAGCGCAGCGCTTATAGAATGTACTTTACTACCAACCACGACGAAAATTCGTGGAATGGAACAGGCTCGGAAAGATTGAAAAAAGCACGGCAAACATTTGACGTATTGTGCTTCACCATGCCCGGAATGCCTTTGATCTACAGCGGTCAGGAAGGAGGAGAAAGAAAGGCTGATGGCACACCCCACCGTTTAAGTTTTTTCGAAAAAGATACAGTGCAATGGAATGGTTATCCTTATCAGGATTTTTATACCAGATTGCTTACTGCCCATCACAACAACCCCGCCCTCTGGAATGGTGAGTTCGGTGGTGATATGAAGCGATTAAAAACAAGCAACGATCAGGATCTGTATTGTTATAAGAGAACCAAAGACAACAACACCGTATTGGTGTTGCTCAACTTCTCCGATAAACCACAAAGCGTCGATTTTGTAGAAGACGTGCCCGAAGGTGAGTTCAAAAGTATTTTTAACAGCCAGACCTTCACGCTTTTTAGCAAAGGAAATGAGCAATTACAGCCTTATGGATATCAGGTTTTTGTGAAGCCATAATAGCAGTGTATTCGAAAAATAAATGAACGATATTCTTACCAATAATTCTGTCTCTTCTCTGGAGTCGTACCTGCTCAAAGAGTTGAGCGCAATTACGGACCCACGCGAGGCATCGGGTGTTGTCGCAATATTATTTGACACTTATAAAAACTGGTCCAGAGCGGATCTGGTAATGAATAAAAATTCATCGCTGCACGAGTCAGATTTGCTCAAATTTCATTTCGCACTAAAGCGATTGAAAAAGGGTGAACCCATTCAATACATTACCACAACAACATGGTTTTATGGAATGTCATTGAATGTAAACCCTTCCGTCCTCATTCCAAGACCAGAGACAGAAGAATTGGTGCGTGAGATTCTAAATAGAAAAAGCGAAGTAGCCGGGTTAAAAGTGCTTGACATTGGCACAGGAAGTGGCTGTATTGCTATAGCGCTAAAGAAAAATCTGGACAATGCAAGGGTCACTGCCTGCGACAAATCGCTGTCTGCTTTGGCCGTTTGTGGCTCCAATGCAGAGCGCAACAAGGTGGATGTGGAATTGCTTCAGATCGATATTTTGGAAGACAATTCATTTCAGTCGAAGTTTGACCTCATCGTATCCAATCCACCTTATGTTACCCAATCGGAAAGCATCGATATGGATAGCAGAGTAACAGACCACGAACCTGCCATAGCGCTCTTTGTTCCAGATGAAGATCCGCTCTTATTTTATAAAAGAATAGTTGGTCTTAGCAGGGAAATTCTCAACCCTGGTGGACTGCTGGCATTTGAGATACACAAAAATTACGGACCACAAATGCTTGCATTGATGTATGCAAATTCCTTCGAAAATGTAGAATTGATAAAAGATATGCAAGGATTGGACAGGATGATTATTGCCACTTCTGCCATCTGATTTTTTTATAGATACTTACAATTATGAGATACACTTTCAAATTTCATTTCAACTCCATTACAAAATTGCTTTGGTTAAATGCCTTGCTTGTAATGGTTGCTTCTTCATGTAAAGAGGTTAAGCCAGAAGTTAAAGCAGATCGAAAGGATTATATATCCGGTCTGGCCACTCCGGTGAGATTGAATTTTGATACGACCAGGGTTCTTCTTGCCGATTACTTTCCGGATGCGAATGGAATTGACAGCGTTAGTTTTAAAGTAGCGAAATTTACATTCGATAGAACAAAAGGCGAGCTTATGGTTCTGGGGAATATTAAATCACCTGTTGGCAATATGCAGGTTTATTACAAAGGAATGGCCCACGACATTCCTGTTTTTGCTTCAGAAAAAGTAAAGGAACAAATCGCATACAAAGCCACTTCATCATCAGTGAAAGAAGTTGAAATGTCGGGTAGCATGAATGGCTGGAACAGAAAAGCTACACCGCTTAAATTGGAGAATGGAACGTGGGTAACCGACCTTGTTTTGAATCCTGGCTTGTATCAATACAGGATCTGGGAAGATGGCAAAGAAATGCTGGATGGCAATAATCCGGAAAAAATCGACAATGGAATGGGAGGCTTCAATAGTACGTTTCAGGCAGGAGTTGTCTCAGGAGAAGCACCTTTTATTTATACTGAATTGGCTGGAAAATCGCTCAATTCTGTTGCCATCAGCGCAAGTGGCAACACACAGAATATGGAGTATCTGGCGTATTACAATAACGAATTGCTCACACCATTTCGCACCGGAGGACAAGTTGTTGTGGAGATTCCGGAAAGAGCCAAATCAGATAAAGCGGGCCATATAAGAGTCTATGCGCATAACGGACAACAGCGATCAAATGACATATTGGTTCCTGTGGCAAAAGGCGAAGTAGTAATGAATCCCCAATCACTGGATAGAAAAGACATGCATGCTTCTGTCATGTATTTTATGATGGTAGATAGATTTATGGATGGTGATGCATCCAATAACAGGCCGACAAATGATCCGACCATTCTTTCAAAGGCAAACAATATGGGCGGAGATATTTCAGGTATTACACAAAAAATCAAGGATGGTTATTTCAAGAATTTAGGTGTTAATACATTATGGATTTCTCCCATTTCCAGAAATGCGGAAGGCGCATGGGGACTTTGGAACAAAGGCGCCATCAGTAAATTTTCTGCCTATCATGGATATTGGCCTACTGCCTTAAAAGAAATTGACGACCGCTATGGAAATGAAGCACAGTTCAGAGAATTAATTGATGTTGCACACAAGAATCGAATGAATGTTGTGCTGGATTATGTGGCTCATCATGTTCACCAGAATCACCCATTGTATAAAGCCAAACCCGAATGGACCACACCATTGTACCTGCCCGATGGTACAATGAATACTGAGAAATGGGACGAGCACCGACTCACTACCTGGTTCGATACATTCCTTCCTACCTGGAATTTTGCCAATCAGGAAGTAGTGAGCGCGCTCACCGATACTGCCATGTATTGGGTAGAAAATTATGACCTGGATGGTTTCCGACATGATGCTACCAAACATATTCCCGAGGAATTCTGGCGTACATTGACAAGAAAAGTAAAGGCTTACAATGCAAGTCAGGCCGACCGCAGTTTGTACCAGGTTGGAGAGACCTACGGCAATCCTGAACTTATTTCGTCGTACATCAGCAGCGGACTGTTAGATGCACAATTTGATTTTAACTTATACGATGCCGCTGTTGATGCATTTGCGAAAGACCAAACCAATTTCAAAAATCTCGATCGGGTGCTCAAAGAAAGTTTGCATTATTATGGCGGACATAACCTTATGGGCAATATTACCGGCAACCAGGACAGGGCACGATTTATTTCTTATGCCGATGGTTCGCTTCAGTTTTCGGAAGATCCGAAGTTCGCAGGGTGGACAAGATATATTGAGAACCGCTCTGACACAGGATTTAAAAAACTTGAAATCCTTTCTGCTTTTCTCATGACTACGCCTGGCATTCCTTGTATTTATTATGGAGATGAAATTGGAATGCCCGGTGCCAATGATCCGGACAACAGAAGAATGATGCACTTCAATGACTGGAACAACAACCAGAAAAAATTGTTTGATGCAGAACGCCGTCTGATAGAATTGAGAAGAAATAATTTGAGTCTTATTTACGGAGATCTCAAGATCATTCCATCCGATGACAAGCACTTTGTTTATCTGAGGACTTATTTTGGACGCTCAACTCTGGTTGTTATCAGCAAGCAGGAAGGTGCTCACGAAATTTCGCTCGAACTACCTGTCGCTATGCAGGCATCAGCAGTTTCGTTTAACGGAAGTAAAAGTGTTTTTCAAGATAAAAAGGTAACTATTTCATTGAATGGTGTAGGCTATGAAATTCTCACGGATTAATATAGATTTTCAATATTGTTTGGTTAAAGTTTCAATTGAATCGAATATTGATCCAAAGTGTCTAACATTGAATAGCCCACTGTGAAATGCCATCGGTCTGAAACCGTGCGCTAACAAAGGGCGCGATTAATTCTCATCCCTGATAAAGGTTGAACCAAATTCGCGATTTTCTATTTTTTAATATTGCAATCAATTGCCTTTATGCGACTTTTAAGACATTTTTTTTCTTACCATATCCCTTACCTCTTGCAATCTCCTTCTGGAAATGACAACCACAGACCCATCAGAAAGTATGAGCTCGTCGTTGGAAGTCAGACTTGATATATGATCCAGATTTACCAAATGAGATTTGTGTACCCTGATGAAATAAGCATCAGACAACATTTCTTCGATATCGCTCAAAGTTTTTGATGCGAGAAATTTCTTTTTGTTTTTAAGAAATATCTGAGTGTAATTAGAGTCCGCATCACATCTGATAATATCGCTCGCCATGAATTGGTGCTCACCCTGTTTGGTGGGAATAATGAGCTGTAAGTTCTTTTCGTCGTTCTGAGAAATATTGTGCTTTAGATTCTCCAGTTTTATTTTCGACAGATTAAACTCGGACCTTAGCTTGTAGCGTTCCAATGCCATTTTGAGTTCATCGGGCACTATTGGTTTGAGAAGGTAATCCAGCGCGCTGTAGCGAATGGCTTGTATTGCGTAGCGATCGAATGCAGTAATAAAGATCACATTCAGGCGGCTGGTATCCAATTGATCGAGCAATTGAAAACCATTCATACCTGGCATTTGGATATCCAGAAACAACAAATCCGGATAGTCGTTTTTGAAATGAGGCAATGACTCTTCTGCCGAGTGAAATTCGTTCATCACCGTAATTTCATCTGCAAACAATGCGGCTAGCGAAGCCCTCAATTCTTTGCATATAAATACATCGTCGTCGATGATGGTGGCTTTAATTTTTTCTGTTTTCATTTCTCCTGAATGGCTTTAAGTTTGGCTTTGCAAGCATCAATGATCTCACGCACACAATTCTCCAATCTGTTATCCAGCTCAACGCAGCTTTCTACTTTCATCGCCATGAGGACATATTCTTTCATGCCAATTTGTTGCATCTGTGGCCGCATCTGGTGGAGTTGTTTTTTGATTTCTTCAAAATTTTTCTGATAGAGTGACTCTGTCAGTTGATGAATACGTTTGGGCATCAGTTCTTCAAATAATTTTTCCAATTCCGTATGTTTCAATGAAGAATTTTGCGGCTGCAATACTGAAGGTCCTTTTTCAGTAAGGATAAAATCAGAAATAGCCTGAATCAGTTCAGATTCTTTGAAAGGCTTTCTGATGAAGCCATTCATTCCGCAAGCGATACAATGATCGAGATCAGATTGCAGTATGCTTGCTGTAAGAGCAATTACAGGTGTTTTAATGCCCATCGACCTCAATTGTATGGTGGTGTCGTATCCATCCAGTTCTGGCATTTGAATATCCATAAAAATTAAGTCGTATTGATCTTCATGAAGTAATCCAATTACTTCATTGCCGTTAATAGCCCGATATAATTGTGCATTGGGAAAATACTTGAGTATTGAATCTTTTGCCACAATAAAGTTATAATCATTGTCCTCAGCAATTATTATGTGGTATCGTTCGGTTCTTGAAGTTGTTGAGATCGACTTGGTATGTCCGTTTGAAGATGGAACAGCCTTTGGAAGATCAAGTGCGAAGTAAAACTTAGAGCCTTTACCGGTTTCGCTTTCAACCTGAATTTTCCCCTTCATCAGAAAAGTAAGGTTCTGTGCAATGGTTAACCCAAGACCCGTTCCGGCGCGCTTTCGGCTATCTCCAGATTTAATTTGCTGAAAACTCTTGAACACATCTTCAATTTTTTCTTTTTCAATTCCTATTCCTGTATCGATAATTTCAAACAAACAGGAATTTCCTTTTCGAATTACATTCAGCCTGACTTCTCCTTTCTCGGTAAACTTAATGGCATTGCTGATGAGATTGTAAAGCACCTGGTTGATTCTTATTGGGTCACCAATGATTAACTCTGGAATTTGATCATCAATAAAAACATTGAATGGGAGATTTTTTGTATCAGCGGTAGGCATAAAAATTTTGTGAATCTGATTCAATTCTTCTTTCAGATTAAAGGGAATTGATTCAATTTCGAGTTTACCTGCCTCCAGTTTAGAAAGGTCAAGAATGTCATTCAATATCACATTCAGGTTCTCCGCGCTGTGTCTGATGGCTTTGAGGTAAGAAGTGGTTTTTTCATTGTGCGATTGATCCAGTAATAAACGCGACATACCATTGATGGCATTCATTGGTGTGCGGATTTCGTGGCTCATATTCGCCAGAAATTCTTGTTTCATTTTTTCGCTTCTTTCAGCTCTTTCGACTTCTTTTTGGATAATCTCATTTTTCTCAGCAAGCACCTCAGCCGTTTTTCTTTTGCCTCTGAATAGTCCGATTAGCACAAATGCAAGAAGGGCAAAGGCAATTGCTCCGGACAGAAATACATATTTTTGAAAGGTTTGATTTTCTGCCCTTTGGGTTTCTTTCTCACTTCGCTCTCTCTCCAATTCTAATTGTTTGTCTTTCTTATCAGACTCATATTTTAAAGTGAGGTCAGTCATTTTGTTTTGCTGCTCCTGTTCATTCAGAGAATCACGCAAGGCAATAAATTTTTCAAGATAATTTAAGGCCGATTGTGCGTTGTTTTTATGTTTATATATTTGAGAGAGTTCTTCGAATATGTCTTTTCTTTCATAGGGTGCATTGGACTGGATTGTGAGTGGAATGGTCGCCAGTAATATTTTTTCGGCCTCATTCCATTTCCCGGCACTCCTATAAATTTTGCCCAATAAAGTACTCTCATAAATTACATCAGAAACCCTTTCCAGTTTTGAAAAGACCGCCAGAGCTTCGTTGCAGTGAAGTGCAGCCTCGGTATATTTTCCATTATTGAATAACATCTCGCCGATATTTTCATGGACAAAGGCCCGCGAGTATTCATCTTTTAACGACTCGTGGTATTTGAGTGCCTTTTTGTAAAATGACTCTGCCTCGCTAAATCTTCCTAAATCGCGCAATGCATTGGCCATACCCTGTGTCGCTATAGAAAGTTTGAGAGTATCTCTTCGGCCTTCATCATGGGCAATAGCTTTGCTGAAATATTCAATGGCTTTTTCATATTGTTCAGTTCCATTGTAAGCTACGCCAATATTATAAAAAGTGGTCGACTTCCATCCTCTTTCTCCACAATTCTGGTCGAACTTTTCAGCTTCGAGAAAGCACTCCAGTGCTTTCACATAATCGTGTTGGTGGTAGAAATTCCATCCGCGATTTCCTATTGGGACAGTGATCAAACAGGGATCTCCGATTTCTTTAAAAAGTTGAATCGAGAGTTGATAGTGGTATTCAGCGGAGTCGTGTTGGGCGGCATTGTCAAGGCAGAAACCGAGAATATTGTGGCTGTCAGCTTTGCCTTTTTTACTATTTACTTTGTTGGAAAGAATTAAGGCCTCATTCGCGAAGTAAATACCCGAATCCGGTTTACTTTGTGAGTAGTTAAACCCAATATGCCACAAACATTCAATTTTGGATGAATCTGTATCGGCAACGTTGAGCTGTTTTTTAAAATCGTCAATCAGCTTAGTATCTTGCGCATGGCATAGAATACTCAACAAAACCATGAGGAACCATAAGAAACAATTGTTGAGTGTCATTTTTTTCATCAGGCAAATGAATGTAAAATTCATCCAAATATAAACAACCGTTCACTCATTGTGTACTCCGGTGGCTCAATATGAAGCCTTTGAATAGAATCAGGAAGATATTTTTGTCACAGATTCCAGCACTCATTACATGAGAAAAACAACAAACGGGAAATCGCAATTAATGTTAGTTGCCGCAATAGTGATCACACTTTTGATGTGTGGTTTTTGCGTTTATATGCTCATGAGGTGAGGTTTGTGGTTCTTATCTCTTTTGTATCAAATTGAATATTACCGGAAAGGGTAAAGGTTCCTGGGATTAGGTTAGAGGAATTGAAGGAACAATTGATTATTACCCCGTTTTAGCCGATGTCAGACAAAAAAAATCCGCTGAAGTGATCAGCGGATTTTTTGATTTTATGTTTGAGTTGTTAATCTCCTTCACCAAGTGCTTCAACCTTTTTAAGCTCTTCATCAAGAATTTCCTCGATCGACTTGCGCTCGGCTTCATTCAATCTGGCATCAAGCTTGGCTTGCTTTTTCAAAAATCTGAACATATCGCGTTTGTGGATTTCATACGCTATAAACACAGTGTATTTCCCTTCGGCATCAACAAATTTCTCTTCTCCTATTTTACGCAAATCCGCTATGGTTGTATTGGTCACTTCACGAATCAAAGACTGAAACTTATCATTGATTTCACTTCCTGAATTGGTGGCATTTTCATGCAGGTATTGGTCTGTTACAACTTTCATGTTGGTTTCAACCTGCTGTGCGAGTTCTTTTTTGGCTTGTAAATCGGCTTTGTTTTTGGCAATATTGTCGTCTGAACTTTCGCCTTTGCCTTTTGCTCTAAAGTAACGGCCGGAGCTTTCGTATTTATTTCCTGAGAAGGGTTCCTTCACCTTTGTGCCAAGTGGAGATGTTTTACCACATGATGCCAATACCAGGGTTATGGCGGCTATCAGGAATAGGGAGTAAAATTTCATGTATTTCATAATGTCATCTTTTAATTGATGTCGCGAAGGTGGTAAAAATTGTGCCAAGTGCAAACAAGGACTCCAGTTTCTTTGAAAATCTACCTGATTCATATCATACTGGCCAACTATAATTTTAATTGAGCACCTATTAAATTGTTATAAATTTGAATATTTAAAACAATATTATGAAAAGAAGTTTACTCTTGCTTTTAGGTCTCTATCTGGTCATTTTTACTTACGCTCAAAACGATAGCGACCCCGATATATCCTTCAATTCAACGGGAATACGCATTTTGGCTCCAGGCCCTGTTCACGATAATATGAAGGCCGTTACCATACAACCTGACCAGAAGATTGTGGCCTGCGGCGTTTCAATGGGCAGCGGAGGAGGTTTCAATTTTGATGTCTTTATGACAAGACTTAATCCCGATGGAACTACGGATGAGTCGTTTGCAACAGCCGGTTCCTATTCGTATGATTTTAATGGAGAATCGGATTATCTCAACGATATTGAGGTTTTGCCTGATGGTAAAATTCTGGCCTGCGGCGCCGCTTCAATAACTGCTTCTAACACTGAAGTTTTACTGATGAGATTCAATATTGATGGCAGTCCTGACTTGACATTTGGTGCTGGCAATGGATATGTGATCACGGCTATTAGTGAATATGAGGAGTACAGCAATGCCATGGAAGTCCTTGAAGATGGAAGTTTAGTAGTGGTTGGTAACACTTCCAATGGCATAAGCACTTCTGGTCTGGTCATGAAGTTCGATTCCAGCGGAAATCCGGACCTGAATTTTGATTCTGATGGAATGCTGGTTTTGAGCACCAGTTCAGACGGTCATGATTTTCATGATGTGAAGGTGGCTCCCAATGGAAATATTATTTGTGCCGGTGATATTTACTATCCTGCCGGGTCCAAGGCTTGGGTTACGAAACTATCGGGCAATGGTTCAACCATAATGAGTTTCGGAACCGATGGCAATTATCTGTCTATGGCCTACAACAGACGGGCTTTTGGAATCTTACTTCAGGAAAATAGAATTGTGACCTGCGGAAATTCCGCGCCTTCCAATCAGGATGCTTTGCTAATTGGGTTGACCTTAAATGGAGAGCTTGATTTGACTTTTGGAGACCAGGGAAATACGCTTCTGGATATAGACAACCTGGACTTAGCTTTGGGAATAAAAGGTCAGGTCGATGGTAAAATTGTCATTTGTGGCTCATCAGGAAGCGGGATTTTTACCCGGGATTTTCTGGTGGCTCGTTTTTCGGCTGATGGAATTCCTGATCCAACTTTTGGCGGAGCAGGTTATCGAGTCTATGAATTAGGTCCTGATTTTGAAGAAGCTAATGCCCTGACAATTCAGGAAGATGATAGAATAGTGGTGGTGGGTTTTATAGCGGGTTCTAACAACGATATGGTGGTCATGCGTTTGTACAGTCAGGATCTTGTTGGATTATCTGAATTGATTTTTACTGGAACGGAAAGTATTTATCCGAACCCATTTGTCGACTTTGTTCAAATCAACAGCGAAAAATCAATTCAACTAATCCGGTTATTTGACAACAATGGAAGATTGTGCTGGCAAAAGCAGAGTAATATTTCAGGTAAATTAGATTTATCAGAATTGTCTTCAGGACTCTACCAAATGCAATTGATAATGGAAGATGGTGAACTGGTAACCAGTAGATTGATAAAGGAATAGAACGGAGCGTTATATATCGTCGCCAATTGAAATCGGATGACGTCAGAAGAGTTCTTTTAACACATTTTAAAGTCAGCCTTGCACTAACTAGTTGATATTCGTAGTTCAATAACCAATCAAAAAATCAACGAATGAATACCCGTAACCTCTTTGCTTATGCCTTGTCTGCTGTTGTAGTAGGCGTCACCGTGATTGCCGTCATGGCCATCTGGGGGCTGATCAGTTGGGATTTTATCCATCACTATTTGTGGAAGACCATCCAATCTCTGATAGTCGTAATTATAAGTACAGTAGTGATTTACATTGTTCAGGCGATGTTGGTCAAAAATGACCCACCAAAGCCGGGCGGAACAAATAGTATCTAACCTTGTTATACAATTGCAACAAAGATTGATCATGCCGTGATGAACCACCAATATGAATTTCTAATCTTTGCTTAAAACAATTGTAATGAGAAAATCACTTTTTTTTATGTGTAGCTTTCTTGGGTTGTTCTCCTGTGCGCAGGCACCACCCAAAGAAAATAACAACAGTTTTAAATTTTCAAATATGACAGAAGATGAATTGAGTTCTGCTCCGGGAACAACAGAATTGGCCACATTCGGCGCGGGTTGTTTCTGGTGTGTTGAGGCCATTTTTCAAAACCTCAATGGAGTAATTAAAGTACAGAGTGGATACAGTGGAGGTAGTGTCAAAAATCCTTCTTATAAGGAGGTTTGCAATGGCACCACCGGACACGCAGAAGTTTGTCAGATAACCTATGATCCGGCGGTGATCACTTATTCGCAACTTCTCGAAGTGTTCTTTTCAACACACGATCCAACTACATTGAACAGACAAGGAGCCGACAGCGGAACGCAGTACAGGTCTTCTATTTTTTATCACAATGAAAAGCAGAAGGATTTGGCCGAGCTGGCTGTCAAAGCTGGCAATGAAAGCCACAACTGGCCCGATCCCATTGTTACCGAAGTTGTGGCCTTCGGAGAATTCTACAGTGCAGAAGGTTATCACCAGGATTACTTTGCATTAAACGGCGAGCAACCCTATTGTCAGATTGTGATTGTCCCCAAGGTGGATAAATTCAAGAAAAAATTTCAGGAATTACTTAAGAAGTAATTTAAAAAAAGCCCCTTGATTGGGGCTTTTTTTATAAGATTTATTGAGTAACTTTTCTGCTTGGTCTTACAATAATTTCACTGATCACGGCATTGTCCGGACATTCGATGGCCCATGCGATATTTTCTGCAATGATTTGCGGCGATAGGGCAGAGGCAAAATAAGGCTGGTATTCAGCTTTTAGCACCGGATTGGTAGTTTGATCTGGAAAAGCTGTAGCTACAGCACCGGGGCTTATAGTTGTTACCCTGATTTTATCGGCCAATTCTAATCTCAGACTATCACTGATAGCCAAAACAGCATGTTTGGTGGCACAATAGACGCCCGATTTAGGGAAAACACTATGACTGGCTACCGATCCAAGATTGATCACATGCCCGCCGGATTCCAACAAATGAGGCAAAGCCGCATGCAGGCAATTCAACAAGCCCTTCACGTTGGTTTCAAACATTTCATGCCATTCTTCAATTTTACCATCGGCTACAAAATCGAAGAAACCTAATCCTGCGTTATTAATGAGCACGTCTATTGAGCCCATTTCATTTCGGGCGTTGTCTATTATTTCTTTGACTGAGGTGTAATTGCGCACATCCATTTTGGCAATTCTGACGTGCTCTCCGAGCTCGGTTTTGAGTTTTGCGAGTTTGGATTCGTTTCTTCCTGTGAGGAGCAAGTGATAGCCCTTTGCTGCCAAAAGTCTTGCGGTAGATTCTCCGATTCCACTAGTGGCTCCTGTAATGATGATATTTTTCATGGGGCTAAAACTACAATTAAGTTGCGATTAGGGAACAACAGTTCGCTCTACATGTTTATTTTTGCGCCCGATTTCAAAGAATAATACCAAAAAGAATATATAACATGTCAGTTTTAATAGGTAAAAAGGCTCCTTCATTCAAAGCTGCGGCTGTGTTGGATGGCGGCACAGTGGTGAATGATTTTTCCCTTGACCAGTTTATCGGCAAGAAGCACGTGGTGTTTTTCTTTTATCCCAAAGACTTCACCACTGTCTGTCCGACAGAGTTGCATGCCTTTCAAGAGCGGTTGAAAGATTTTGAAGATAGAAATGTAGCAGTGGTTGCATGCTCTACAGATACAGAAGAAAGCCATTGGGGCTGGTTGCAAATGACTAAGCAGCAGGGCGGTATTAAAGGAATAACTTATCCTATTGTAGCCGATACTTCTAAAGTGATTTCCGATGGTTTTGGTGTACTTAGTGGTGATTATAGCTATAGCGACGAGGGCAAACTAGAAGCAACCGGCGAAATGATTGCCTATCGCGGTTTGTTCCTGATCGACAAAAGGGGTATTGTCCAACACATGATTGTAAACAACTTCCCGTTGGGTAGAAATGTGGATGAAGCCATCAGAATGGTGGACGCACTCCAGTTCTTTGAGGAGAATGGTGAGGTTTGCCCGGCCAACTGGACCAAAGGAAGTGAAGGTATGAAAGACACTCACGATGGCGTTGCTACTTACCTTTCTAAACAAGTAAAAGACGATAAAGGCCTGTTGATCGGGTCAAATTAATCCTTTTGGGCTTTAAGGTTCTGAAAAGCATAGTTCAGGGTTTTAGTGACTTTGAACTTTGTTTTGTGACCTCACTTAAAATATAGCGTCAGAAATAACACGAGAATTGGGGACAACATTTTCCTCAACATAATCGAGAGACATGAACCTCGCAGAAAACGAATCGATCTTATTCGAAGATGGCGCAAGCCACTTCCACAACTTTATCGCCGTGGGTGGTAAATTGGTCGTGACCAACCAAAGAGTATTGTTTCAAAGCAGTCCGTGCTTTCGGTATCAGCACGAAGTAAAGATTGGGCTGGATTCCATTTCTAGTGTGGACTTTTTCAAGACCATGTTTTTAAATCCCAATGGACTGACCATCATGTTGAAAGATGGCAGTATTGAGAATTTTATTGTGGATGACCGAAAAGTTTGGCGCAATAGAATTCTGCAGGTGGTAACAGATGTTGCATAAGGTTTATACAGTAGAAAGGACATGTTGCATTAAAGCGAAAGTAAGCTGGTTTCCGGGCTGATAAAATCTCAATTTCAAAACATAATATTCTTTTGATGCGAGGCATTTCCTGCCTTGCGGTATTCGTGCTGTAATGCCTGTTATTGCTGGTGAAAATGCCGGTGGTGTAATTGAAAGAATAGTTCCCCAAAAATGCACAATTGAAACTTTTTGGCCCGATCTTTCGTTAAGGGGGTGACCTAATCATTCACCTTATGAATAAGAAGAAGCCATCGGCCAATATAAGAAAATGCAAAATTCGCATTAATCTAAAGAAGTTCGAGAATATTCAAATCATAACAGAAGCCTTCGGATTTCAGGTGTTTACGCACTGTTTGAATTAATTCCAAGCTGTATATCGAGATCTAAGATTTTCGCCGAAAAGTAGTGGATTTCATTCATTTCTGTACTGCTGAAAATATTTCAATTTTAAATAACCGATTTTACCGGTGATTAATATTAACCACTGGTAAAATTGGTTTGTTTTTTTATCAATTCTTCAATAGCATTTCCCTACCTATCAGACTTTCTTTATCATCTTTCAATACCACAAAGTAGTTTCCCGAAGGTATGTTGGTTAATGATAATGTGAAACCGGAATCATTTGATTGTACCTTATCTCTCAGCAATAGACGTCCATCCGTTGAATAAACTTCCAGCAATTGAAGTCCCTTTTTCAGTAGTGAAGTACTTATAGTAATTTCATCGCTGGCGGGATTAGGATAAATGTGCAAATGATTTTCCGTCATACTATTTTCTTCAACAGAAATAATTTCTTCGCAACCACTTTCAATTTCATTGCCGCAATGGTCCAGCTTTACAACCCAACCCTTGCCATTGTACCTGCCCGCCATGGCGTAGCCGCCATCAGGGGTATTGATAATCTCGAAACCAAGGGCATGTTCGTAGGTTTGCCATCCCTCCGGATAATAGGTCTTAAACCACTCCAGATTCAGGTCAGCATCCAACTTAACCAATCCCGGATATGCGCCACCATCATTTGCGATCTGAATTAAGGCCAGATACCCACCTTCAATGGTTTGAATTACTCTACGGGGATTAAAGGCATTGTATGTATTTCCCTGTAAAAAGGGAAGGACAATCTGCTTGTTTTCAATAATGTTAAGGCTATCGGTGTTTATTCTTTTTGCAAATAATTCGAATTCGCCATAATTCTGCCCATTGTTATAATAAAGCGTATTCACGTGAGCATAGATCAAATCATTTTCATTGTTGATCATACCCGCAGCCAATACTTCTCCCCAAACCAAATCGTCGTTGTTGATGATCAGTTCGTGGGTTGGATTTCCCCAAAGATCTGTTCTTTGAATAAATGGACCAATGGCTGTAAAATTTTCAGCAGCCTCACCGTATATGATGAGAGAATTTTCACTTTGCCGCAACACATGGTGATACGTCCGGTCGGTTCCATAATTGGGGTGCATTACCGTTCTGGATTCTACAATCTCACCGTCCAGATTCATTCGGTGGAAGTAATGCCCTGTGCTATCTGCAACTGGCCAGCCAAAATATATTCTTGTGGTAAGAAGGTATTCAGAGTTTCCCAAATCGGCCATGGCATCGGTAAAGTATTCTTTATCTTCACAGTCGCTTATTTCGTACAACGTTCGTTGGTTAATTAAATCCAGATCAGGTGTTAAATGCAAGACCGTTGGTAAGACCATAAAACAATCCGATACAATACAACTGTAGTGCAACCAGGAGCCGTCGCTGAGTTTACTAGTAGCCCTCGACTTAACTCCGCAAATTGGTTCAATGGGGAAACAAAAGGTTTCATTCAAAAGAATTCCATCCGACATATTGATATCAAACTTATCCAGAATATATTGCTCTGGATGATTTTCGTCTGAGCCAGCTCCAATACCTATACACTCCAAACTATCTCCGCGAATATTCATTGCAGTTGTCCAAACACCGCCCCCCTCTAAATTGTAAAGTCTGTTGAACCATGTGTACTGACTTTCGGCCCATTGAGGCATCAGAAAAATGACTGAGAATAAAATGAGTAAGTTCTTCATGGCTTATAGTTTTATAAAAGTTTTTCTTTCTACCTGGGTTTTGTCGTCCAATCGCACCGTCAACAGGTACTCACCTGCGGGTAAACTTTCAATCCAAATGGTCTTTTCCAGTTGACCATTCTGTATGCTTTCAGAAAGTACTTCTCTGCCATCAATGCCAAAGATTTGGATAATGCCACTAGGCAATTCAGAGCCATTTCTACGGATAAGAATATATTCGGTTGCGGGATTGGGCCAGATATTCCACTCAAGGGGTTTGTCTGCTTTTTGCGCTTGTGCCGACCTGAGGGTATAATCTTCGTTGAGGTCTATAAAATGCGGCGTGTAGGCAGTAAGAGACAATAGTATGCGCAATGCTTCGGGCCCTGCGCCATAAGGATCGTTCAGCCAATAACCTTCCAGAAGTTGCTGTTGTTCCGCGGTCAATTCACCATTCTGTAAGATCAAAACATCATGCTCCAAACGAATAATGTCTTGTACGTCTTCAAAAATCTGTAGTTCCTCGCTGTTCAACTTGTGGTAAAGAGGAGCTTCGTAGAGCAAGTCGAGCGCTCCTTGTACATCGCCAGCGTCGAGCAAGAAGTTGGCCTTCTGCACACGTTCCCCGATGGATTGTTCTTCGTTGTATAGCTCTGTAAGATCTGAGCTCTGGAAAGAAGAAGAATTCTGGGCAATACAATTGGCAAAGTTGGCCCGTGCTTCTACCTCCTGGTAGCGGTAGTAAGAGAGCAGCGTTTCGAGCGAGTGAGAGTGATAATACATTTTCATGGATCGAAAAATTTATACCCGACGGACCTTTATACAGCTCCGCCGG
>JANNEQ010000216.1:0-60693 GCA_031378885.1 Flavobacteriales bacterium
TTGACTAGAATGAGAACCCTTGTTGATTATTGCATGCAGTTCAACAACTTCTGATTGGGTGAGTTTAATTGTATAACGTATCATTTGTTTTTTTTACAAATATACAGTAAATGCGTCATATTTGATTTAACATGACACTAGTCAAAATTTATACAACCGATAAAGAATATAGGACCTTTATAGAAATGGCGAGTCATCTCCCCTATGAAAAAAAAATTGAAACCGAAGATGATCCAACAAAAGAAGAGACAATTGACAACATTAAAAAGGGATTTGAAGAACTCAAGCAGTACAAGAAAGGAAAGTTAAAAACATCTTCCTTAAAGGACTTTTTACATGAGTTATAATATTCAACCCTCTCTGGCGAAATTAGCGAAGCTTATCCGCGAGGCCACTCGGGCAATGTCATTAAGTTAAGGACCTTGTATAAAATAACATTCGACCCTTACCGGGTCGTTTAATCATTGCAAATCGATCGTGCTATAAACATTTGATCCAATCTGGATCAGGAAACCCGTCTGGCGCTGGTTTTAGAGAAGCGGTAACAGCGTGGCCCTTCGGGCTGCCAAACGCTTGAGCTGGCTTTCAGCCAGCAATCATTACCCGTCTGGCGCTGGTTTTAGCGAAGCGGTAACCAGTGCCTAACGCTTGAGCTGGCTTTTAGCCAGCCATCATCAACAAAAAACTCCACCCAACCAACTTCTATTGTTTATTTGGACTTTCTATATTTACCCTGCCGATAATCAATGCGCATCATCAAACCACACCTTACACTGCTTGTGCTCTTGAGCATCGGTTTGTGTTTTGCACTGGTTTCTATTCTGGTTCCGGTAAAACAAATAGGTTCAGGTTGGTTCAGTATGAAACTTCCCTCATGGAATTTTAGCGCTCCGGACAGCACAACACACTTCAGTGCGGACCAATTGCTGGCACAAAACGACAGTCTGGTGGTTCAGGATTCTGCTGTAGTGTCGGGAGTGGACAGTTTAATAGTTGTGCGAAAAATCACCACCAATTCCATTCAGTTTCCAAACGACGACTCCAGTCCGATGTTTAGGTTATTCGAATCCCTGGACAGCATCAACGAGGGGCGAAGAGTGCATATAATGCACTATGGTGATTCGCAAATCGAAGTGGATCATTGCACCAGAACGCTGCGCGAAAAACTTCAGGAAAAATTTGGTGGCAATGGGCCAGGGCTGATTTCGCCTTTGCCAATAACGGCCAATGCCAATATCAAACAAAGTCAAAGTGAGAATTGGAAACGTTATACTTCTTATGGCCATTCAAACAAAAAAAGTCCACACAATCGCTTCGGAGTAATGTGTTCTTATGCGCGATTCACAGCCGAACACCCGGCAGAACAACTCAGCAAGGCAGATTCGGTAAAAGCATGGATAGAACTCAAGCCCTATCGGCTGAGTGATCCTCATTGTCCGATCTTCAATCAGGCTGATCTTTTTCTGGGCAATCACAAACTCCCATTCAGATTGCGGGCCTGGGTAGGAGACAGCTTGCTCAGTGATGAAATTATAGCTGTTAGTGAAGGTCTGGTTCATAAACACTGGAACCTCAGTTCAACTCCTGCTTCTATAAAATTTGATTTCGATGGCCGTGACAGTCCTGATGTTTATGCGGCGGCACTCGGCAGTAAAAAAGGCGTTGAAGTAAGTAACATAGCCTTAAGAGGAAATGACGGACTCACCTTTAGCAAAGTAAATGGCGCAGAAATAAAAGGAGCAATGGAAGTACTGGAGACAAAGATGGTCATTCTCCAATTCGGCGGCAATGCCCTACCCCTTTTAAGTTCGGATAATGAAGTGCAACGCTATTGCGACGATTTTCAGGCACAGATCAGGTACATGCGTTCGCTTTCGCCGAATTCATTCTTTCTTATCATCGGACCATCGGACATGAGCACCAAAATAAATGGCGTGTACCAGACCCGGCCGCGATTAGAATCTGAAAATGAAGGCTTAAAAAAAGCTGCTTTTGCAGAAGGTTGTGCATTCTGGGACATGTACCAGGTAATGGGCGGCAATGGCAGTATGATCAAATGGGTGAAAAACTCACCGCCCTACGCCGGGCCGGATTATACGCATTTTACGAAAGCCGGTGCTGCCAAAATATTTGAGGTTCTATTTGAATCAATTGTTGCGGAGTATGATGCATGGAAATTGGCCAAAAAACCAGTCGGCGCTGCCCTATAAAACACTTAGCCTGATTCAAAAAAGATTTCTGGTACATGATCAAAGAATAGTTTCGTCAACTCATATTTCATGAGCATAAAAATCAGTCGTAGAATAGCCCTTCCACAAGTGCCTTTTTTTTAAACACAAAGCCACAAAGAAGACACTTTATCAGGTAGAATAACTTTGTGGCTTTGTGTTATAAAAATTAAATTTGATTTCGCAAGATGACACAGATAATCATTCAATACTTACGCCTCAAAAATAAGTGCTCATTTTAAACACAAAGTCACAAAGAAGACACTTTATCAGGTAGAAAAACTTTGTGGCTTTCAGTTATAAAAATTAAACTCGATCTCGCACAAGGACACAGATAATCATTCAATACTTGTGCCTCAAAAATAAGTTCTCCTTTTAAACACAAAGTCACAAAGAAGACACTTTATCAGGTAGAAAAACTTTGTGGCTTTCAGTTATAAAAATTAAATTCGATCTCGCAAAATGACACAGATAATCATTCAATACTTGTGCCTCAAAAATAAGAGCTCCTTTTAAACACAAAGCCACAAAGAAGACACTTTATCAGGCGGAAACACTTTGTGGCTTTGTGTTATAAAATTAAACTCCATCTCGCACAATGCCTCAGGTGATATTTCAATACTCAGACATTAAAAATAAGTTCTTTGTTAAACACAAAGCCACAAAGAAGACACTTTATCAGGCGGAAACACTTTGTGGCTTTGTGTTATAAAAATTAAATTCGATCTCCCCCAATGCCTCATGTGATATTTCAATACTCAGACCTTAAAAATGAGTTCATTGTTTAAACACGAAGCCACAAAGAAGACATTTTATCAGGCCGAAACCCTTTGTGACTTTGTGTTATAAAAATTAAATTCGATCTCCCCCAATGCCTCATGTGATATTTCAATACTCAGACCTTAAAAATGAGTTCATTGTTTAAACACGAAGCCACAAAGAAGACATTTTATCAGGCAGAAACCCTTTATGACTTTGTGTTTAAAAAAATCTACATTAAAACGTATACAATCCTTAATTGTCTATTATCCTCTCAGTGTAATTGGTTGTGTGGGTCTCAGTTCAAACTTCTAAACTCCACCGGCGTCACTCCTGTCTTTGTTTTAAATAATTTACTGAAGTATTGCGGATACTCAAAGCCAAGTTCAAAGGCGATTTCACTGATGGAAGCATCAGAATTCAGCAAGCTGTTCTTTGCCTCCTCAATAATATGGTGGTGAATATGTTCTTGTGCATTCAGGCCCGTTTGGCGCTTGAGTAAATCGCTGAGGTAATTGGCAGACAGATTTAATTTATCCGCACAAAATTTCACCGAAGGCAATCCTTCTGTTTTGATATTGACTGAACCAAAATATTCGGAAAGCACATTTTCGAATTTAGAAAGAATGCCGTTGTTGCTATTTTTTCTGGTAATGAATTGTCTGTCGTAATAACGCGAGCAATAATTGAGGAACAACTCAATATTGGAAACAATTAAGGTCTGACTGTGCTGATCAATATTCTGCGAAATTTCATTTTCAATTTTTACAATACAATCCCTGAGGGTTTGTTTTTCTGCATCCGACAAATGCAGGGCTTCATTTACCTCGTAAGAAAAGAAAGTATAATCCTTCATCTTTTTTCCCAAAGAGGTTCCTCTTATCAGATCCGGATGAAAAAGCAATCCCCATCCCACAACCTCTTCTTCTTTTCTCTCTTGATTTTCTATGGTAATAACCTGTTTTGGTGCAATACACATCAAAGTGCCTTCCTGAAAATCATAATATTCTCTGCCGTATTTCATTTTACCATGACAATGATTTTTCAGCATGATACAATACAAACCGGAGGTTATTCTGACGCTTTCCTCACCGAAATTATTCACCTTGGAAAAATCTATCACTGACACCAAAGGATGTTTGGGTCCCGGCAGATTGAGTCCGCGGTTTAAATCGCTAATGGTTTCAAATCTTACTATGTTATTCATCATTTCTTATTACTTCCACCACTTAGTATTGTGGTGATTATTGTTTAAGGATACAATTTCTCCTTTTCGCGGAGTGATCCATTCCACATTCTTTTTATCGCCCTCGGCCACAAAGCGATCCACCGGATCTGTCCAGCTATGTTGTGCCAGCGAAAACCCACCCCAGTGAATGGGCATTACTTTTCTGGCCTGGCCGTCGATTGCGGCCTGAATACTCTCTTCGGGGTACATGTGGATCTGGTGCCAGTTTTCGTTGTATTGTCCACATTCCATAAAAGCAAAATCGAAAGGTCCCAACTTATTTCCTATTTCCACAAAGTGTTTTCCATAACCACCATCGCCACTGAACCAGATATTTTCTGTTTCTGATTTGATGACCCAACCGCCCCAGAGTGATTTGGCCCTATCGCGCAATCCCCTTCCGGCAAAATGTCGGCTTGGCGTAAATGTAATGGAAAGGCTATCGAACGACTTATTTTCCCACCAATCAAATTCAGTGATCAACGATGCATCAACTCCCCAATGTACCAAATGCCTTGCGACGCCCAAAGCCACAAAATACTGCTTCACCTTTGACTTTAGTTTTTTGATGCTGTCGAAATCCAAATGATCGTAGTGATCGTGCGTAAACAAAACCAAATCTATGTCGGGCAATTCATCAATAATATTGAGTGTATTGTCGCTGAATCTTTTTACCGGAAAAGGAGAAATAGGCGCGGCATTGGGCCCGAACATAGGGTCTATCAGAAGGGTCCTTCCATTCATTCGCATCAGCACAGTTGCATGGCCGTACCAAATAAATTTTACCTTGTCCGAAGGGCTGAGAAACTTTTCTTTATCGAAAGGAGCAATGGGTAGCTTCTGTTTGGGCTCTCTGCCTTCTTTGTCAAAAAAGCCTTTGTACAATAGTTTGGGTAGCTTCCTAAAACTAAATTCCATTTTGGTTTCTTCAATATTTACAAATTTGCTCTCCTGCCAATTAACCGACTTCGCATATTGTTCAATATGAACCTCAGTAATCTTGCCTCCAAAATGTTTGCGCATATTTCAATTATAAATATAATATTGACCAAAAGTAATTTTAAATACTATCACCCCAATCACTATAACCATTCTTGATCTTAAGAGTTCATTACTTCACTTGACTCATCACGGCCTTGTCAAAAATTCTATCACCAAAATAGGTTCTGAGAAAAATCATGGGTTTGGCGTATTTACCCACTGCATAGCGCGTTTTGGGTTTGGTACTTGCCACTATTTTAGAAATGGTATTGGAAATGACAGATGCGGGTGAATTATCATTTTTTTCGTAAGAACGCTTGAGTGAATTGATCATTCTATTGACCAATTGTGCATAAGCTCCGCTGCCGGAATACTTTGTAAGAGGGCCCGTGAGGACATCGCCAAATTCGGTGGCGATAACGCCAGGCTCAAGAATAACGACATGAATATTAAAAGGTGCCAATTCCAAACGCAGGCAATCGCTCCAGCCTTCAAGGGCATGTTTGGTGGCGTGATACCAAGCTCCAAGTGGCGTGTACATTTTTCCACCCATAGAAGAAGTATTGATAATGGTTCCAGAATTTGCCTTGCGCATATAAGGAATTACTTTTTGGGTAAGGCTGGCCAGTCCAAAAATATTTACCTCAAATTGTCTTCTGGCATCGTCGATTGGAATTTCTTCTACTGAACCATAGAGTCCATAACCGGCATTGTTCCAAAGCACATCAATTTTTCCTTCCTTTTGAATGATGGTATCTACAACCTTTTGAATATCTGCTTCATTTGTTACATCCATTTGAATAGGAAATCCACCCATTGTTTTAAGATCCTGCATATTATCTATTCTTCTGGCGGCAGTATAAACCCTGTGTCCTTGTTGGATCAATTGTTTGGCGCTTTCTTTACCCATTCCCGAAGAAGCCCCTGTAATCAGTATCACCTTGCTCATATTCTTATCATTTGAAATTATGGGGCAAAGGTTGATGAAGAGACTGGTTTGGAAGTTATACAAATTACGGATTGGTGTATACGAATTACTGGAGGTTAATTCATTCAACCCGAACACAACTCAACACGGCGACCAATACATTATTCTGATCAGTTTGTCATTTACAATTGAAAATATCAGCGCATCGTCTCTATCTTTAAAGAATACCTTTATTTCTGATCGATTTAATTCAGTCTTGAACAACTCCTCCAGTTCCTTCAATGTTGTGTTGCCGGATAACGTGCGACCCTGATAAGTGATTTTCATTTTAGAATCAACCGACATCAAGGCGTTTTCTAAAATATATCCTTCACCTTTATTTCCGGTAAATTTGAACGAACCATAATCCAGTGTATAATATTTGGCCCCTTGTTCATCTTCCGAAAGAAAACCACATTCGTACCTGGGTTGAAAGATTTTTACCGGTTCACCGAATGTCTTAATAATGTCTTCTTTGGTGGAAGAAAATGACAAGCCGTTTATTTTGAGATCTGCAGAAATGATAGTGCTAGACTGGGCTCCCTGGCAGAAATTCAGGAAAATCAATAATATAGCTGATAGCATAAGTTCAATTTTTACAGTATAGTTGCTTCATTAGACAATAAAGATCAATCCCAGTTTGAGTGCGTGAAATTAATCATAATTAGACATAATTGTATGAAATGACCAACCCAAGTTGGAAATTAATCTTTGTCATTATTCGTAATATCCACCCCTTTCGTAAAATTTATTACAATCGTAATTAACGTCTTGAAGAGCTCCCTGCACACCAAATTCCAGAATTGGCCTGCTATAATTGTGTTTTCCAGTAGTATTGTCAAAAAACCTTCCTGCAGGATCAACCATTACGTATGAGCCCGTCATTTGAATATTTGTTTCCGAAATTATCTCGGTAACTCGATTCAAAGATTGATGTTTGTCTATAAAATTCTTGTATTCCAGTTCAGAAATCTGAAACTCATCTACATTAATATCGTTTTGACCTTGAATCGGTAGCACTTGTAATATTTTCCACCTTTCTGGTTGTACCTCACGTATAAACTCTGTCATATCCTCACTAAAATTGTATCGATTTATTACAGAATTTATTTTTAATCGATAACCTGATTCTTTAACTTTTTTAGCTAGTGATAAATAATAATCATAACCTTTGGGATCGACTCCTCGCAAAACTCTACCAGTTTTCCTATTAGTCTCAGGATTAAGACTGTCAATACTTATAGCTACCCAATCAAGCCTTTTTTTATTTACTTCTAAAAAACTCTCAGACAGATTTGATCCATTGGTTACTATAGAGGTGGTCATACCAGATTTTTTTGCCGTTTCGATTAATAAAGGCAACCATTTACAAAGCGTAGGCTCTCCGCCAGCGAAGTTTATTTTTCTAAATCCAAAATCAGCTAACTTGAGTACTACACTTTTCGATTGATCTTCTGATAAATGGCCTTTAGGCAAAATACTGTGCTTTACATCTTTGAAAGTGGCAAAACAAAATTTACATCGCATATTACAAGGTTCCCACAAGTGGAAATTTACTGTTGAAATAAAGTCTTCAGTCATAAATTAAGAAATAAGGTGTATTATTAAAGGACTTCACTGTTGACGAATGTTAAGAATTATCGCTTAAAGTGAACACCCGACTTGGCAATACACAAGCCAACTCAAATAGAGATTTTCACAAAATAATACAAACCTTACTCCTTTGCCAGATAATCAATCGGATTCAAATAAAACATCTTCTTCCAACCCTGTTTGCTGGAATCAATTAGCCAGGGATGGGGAATTAGTGTGACAATAGAGTAATGCAAATGAGGAGCCTTGCCCACTGCGTTACCTGTGGTGCCAACTGTACCAATGACTTCATTGCGGCTGACCCACGAACCGACAGAAGTTTTAATGTCCCTGAGATGAGCGTAATAATGTACCCTCCATTTCGGGCCAAGCACCAACACCACATTTCCACCCATGCTTATTTTTCCGCTATAAACAACCATTCCACTGGTGGAGGCCACAACATTCGTCCCTTCTTTGGCAAAAAAATCCACGCCCTTGTGCGTCACCGACTTTCCCCATGGGTAGTACCAGAAGGAGTCTTTGTTGTAGCTGGATTTAGTAGCGCCCTGAACCGGAATGGAAAATTTTTGCGGGATCAATAGCCCAATAAAAATGACCGCAATGAAAACCTGCAAAGTTCTCTTTAATCCTCGCCGAATATTTAGTTTGCCCGTCATTTGGTTTCAATTTTCAATGATTTCCGATGGTTTTGCCATAAAATTTCTTTACTTATTGGACAAAACTAATATCCCTGACGCAATGGAACAGAAAATATTCCCGACTTGAAATGCTCTTTTTTTAAGACATAATTAAAAATATCAGGTTAAAATCTCAAATTTTTTTAGGGCAAAATCTGTGTGCAATAATTTGTGTGCACTTGAACTGCACACAAATTATTGCACACAAATATTGAGACAAATAAAACCTATCTCCCTGGCCTTGAAAATTTTCACTACATAATAATATGGCTTTTCAAATCGATGAAAGTCAACACCATCCTATGATACGGCAATTCACAGCCTACTTTTTGTCCATTACTTCAAATATTTGCAAATTTCTACTTACTTTAAAAGCCTATGCCCGTGTGGCGTCTGGCATTTCAACATTTTCCCGAAAAATAAATTGACCTGCTCTTCAAAACAACCTAGATTCGTGATTCTAAATACCTTACCCTTTTAACCAATGAAAAGAATTTCTATCCTCGTTGTATTTTTTTTACAGCTTTTTCTGGCTCATTCTCAGGCTCCACAATCCATGACCGGCCAAATGGTACTGAGAAATAACAACGGCACTTTAATCCAAAATACCTCTGTTGGCCTTCGTCTTACTGTAAGAGATGGCAATGGAACAGATGTATCTGTGTCGAGTCTGGTGGATCTCACGAACAACAATGGGCTCCTCACTTATACAATTCCGGCTACCACTATTATATCAGGCGATTTTGCCAGCATCGACTGGGCAAACGGGCCATATTTTCTGATTACAGAAGTCGATCCGCAAGGTGGAACCAATTACATCATCACCGGAACAAGCCAGATGATGAGCGTGCCTTATGCACTCTATGCCGCAAGCTCCGGAACTCCCGGTCCACAAGGACCGCAAGGAGTTGAAGGCCCTCAGGGTCTGGCAGGTGAAACCGGTGCACAAGGAATTGAGGGAGAAACAGGCCCGCAGGGAATTCCGGGGCTCAATGGAGAACCCGGGCCGGCAGGTCCACAAGGCCCGCAAGGAATTGGGCTTGTGAACAATGGAGTTTGGGTCGTCGGTTCAACTTATTCTCCCGGTGATTATGTGTTTGCACCATCCTCACAAAATTTCAATGTAAACTCCCTTTGGATTGTGCAATCAGAAAATGACTTCCTTTCCTCATCCACTCCTTCAGACGATCCCACACATTGGGTAGAACTTGAAGCCCCGGCAGGTCCTCAGGGAATTCAGGGCCCACAAGGCGCTACAGGTTTGCAGGGAATTCAGGGAGATGCCGGTCCACAAGGAGAAACGGGCGCACAAGGCCCCATTGGTTTAACCGGAGCCATTGGTCCGCAAGGCGTTGCCGGAGCAGAAGGCCAGCAAGGATCACAGGGCATTCAGGGACCAGCAGGTCCGACAGGAGCTACTGGTCCGCAAGGCCCGGCCGGAGCACAGGGTATTCAAGGCACCCAGGGAGTGGCTGGTGTTGGTTTGGTGAACAATGGCAACTGGATTTCAGGCACTACTTACGATCCTGGTGATTATGTCTTTGCGCCTTCTACCCTAAATCCAAATGTGAATTCTTTATGGATTGTAGAATCTGCCGTGGCATTTCAATCCAACATAACACCGTCCAACGATGCCGCCAATTGGGTAGAGTTCGAGGCGCCCGCTGGTCCACAAGGAGAGCCCGGAGTTGCCGGTCCGCAAGGCCCGATAGGATTAACGGGTAGCACCGGACCAGCCGGAACGAACGGAGCAACAGGTTCGCAAGGCCCGATTGGTTTGAATGGAGCAACCGGAGCACAAGGCCCAACAGGTTTGACTGGAGCTACAGGTGCCACGGGCCCTGTTGGTCCAACGGGTTCGCAAGGCCCAATCGGACTTACAGGCGCGACAGGTGCTGCAGGAGCGCAAGGTCCTGCTGGCCCAGCTGGTGCAACAGGTTCTCAAGGTTCAATTGGTTTGACGGGTGCAACCGGAGCAACTGGTCCACAAGGCTCTATTGGTTTGACAGGAGCAACTGGTCCTGCCGGAGCAACTGGTCCACAAGGCCCGATTGGTTTGACTGGAGCAACCGGTCCGGCTGGAGCAACTGGTCCACAAGGCCCGATTGGATTAACAGGTGCTACAGGACCAGCCGGGTCTCAGGGTGCAACTGGCCCGCAAGGCCCAACAGGAGCCACCGGTGCAACGGGCGCAACGGGCAGTGTCGTGGCCACTTTTAATCTGACCGGAAATGGGAGCAATTATTTGTTTGGCAGTGCAGCCGATTTCAATGCTGCACCTTTTAATGCAGATCCGACAATCTATCTGATGCGCGGACTAACCTACCAGTTCGTGCTGAACGCCAATGGCCATCCATTCAGAATATCCACCTCCAACGGAGGTCCACAATACAATGTGGGTGTTTCATCCAACGATGTGCAGGTAGGTACCATTACCTTTAAAGTTCCGCACGATGCTCCGGCCAACTTATATTATTACTGTACGGTTCATGCCGCGATGAATGGGGTCTTTGTAATTGTGCCCTAATTCTGGTTGATTCGATCTGGTGGGCTTTTGGCGGGAAGCCAGACTGTCTGTTAGGTAGTTGCCATGGATAATGGCTGCCAAAAAGTGCTGAAATTTTGTCTTTCATAATCTGATCTACAAAATCTGTAGGGCCATTTGGTTTGTTTTTTTTTGTAAAAATTTGTGGGCAAGAATTGTGTGGGCAGAATTTTGCCCACACAATTCTTGCCCACAAAAATCAGCATGAAATAAATCCGCTCCGGGTAGCCACATCAAAATCCAATAATTTAGCTCAAGTAATTCCGGCACCTTGCAATAAGCTACCACATCCAGTACATTTGCCGCACAACCGTATGGGACAAATAACTTTGATTGATAGCAAACTTCTGGGCCTGGTGATCAAAAGGCTCTGTTATCAATTGATAGAAAATCACAACGATTTCAGTGGTTCTGTCATTCTGGGGCTTCAACCCAGAGGTATTTTTCTGGCTGAAAATATTGTAGATCAGCTCAAAGGCATTCAACCAGGGAATCAAATAAGGTACGGCGTTATAGATCCCACTTTTTACCGCGATGATTTTCGAAGAAACGACAAAGCGTTGATCGCCAAGCCAACAGAAATTCCATTTAGCCTGGAAGACAAAAAAGTAATCTTAGTAGATGATGTGCTTTATACAGGCCGCACTATCAGGGCGGGTATTGAAGGCATGTTGGAATATGGCCGACCCAAAAGCATTGAATTACTTGTGCTGATAGACAGACGTTACAGCCGCGAACTGCCCATCGAGCCTCAATACATTGGCAAAAGTGTGGACAGTTATGACAACCAGAAAGTAAAAGTGACCTGGAAAAAAGACGGCGCTGAAGACAAAGTATTATTACTCACAGAATAGGAACATGGATAAAAAACTAAGTGTGAAACATCTGCTGGGCATCAGAGAACTTCCGAAAGAGGATATAGAACTCATTTTTTCGCAAGCCGATGAATTCAAAGAAGTACTTAGTCGACCGATAAAAAAAGTTCCATCACTCAGAGATATTACCGTAGCCAATTTATTCTTCGAAAATTCTACCCGCACAAGACTTAGTTTCGAGCTTGCCGAAAAAAGGCTCAGTGCTGATGTGGTTAATTTCAGTGCCTCTACTTCTTCTGTAAAAAAAGGAGAGACTTTGGTAGACACGGTGAATAATATTCTGGCCATGAAAGTAGATATGGTGGTGATGCGCCATGCCTCGCCCGGGGCCGGGATTTTTTTGAGCAATCATATCAATGCTTCCATTGTCAATGCCGGCGATGGCACCCACGAACATCCCACACAAGCCCTTCTGGACGCTTATTCGATTCGCGAAAAACTCGGTTCAGTAAAAGGAAAAAAGGTGGTTATTGTGGGAGACATCACACACTCCAGGGTCGCCTTGTCCAATATTTATTGCCTGCAAAAACTGGGTGCCGAGGTTATGGTTTGTGGTCCGACCACATTGATTCCAAAACATATTGCCTCGCTCGGAATCAAGGTAGAACACAATCTGCGCAAAGCACTTGAGTGGTGTGATGTGGCCAATATGCTGCGCATTCAACTTGAACGCCAGGAAGCCGGAGTACGCTACTTCCCCAGCTTGCGTGAGTATACTATGCAATATGGATTGGATAAAAAAATACTCGATAGTTTATCTAAAAAAATAGTGGTAATGCACCCGGGGCCTATCAATCGTGGTGTGGAAATAACCAGCGATGTGGCAGATAGTGCGCAAAGTATAATACTCGATCAGGTAGAAAATGGAGTGGCCATCAGAATGGCCGTGATTTATTTACTTGCACAGAATTTAACTCTCCGCGGAATAAACTGACGTTAATTTTCTGTAGTTATTATTAAAAAAAAATGATAGATAATTCGATCCGAAAACAGCCCATACCTAAATTACTTTTGACGACCAATAAAGCATTTATGAAAAAAAATTTCATCCTCATCCTATCAGCACTCATCTGGATTTCCTGCGACAACAGTTCAAAGAAAGATACTCCGGGCAACTCTGGCGATAATCACCAGCAGAATCAAGCCGGAGGATTTGATTACATAGCAGTTTGTGGATCTTACGCAGATTCACTACCATGTGCTGATTGCGATGGAATATATACTGAAATTCAGCTCAACCCCGACACTACTTTTTCCATGAGCGAAAGAAGAATTGGTAAAAACGAGAAGGCAATCCGACCGCTTGTTACGCGCGGTATTTATACACCGGATGGCAATACCGGCAAAATTAAACTCACGTCCGTTTCTGATGGCGGTAAAGCAAAATTTGCGAGCTACTCAGAAAGCGCTTTAACCATTTTGGATGAAAGTGGCAATCCATTTTCGGATAATACCGACCGCAGTCTGGAAAGACGCGATAAAATTATAGGCAAGAGTGGCAATTCTTATGTAAAGCATACACTTCAACCCTTCACAAAATATCCGGCACAAGTATTTTACAGAGCTGCAGGAGCTGATATTACCATACACAAACCCTATCTCGATCAGGCTCCCGAAGCCGAGAAGGCCATTATTGCCTACTACTCACTCTTATACAATACAGGTTGTGCAGATAATAAATGTCCGTTGGGAGATGTGATGAATATGAACCAGGACGGCATTAAAGCGCTTGTTTCGAAGTGGATGCCGAACTCTGCTGAAGGCAAAGTTGCATTGGCCAATTCAAAGCCCGAAAATGAAAGAGAAAAACTTACCTTGTTATTTTTTATCAAAGTAAATAATCGTATTCAGGCCAATTATGCCGTGATAAGCGGTCAGGATATGAATGCCCGATTCATGGATGAAATTGAAGTATCGGACAATGAAATAAAAATACTCAAGCACAACGATTCAGGCAATACTATACGAAAAACGGATAATGCAGCCAAATTGAACGGCAGCGGAAAACCGTTGATTCAGAAGTCTCAGGGAAATGTAAAACCACTGCCAAAAAAATAATCTCCTTTTGTTTTCAAGGTTCAGATAATTTGGAATCAGTATATTCCTGTTCCCTGTATATTCTGTTGATCTTGTTATAGACTGCGTTTCTTCCAATCATATAACAGTACAAACTCGATGGAATAAATTCTACTTCAATTCCATCTACCTCTTTTACCCCATGTACATCAATAGTAGTAACGATGGGTTTTGAGATATTGTGGGTGGTTGAAAAAGACTTTACATTCTTCAATTCAGAAAAATGTTTTGGCTCAGTATATTTATTTGACCATTTAATTTCTACGGCCCAATCTGGTTTTTGTAAAGGCCCGAGGTGAACTATATCCACCTCTCCTTTGTCCCAACGAGCATAATAAAGCGACACTTCTGTATGCTGCCATTGCGAATAAATGGCAGTTTCAACCATGTTTCCAATCGCTATGTCATTCGCAGTTACAGGACTGAACAATGCACACCTCAAAGATGGATTGGTAAGATATATTTTGAAGAAATTGGCCCTTTTAAATTTCTTACCGGAATTGTCCACACGCTGAATTACTTTAATCAGGAAAGCAGCTTCCAGATAAGTAATGTACTTTTTAATGGTATTTTTCGATACCCCGGAAGATTGCGAAATAGAATCCAGCGACATTTCTGCACCAGTGTTAAAAGCAATATAAGTAAATAAGGAATTCAATTCCTGAATGTCATCAATACCATAGAGCAATGGCAGGTCTCTCATCAGTACCTTGTCGATTATGTCGTTTCTGATATACCTTCCTGGATTTGATTGAACTTCGGCCGACAAAGAAACTTCCGGATAACCACCGAAATTCATGTAATCAATAAAATGCTTGTTGAGCAATTGCAAGTCATTCACCTTGTGTTGCAGAAAGTTTCGCTGGAATGGAATATTTTTATCCGGATCCCGAGGACCAACAGTGGAAATTACAAGGTCTTCGAGTTTTTTCAAGGATAAATACTCATGAAAAGTAAGAGGAGGCAGAGCAAAATCGGTAAAGCGGCCTGCACCAGATTCAATACTCTTCAATTTGAGTGCAGCGGCAGCCGATCCGGAAACCACAAATTTGATATTGTGGTAAGAATCTACAAGTGATTTCAAGTGTATTTCCCAATTCTTCAGGTACTGAATTTCATCGAAAAAAATGTACAGTGGTTTATTGGAATCATTGTTTGTTGCTTCCATGAAATAACCGATCAATTGTTCCAAACCAATGCCGTTATAAATGGGAGTTTCAATTGATAAATAACAAATGCATTTAGGCGGCACCTGATGATCGATCAGTTTCTGAATGGTATGAAAAAGCAAAACTGTTTTGCCTACCCTGCGTGGGCCCATCAAAACAACTGCTCTTTTGATTTTGCTTTCGATAACCAAAGGATAAAACAGTTCGAAATACTCTCTGCGCTTCATTACATAATAATGCTCATCAATATTATGATGCCTCCACCAGGGGTTCTCAAACTTCATTCGGTCAATAATCTGGTCTTTTGAAAGTGTAATTCTCATGCTTGAATTTATTGCTCCCGACAAAGGTACTAAAATAAGATCAGGATCGTGACCTTAAATAAAAAAACACCCTTACTAGACTATATGTGAGTGTTTTAAGGCTGGGTTCTAATTCTAAACCTTACTAACTTTTGGGGCGATTTTTTTTATTTAGGAGGAAATTTCACCTAAAATCCAATATTTCGAACCATGAAAAAGCCCTCCGAAGAGGGCCGATTCATTAATCCAAATTACAAGTTGACCAATTATGATTTGATCAATTTTATTATTTCCGTTCCATAGGCAGAATCAATCTGAACAAAATAAATTCCGTTACTCACATCGATATCTATTTCTAACATCGAACCATTTAATCTTGAGCGATTCGAAACTATATTTCCATAAATATCAGAAACGATCACTCCATTTATTTTTTGTGCCGCATTGTTTACAATATAGAATTTTCCATTAGAAGGATTTGGGTACAATTCAAATTGAACAGACTCAGGTTCTTCCAATCCAATATAAACAAATTGAATACATTCAGAAGTTTCAACACAGCCTTGATTGGACAATTGTAATGCATAACTTCCATCGTTGGTTGGCTCGAAATAATACTCATTGGCGCCAGAAATAGGTTGATTATCTTCACAATTTATCCATTGATAAAATTCTGCCGGAGAAGTAGCGCTCAAAACATTCGAGTTCTCTCCGATAGTACTTTCAACAACCGGAATGGTGAGATTAATGGTAATAATAGAATCGCATCCTGACTCCATGGTAATGATATCCGTATAAGTGCCTGTTTCAGACCAGTTATAGTTTCCACTGGGTGAAGTATAGGCGTCGCATTGCAGCACATCAATTTCTGAATAAGACGGTGGCGTAATGATGAGATTTATTTGTACCAATGAGTCGCATCCTGTGGCTGCCTGAAACATTTCAGCATAAGTGCCAGATGTGGTCCAGACTTCTGTCCCGTCCGAAGAAGTATAAGGGCCACATTGTACAACATTCATTTCTGAACTCAGCGCCGGAAGTATGGTAAGGGCAATTGAAATCAAAGAATCGCAGCCCACCTGATTCATTATTACATCATTGTACGTACCTGATTCTGTCCAGTTATAATTGCCACTTGGCGAAGTATAATATTCGCATTGAATAGTATTTATCTCAGAATAACTCGAAGACCGCAAATTAAGTTCTATGGTAACGAGCGAATCGCAACCTCCGGAATTGGGTATGATATCATTATAAATCCCCGGATCAGACCAGATATATGCCCCGCTTGGAGATTGGTAGGAATCGCATTCATTTTTCTGAATAGTCTCACTGGAAGGCTCACAAATTTTTCTTTTGAGCACTGCACTTCCATAGGAACTGATATGAGCAAGTGTTACCTCGCCAGTATCGAGCTCGATGGTAGATTCTCCCCACAAAGTCCAGGCTATAAACATATTGCCGGAATTATCCAGCGATACTGTCTTACCTCTCTCTGAACCTTCACCGGCAATAACATGAACTGAAATGAAATCACCATTGGCAGATAGTTTTTCAACGAACATATCTTCCATAGAAACAAGATTATTCAGTTCGACCTGATCAGGATCGGGGTTAAAATCGATCGATTCACTCATAAAAGTTCCGGTGATATATACATTATTCAACAGATCTATACCAACTCCGTTTGCATTATCATTCTCATCTCCACCAATTTTTTTTGCCCAAATCAGTTCGCCATTTGAATCAAGCTTTTGTATAAAAGCATCATCAAATACCAATAGCGAAGTAAACAGCAGTTCGGATTCTGAATCAGGATCAAGATCGACAGTTCCTTTAATTCTTCCTGTGCTAATAATATTGTTGTTATTGTCAATTTCAATATCATAGATATCAAGATTGTCATTCTCCAAAACCGGCATTTGTTTTACCCAAACAAATTCGCCGGCGCCATTTAATTTATGAATAAAAGTAGCGCGATTAGAATATCCGTAGTTTGTAACTGTTGGATCCGGGTCGAAATCTGCCTGCTCATAATGCAATCCTGAGGTGATAATATTTCCCTCCCTGTCGCATTCTATTTCATAGATATTATCAACTCCGGCGCCACCAATCTGACGCACCCATTGAAAGTCACCTTCGAGATTGAGTTTCAAAATAAAAATATCTGTACTTCCCTGTGGAGTAAGTATTATTTCTTCATTGGGTTCTGTATTATAATCAGCCGCTCCGTAGAACGCTCCTGATATGTACAAGCCTGAAGTCTGATCGATTGCCAGACCAATTGCTTCATCATAACTATTACCTCCTATTGTTTTGACCCATACAAAATTGCCCTCAGAATCAAACTTTTCAATAAATATGTCTCTGTCTCCATTGCTCTGAATGCCCACACCAGGCTGAAACTGAACAGTTCCGGAAAAAGATCCTGCGCAGTATACATTGCCCAAATGATCAACCAGAACATCTTGAATAAAATCAGTATATGAGCCTCCTATCTTTTTTCCCCAGAGAAATGTGCCGTCAGCTTCAAATTTTTGAATATAACAATCATAATTACCTCCGGCAGTTACTTCCTGAGTTCCGGGACCAGTGTTCAGATCGATTGTTCCATTAAAATTTCCGACAACAATTAATTTACCATCCAGATCGGAAATGCTTCTTCGGGGATGAGCACTCGCAGTGCCTGTCATGACATTAGCCCATTCGTAGTTTTGAGCCTGAGCGAAGGCAAAGCTGAGTAAAGCAGCCAAGGTTAGTTTAAATTTCATAATATTGTGTTCCGAACCAAGGTTATTGATTCTGTATAGGGTTAGTGAAGCCCTAAAACGATAAATACTCAGATTGGTTTCATAACAAGGCCGTTTAGAATGACCCGGCAGAATTGAAAAGCAGAATTTCAGCAACTAAGCAATGCTGATAATCAATCCAATAAGACTATTTTTAAAATTAATTCGATTAAATTGTCACATTTCAGTGATTGTGTGCATAATGATATTGAAACCGGTTCAACACACAACAATCACATTTTAAAATAAAATCACAATGAATAAGAATATAACAAAGCTCTATATCAGCTTTTTTTCAATTTGTTTGCTCGGACTCGCTTCTTGTCAGCAAGAAGAATTTGATAATGAGGATAGCGATCAGGATCCAATAATTATTGACAGTATTGTTGTAGACAGCACCGATACGGACACCATAATTAATGATACTATAATTAATGGAGGTTGTACAGGTGGAATTTTTCTCGATTCCATTTTACCTCCGCTAAATCCACTTTTGGGCAATTTGGCTATACCAGCAGCTCAGGCCTACGTAATTCTTCCCACATGCGTAATTCCAGGCGCAGTATTACCAGAGCCCAATACCTACTATTATATTATTGCTGACGAAAATTTCCAATGGATAGGAGGCCCGACACCAACATGGAGTGCGAATGGTTTACCCGGATTTGAATTCCAAAGCGATTCTCCTATTCAGGTTGGTCAGACTTATGGACTCGTGGGTGATGCATTAGGCTTCTCCAGTTTCTTTACAGCCTCATTCGGTGGTACTTCAAACAACTTCCCAATGTACAATGGCCAGGTTGACATTACTGAAGCGGGAGATGAGGCAGGTGAAAACATAACCGGCTTCGTTTCTTTCACCACTACCAATCCGATTGACGGATCGAGCATGTTTGTAGAAGGGTTATTTTGTGTACCGATTGTTTCTGTCTGTGCAGATTAACGTTATTCAATAAATGATAATTTCTGATTCACTGGTTGACTCTTGCAGAAGAGGAAAGAGAAAAAGTCAAAAGGAGCTCTTTGAGCTTCTTTTGCCTTATCTCCGAAATGTCTGCTATCGATACTTGAATCATAAAGATGAAACTGATGATGCCGTGCAAGAGAGCTTCATCAGAATTTTCCAAAAAATCTCGCAGTTCGATTCATCGAAAGGTGCATTTAAATCCTGGAGTTGTAAGATTGCCATCAATGCCTCATTGGAATCAAATAGAAAAACAAATTCAATTCCAGTTTCCAATGATGACTATCCAAAACATATATCCATTCCTGCTGAGGCTCTGGAAAGCTTGTCTTCAGAACATATCATGTCTGTTGTTGACCAATTATCATCAGACAACAAGACGGTGTTTATGATGTATTGTGTAGATGGATACGACCATGAAGAAATAGCAGGATTGTTGGGCATTGACAGTGCCAGCTCAAGAAAAAGATTATCCAGAGCAAGAGAACAATTGCAAACGATTATCAACGCTCAGGAAACTAAACAAAGTAATTCATCAGTAGCATGAATAATTTAGACAAAATAGAAAAACAATTCCGCGATTCACTTTCTAAGATGGAGGTGAAAGGGCAACGCAAATCTGCGGATATCTGGAATGGTATAGAAGGGACACTGGAGTCGAAATCCAGGAAGAGAATCAGCCTTCTTTTGGTCGCCTTTGCCGGTCTGGCTCTTATCGGCTCGGTGATTTATTTTACAAGCCAACCACAAGAAAATACCAAAGCCTCAGGAATTGATCAATTGAAAATTAATTCCAATTCTTCAGATATAAAAAATTTGCAGGAAAGTCAAGTTCCTTCTACTAAAGAAAATACTGTTCCGGGAGAAACCAATACTACATCAAATCTAAATTCAAATCCAAATTCACCAACGCCAAATTCAAGTTTGGATGCTGAGAAAAATGTTTCACAATCTAATATTGACGCCAAAGAAAATTCAAACAGGTCAAATGCCCCCGACAAAATGGCTGCACAAAAACCTCAGCCCGGAAAAGATCTGCTAGCCGGAAATTCCGGACAAGTCTCTGATCATTCTGAGAATAAAAAATCAATATCTGATTCAAAAAAGAAATCAAATAAAATTGGAGCGGTGCCTTCATCTATTGGCCTCGCGAAGAAATCCGATTTAGCCGAAAAATCGTCCGGCAATAAAAAGAATTCCGGCAGAAAATTAATACAACTAAAAGAAAATGAACCTGGCGACAGTAATAAGTTTGATTCTACCGGAAACAACTACGAAAAAAACAAACAAGCCGATTCACCCGGATCTACTATAACAGAATCATACAATCCTTATAAGATAGACTTTAAAAGAATATTGTTTCAATTGCCTTCTGGAAATCTTGCATTTGCGAAGCCAATGGATATAAAGAATCCAAATGATCACGATCAAAATAACCACGACAAAAAACCGGTAATGGTCGGTCTTACTTATATACCTGAATTGTACTGGATGAAAAAAACAGATTTAACCAATCCGGCCCCACTCTATTCTTCCAGCACCAATGTATTTGCGCAATTCAGAAAAGAAAAGTTATACTTTCAGACCGGATTGGGTTTGAGTAAAATGTCTTATGAGTTCAATTACCATAGTACATCAAGCGGGCAATTATCATTACAAAATGTATTGGTTGGTGTGAAGGTTGACACAATGGGAATTATTACAGAAGAAATAAGAGTAGATACAACAATTGGTGTAACCACCACCCGGGATATAAGATTCAATAATTCTTATCAGCGAATCAGATTATCAAGTGAAACCGGAAAAAATTGCACATTGGGTAAGAGTCTGTTTCAATATGGCATTGGTGTTCACGTTGATTACATATTCAATCAGCGCGGTAGATACGTAAACCAGAACAACGAGCCTTTACCCAATATTTCTAATGCCAAAGATGGTATGAAAAAGTTTACATTCACGCCTTATCTCACCTCACGGATTATTGTTCCAATATCTTCTTCGTGGTCTGTATTTGGCGGGCTTCAGGTTTCTTATCTTCCATCATTCAACTGGAATAAATCTTTGGATAACCAGGGATTTGGTGCTGGTTTGCAATTGGGAATTATAAAGAGTTTTTGATACCTTGAATTAAAGCAAAAAATCAGAGCCATAAAGGCTCTGATTTTTTTTGCAGTTTCACTAATTGATTATTGTTTTATTAATCGCGTAACAGCAGTTTTGTTTTCACTTGTTGTAATTGTCACTAAATAAATTCCCTGAGGCCATTCAGCCACATCTATAGAAACTCTTGTATTGTTCAGATATTTCTGCGAATAAACCTGTTGCCCAAGTGTGTTTACAATGTCTATTCTGCTTATTTCTCCCGATTCATTTTCTATAGTAATATTATTATCGGCAGGATTGGGGAAAATACTTACCTCAAGCTCTTCAACTATTAGAACAGAATTATCCGTTTCATCTTCATTGAGTGCCATACCTGCAGGCGCATTTCCAATCTGTACGCATTGTACTGCTCCATATTGTCCGGTAGTTCCATTGCTCAGTATTGGTCGTATGCGAACATTATAAGTACCATTTGTTAATCCCGGTACAGTGAGCAATGACAGAGTTTGACTGGCAGAGCCGCGAAGATGTACAATAGGTGCCGCAGGTGTAGGGCTTACTCTTGTAAACTCCCATTGATAATTCACAGCGTTGCAAACAGAAGGTCCGCATTTCAATGTACTGTATAATTGTTTGATATTCGGACAAACATCACCTGGGCGCAGATTCAGCGGCGCATTGGGTAAAATAGTGTATAAACATGTAGTGGTATGATTGACAACAACAGTTTCAGATCCTCCCACACCATTCAACAAATTATACACTGCATTAACCCCAACAATATAAGTGTCGTTCGCCAATAATCCTGTAATACTATTTAGATAAACTAAACTGATACCATTCACAGTTTTGGTATATGTGATGCCCGTAGTAGTAGATGTGAGTATAAATGTATAGGCTGAAGCGTTCACATAATTTGCGGTGAGGTAGTTGCATAAAGTTCCACTTGACTCCGGATTGGTGCATTGGGTACTGTTCAACCTACTCACGCAAATAGTAAATGTTCCTGTGCCTTGCGCACTATTATAGTTGCGTACACAGATCCGGTATTCTTGTCCGCTAATGAGATTTCCGTAATTGAGGATCTCCCTGCCCACAGCGCTGTTTACATTCTCAACATCAATGATATTACCGGAGGCGTCTTGCAATTCTATTAAAATATTTACTGCGCTGGAGTTAACCCGAATGCGCACACCGGAAGATGTTGCTGTGAATTTATACCAAAGGTCCTGACCGGTTATTACGGTACTCTTGGCATCTACAGATGCAGTAGCATTGCTAAGATTACCAGTAGTAGTGGTGCATAAATTTGCACTGTTTACCGTCAAAAGAATTGCACCGGCAGGTTCATTGTTTACTAGTGAAGTTCCACCTCCACAGCCTTCATCTATTGTTCCGTTGCAATTATCATCAGCTCCATTGCCACATATTTCAGTAGCACCGGGATAACGTGTAGCATTGTTGTCATTACAATCGCCACCGCCGCCCGATGGAATTACGCTTGTCCAGCCGGAACCCGGGCTTGAACATGCTGATTGAATTGAGGCATAATAACTATCGCCATCAGCATTCAAATACCATGTGATGGCCAATGTACAAGATCCATTGTCGCACGTTGCAAAAGGATTAAAGTTACAAGCTGCAGCATTTGTGCAGCCGTTTACTTTGCCTTCATCTATTGTTCCATTACAATTGTCATCGATTCCATTGCAGGGATTTTCTGATGCACCAGGATTGATGGCCGCGTTGGCGTCATTACAATCGCCTGCGCCACCAGCAGGAGCCACATTTGTCCAGCCTGATCCGGGATTTGAACATGCTGATTGAGTGGATGTATAATAATTATCGCCATCTGCATTCAGATACCAGGTAATTGCAAATGTGCACGAACCATTGTCGCAGTTGGCTGCGGAGTTGTAATTGCATGCTGCTGCATCTGTGCAACCATTTACTCTGCCTTCATCTATTGTTCCATTGCAATTGTCATCTACACCATTACAGAGATTTTCGATTGCTGCAGGATTGATAGCTGCGTCCGCGTCATTACAATCGCCTGCGCCACCAGCAGGAGCCACATTTGTCCAGCCAGATCCGGGACTTGAACATGCTGATTGGGTGGATGTATAATAATTATCGCCATCTGCATTGAGGTACCAGGTAATTGCAAATGTGCAAGAGCCATTGTCGCAAGTTGCTGAGGCGTTGTAATTGCAGGCTGTAGTATTGGTACAACCATTGACTCTGCCTTCATCTATTGTTCCATTGCAATTGTCATCTACACCATTACAGAGATTTTCGATTACTGCAGGATTGATAGCTGCGTCCGCGTCATTACAATCGCCAGCACCTCCGGCAGGAGCAACGTTAGTCCAACCTGATCCGGGACTTGAACATGCCGATTGAGTGGATGCATAATAATTATCGACATCTGCATTGAGATACCAGGTAATTGCAAATGTGCAAGAGCCATTGTCGCAAGTTGCTGCAGGATCGTAGTTGCATGCAGTGGAATTTGTGCAGCCATTGAATCTTCCTTCATCAATTGTTCCATCACAATCATCATCAATACCATTACAAATATTTTCGATAGCTTCCGGATTTATTGCGGCATTGTTGTCATCGCAGTCACCATTACAAGAGGTATAGCCGTCACTATCGACATCGAAACCTTCGTCAATAAGTGCATCGCAATCATCATCGATGCCGTTACAAATTTCTATTGAGTTCGGATTTATAGCGGCATTGTTATCATTACAATCACTTCCATTATTGACAAAACCAGATTGCGGAAAGCAGAGCAAGTTAGTGATTTGTGCATTACCAAATCCATCACCGTCCTGATCTGGGTAATAGGTTTGTGCAAACACACATGAACCATTATCGACTGTTGCCTGGCTATTGTAATTACAAGCTTCTGCGTTCGTGCATCCTGCAATACCATCATAGGTGCAAGATTCATTATTACAATTTGCCAATGGATCGAAATTTAAAGCCGCAGGGTCAGTACAACCTAAAACAATACTTCCGATAGTGAAATATACAGATTCAGTAACCGATCCGGTAATCGTTCCCTGATTGGTGTTTATTATGCTCCATGCAAACGGACCTGCACTTGAACCCATATTAAAATCCATGCGATAACAACCATCAGGCAAACTACAATAAGGCCACAATCCGTAAGAACCTCCAGGAGCTGAGCCAAAAAAGAAATTTCCGTCGCGGTATAGCGACCAACTTGCGCTTTCAAATTCACCTGATCCGCTTTCCATCATTTCAATTGCAAAAGTGGTTGCCGGAATTTGAGGTCCCAGAAAGAAGCTGTATCCATAATAAGGTGCTCCTGAACTAGTGCATAGCGACTGATTGTTGACGCCACATATTATCCAGAAGACTTCTGCATCGTCGCTTCCGCTGGTGATGTCCAAATTGTAACAGCCATCGGGCAGACAAAAATTCAATTCCTTCGAATATACACCAGACTCTAACGTGCCTTGCTCCAGAACATTTCCATTTCCATCTCTGATAAAATACTCACTTCCCTCCCATCCATCGCTGGCAAAATCTCCGAGGGTAAGGGTGAAATCGTTTCCGGTAAAACAAGAACCATCATCCACAACGGCTGTTGGATCATAATTGCAGGCAGCGGGATCTGTGCAGCCCTCAATACCGATATTTTCATCAACGCAGACATCGGTGAAAATTCCAAAGTCTTCACCTTCGTAGGCCAATCCATTTACGTTGCTAATACTCCATTGAACATTGCCAACACCGTTAGCCTCGACCACGTAACATCCATCATCAAGACAAAAATCCTTATGCAACTCCCCTGGTTCAGACAATCCTAAGTAGATGTCATTCGATCCATTATAAAAATGAAAAGTAATATATTCATTATTGTTTGTATCATCTAGAAATATGGCGTCTAAAGATTTAAAATTATTGGAGCAGCATTCAATGTTGTAGAGACATGAGGCATCATCACAAACAGCCTCCGGATCATAATTACAAGCGTCATAATCTGTACAACCGATGGGTGTAATTCCGCCGCCCACACTAAAAGTAATCGGATCAAGCGATGAGCCTGTTGCTACCTGTGTGCCGTTGATTGTAAGTGTATAGGTGAAGTTGACAATTGCATCGGGGTTGAGGAAATTAATCAAATACCCTCCCGAACCCAGTACCATGCGATTGATTTGGTGACCACCATCAATGGTTCCTCCATAAGAAACACCGCCACCACAATCCCTTGAGACATTATAATAAATATCCCCACCAATCCCATTGGGCAATTCGCAAGTTTCGAATACCACGTTATAAAGACCTGTTCCAAAATAACATGGTTCAGAATAGCATGCATCCGGCAAATAATTCACCGCCGCAGGATTAGTGCAGCCAGCTGCGCCTCCGCATGAAAAAGGATACTCGGGCGGTGGCGCATTTGAAAATCCACTGGAATAATACTGATCGCCATTGAGGTGATCTGTGCCGGCCATATTGACGATAAAGTAATTATCTCCATCGTTAGAAAGTTGAATGGTGTAGCAACCATCAGCAAGAGAGAGTTCAAAGAGGTAAGACTCGTAACTCGTGCCGATATTGTTATTTACTGTATTCAGAATATTCTGATATACAATAAATCCTGATGAGTTACGAATGACCAGTGTTGCTCCTGGTGCATAATAACAGTCGAAAAGCACAAGATTCTGATCGCAACCCTGAGCATTAGAGGTCAATGACGCAAGCATCACTGCCATTAAAGTTAAAATTTTAGGAAGATGTTTCATCTGATTTAGGTTAATGTTTAGTTGATGCCACAAAACTCCACCTAAATCGCCAAAAAAATATCCCCCAATATGGGGATGCCCCCTTGATTTCAAAATAATTACAAGCCTAAATCAGCTTTAGAATAATAAATTTCAGGGTTTCGTTTTTAGCGTATCCACTTTTTCTGTCTGCGGCTTTGGGGGTATTTTTTTAGGCTTTCGTTTGATGGAGACACATGAAGAAGTTCCCACAATTAAAACCAATAAACCGGACAAAACAAATGCCCTTGACTTCGCTTTATTTCCTTTGAAATAAAGCGAAGCACCCACTATGAGGTTAGAGAAGGCAAATACAAAAATGTAAAGATATATAATGGCTCCATCAAAATACAGTTCCACACTATTGAGATACACCATTGCTATAAGCAACAATATCATGTTCAGTCCAATAATTAATGCAGTGCTCTTCATTTTTTTTATAAATTAAACATCGGTATTCTCTAATTCAATTGCCCGCGAAGTGATTTCAATTTTTCCACCTTATCATCCCGGTAGAACAAATTCATTGTCTCAAAAGGAATGATCTTGCCATCCTTATTTACAATGTGTACACAAGATTTTTTGATGGCCCTTACATCGAAGTTGTATGCATCAATAAATGACATGATAATTACCCTGAAAACATTTTCGTAAGACAACTCAGGCGCTGAAATATTGGGCAAACAACACAACAGCGATTGAATTTCTTTTGTCGCACTGTCTACAGTATTGCCTGTGGTAAAAACCTTGAGCAAATGTGATTTCAGTTTTTCATCCTGCTCATAGACGATGGTGTTTCCGGAAGATTTCAACAATTCTGTCGGATCAATCATTCTGGTCAATGGAATTACATTGTCTTCTATTTTCAGTGCGTAGCCCATTACCAAAGCATCGGGATTGCAGGGAACCGGAATCAAATCTTTTTCACTGAACAAACTAAATTGTTTGAGAATATCAGCTCTGCATTCGGTAAGCGTATAACGATCTGTTTCCGGATTAAAATCTTCGAGCCTTCCAGCCACTTGCACAGGTTGGAAAGTTACACCACGCACGCATCTTTGCTTGAGGCCGTATTCCAGAATACTGCCCAATTCATGGTCGTTCAATCCTTTTTGAATGGTCACCACCAATGTGGTGGAAAGGTTATACTTGTTTAAATTTTCAATGGCCTTGCGTCGCGTCTCACGCAAGTCTTTGCCTCTTAATTTCAATAAAGCATGTTCTTCAAAAGAATCAAATTGCAGATAGATCTCAAAGTCGGGCATATAGGTGGCGAGCCTTGCTACAAATTCTTCGTCTTTGGCAATGCGGATTCCGTTGGTGTTGACCATCAAATGTTTGATGGGTTTTCGTTTTGCAATATCCAGAATTTCAAAGAAATCCGGATGCACTGTAGGTTCGCCACCGCTGATTTGGACCACATCAGGCTTACCTTCATTGGCTACAATAATGTCGAGCATTTTTTCTACTTCTTCCACCGTTCTGTGCCTTCCATAGTTCGGAGATGACTCGGCATAGCAAGTAGGACAGGTAAGATTACACCGATCTGTAATCTCAATTATAGTAAGGCATGAATGCTGTTCGTGATCCGGGCACAAACCACAATCATAAGGGCAGCCAAAATGGGTTGAAGTATTATACTTCAACGGCATTTCGCTTGGTTTCATATAATTGCGGCAATTCTTGTAATACTCCTTGTCCGTTGCAATGAGAACTTTCTGGCGTCCATGCTCATTGCATCTTTTGAGCATAAAAACATTGTCGCCTTCGAAGACAATCTTGGTGTCTACTCTTTTCAAACAAACAGAGCACAGACTTAAAGTAAAGTCATAATAGGTATAATCTTTTTCAGGCATAAGCTGGTTTCAAAATGAGCAAAGAGGGTTTTAAAAATATTTTGTAGTAATATAATATTCCCACAAGGGCAGTAATTTGAATCATGGATAATCCAAAATCAAATCTATATGCAGGTTTTATAAATTCAACGAAAAATCTAAACACAAAATATCCCGACAAAAATATTTTAAATCTGGCGCCATCGGCAAACTTGTATTTCGATTCAACCATTCTTATAAAGATCCAAAGCATAATGAGGAATAAAATTTCGTAAAGATTGGTGGGATGTCTCCTGACGTGGTCACCAAAATCAATAGCCCATGGAAGACTGGATTCTACTCCATAAGTGCCATCCTCCAGACCCGCAAGAAAACAACCTATGCGGCCAATGATCATAGCGAGTAAAAGTGGATAGGTCAACAGATCGCCAGATGATTTGGTTATGCCCATGGTCTTTTTGCAAAGCTCCACAGCCAGAAGACCGCCGAATAATCCACCCAGAATTGTTTTGTTTCCAAAAAAACTCTGCAAAGAAAATTCATCCTTCCAGGAGTCAGGGTTTTCAAGAAATCCGATTAAACGCGAAAAAACAAATGCACCAGTTGCAGCAGCTATGAGCAATACCATTCTATGATCATTCGTAATGGTATCTGAATTCTTTTTGCGCAGCCACAAAAAATACCTGAACCCAATGGTATAAGCCAGCAATTCGAAAACCAAATGAGAGGAAATTTCAAAAGACCCGAATCTTATGTTGACAGGAAAATTCATGGTCTGTGATCTGTCCAAAGTGGAAGATAATAACGGAAGGTCAGTGTATTTCGGTTGAGCCCGTTAATAGAATTCTCATTAAGGAAAATATTATAACCATATAAGATGCCCATGCGCAACATGGACATACCTATCAGCGGCCTTACTCCATAAGTAACATGAGTTTGACCGGTATATCTGTTGAGATCAAGACCACAAGCAAAAAGGCCACTATAATAGGAGGCGTTTAAACTGACTCCTTGAATCTTTCTCCACGGATCAACTTCGTATAGCCCCATAAAACCAAAAAATGGAAATAGCGGCAAATCATTCAACAATTCCAGCTCCCAGGGCTGCCAGCCTATACCAAACTGCAGAAAGTCATTTCTAAACCCTGAGTAGCCAGCGACTATTCCAATGCTGGGCTTTTGCGCATCGTCAATAAATTTTTGTCCCAGCCCACCAAATTGACAAGCCATTACGAGCATAAACAAAAGTGTGGAGAGAAGGTACTTTTTCATGAAAAAACAATGTTAACAGCAAAAAAGATTTGAATTCAAATGTATTCATAATCCCGACAAATCGAAAAGGACTAAAAAAAATGCCCTGATTTACATCAGAGCATTCCTTTCGAAAAATAGAAAAAATAATTCTATCTGAATATTGTTATTGCACCACTATACTCTTTGGGTTCAGTGTTGTGTACTGATTTTATTTTCAGGTAATAGGTATATACCATATCAGGTAAATAATACTGTCCTCCTTTAAAATCTCCTTCCCAGACCTGGTCTATATCTGCGGTTTCGAAGACCTTCTCACCCCAGCGGTTGAAGACCATCAGATGATAGCTTTCCGGATCGGCAGCATTTGTTGTCGGGCGGAAGTAATCATTGATTCCATCGTTATTGGGTGTAAACGAATTTGGAATAAATACCTGAAATGGTTCTTCTTCGAAATGTGCCACAATCGTATCAGGTGCTGTAAATACAAAAGTTACTTCTTTTGATTTCGGATCCGGCGACGCGCCGGCAACAAGAGAAGTCCATTTTACAAAATTCTGATATTCATAAGGCGCTGCAGTGAACACAAATGGAGTATCGCCTTTCAAAACCAAGGTCAATTCTGTTTCTGTAGAATAATTATCGAAACTTACCAATCCAGTATAAGGTGGATCAACCATAACCGTAATTGTATGGTGAGGTATGTTATAGAATACGGCTGTAATACTGCCATTTTCAATCAAACTCAAGAGAACGGTTGCCGAAAATTCATCCGGAGAAATAGAATTACCATTGATTTCCCAATGATCGAAAACTGTCCATATATCGGAGGTAACTGCCGTAAAAGTATAATCCAAACCACCTTCCAGCACAGTAATCCAAGGTAAGGTGCCAGTAATAGGAGTTCCGTTCATCAAAACTGAACCTGATAAAGCTGGAGAAATGTTTACGGTCAACTCGAAATGGGGTATCGAAGTAAACACGGCAATTACTGTATCGCTTAAACAAGGCTTAAGCGTGATTTCTGTGGCTCCATCATCGGGTAAAAGAATGGAGTTAACTGAAGTCCAGTTATCAAATGTAAACCAGTCGTTTGGTGTGATTTCCAGTGTCATCAATGTCCCTGGAATAGCTTGAGTAGTGGACTGCGGATATGTTACTTGTGTAGTTCCGTCAATGGTAATTACACCAGCTCCAACCGGACTCACATCTGTAAGAATTGTAACAGCACCTAAGGCCGGCTCGGAAAAATGTGCGACCAATGTAACATCAGAAGTAAATTCGAATTGCGTGGTATCGCTTAAAGGATCTACAATTGTTCCGGTACCTGATACGATTTCCCAGCCCGTAAATGATCCGCATGATCCGGCAGTACCGCTTGAAAGTGCCAGAATATTAATGGGTATGTCGCCAAAGAAAGTTCCGGTCCATGGTGAGTTATTTTCATCAAGAACAATATTCGAAAAATCAATAGAGCCCGGCCCATCAATCTGAACAGTTACAGTAAAGGCAGTTACATCATAGCAATCCTCTATTCCGGTAATAATCGAAGAATTACAGCGATCCAGAATAAAGTCTCTCATGGTTTGAACGTTGGCTTGCCATCCGGCGTAAGTTCCTCCCCATCGCTGACATTGTCTTGTCATTTCAGGATCAATCACAGCGATCATGCTGTCCAATACTTCAATCATCCTGTCGCAGGAAAATATTCCGTTAGACAATTGTGCATAGCGGTTGATATAGTCAGCAAAGAATTGCTCATTGTCGAACAATGCGTTCAAAACCGGTATATGTCCCTGACCGCCAACATCTCCCATACCATCAATCTGGCAAGGATCGGCCGATGGATCGGTGGAAGGCACACCGGTATAATTCACATAGTGCCCAAAGGTGGCATCATTATCCCAAAGTGCGTATCTCCATCTTTTGGCTTCTCCGTTGGGATGTCTTCCTCTCCACCAGGCTGTATTCCAGTTGAGCCAGTCGGTGCAAACTGTATATCCATTAAGAATAAAATAATCAATCAGACTTATTGTATTGTACTGTGTCAGCACATAATCATAATTAGCCTGCACTGTCATGTCGTTGGTGGTGATAAAATTCACGAGGGTATTCCAATCTGTACTTGATCCATACTCATCCCATGTTCCACCCCATGTCTTAATAAAATCAACAAATCCTTCAGGTTGATCATAATATTCTCTGGTGTAATCTGTATCGTCAACTTTTTCTCTGGCTTCATAAACTCCCCAATAATCGCCATTAATATAAACAATGCAAGATTCGGTTTTGCGTTCGTCCAATTTCAAATCACCCAAAAGAGAAAGCTGACAGACATAAGCATCTCTGATGTGAGCGCCGTCGCCGGAGAATGGATAATTGTCGTTTGCTGCTGCTTTGAAAATTAAACGTTGATACTCTTGTCTGTCGCTCAAAGAAAAAACAGGTAAGGCAATAGCATCTGATACGCCCAGTTGATCTCTTGAAATATAATCGAATCCTCTTTGGCCATAAGCGTTTGAATCGTTTCCATGTTCGTTGGAATCACCAAAAGATTCGCCCCAAAAGGTACCACCTGCCGTGAAAAACTCGATGTGGGTAAGTTCTCCATTGCCTCCGCCCCAGCCCCATGAGCCATCGGACAAAGTGCCACCAGATATATTCACTACCATAATCTCATGCAAGTCAGCACCAAAAAAATATGAATTGGTTTCGATTGAACTTGGAAGAATACCAGCAATGCCGGAAAATGCCTTAGCCCTTAAAGAAGTTGTCGTGCTAATATTGATAGGGGCAGCATACAATGTGCTGGTCGCCGTAGGCTCAGATCCATCTGTTGTATATCTGATGGTGGTATTGGCATCCGAAGTAATCGATACTGAAACGGCTGAAGCATAATAACCAGCCTGTTGACTGAAAACTGGAGTAGAGGCATAAGTCGTTCCTGTTGTTCCGCTATTACCTGCTCCCAGAGTGGGTGAAGTGTGAATTCTCCAATCCGGTCCTCCATTTGTGGTTCTTGCCCAAGACTGATCTGCCTGATTAGGGCCAATTATTGCAAAATCATAAGATTCGAGTATGGTACCTGAAGTATTGGAAAATACCAGATCCTCACCATTGGTCTGGGTGACTTTGAAGGTCGTATTGAGGTAGCCGGCAAAATTGGGGTCATAATCGCCTGCACCGGAGAGCAGTACAACCAGATAACCATTGGCAGGTACAGAAGCAGTTGCTGGAAATAGCCACTTGGTTGGATTTGCGGCATCATCGCTGAGGTAATAACCTCCAATGTTTACGGCAGCTCCTGTTGGGTTATAAAACTCAACCCAATCTTCTTCCATTCCTCCTATTCCTGAGTAGTTGGCCATTGAAAACTCGTTGATCACCACTTGTGATCTGGATGCGAATGCCAACAATACGAGCGCAAATACTAGTGTTATATACCTCAACATATTCATCTTGGTTTTTTTTATATTCCCTTGCCGGAACATACGTATGACCAAACAAAGTTAGCTACGGTTGCTTAATTCTTAAAATCCTTTTATAACCCTGCAACGAACTAATTATTAAGCCTTAGAATGCTAAGCTCAGGAAAAAGCCATACAATCCTTTCGCCAATTGCACTACTTTCGTGGCCATAAGATTTTACCGTGAGACTGCTTTTTGTAATTGCAATTGCCCTCTTTTTTACCCAATGTGGTTCTGAGAACTCTGTTAAAATGGAGTATTTCGACTTTAATCGTCTGGTTGGTGTATGGCAAAGTCATGATGGCATGAGCAACCAAATTGAAGAGTGGAGCAAGGAAAACGATCTGCAATGGATTGGAAAGGGGTATGTAAATGACGGACTGGATACTACATTTATTGAATTCCTAACGATTCAAAAACAGGGTGATACTTTCATTTTTTATACTCAAGTTAATAACTTATACACAGGTGAGAAAGTTCCATTTGCAATGAGCCTTCAAAGTAAAGACCGCATAGAATTCAGCAATCCAGATTACAGTTTTCCAAAGAAAATAGTTTATGAACTGAAATCTGATAAAGAACTCGTTATCTATATGGAAGGGCCGAAAGATGGAAAGCTCACGAGAATTCCATTGAGATTAATCAAACAATAGCCCATTATTTCCGGATATGAAATCTACTCTTTTTTACTTAATTCGGTTGACTTCACTGTTGTTGGTAATCGTCTTTCTCTGTAAATGCCAATCCAAACACAAATTCGACATTCATAAATTGGAGGGCACATGGGTAGAAGACACCCAAAAAGATTATTCTTTCACTGAAATCTGGAAAGAGGAGAGTAATGGTCTTAGCGGTCAAGGTCTGGAAATAAATCAGGGAAATAGTAAAGTGACAGAAAATCTACAAATCATAGAAGAAAAGGACCAACTTGTTTATAAAGCCACAGTTATCGAACAAAATGGCGGAAGTACTGTCTCATTTCCCGCAATATCTGAAAGTGAAAACGAAATAACATTTGAAAATCTGCAACACGATTTTCCGCAGAATATTCAGTATAAGATACTATCCGAAGATCAATTACAAATTACTGTCTCAGCAAAAGCCGAAGGTCAGAAGCAGGAATTTGTGCTGAATATGAAAAGAAAATAATTTTTTTCTTAGAAACCTGATCAGAACTGGAAATAGATAAAAGGATGCATGTCAGAAGAAATAACCTGATAGCAGAAAAAGACAGAAACTAAAGCAATAAAGGCAATGACAGGGATAGGCAATGCCGCAAACCTGGTTCTGTATGTTTCTTTTACATACGAGGGAAGCCAGTGAACAATCATTCCAAAAACAAATATAATAAATACAAGAGCATAAGACCAGAGAACGTTCGGTGCAACAGCCCAGTTCATTTCAAGAAAAATTTTACTCAGCATGGCATTGGCAGAAAAAAGTTCATCGGAAACGTTGTGAATTTCCTTCAAATCACTCCATGAGGCGCTACTTCCTGATCTGAACCAGATTCTGGTAAATGAGATAAAAGTGAAGGTCAATAAAATTCCCCAGGCTCTTTTGTACCACGTATTTTTATTTTCCCATGGACTTATCCTGCTCCAAAGTTTGTAGACAACAATGGCCAGACCATTCATGGCACCCCAGATAATGAAATTCCAGCTTGCGCCATGCCACAAACCGCCAATGAGCATAGTGATCATAAGATTCAGATTCGCTATGGTCCATTTGGAAAATGAAGGAACAAATTGAGCCAATATCAATGACAGTGACAACACAATGGCACCGCACATTAAGAAAAACCATGAGCCTGACATGGAAGTGAACATAGCTATGGCCAATCCCAATATAATAAACGTACCCAATGAAGCCTTACGACTTCCTCCCAATGGGATATAAAGATAATACCTCAACCAATTGGACAACGACATGTGCCAGCGCCTCCAGAAATCGGAGACATTCACTGCTTTATAGGGCGCATTAAAATTCTTGGTCAGATGAAAACCCATTAGCAAGGCTATGCCAATGGCCATATCAGTATAGCCCGAGAAATCCGCATAAACCTGCAAGCTGTATGCAAATACAGCCATCAGATTTTCGAAGCCTGAGTATATTTCCGGCTGAGCAAATATCCTATCGACAAAATTGACTGCGATATAATCGGCCAGCAATACCTTTTTTATAAGCCCATTGAGAATCCAGAAAACTGCAAGTCCCCATTCGTGCCTGGTTAGGCTGTATTCCTTATAAAGCTGTGGAATAAAATCTGTAGACCGCACAATTGGACCGGCCACCAGTTGCGGAAAAAAAGTAACGAAGAAAGCAAAATCAGCAAATCTTTTTACCGGCTTCAACTCTCCCCTATATACTTCAACAGTATAACTGATGCTTTGAAAAGTAAAAAAGGAAATTCCGATAGGCAAAAGGATTTGATCAATACTGAACTGAGTTCCGCAAACATGATTGGTAAATTGCGAAAGCCAGTCGATTACATGCACTTGCACACCGGTGACGGAAGTAAAGATATCAGTAAAAAAATATGCATATTTGAAATAGCAGAGCACAGCCAGATTCATAACAATACTTACCGTAAGCCAGAATTTTCTCCAGTTTTTTTTGCGCGACAAATAGATTCTTTTGGCCACCAGAAAATCCCAGCAGGCAGTAAATACCAACAATGAAAAGAAGAATCCACTCGTTTTATAATAGAAAAAAACACTGGCCAGAAATAAGAAACTATGTCGCCAGGCTCTTCTTGTATGCAGGAATGAATCGACCAGAAGAACGCCTCCAAAAAAAATCCAGAAAACGGCAGAAGTAAAAATGAGAGGCTGCTCCGGATGATAAACGAAGAATTGAAAAATGCTATCCTGAAGTAGTTGCCACGTCATAATGGGTAAGCCGACCAATTGAGCGGTAATAATAGCAGCATTTAAACCAGATTACTATGGTTTATTGAGAATTTATAAAACCCACAGAATCAACCGCGAAAATATTGATTCACCTGATGAATTTGTTCTGTGCAGCTTCTGTCGCTATACAACCCAAAACGCGATTTCAGTTTTGAATTCACTCCGTCCTTTTCAGCTAGAAAATTGACTGTCAGCAATCTGGAATACCCAGCCTTTTCTGCCAGAGACAAAATACCCTGGTTGTATTGCCCAAAGGGAAATGACACGGAATTCACCGGTTTATTTATAACCTTTTCCAGGTAATTTTTACTTTCAGCCATTTCTTCGGCTACCCTTTCCTGAGATAAGAGAACAAGATTATCGTGTGTAACGCAATGACTGCCTATTTCAACAAAAGGTGAATCAGCCAGAATGCGAACTTCCTCTCCTTTCATTATCCTCCACAAATCTTCGTTCTTAAAATCCTGCGAAGGTTCAAAGCCTAAAGTGCGCGAAAGATTATTTATCCAATGCTGCTTTTCAACCGGATCAGCAAATGTGAGCACCTCACCCAATCTGCGCCCGCTCTCCTGAGAAATATACAGGCCTGATAGATTTTTGCGAAAAACATCACCTTTAAAATCGAGATCTTTTTTACAATTCCGACATAACATATCCAACTCATCGGGCCAGAGAATACTTTGGCCATTGAGCCATGAAGTGGTTACAAAAACAGTAACGGGTACATGCAGTTCTTCTATTACCGGCAGCGCATGGCGCAGGTTGTTCACCAAACCATCATCGAGAGTAATGGCTATTCTTGGAGCCGTTGATTTAGAAGAATAAATCTCTTCAAGTGAAACAATATTATATTTATTTTTGAAATATAATAATTGCTTTCTGAAATCGGCAATGGCAATATTTCTAAGATTAAAATCGGGCCTTGCAAGCGGAAGAACATTGTGGTACATCAGTATGAGATCTGTGTTCTTTTTCTGCGCAGAAAACAAGAGGTTCTCCATTCCCATGTCATAACAAACCTTTCTTCTCAATCTTTTCAGATTTTCAAAGATTCGTCTGGCCAAAATCATTTTTTCTTACCCGAAGATTTTTTTGTGTTGAATTTAGACTCTTTGGAATTTTTTATAAAACCCTGAGATTTTGGAAGTTTTTCCTTCATCTTCTTCTCATCCTTTTCAGCTTGCTTTTCAATACGGCTTCGCGAAAAGGATCCCTTTTTATCTTCTGCATCCGTTCTGGTTCTGAAAGCAGGTTTTTCGTAGGGCGGTGGCTTTTGATAAGACGAAGATTTTTCGTAGGGCGTTATTGGCTTTTCATAAGCAGTTCCCATTTCATTTCTGCCTGCTATATAAGGAGCGCTGCGATCGGATCCCATTTGAGGAAGCTTGCGCGGTCTTGCCGGTGCTGAGGCCGGTTTGTCCTCATCATTCTCTTCCCATTTGCGCAAAACTTTGTCTTCATCGCCCGGCATTGCGCCAGTTTTATTGAACTTAATTCCGAATTTGGTGAGTATAATTTTCCCCTCTTTGAACAACATTCCACAAGCCTTTTTAAAAGACTTTTTTGACATGTGCAGACGAAGTTTAATCTCTTCCGGATCGGTTTCATCATTAATTCTGACATAACCACCATTCATTTCCAGAAAGTTAAGTATTTTGGCTTTAGAATCATCCAACAGCTCGCGGCCTTCTCTTTGCATACTCACCACAATATCGCGACCTTCAATCTTGCGTACGTATCCTTTAACCTTCTCACCTGTTTTTATTCTGGCTATAATTTCCTGTCTGAACAAGATTCCCATGTGCTTTCCATTGATAAGCACCCTTCTTCCCAGCTCCATTTTTTCTGCTATGAGCATCTCCACTTCATCTCCTCTTTCGTAGACTGCGTCTTTGTTGTTGAAAAAGGAATTTAACTTGGTGGTTCCGAAAAGCCTCTTGTTTGCGTCATCACTGCCCAAAGCGATAAGTATGTTGTCGCCTAATTCCACATCTTCTCTCAATTCCCTTGATGGAATAAGAATGTCGCGCTTAGAGCCAATGTCGACAAAGGCCCCCAATTGATTCACTGTTTTAATTTTAAAACAGGCCGCTTCACCCACTTGAATTTGGGGCAATGCTGTGGTAGCCTCTAGCTCTTTTTCCTCATTATAAAAGGTAAATACTTCAATCGTTTCATTTTCTTCTGCGGTTCCTTTAAAATCTCTTTTTGGCAGAAAAACAGTAAAGTCCTCATCTCCTAAAAAAAATCCGAGATCATTTTGATCAAAAATTGGCAGAGATTGAATCGCTCCTGGTTTGATTTGCATAATGCGTAATTATGCCGCAAAGGTAAGCCATTGGCAGCCGCCGCATTCATAAAGTGCACTTTATCAGGGCAAATAGTTCAAAATATCAGCGTACCAATATTATGCTGAAGCATCAGGTAATTTGGTCAAAACAATCGCCAACAGCCTTGTTATGGAAATGTAAAATTGGAGACAAAAAATTGATATAGAATTGATTGGCAATAATATTTCCAAATATTTTAATTTGGTTTATGGAAAATATAGTTATTTTTGATCTGTCTAGTACACCATTTAATTGTCAACCATGAAATCATTTGTAATAACAGTTTCTGTAGTTCTATGGAGTTTGTGCTCCTTCTCACAAGGAAATACTACCCTTATCAATGAAAAATTTGCCGAACTCAGCGGCGAATGGGAAGGCGATCTGGAATATCTTGACCTGAACGACAATAAAACGGAGGTTCAGATTCCGGCAAAATGTACTTGTTCTTTTGATGGCAAAGCATGGCTTTATGAAGTGTTTTATTCTGATGTGGAGGAAGGCGGAGCCGGCGAATGCATAGTAAGTTCTGACGGCACCAAAATATCACGCAATGGTGTAAAATGGGATATTACAAGTGTGGAAGAAGTAGGAGACAAATTGATTATTGTAATGGAAACCAAAGGCAAAGACAATGGAAAAAAAGGAATGTTAAGGCAATCTATAATTATTTCGCCCAATACTTTTGAATTGATTGAAGAAGTAAAATACCTTGAAACTGAAAATTATTTTACGCGCAGCAAACATACTTTTAAGAGGAAGAAACTCTAGTTCGCCTTATTCATCACCATCTTTACCCCTGAAAACAAAAGAAGTTTCACGTTGTTAATGAGGGTAAATCAAATGATGAAAACAATCTGGATAGTATTGGCGGCAGTTGCAGTAATTGCAGCGGTTTATGGTTTCACTAAGCGGGTTAGCCCTGTGAAAAGGCAGGCTCTCATTGATTCCACACCCAAATCATTTTATGATTTGAGTTATACAAGCATTGATGGCAAAAAAGTTCAAATGTCCGATTACAAAGGGAAATATGTGCTTTGTGTCAATGTAGCGAGCAAATGCGGCTATACTCCACAATATGAAACTTTAGAAAAACTTTACGAAAGTCACAAGGACAATCTGGTAATTATAGGCTTTCCATGCAACCAGTTCCTCTTTCAGGAACCTGGAAGCGAGGCTGAAATTGCTACATTTTGTCAGAAAAATTATGGTGTTACCTTTCCACTTTCATCAAAACTGGATGTAAAAGGCGACAAACAGGACCCTATCTATAGTTGGCTGACCATTAAAGAACTGAACGGAGTAGCCACCAATGAGGTAAAGTGGAACTTTCATAAATTTCTGATTTCACCAGATGGAAAGTGGCTGGCTTCATTCGGTTCCAAAGTTGAGCCTATGTCGGCCGAAATTACCGATCTTATTAAATAGATTTCGCCAGGTTTTTTCTTTTGGGTATTCTTAACCCGGAGTTAGCCATGTGCCGGAACCCCAAAACTGTTCACAAAATCGGGTTTTATGATTTGATAATTCAAAAAATTATCCTATCATTGTATTGGAAATTACCCGAATAGTTAAAATTTCTCGTTTTAGGGAGTTTTTTTTTTATGCTTCCAACCTTTCGAGCAAATTTTGAGTCATGTAAGAGTAAGTTCTAAAGTTTTGATAGAACAATTATAAAACAATAGCCAAATAATAACCACATGAAAAAACTTTCCGTAATCATTTGTGCTCTAGCCCTTTCTTTAGCCAGTTATGCTACCGATGTTCAACTTGTTGTAGAAAAGGTTGACAATCATGGTTTGGTTGAAGGAAATACTTACAGAGTATATGCAGCAATGCCAAATCCAGCTCAATCATTACACATTGTATTCGGAGATATGGAGCACCCATTGTCTATACAATGCACTGCGCCACTTTACCAGCACCCATATGGAGGATATAGTACTTCGCTGATCAACGAAACAACTTTAGCTCTTGCAGAGCAATTGCTTTATGATTCGTGGATTACCATTGGGTATGAAACTGCCACCGGCAATGACCTTTGGGATCTTGGGATCGACTTTGGAGATTTCAGCGCCGGCGGCGGATTATTCTGCAACAATGGCGGTTGGTTCTTACTTCCAACTGACGACCGTTGCCTTTCGCCCACTAGTTTGGTTTTGATTGGTCAGTTCACCACTACCGGAGTTGTTTCTGGTGTGATGAATCTTCAGGGCTGGAGCCTTCCCCAAACAGTTTGGCAGACATACGGAGCTACCTTCAGCACCGAGAATGCACAGGTATTTGGATGCACAGACAATACTGCCAGTAACTACAAGCCAGAAGCTACATACAACGACAATACCTGCCAGTACAGAAGCGCCAATACAGGCGCGCAGGAAATTGGTATTGCGCCTGAAACAAAAGAATTCAATGATGCAGACCTTTTGTGGTCAGTATTCCCTAACCCACTTCAGGGAAATCTTATTCATCTTCAATTCAAGCAACAAATTTTAGTGTCTGATGAAAATGCCACAATCGACATTTACAATATGAATGGATCGTTGGTTGCTACGCATACTATCAGCGCAGGATCTGTAGTAGGTGGAAATAAAATTACCATTCAGCAAGACCTTCCTGCCGGCTCATACAAAGTTGTATTGGGCAGAAATGGCAACGGAGAGTCGAAGACTTTGGTTGTAATTAAATAATCAGCTTATTCTTTATAAGAAAGCCTCCTGAATAAGGGGGCTTTTTTTGTGGGCTTAAGATTTGTCGAGCTTTCCACAAAAGAGAAAAATAGGATCAACCAAAAAAAGTTGGGGATTGACGGACATTAATATCTTTCGGACAGGTTCAATCCTTAAGAATTGGAATCGCTGCTCCCTGGCTTTTGCGATTGAACCAAAATTTCAGTTCACATTCCCAGGACCCTGCAAAACTGTCGCTTGTTTTCAAGAACCGAAATAAAACACCAAAAATTCCCGGCATTTTGGCAGGAAATATTTTTTTTCGACTTTTTTTTGCCGTTGGAAATTTTTATACCGCTTACAAAAATAATATAGTCCAACCTGCCTGCCGGCAAAGGCAGGTTTCGGCTGCGCCTCATAGTACTATTTATTTTTAGTAACGGCATAACCAATTCACAAAGTAATTTACCCTTTGGGTTAAATTATATTTGGAATTGGTATTAAAATCTGGTCACAAAAAAATGTCTTCAATTTTTTGTAACCGAATTTTTGTGACCAACTTTAGAGAATTTTAAAACTGATTTTTAAATCCCCAAAAATTCCGGGCATTTTGGCAGAAAATACTTTTCTTATCGATTTTTTTTTCTCGTTAGAAATTTTTGGATTTTGTAACCGAAAAAACGGTACCGAAAAATTGGTACCGTTTTTTCGGTTACACTTTTTGAACATTTAGATCGGAATTTCTTGATATATCTTCTTCAAATCAGAAAAAAAATTAAACATCAGCCAGAATGATCTGGCAGAATATATCATGATCTCACTCCCTATGGTTTTGAAAGCAGAAAGAGGGAAAGAAGACTGCACGGACCGGAACTTCAGTTCGCCACCAAACTAAAAATGCTTCTGGACGAAAATGACCTTTCAACAAGTACCACTTTCATTAGCTCTTTAGCACTTGTTTTAATTTTAGCAAAAAGAAAACTCCAAATAAAAGTTGCCCAAGGATAAAAAGAGAAAAGGCGCATTCAAGCATTGTCATACGCTTATTGAAAAGTTCACCATAATCTTCCACATTCTTTATGGCTTGAAAATGAACAAATAAAAAAGGGAGCCTTATAAAAACAACCGTAGGGATGGAGAGTAGTACATGAGTGACAAACAGTATCGGGTTCATCCTGACTGCACGCTTCAACAAAATCCAATAACCTGCAGTTACAAAAAACAATATAATAGCGGCAATACAGCACGGAGGATAGATTTCCACATGCCAGCCCGGCAGAAGTGATGTAGCAACATCAGATTCAAATGGAATCGATAGTAATAACAAGACTAAAAAGACAAAAAATGCGATCCCTTCTCTTTTCATTGCAGTATCAAAATTTCATTTTTCATATCATACCCAACTTCTCAATTTTATCCCCAATCATTACCTTCCTCATCTTTGCTTCCAAAGCTTGAAAATTTTCTTTGGTTACGGATTCAATGAATTCTCCATTGCTGAGCATATGTATTTCATCGCAGGTATCGCTCAGGGTTGAGAAAACATGTGATGAAAGAATGACTGTTTTATTCAGTTCCCTCAGTTTATGAATAATTTCGGTTATAAGAATGTTGCTTTGTATGTCCACGCCGTTAAAAGGCTCATCCAGAATAAAGTATTCGTTGCGCTGCAGAAGTATGGCGGTGATGGCCAATTTTTTCTTCATTCCTGTCGAATAAACTGATGCATATTGATCAAGGGGCAAGTCGAAAATATTCCTGGATCCGATGTCATCATTTTTTATATTTCTTGCGTTACAGAGTAGCCTGATATATTCCATTCCGGTAATTTTGGAAAAGAAAAAAGGTTCTGTGAGCAATAATCCAAGATGATTTTTGAGTGGTTGAAGGCCTGATATTATTTCTCCGTCGCAACTTTCCAATCCGGCAATACATCGAAGCAATGTAGTTTTTCCCGCTCCATTTTCGCCTACAATGCCGTATACTTTTCCTTTGTCAAATTTTACATTGATATTTTTAAGGACTTCTTTGGATCCGTATTTCTTAGATAAATTTCTGACTTCAATCATGGCAATAAACTACTAAGGCGTTTTTCGGATTTGTGGAAAAGATAAGGTATGAGGGCAATAAGCATGGGCGGAAATGAAATACTGAGGGCCAAAAAAACACTTTGTGTGATATTCAACTCATCTGGATATGAGGCATATTTACTCACAATCATAAAAGTAAGGAACGCCCAGCCTATTAGAAGAAAAGCGACTATTGCAGCGAGATTCTGAGGATAATAAATACCAAGAATAATGGCCACAGGCAAAGCCAATATAGTGGAGTATAATATTGCCGTTTTTATCTTTTCCAGAAGAAACCATCTGGCAGTCAGGCCATATATCCAAACAAAATATTCATTTTCAGGCTTATTAAAATAGCTCATTGCCACTGCAAATACAAGCAGCATGGCAAAGATGCCTAAATTGAAATTATCTGCAGAAACAGCAATACAGGTCAAGCCATAGGCCCCTAAAAAAAGAAAAAATGTATTTCTGAAACCCATTGGAAATTCAAAAGGTCTTTTGTGAAAGGGCGTTGGAATGACAAAGTTGAATGTAGCGCGGAAATTCAGAAGCGACAATAAAGTTGCCGCTACAGTTAAGGTCAATGCCGAAAGCAACATAAACCTGCAGGAAAGAAAAATGATAAATGGTAATACCATGATAAGGTTTTCTATAATCCTTATTTTATTCCGTCCGTTATTTCCGAAACAAAGCTTCAAAAAGTCGTTTCTTCTTATTTCAGAAAGTTTGCCTACCAATGTCAATCCAACTACAACATAAATTGGCTCAGCAAATTCAGTTTTGTAAAAGAGGTAATACGAAAATGCTGGAAATATTAGTGCCAGCACCAAATACCCCAATAAAGGCCTGATACCAGCCTCTTCCAACTTGCGGTTGGTCATTTTGTATTGAAGGTCGAAATATTCTTTCACCGGAATTTTTGCTGCACTGCTTCTATTGGCCACATATGAACTAAAATTCGGTTACAGCCAAAATTTTATTGGATAAAAGTATGGTGAAACCGTATATGCAATTGGTGCAAAATTACAAACGGTGAAATGACGTGGAAAAATGGGATTAGAATAAAATCAAAATCCGGGGTATTGGTTGGTAAATGGGTGGCGGGATTGGGTTGATGGCGGGTATTAGGTTGATGGCAGGTATTGGATTGATGGCGGGTATTGGTCTGTAGAGACGTTGCATGCAACGTCTCTACCGTTGCGCCAAATTCCGTATATAATACCAAATACCGTGGCGCCAAATTTCCGTAATAATTCCAAATACAATAACGCGAAAAACCGTATATTTTATCAAATAGGACAGACGTCAAATTCCCTATACAATACCAAATACCATCGCGTCAAATTCCGTATACAATACCAAATACCATTACGTCAAATTCCGTATACAATACCAAATACAATCGCGTCAAATTCCGGATATAATACCAAATACACTAACGCGAAACGCGGTATTCAATACCCTGCGGAAATATTTTTTCAAAATACGCTATGCCGCCAAAACCGGTAACCTAAAAGAAAATACCGTTCCTTCATTCAATTTGCTTTTCACTTCGATCGAAGAGCCGTGTAGTTCCACAATTTTGCGGGTGATGGCGAGGCCCAATCCTGAGCCAGTGCGTTTATCGTCTCCGCGACCTTTGTAATAGCGTTCGAAAATCATGGGAAGATCTTCTTGTGATATACCCGAACCCGAGTCGCCGATTCTGATCTCTATACTCTCAGGGTTTTGCTGATCCAATTCGATATTAATGACATCTCCTTTTTCGCAAAATTTCAGGGCATTGTCTATTAAGTTTTGTAAAACACGGTCAATCATACCAATGTCGGCATTGACAAGTGGCAAATTCCTGGAGAGTATGGTGTTGATGGATACACCCTTTTCCATGGCAATTAATCTATATTTTCCGGCAATGTCGTGGGCAAGTTCAGGCAATGAAAGCGCCTCCATTTTGAGTTGTACATTCTGACTTTCGAGTTTGCTCAATTCGAAAAGATCATTGACGAGTTTTTTCAATCGCCCGATATTGTTTAATACAATGTCGAGGTACTCCGTTTTTTCGGCGACTGAAAGTGTCTGTCCTTTTTCCTGAAGAAGTTCTGCAAAGCCCTGAATGCTGGCAATCGGGGTGCGCAGGTCGTGCGAAATATTTGTAATCAATTCTTTGCGCAATGAATCAACTGATTGGAGGTTGTTAATGTTCTTTTCAATGGTCGAGGCCATTTCATTGAATGTGGAGGATACCATACCCATTTCGCCAGACGATTCTTCCAGCCTGGTGTTGAGCTTTCCATCTTTGAAATTCCGAAAGGCCAGGGTGAGTGTATTCCATTGTCGGGTGAGATAATAAATGGCAATTAATCCGACCAGAAAGGCCAATACAGTGATGACACAGACTGTCATGGAGCCCAGTCGCAATATATAGGAGCCAAAAAGCATGTCAGTTTGAGACACAAATTGTTGTGAAGCCAATACTATGTATACAAAGCCTTTGGTCCTGCCATTTTCACTGAAGGCTGCGGCCGAAAATATTTTTTTCTCACCGGGATTTCTGGGGTCATCGCCCATAATGAGCCGTTGCTCATTTCCTCTGAGGAATTTCTCAATCGGATCTAAACTTACGGAAGTGAGTTTAACCACTTTTTCGGGTGCTACATACGTGAGTATCTTTCCAGTGGGATCGAGAAGGTAAACTTCTACACCGGGATTGATGACCATCATGGAGTGCATAATGTCCTGCACAGCAGAGGTATAATCATCCTGCATAAGTAAAGGCTCCACGGTGTGCACTGTATGAGAGGCAAGTTCCCAGTCGAGTTTTTGGGTAACTTCCAGCGAAAAGTCATTGGCATTTTTTACAGAGACGTACACTGTGATGCCGGAAACCAGTAGCAAAAGCAACAGAAAAAGTCCAGCTATTTTCCAGAATAATTTGCTGAGTACAAAAGTATTTTTCATGTTGTTGTGATGGTTTTTGAGAGAGGTTCTATTTACCTCCAAATTCTTTAAAGCGATAACCTACGCCCCAGGTAGTGAGCACGTATTGTGGTTTATTCATATCTACTTCTATCTTGGAGCGAAGTCTGTTGATGTGCGAATTGACAGTGTGTTCGTATCCTTCAAAATTATAATTCCAGACAAGGTTGAGCAAATCCATTCTGGAATAAGTCTTTCCGGGGTTCTGGATCAAAAGTGCCAGCAATTCAAACTCTTTTGGAGTGAGGTTCAAAGATTCATTTTTCACTTTTACAATCCTCTTTTCAAGATCCACGAATAGCTCATCCACTTCAAATATTTTAATGCCAATTTTTACATCCGCCTGAGGAATATTCACGCGGCGCATGATGGCTTTGATTCTTGCCTGAAGTTCGCGTGAGCTGAATGGTTTGGTCATATAATCATCGGCTCCCGTTTCCAGCCCGAGCACTTTGTCAATTTCTTCGCTGCGGCTGGTGAGCATCATTACCGGCGTCTCCAGTTTGTTGATTCTGATCTGCCGACAAATTTCGAGTCCATCCATTCCGGGCAACATCAGATCGATCATGATAAAATCGTAATTGCCACTCAAAGCCTTTTTGAGGCCATCATTGCCTTCATAAGCCATATCAACTTCAAATTGCATATCGGTCAATTGCAATTGCAGAAGTCGCGATATGTCTTTATCGTCTTCAATAATCAATACACGCTTGAGATTGGTCATCAGAGTTACATCATTTATTGGTTGCAAAGAAATTACGTTCGTCATAGTATTGCTTAATTTATTTTTTAATATAGTAAAAAATACCTAAAGTCAGATTAAAGGGGCTGTACATATTTACCCTTTTCACAGGAAAATCAGCATATCCGGAAGCCTGCAGGTTGATTCCCCAATTCTTATAAACTTCGCCAAGGCAGGCAATTGAGTATTGTGAGGAAGCTGTGCCGCTTTGACGGATAAAGTCGATTGAGGCATTTTCTTCACCCACCGGAATCAAAAAACTGGCTTTGGCGATGATCCACATTTTATTTTTGAGTTGTTTGCCTGCTTCAATACCAGGTTTAAACTGGTCTGCAAATTTTTGTTTGTTGTAACTTGTTCTCCAATTGTAAGAACCATAAATTGAAGCGAATGTGCTTCCGGAAAACGAATGGGAAACTGCAATGGTATTCCAGATATTAAACTCTCCATCGCCCAGTGGCAGGTTGTTTGTGATCAATTCATTGCACAAAAGATGAACCTTCGCCAAAGTATTGCCTGTAGGGAATTCTGCTCCGACGGCTACAGATACCGGAAAACTTCCCCTAATTAAACCATATTTGAGATCAATTCTTAAATCGCCAATTCCTTTAACGGAGTTCGTGCCCTCGTACTTCTGTATTTTAAACATTGGGAAATTAGAAATGACGGTGAGTCTTTTGACCAGTCCATACTCCAAATACATCGAAAAATCGCGCTGATAGTATGCTGATGTCTTAACCTTTTCTCCATTTAGATTAAAGTAATTCTTTGATGACCAGCCAGTAAATGCAACCTGGCCCCAAAACTCACCTTTTTCTCTTGTCCACCCACCTTGTGCATACACATTACCGCGGCCAGAAAGTACAGCCAATACACAGAGGCAAAAAGTGACTTTTAAATAAAAGAAATGCAGGCATCGCTTTTTAAAGCCATACCTGCATGTTTTTGTTAAATCAACCATATTAATTAAGTGGTGCATGTCCGAAAGGAATACCCGCAGTAGCGCACCACAAGATTACATTGTCAAATTGTGCGCCTGCTGATGGAGCAATTTTGTAGTATTTATCTCCGGCGGACTGAGAAATACCCACCAGCTTCAGATCCGGATTGCCATTCATTGGATCGGCCATGTAGGTCTCGGATGTAGAAAGATAGACTGTGATAGTACCCGTTCCGAAATTAGAAGTATAACCTCCGGTAAGTTTCAGAAACTGTGTGCCCTGGGTGTCTGTACCCAATTGCACCAATCCCATTGTACCAGTGGCATTGTCTTCGATCAGCGTGCCAGATTTAGCCACGGTAAAAGTTCCATTGGGTTGACTTGAATCGACAGTAACAGTTTCGGTAACAGTTTCAGTTTCTTTTTTGCATGAGGCCATAAAGAGGCCGAGTGACAAAGCGACGATAAGAATTTTTTTCATAATAAATATGTTAAGGATTAATTTGAGGACAAAGTTGCATTGCACTTATACTAAATATCATCCCGAAAAGTTGGACAATTATGTCATTTGTATCACAATGTCACGGAAAGGTTTGCAAAAAATAAACCGTCAGAAATTGGGTAAATAAGACAAAGCAGTTTCTCTGCCCGGCAGTATTGCGGTCAAAAATCATCTTTAGTTATAGCGAAAGTGATGTAACGAATGAAGAATAGAACTAATATTGCCGTTCATCGGATATTATCTATAACAACAGTAAAGCGTTATGAGCGAAGACATCAAAAACCACAGGAACGATTACGAAAAGGGAATTTTGCTTGAATCTACAGCCTGCATAAGTCCTTTTGATCAATTCCAGCTTTGGCTATCGGAGGCAGAATCAGCAAAAATTAAGGACTACAATGCATTTGCACTTTCTTCAATAGGCTCCAATGGTTTTCCACATACCAGAATCGTATTGCTTCGCGGTTTCGATCGATCCGGTTTTACATTTTTCACTAATTACGGAAGTAGCAAAGGACAAGAAATAGAGCCCAATAATAAGGTCTCCATGAATTTCTTCTGGAATGATCTTGAGCGTCAGGTTAGAATTTATGGCGTGGCCAATAAAGTAAATGCAATTGAGTCGGATGAGTACTTTGCATCAAGGCCCAGAGAAAGTCAGATTGCTGCATGGGCTTCTATACAAAGCTCGGAGCTGCGAACGCGAGAAGAATTAGAAGCAAAAGTTGAACATTACACCGCCGAATTTGCCGGTGGCCAGGTACCAAGGCCAGAGTTTTGGGGAGGTTACCGGATTGTGCCGCATTACTTTGAATTCTGGCAAGGCCGCCCCAGTAGATTGCACGACAGGTTGGTTTATAAGGTAGATGAAGACTTTCAATGGTTCATGAACAGGCTTGCGCCTTAATCGCCGGTTATTAATTTTCCCAATATTCGTAGCCGTCAATGATGTCGAGGTAGGTTCCATCGAATCCTGAGTAAAGAATTTTACTCAGATAAGAGTCTTCCTGTCCACAGATAATATCTTGCCATTCAGCATTCCAGTATTGAACAGCGTAATTGCCAGGCCAATCCGGATTAAGTGCAGCCATCCAGTCGGGAGGACTGAAACTCCAATAAGGCTTCCAATAGAATCTATAATCTTCCGCTTCGCCAATGCTCATGTATGCGATGACCAATCTTTTACCACCGTTTGCCTTTTGCCTGAGTTGTTCTATGTCGGTTAAAGTATAATATTCGTCGTCAAAAAAAGCATCTATGATAATACAATCGTAGTTGGTATTGGCAACCGCATTGATAAGAGCTGCCTTTGTTTCAAAGTTTTGTGTATTGATGAGGTAAAGAAAATTTTGAATCTGAGAGAGAGAATCTATTTCAAGATTATTCTCGCCTGTTATAGGTTGCGGATATTGAGGAATAGAGTAAAGTTCGCGTGTATCGGCAGCAAAGGCCACAAAGTTTTCGTTTGAATTGAGCGCATAGCTTTGGTCTATCTGTTGTGCGGAAGAGCAATAATCTGTGACCAGTACTTTTTTGTGCTCATTTCGGATTTCACGAAGAAAGTCAAGCCATGGCAATTTGACGTCATCGGGTGTGGGAGAATTGTCTTCGTTGTCGTAACCGAAAAAGAGCTCTTCCCTGCCCTGCCCATCGATTGCGTTGAGATATTCAGTGGCACTTTGGCCATTGGCCAATCCGTTGGTGGTGCAAAGTTCGTGGCCATTTTGTGGAATTACGATAAAGTCTGGATCGGTTAGTCGTGCTGTTTTTGCTATGTGGATGACAAAATCTCTCATGTCTTGCCTGAAGTCTACCCCACCCTCGTGAGATTGATCGGATGCAATGGGTGATGTGTTTTCCTTTTTGCAGGAAACGACAAGTATAATAATGGCAGTGCTTAAAAGGAGAAATTTATTCATCTCAAAAATAACATGTGGTATTGAAAATTATTGCTTAGCAAGATTAAGAAAGAATTTTTGAATGGTGAAGGAATTTCTTCTAAGGTTTTTTACCACAAAAGGCATGAAGTGAGAAGCAAAGAATAATCTGTATTTCTCTCATTCTTACTTTCAAAATGTATATTTTTTTTTTTAACACGAAGACACTAAGGGAAGTGAGATACGAAGAGTAATGCACAATTCTTACTTTCTAAAGTGCTTAATATTTTTTTTAACACCAAGGGAAGCGAGACACCAAGTGTAATGAACAATCCTTACCTTCTTACTTTCTAAAGTGTTCAATGTTTTTTAACACTAAGACACTAAGGGAAGTGAGATACGAAGAGTAATGCACAATTCTTACTTTCTAAAGTGTTCAATTTTTTTTAACACCAAGGGAAGTGAGACACCAAGTGTAATGCACAATTCTTACCTTCTTACTTTCTAAAGTGTTCAATGTTTTTTTAACACTAAGACACTAAGGGAAGTGAGACACCAAGAGTAATGTACAATTCTTACCTTCTTACTTTCTAAAGTGTTTAATATTTTTTTAACACGAAGACCCTAAGGGAAGTGAGATATGAAGAGTAATGCACAATTCTTAATTTCTTACTTTCTAAAGTGTTCAATTTTTTTTAACACGAAGACACGGAGGGAAGTGAGACACGAAGCGTAATGCACAATTCTAACTTTCTAAAGTGATCAATACTTTTACTGTTTAAGGTGGAAGAATGCGATGCCGGGCGGGTTTGGCTCTGATGAATTTACTGTATTCAAATTTCCGGAATATTCAAAAGTTGAACAATATACTTTTAATTATAGTCCCTGATTATTTCAATGCATTAAAAAAGCCCATGATGGTTTCATGGGCTTTTGAGATTTAACCGGATCGGATTATTTTTTAATCAAATGTTGGGTGTAAACTTTGTTTTCGTCGATAATTCTAAGTACATAAGAGCCGGCGCTCAAATCGGAGACACTCATTTGCTGAATGCCGTTTTGAAGTATGAGAGAGGACACTTCTTTTCCGGTAATATCAAAAAGTTGGGCCATTGCTTTAGATGAATTCCAACTAATGTTCAGGTTGTCGTTGATTGGATTGGGAAATATGGCAAAGGCAGGCTTGTTGTTTTCCATCACATTGGTGAAGGTTGGAGAGAATCGTATTACGGTGCCCGAAGGGAATTCAGAACCGGGAAATAATCCGGGATCGGGTAAAACATCGGGATCCGTCCAGGCAGTTGCTACGGGTGCGGCCTCTGTTCCTCCAATAATCCATAGGCCTTCCCAGGATGAACCATCGATAGCCACCTGTTGTCCTAAAACAACAAATGGAACACCGAAATCATGAACCAGAGAACCATTTTTAATAGAATTGGGGCCATAACGGTACTCAATAATATTACTTCCTTCGTACAACCACATTTGAAAACTAATGCGATTGCCCATTAGCCCGCCCGACTCTAATTCATAATAAAAACCGACATTTTTCCATTCCAGTTTAAAAATGCGGCTTCCCGGCTGGCCCTCTATGGCGTATGAAATGGGTGATATACTTGAGTCCTGCAAAACACCAGCATCCATAATGTCAGACATATAAGGCCCCATTAATGCTACACTATCCTCCATTACATCGGCAGAAACCACTTGCGCTCCGGGATATAAAATGAGGACATTCTGAAATACTTCATTGATCAATTGAAAATTGAAGCCAATATTCACAAAATACTCAGGGTCGTCCCAAACCTCGCCGTTGCTCAAAGAAATGGGTTCTGCAATGTCTTCGTAGGGATCATTGAATCCTGTTACTATATAAGGTATTTGCTGTGCTCTGGCTGTAAGACCAATTGCGATAAATAAGACGATGGTAAAAATATTTTTCATTGGTTAAAAATTTGAGATGAACAAATGACGTTTAAAAAAGTCATTTCGTTACACCGCTCGTCATTTTTTAAATGAGCTTTTTACGATTGTGAATTTTAAAAGTCGGTAATACCCCTGAGCACAGCACACTTAAGATGAATAGAAAAACCAATATTCTATTGATTCAATGTTAAACATCAAGCATCCAGCCTGTGACACTTTGCCTCACCCGCGATGTAACAACAACCTCATGCTCTTTTTCGCTTAGAAATATGGCCAGCTTTCCGGCCGATGGCAATATTGAAGTCGAGGGATTATTGTCGTGATAAATAACCAATTGACCTCCATCTGTTTCTTTCCAATTATCATTCAGATAAAGTAAGAAAGAAATGACTCTGTTGGAACCCGATTTATGTCTGTCGACATGCCTTTTATAGAAACTACCTGCCGGATATTCTGTATAGTGACATTCCATACTTCTCAGACCGAGATAAAAATTTCGGTTGAGGAGCAGACGAATCTCTTCAATCTTATTGAAATAGAGTTCTATTGCCGGTGATGCTTGGAGCGGATCAATCCAGTGAATGAAATCACCGCGTTGAGACTGGTCAATCTGAAAATTACTTTCCTTTCCTATTCCTGCTTTTTTGAAAAGTTGTTTGTCTCTTATCTCCTCCAAATCATTGCGGATGGCCTGTATTTCAGACTTTTCCAGAAAATCATCCACGGTGAGAAACCCTAAGTTTTCGAAATTATTGAGATGTTCTTCCATGGTGATTATTTCGAGGCGAAACTAATAAGGGAATAATTTCCTCCAAGCTATTATTTTTACCCCGAATTCATGGAAAGAGATAAAAAAACAATTTTGGTAACCGGAGCCAGCAGTGGCATTGGCCTGTCAGTTGCCAAACTACTTGCGGCCAAAGGACATAACGTCTACGGCACCAGTAGGCAATGCACTTCCGGCGATACTACGGATGGTTTTACTCTGGTGAAAATGGATGTTACAAATGAAAACTCTGTAAAAGAAGCCGTTGCTTTTGTGATCAACCGTGAGAAAAAACTGGATGTAGTGGTGAACAATGCAGGGCTGGGTATGATTGGCCCGCTCGAAAATACTTCAGATCAGGAAGCACGCGAGATTTTTGAAACCAATGTATTTGGAGTGATGAATGTTTGCCGAAACACCATTGACCTGCTGAGAAATTCAGGAGGTGGATATGTCATCAACATTACATCGCTTGCTGCTCAAATGGGGCTTCCATTCAGAGGAATATACAGCAGCAGCAAATTCGCAGTAGAAGGTTTTACGGAATCATTGAGTCAGGAAGTAAAACAATTCGGAATAAAAGTCTGCCTGATTGAACCTGGCGACTTTAAGACCAATATCAACACTACGAGGAAGTATGCCTCTTTTATAGATGAGAACTACTATGGCGATGATTACAGACGCACTGTCCGTCAGGTAAGTGATGAAGTAACGAAATCAAGAGAACCTGAAATTATAGGGCATTGTATTGCCGGTATCATTTCAAATCCATCTCCAAGATTGAGGTACAGAGTGGCTACCACCATGCAGCGCTTTAGCCTGACATTGATGAGGATTCTGCCCGACAGGTGGTTTGAAAAACTTGTTATGAGGCATTATGGACTATAGCCCGAATAAGGGGCCCTAACTCTCACTATTCTATGCAACAAGACAAGGCACATTCATCTCCTTGAAATAAAGGAGAACTTATCTGACCATCACTTTTTCTATCTGCTTCTTTCCTTTTTTATCCGTAAAAGAAATAATGTATGTTCCTGTAGAAAGAACTTTATCAATTGACTGATTGCCTGAGTTAACCATTTTCACGAGCAGTAAATTTCCGGTGATGTCATATACATCTACCTGAAGTATATGATTGGCCTGAAAAGAAATAACTCCATTGTGCGAATTTAAAATTTTCGCTAAAGAAAGTTCTTCCAATTCTTTTATTCCAACATACGGCGAAAGACTTGTGTTTGCTGATTTCATTAATACCGGCAAACGATCGGAGGCATTGTACATTTCTTCGAAGAAGTTGATTTCGGGTGTATCATCCTCAAACAAAGATTCAGCCCAGAAAGGTGGCACACTTTGGTAATAAACTTTTACACTTAAATTAACCGTTCCGGTAAATCCGTTGAGTGGAATATGAAAGTGTAAAATATCTGAGCCACTTCCTTCATTTGGATCGAAATTAAAATCCGGATCATTCACCCCATTCAATACTATTTCTGTCGTATCGCCTAACGCTCCTGCTGAAGAATGTCCCAAAGGCACAAGTCTGTTGTCTTTGAGATGGCTTGCGCCCTGACTGAGAACAGTGGTTCTTTCACTTATTACATTTCCCATCACCATTTCATAAATCTGAACCTGATCTTCTTGTGAAATAATGTTGTAATGAGGTTCGAAATTCAGGTCTTCTTCCAGAAAATGAAAGCCATCATCGAAGCCGCCGCTTCTGAACAATTCATTGCCCAATGAGTCTGTCACTGCAGCGTGTATGGTAATTCTTCTTGCGGGATAACCACTGGGAAGTTTGTGGCCGGTAATGTTTTTGAGTTTGACATCTGCGAACAAAGTATCGTAGGTTCTGCTCACCTGAGGAAAAGTGAGCAGTAAACTATTTGTTTGAAGGTTGGCCAATGTGGCATTGATGGTTTCATTGAATTGGCTCTGTGATGCATAAATACCAAGCGTATCTCGGTTTTGACTAAGGATGTCCAGCATCAATGAGTTTCCACCAGCGAGGGTATGCAATCCGAATAACTGGCGAGGTGGCGTGGGAAATCCCGCTGCCAACACTACTCCAAATCCCTCCTGACGAGGCAAATGACAAGACTGACAAGAAGTATTGGAGGCTGGATAAGAGCTGTTCAACCATTCGTGCCAGGTAGCCTGTTCAACAAATTCATTGCCCGTAAGCTGACCATCCATGTCTACCGTTTCGGTAATCAAAGAATGACAACCAGCGCAAAGCTTACTATTTGATATATGAAGGCCGTATTCCGGATTATATCCTGTGGCAGCAGCCATTGGCGAAATAAGTGGGCTTTCGTATTGGCCGTATGCTACCTTTAGAAGATCGAATTGTAACACGCCAGTGTGATTCGCAATTTCAGATTGTGGCAATTGTCTGTGACAGGCCAAACAACTCACTCCATCCAATGCGACTGAATCAGCCTGCATTTCGCCAATCGAATAATGATCTGCTCCCATCATGGTGGCCGCAAAATGTCCTAAAGGAGCATGGCATTTGGTGCAGGTATTTTCGATATCTGTCTGAAATTGCGGAAACCTGAGTACTTCCCTACTCACTGCCGCGCGCCAGTATGGATCTTTAGCAGAATTGGCCATCATGGAGCTACTCCAGTCACTTACAAGATTTATGTCGCCTCCTTCTCCATCCACACTGGCCAATCCTGCAGGGTCTAAGCCATGGCAATTGTCGCAATTGCCTGAGGAAGCAAAGACATCATTTTCACCCTGAAAAAGGGAATCTGGTGCAGAGCGTAAAATCTTTGTGTCGTAGGCCCTGGTGCATTCATCAGGGACAGTTCTCATTTGCACATGAATGACAAAAGCCACCATAAGCAATATAAGGAAGACAATATATTTACGAATCCTGATCATTGTTTTGAAAAGAGTTTGTACCGGAGAACACAATAGATAGAGAAGGGCAATTTACCTGAGATTTCCTGAGGTGGATTACCATTTTTATATTAATCTCGAAACATTGTTGTATTCATAAATGAACAATGACTGGATAAAAAGACCTGACTCCGTAAATTGTACCAATGTTCATTTCAATTTAGTCCATGCCGCAGATGAAATGATACAGTGGTAAATACCGAGAGAGTAGCTGTTTAGCAGAATCTGCGCTGCGCTTGATTCTGCTAAAACAGATACCAAATCGGTTTTATCTTTGAATTCTCACTTATAAACCTGGGTTATCTTATGCGTTCGAATATTAATTTTAAAATAATTTTCGCATTCAAACGTAAATAAATTCAATCAGGTGTAGTCTGTGAATGTCCATTTATGCTATACTTGCCTAAATAATATCAATTTGTAATTTATATCGAACTATGAAATTTCTATCCTTCAAAAAAATCATTCCACTCGTACTTTTTACCGCCTTCATTATTTCCTGTAAAAAAGAACATGTACCCACTTGCAATGGCTCAAATCCGAAGTATAATAGTGAGATAAAATCTATTATCGACGCGAATTGTACTTCATCCAGTTGCCACAGTAACTACGGCTCTTATTCAGGACTTCAGTCTATTCTATCGAATGGAAAATTCAAAAGTGAAGTACTTGACAACCAAAGTATGCCCAAAAATGGCAATTTGAGTGATGGAGACCTTGATAAGATTAAGTGCTGGGTGGACAATGGGTATCCTGAGAATTAGTAGTTGAGTGGGTTGTTTTATTGGTTTTCAAGCTATATCCTAAAAAAATTATTGCCGGTTTTTGTGGGCCTGGCTGGCAGATTGAAGGACCGTGCTAATTGCGTTGCAGCCAGCAGAGAGAGTTCATGTTGGTTGGCTGCACGCCAACTCAAGCGGTAGGCGGCCCCAAGGGCCACGCGGCTGCCGCTGCGCTACAGCTAGCAACAAAGAGAAAGTTCATGTTGGTTGGCTGCAAGCCAACTCAAGTGGCAGGCAGCCCGAAGGGCCACGCTGCTACCGCTACGCTCAAGCCAGCGCAAGTGGGTTTTAGTCCGATCAGCGCTGCGCTTGATTCTGCTAAACAGGTACTCTATTGGTGTATAACCATGGAATATTTCAATTAGTCTATGGAATAAATTAAAATGAACATTGGTAATTATTTGACAAAAAACCGCTTAATTTGAAAAAATTATGCATTTTTACGCAAACCGGCATCCATTGATTATCAAGTTGTAATAGGCCTATATTTGCCTGAATCAACTTTTAACATTTTATTTTTTTTTGCTCATTTGAAAAATTTATCAAAAATGAAATCAATTAAACATTTACTTTTTCTGTCGCTGTCCTTATTAGTTTTAAATGTGAATGGACAATTAGCAACCGGGTCTATGGCTCCGGACTTCACGCTTGAAGATCTGAACGGCAACACCTGGACTTTATCCAACGAACTGGCCGAAGGCAGGCAAGTGATTATCTGCGTGGGTGCCACATGGGCAGGTCCGGTTTGGAACTATGTCCTATCTGACGCGCTTCAGACTTGTAATGATGTAAACGGACCTTTGGGTAACAACACCGTAACTACGTTATTTATTGAGGGCGATCCCAATAGCCCTGTTTCCGATTTGTATGGTGGACCAGACTCTCAGGGAGATTTCACAGCAGTATTGGATGTGCCCATAATAGATGCCGACGCTCAATTCGTTGAAGACTACGCCATAGCGTACTATCCGACAATTTACAAAATCTGCGTAGACGGTACCATAGAAGAAGTTGGCCAGTTGACGCCCGCTCAACTCGTACAAACCTCAACCAATTTGTGCGGTAATTCTAACATACTCGAATATAATCCGGCACTTGTTTCTCTAACCTTAGATGGAACATGTAATGCTGTAGATGTAGTTTTGCACCTCGCCAACTACGGCACAACTCCACTAACAGAGTGTGACATACTAATAACCACTACCCTGGGCTACGAAGAGACGATTCACTGGACTGGTAATCTTGAGTTGAACCAATCAGTTTTACTTGATCTTGGCGAATTTAATCAGGCCGAATCATTCGATTTAACCGCAGCAATAGTTGGACCTGAGGATTTTACGGGAGATAATGAGGTCAGTACTCAAATTAACGGAGCTTCCAATAGTACTTCTCATATTCAAATTGACTTGCTTTCAGATAATTTTCCGGAAGAAATTCATTGGACAATTACCGACGAAACGAACACGGTAATCGCATCAGGAGGAGCTGAAATGCCCGTTACGCAATACGTAACCAACGTCTTTTTATCTTTAGAAGGTTGTTATAAGTTCGAAATTACCGATGATTTTGGAGATGGTCTTTTTTGGGGTGATGTAAATGGATATTGTCATGTAAATTATATTGAAGAAGACGGCGATGTTTACCCCATTTATATATACATGGGTGACCATATGTTTTTCTCTGAAATAGCATTTTTCAATGTAACCGACATCGTTCCGGTATCGCTCACAGGAACAGTGTTTATGGATGCCAATGAAAATGGTTATCATGATTCAAACGAATCTGGCATTGGAGGAATTGAAGTTAGTATTGACGAAATCACCACAGTGACCAATGAAAACGGTACTTATATTTTCTCGGATATTGGAGAAGAAATTTCAACGCTATCCATAGCCTATGATCAGACACTCTACCCTACCTATACAACACCTACCAGTCATGATGTGAGTTCTGCCATATACTCATATAACTTCGGATTGAGCACGAATGATCCGAATTTCAATTTGGGTTATCAATTTACTGAACCATGGTTCTTCTGTGGATTCGATGGCAATATCTGGTTTTATGTATCGAATAACGGCAACCAGGTGGCCGACGGTACTTTCTCCGTAACACTCGATCCACTTCTTAATTATCTGGATGCTTATCCGACTCCTTCTGGTGTAAATGGAAATATAATTACATGGGATATTCAGGACATGGGATTAGGAGAAGTGTTCTACTATTCAATCACAGTGCTGTCTCCAGACTTCAATTCGATGGGTGAAGAGATTACCAATAGTGTTTCTTTACTTACTTATGATGGTGACAGCAATATTGCTGATGAAGATGCCGGATCTTATTCAACCATATTAGCATGTAGCTACGATCCCAATGACAAACAAGGCACACCGGCTGGTACAGGCGATGCGCATATTATTCCAAATGGAACTTCCATTGAATACCTTGTGCGTTTCCAGAACACCGGAAATTATCAGGCATTTAATGTTCACGTATTGGATCAATTGGATGAGAATCTTGATTTTGATACATTCGAAATCATTGCAACGTCGCACTACTGTCAGCCAACTTTAAATAGTTCAACCAAAGAAATTGATTTCTTCTTCCCAGATATCAATTTACCTGATAGCACTGCGGACGAAGCAGGAAGTCATGGCTTTATCCGCTACAGCGTATCATTATTGCCCAATCTTCCTGAAATGACTACCATTGAAAACACGGCTTATATCTATTTCGATTTTAATCCTGCCGTAATTACCAATACTACATTGCACACGGTAAGTGACGTTGTAATAGGGGTTGAAGAATCAGAACTGAATGCCAGTATTTACCCAAATCCTGCAAGTGGAATAGTTAGCATTACACTTCCACAATCAATGGGATCGTTCCAGGTTACCGCTACAGATGTTACCGGAAAACAAACCCTTTCACTGGGAAGTTTCAATGGCACAAGAGCCACAATTGATACAGAAAAATTGCCAGTGGGAACATACTTCCTTCAGATTACAAGTCAATCGGGCATTGTGATTAATCCAACTAAACTGGTAGTGATCAGATAATCATTATTTGTTTTGATAAAAATGAAAGACTTCGCTGGATGCGGGGTCTTTTTTTTTGTTTACATGAATAATTTTCAAGAGGGTTGGCTGCAAGCCAACTGGAGCAGTAGGCACTGGCTAACGCTTCGCTAAAGCCAGCGCCAGTGGGAAAGGCTTTTTTTATTCAAATAAATTTCGAAATTTGCGTATTGAGGTAATGTTGACCTGATTAAAAACTCGGTGGAATTGTTGGCATGGGTGATCTTGTGATAAGGATTTCGGGAATGGATAAGAAGGCTGGCTGCAAGCGCAGGGTTGGCTGCTGGCCAGTGCAAGGTTGGCTGGCTGCAAGCCAGCACGAGCAGTAGGCACTGGCTACCGCTTCGCTAAAGCCAGCGCCAGAGAAAGGTTGGCTGGCTGCAAGCCAGCACGAGCAGCGGGCACTGGCTATCGCTTCGCTAAAGCCAGCGCCAGAGAAAGGTTGGCTGGCTGCAAGCCAGCACGAGCAGCAGGCACTGGCTACCGCTTCGCTAAAGCCAGCGCCAGTGGGAGAAATTATTTACCGCAAAAAATCAAGCATCGATAACAACGAACCACTTAAGGCTTTGTCCAGATACGTGTATTCAATTCCAAAGTATCAATAATGGAGCGCATGGATGCGATCAGTTGGAGTTCGACATGTATTTTATTCGGGCTTAGAACGCTATTCCAAATGGACATATCGAAGCTGTCTTTGCCCATTGGAACGGTTAAGATTACTTTCGATTCCTTAAAAGACACCATTATCCCTTTATAGCGATCATCGACTTCCATAATTCGCTCCATTAGTGCAGGAGAGAGAATGTAACGCGTTTCATGATCGTCAGCGGAGAACACATCAAATTTACTTTCAAAACGTGGATCTTCCATTTGAATTCTATTGTTTGAACCGAATAGTTTCCATGTATCGCGGCGGACGACAAGAGTATTGTGAAAGTATTTGTTAAAGTCGGCTGTGTAGATTATTCCTTTAAAAATGTCGTGCCATTCCGTGTGTGTTCTGCCTTTACTATCGATTCGCGTAGTCTTATATTCTGCATGCACTTCACTAAAGGAGTATATAGTCTTGTCTATTTGACCAGAAAAAAGATCTTCGCATTCGTAGCGATCTGGAGATTGATTGAACAATCCCAGATTATCGAATTCGCCTTCCGGAAATCCTTTACCGGGTTCGTATTGAATATCGGGGAAATATTTAGTAACTGCTCTTCGAATAATCTGATTCTTGTATTGCGCATGAAGATCACCTTTGTCTCTATAGAATATTGCATAAAAAATGAAAGGTACGACCCCGGCAAATAAGCCTGCTGCGTTTCTGGCAATCAAAGCAAAAACAACACCTATAAGGGCGCTAACAACAATTGCAACCACAACTTTTGTTTTTCGCTTTATTCTTTCCTGCTCAATATTTTGAAGTTCGGGAAGAATTTCTTGCTGGTAATAAGATTCAAAATCCGAAAACACTAGTGTTATGTTAATCCTGTAATGACGGATACAATCTACTGAGTTTAATTCTGGCATCCTTATTTGTGAACTGCCAATTTATTTTGCTATTTTTATTATTTCTGTTTGTTTGCCAAGCATTCACCTCTTCTCTAATCTT
>JANNEQ010000218.1:0-29268 GCA_031378885.1 Flavobacteriales bacterium
TTGACTAGAATGAGAACCCTTGTTGATTATTGCATGCAGTTCAACAACTTCTGATTGGGTGAGTTTAATTGTATAACGTATCATTTGTTTTTTTTACAAATATACAGTAAATGCGTCATATTTGATTTAACATGACACTAGGAATTAAATAACTGTTTTACATCCACATTCCTTGTTTCGTCTTCAGTAATGGTGGGCACTGCCATCCGCACAAGGCCCATTCCAGGTGCAAAAAGACTTCCTGGAAACATTTCAATTTTGTTGTTGTATGCAGTAATAGCGGCATTGTAACTTCTGCGGGCTGCAGCAATTTGTTCTTCGGTTTCGTTCAGCGAACCTTGTAATGCGGTGTATTGTGAACTGGCTTTGAGATCGGGATAATTTTCAGACAGCGCCATGAAGGATCGGCCGAGAACACCAAATTGTTTGTTCAGTTCAGCCTGTTCAGTATCTGTAGCTGTTCCGCTCATTCCTTTTGCGCGAAGCTCCGTGATTCTGGTGAGCGTTTTTTCTTCGTATGTACTGTATTGCTTTACGGTAGCCACCAGATTTGGAATAAGGTCGTAGCGTTTTTTGAGCATGGCATCCCAACTGCCTTTGGCCATCTCAAGAGCATTCTTCGCGCCTATGAGGCCGTTTTTTGTAGAGATGTAAAATATGACAAGGAATATAATAATTCCGAGAAAGGCGAGTAAGAATGGCATAAAATCAACAATATTAAATTAAGCAGCGCAAATATAAGATAATTCCCCGGTGTGCTTCAATGTGCAATTGCCAATAAAACCATATGTATCAGTAAAGAGCATGATCCAATCTCTGGCTAAAACTCCTACACGGTTTGGTGGGGACATTGTGTGTTAAAGGCAGGGCAAGGGGGATTTTCATGAGGGTTGGCTGCAAGCCAACTCGAGCGATAGGCACTGGCTTCCGCTGCGCTCAAGCCAGCGCCGAGGCAGCCAACTCAAGCTTTAGGCAGCCCGAAGGGCCACGCTGCTTCCGCTGCGCTAAAGCCAGCGCCAAAGGGACTGTCTCTGTTATTTCTTCGACGGTTTTGGCTTCAAAGCCATCACATAGTCATAGCTCATCCTAAAATAATTTTCGATTTTTTCAGTATTCAAAAACAATTTATCGGGAACCAATACATACTCTTTCAATACAGTTCCGTGTGCCTCACATAAAATGGTTTTGTGCTTTTTCAGGAATTCATTTCTTTCCTTTTCAGGAAGGCGCAAGCCCAGCATTCCGTCCTTATCAAGAAAGGAAAACATGTTGCCATTGACAGCAGTATATGGCATGGCCGCTCCTTTCCTTTCCAATTCAGGGAAACATGATATTAATTTACTATAGGCTGCAAGTTTATCTGAATGGGGATATACTTCCTTTTTGGCCATGATTATTTCTTTTCGTAATCATAATTCACCATCCAGTTGATGCCAAACTTATCCGTAAACATTCCGAAGAATGCTCCCCAAAATGTCTTCTCCATTGGCATGGTAACTCTTCCTCCGGCAGAAAGTCCGTTGAAAAGATTGGATGCCTCTTCTTCGCTGGCTGCATTAATTGACAAGGTAAAATTTGTGCCTTCTTTATAATGAGAGACCCATTCACCGAAAGTGTCACTTCCCAATAAAATGGTCTCCTTGCTGATGGGAAATGAAATGTGCATAATTTTTTCGCCGTCTTCTGCTGACATGGTCTGGCCATCAGCAGGCGGCATGTCTTTGAATTTATTTACACCAGAGAACTCGCCGCCAAAAATGGATTTGTAAAAATTAAAGGCAGCTTCGCAATTGCCGTTAAAGGTGATGTAAGGATTAACCTGGGCCATGTTGTTTGATTTATATCGCGAATATAAAAAATCAGGTTAAATAGTAACGTAAATTTCAATGCTTTCTCTTATTGGGATTTTCATGAGGGTTGGCTACAAGCCAACTCAAGCGATAGGCAGCCCAAAGGGCCACGCTGCTTCCGCTGCGCTCAAGCCAGCGCCAAGGGAATTTTCATGAGGGTTGGCTGCAAGCCAACTCAAGCGCAAGGCACTGGCTACCGCTGCGCTCAAGCCAGCGCCGGGGGCAGCCAACTCAAGTGATATGCAGCCCGAAGGGCCACGCTGCTAACGCTGCGCACAAGCCAGCGCCTGGGCGAATATCCATTTATTCCTGTGCCTCCTTGACTGCATGTCGAACAGCAATTTCTATTCGATAAAAATCTTTTTCTTTAAACTCCCGGGACATTGTAGTATAGGAATTGTAAACCATTTCTCCGGTTTTTGCATTGTAAATTGTCGCACACTTGTCTTTAGGAGTTATCAAAAAACAAGCTATAAAAACAGGCTTTTCACTATTCTTAATAAAAGCCTGAATTGCACCTGATGGCATCACTTCATATTTAGAACTGTAGTCCGTCATCAATTCTTTCGCTGTATCCGGGCCCATTAATTCTTCGGGAATGATCAAAGTTCCTTCATCTAATTCTTTCATTCCACCTTTCTTAATGATATCCTGAAATCCGCATGTTGTCCCATTGGAAAGTTCATTGTTAATATTAAAAAGATAAGCTTTTAGTAAAGGAACAGACCAATTAGCATAAGGCAATTTCCCCATATCTTCTACTTTTGCATAATTAACATCTTGTAGTTCTATGCGCGCAATTGGGTACCGCTTTTCACCTAAATTAAGCGACAGCTCAATAAAAGAATTATAATAGGTATAAGAGCTTTTAACTCTCATGGTATTTGATTCATGAAAGGTTTCGTTTGTCTCTATTCTTTGAGGACAAAACACAGCAACATCCTTAATATTAATGACTTCGTCTCTTTTGTCAATATGCACGAATTCAAGCGTATTGAAAGTCCAAACACTCGAAAGTTCTCGTTTCAATTCATCCAAATGTTCGATATCAGATTCAAGGTAAACAAAATAGGTCTTAGAATTTTTCAATATCTCCATCATCTCTTTCTTGTGCGATCCGGGGGTTTTTGAAATACCATAATCCCTGCTTACCTGAACTTGAGCAAACAATTGGAGCGCAATAAAATAAACGATTAAAGACACACAGATTCTTTTCATGACTGCTGAATTAACTACTGATTTTGAAGTGATTTATGAATGGTTTAATACAATCTCAATACAAATATAGAGAATGGGCTGGTATTTCTAATTGTAATTTGGCTTTTGGCTGATGGTCAGATCTGAATTCATTTAAAACGAAAATTCTTCTTCTCAATAAGACAAAGTTACCGGACCTTCATAAAAGGTTTTTTCTCTAAACCGCACTCAATACCCCTCCGCCCCTTTCAACTTCAAATCAGACAATATTTTATCCATTGCGATCTTGTCGAAATTTTTTCTTTTGAAAAACAGAAAATCCTGCGCTATCATGTCGTTCCATGAAAAATTTTCATCGATCTTTTTCCCAAGGTGCGACTTGTAAATCTTCAAAGCCGTGGTGTAATCATTTTTAAACAAATAAGCATGCGCCAGATTACCTTCGATAATCAGAGATGCAGGATACAGTTCAAGCCCACGCTTCAGGTATTGTACCGCCTCATCATATCTTTTGCTCTCAATCAAATACCAGCCTATTGAATTGAAAAGGTCTTCACTACCGGTTAACTTCGCTGGATCATTTACTTTATAAGCTTGCGGCAATGACTCGCCATTGAAGGTGCGCAAATAGCCAGTTACTTTTCCTGAAACGTCTTTTACAATTTGTTTTTCAGAACCAAATTCTTTGTTAAAAAAATTAGTCTCGGTGGTAAAGTACATTTTAGCGTATTGACCCTCGGCATAAAGGCAGTAATCGCTTTCCTTTTTTACAATTTCAGTAAATCCATTTTCGCCTACAGTGTACATTCCTACAAATTCCTTCACCACATTTTCGGGCACTTCTACCGCTCTTTTATAAATGGGTTCATAGAAGTTCTTCCAGTCATAAACTCTTGCCACACTATTCAAGACTTCTTCCATCATACCTGCACTATAATCTGAGTTTAAGAACACCACTACTCCATCTCCACCTTCCAAGCTGCCAAAATATTGTCCGCAGAAACCTTCGTTACCAGCCCCATGCTGAAAATAAAGCGTTCCTTTGCGGTCTTCGATAAATACACCCATTGCCGCATTGGCATCATTGTTGGGTTTGAGCATGAGTTGGGTCATTTCCTGATTGAGTACTTTATTGGATTTGCCTTCTTTCGACAATTGCATTTCGATAATGTAATGACAGAGATCAGTTGGTGTCATCCACAGGCCTGCGGCGGCTTGCTCCGGATAAGCGTGAAATTTGTGTAGCACCGGACTTCCATCTTTGTAATAACCTGTTGCGCATATACTCTGTTTCTCTTTCGGTGCGGGCTGAGTATAAAAGCTATTTGTCATACCCATTGGCTTCAGCACATTGTCGTACATAAAAGAATCGTAAGCTTTCTTTGTAATGTCCATAAGAAGCAATTGCGATATGGTGGTTCCACCGCCTGAGTATTCATGTCGTAATCCGGGTTCAAATATTGATCGCACTGGTGGAGTATTGGCTGGGGCTTCGCCATTGAGTACCTGTGTCAAAGTTGGAATCGGCGCCAAAAGATCGTAACCCGGAAAACCATGTACACCAAGCCCTGCACTATGACTTAATAGTTGTGCAAGGGTTATTTTTTTATTGTGTGATGTGGTATCATAAGGGAATTTCCATGAGGTAAGATAAGTATTGATATCGGTGTACAAATCCAGTTTCTGGTCTTGTGCCAGTTTCAATATTCCAACAGCGTTTAAAGATTTGCTTATTGAGCCTGGCTCAAATAAAGTCTCTGCGGTTACCTGTCTTTTCTCTTCCACATCTGCCCAGCCATATCCTTTGGCCCAGGCTACTTCATAATTGTGAATGACGGCAATACTCAGGCCTTGCACCTTATAATATTTCATGCGATCTATAATAGTCTGCGGCGGCTCATTTTCTACAATTACCCGACTGGCAAGACTATTTTCAAAGGCCTTTATTTTTTCTTCTGTTTCATTAGGCGACGCTTCGGCCCAAGGCAATTCCATATTCAGTTCTGCCAAAACTTTTTTCATTAGAGCCACATCCATCCCAATACCTTTAAACTGTGTGAAATCCTGGTTGATCATATCTTTCCAGCTAAAGCCTTCGGTAAGTGATTCGGTCAGATGTGCTTTGTATATACCAATGGCTTCTGCATAATTCTGATTAAAAAGATAACTATGTGCAAGATTGCCCTTCAGAAACAATGAGCCGGGATATTTTTCTTCACCAAGTTTCAGGTATTTAATGGCTTCTGAATACTGGTCATTGATCAGAAAACTCCAACCTGCTGTATTGAAAAAATCCTCTTTGCCTTTGTATTGTTCCGGATTCTGAATTCTTGTTGCTGTTGGTAGTTCTGTTCCATGTAAAATGATTTTGTAACCAATAATTTTACCAGAAGCATCCGCAATAAAATGTTTGTCTGTAGGGAAATTTACATTGAAAAAATCTGTTTCATTGATAAAGTGCATTTTACTCATTCCACCATTTTCATAAGTAAAATACCCCTCCTTTCTCTTCATGATGTGGGTATAATTATCCTCTGCAATCTGATACATGCCCAGGTATTTATCTGCCACCTCTTCTGACAATTTAATTTCGGTTATTACCCTCTCTTCCTGCAGTAATTTTCCGTACAAAATGCGCCTTATACGATCCAGCGCAAAACTCACATCATCGTGGTTTTGAAGTATAATAATTGTTTTATCGCTGTCAACGTGTCTTTCAATATAAGTTCGGTAACCAGGCCAGCCGCCACTGTGCTTGACAATTTTCCCGAAGTCTTTTAAATCCTCCAGAAACCAGCCACAGCCATAGTTTGATTTTGTTTTATCTTTTAAAATTCCAGATGTGAAAACTTGCTTCATACCATCTGGTGAAAGCAATTTATTGGTGTTCAATGCCCTGTCCCATTTGAGTAAATCCAGCACCGTGGAATTTACACAGCCGTCGCCTACAATGCCATCGAGCCAGATAACCATCTTCGATTCTTCCTCGTCATCCGGTAATACATTCTTACCCAATTTTTCGGAAAAAACGTATCCGAGTGCATAATGATCTACTTTTTTGGGGGCATATCGACGGTTATAAACCAATGTATTTTTCATGTCCAATGGTTTGAAAATATTCTTGTCGAGAAATTCTCCGAAGCTCATGCCCGAAGTACGTTCAACAATAGTTGCCAGAAGCGCATAACCTGTATTGCTGTATTGAAATTGGGTATTGGGTTTAAACAATACCTCCGGTTTACGTTCTGCGAATATTTGTATGATGTCGTTGTTGGTGGCTATTTTATTTTTATCAAAAATTCCATCCATCACCTCCATATAATCAGCAAGACCACCTGTGTGGTGCACCAGATTGCCAACAGTTACATTCTTATAAAATGCAAGTTCAGGAATGTATTTACCAATTGGATCCTTAAGTTTCAACTTGCCTTGTTCGCTCAGCATCATAACGGCCATTGCTGTGAACTGTTTTGACACGGAAGCCAATTCATAAACTGAATTATCCGCTAGCTTTTCCTTTGTTACTTCATTGGCCAGTCCAAAACTTTTATTGTAAATAATTTCGCCTTTCTCTGCGATCAGGAAACTTCCATTGATTTGACCTTTTGAATACAGGGCATTGAGCATGCTATCGAGCTTTAGCAATCTGTCTTGAGAAAATGCAAGATGCGAAATGAAAATAAGTAATAAGGTTGTGACAAACTTCATGTTTTCAATGGTTAAGGTAAATTTGGTAAAAGGCTATAATCTGGTTGAGTAATACCGATTTGGTATCTGTTTTAGTCCAATCTGCGCTGCGCTTGATTGTACTAAACAGCTACTCTCTCGGTATTTACCACTGTATGATTTCATCTACGGCATGGACTAAATTAAAATGAACATTGGTATAATAAGTAATTGTACTCACCAAAATGTAATATTCCGATGGACATTACACAAAGGCAAGTATATGCACATTTTAACCCATTAGGGCACAAAACCACATTCAGAAAAATTGTTAAGCGCTGGCCGCCACGTTCTGTGCGGCCTTTCCTGTTTCCATGCGATAGCCTACACCATGCACAGCAACGATGCCCAACGATGTATCTGTAGACAGTTTTTTGCGCAGCCTTGAGACAAAAACATCAACACTGCGGCCCACCATAATGCCCTCATCGGCCCAAACCTGTTGGAGAATAAAATCGCGTTCGAGCAATTGATCAGGATTGGATGCAAACAGTTTGAGCAACTTCGTTTCGCGAAAAGTGAGGGATTGTTTTGTTCCGCCGCAATCCAGAATTTGTCCGGCCACATCAAGGCGCGAATTTCCAAACTCGAGCCACTCTGTTTCTTTTGATGCTGCAATATTGACTGTATCATTGGGCTTCGTTTTTTTTCTTCGAAAAAACCAAAACGAAATAATTCCAAAAGGCAATAAGATCATTATCCAACTCTTCCAGGTCATGAGAGGATTCTCTGCCTGAACCGGTGAGGGAATCGCAGCTTCATTCTGCAAAAAACTAATTTCGATATAATGACTGGTCTCATCCATTTCACGCGACTGACAGGGAACTTCTTTTCCGTCTGAAAAGTCAACCTGATGGTATCCGAGGTCAATCGTTTCGTCGCCATAACGGCGAACTTTTACCTCATACGGCGTTCGAATATTGTATAGGTCGAGTGATTCCTGAAGCAATGCCGGAAGTTGATCATAACTGAAAGGCTGTTGCAAAAGAACTCTCCATGTTGAGGCATTTTTTTGTTCGACGGCAGGAATGCGGCTCGTGCTATCGCCTGAAAGGCGCAACAACTTGTCGGCTGTGCGACGCAGGGCAAGATTTACTTTTTCGGGAGATACTGCACTGTAAATTTCATTCTGAGCACCGGCAAGAGCAATGGACATTACAGTAATGACCATCAATAAACATATTCTTTTGAAAATACCACTTGAAAACATGCCCAAAATGTAGTGCAATTTCCTAACAACCCGAACCGACAGTGGCTAAAATTGTATTACCGGATGTAGACAACCTGTAAGGAGCCTGGCCGATGTTGGGGAATACCAATTCCCAATGTTCACTGTTGCTGGCCATGCGAAATACGCCTTGTTCGTTGCTGCAAAAGATAAAGGCTCCCAATTGTATTATGTCTGATGGAAATTGCATTTGAGTAAGTCTCAACTCCATTCGCTCCCATGAAATGCCATCCACTGAAGTTCTGATTCTATTGCTATTAGCGGCAGCATCGCCGGTCAGGTCAGACCAATTTCCTTCTGCTCCGGACATTCGAGCTACAAATTGATGATTGATGACAGTAGCATAAAAAGCAGAGCCGCTCTCTGTATGCTGTAATTTCCAATTCTCACCGCCGTCTGCAGAGCGCAGCAATCCTTTGTCGCAGCAGGCTATGAGTATACCATCCATTTCCACCACGTGATGAATCCACTCTCCCTGATATACATATTTCCAGGTGGTTCCGTTGTTGGTCGATTTATAAATACCAAATTCGCCGGCTACCAGCAAGTTTCCCTGTGCAGTTTCTGCAACACTTAGAATTCTGCTGTCGGGCAATCCCTTGTGTATGGGTTGCCATTGACCGGTGAGGAAAGATTTGTGATAGAGATAAAAGCCATGCTCATAGTTACTTACATAGAGACCATCTTTTCCTGCAAAAATATTTTCTACACTTTCCCCAGGGAAATTTTCTTTTTCCCAAACCGGGGCAATGGCCAAATTACTTCTGCGATAAAGTCCCTGATTAGAACCCAGATAGACTTGTCCATTGTGCTCCAAAGTATTCCAGACTTCCATGTTTTTGGGCAATTCAGCGCCAAAGTCCTGCCAGGTGTTACCTCCATCGGACGATTGAAATAGAATTTGTCCGGGTACAGGCTCAGTTGTTTCAGTAAGTTTTTCCACTCCTGCAACAGATTCTGTGGTTTCGGTATGCTTTTCAACTGCTGCAATGACCTGAAAAGCATTGTTGCTGGCAACAGGTTGTGCTTTATCCTGAATAGACTTACAAGCCATTAAGGACTGAAATACGAACAGAAAGGAAAAGATGTAACTCTGCATAACTTTAAGTATTTGGTAAAATGATGAGTCAAAAGTACCATGGACAAGAAAGGAAGTCCTCATAATTGCTGTAAAACGATGTAAACGAAATGTAAAAGTATGTTTTAGGGCTGATTTTGCTGGGGTTTTGGGGAAGGATGAAGAATGGGATTTATAAAAGATTATTCGGTGTGGTTGGCTTAAAAAAGTGGGGAGTTTATAGTAAAGACTGCAACCGGGTCTGATCTGTTTCTGCTTTATGAATTAATTCGAGGCTCACCTTGAGATATTCTTCGAGGTCAAGAAGAATCAAATTGAGTTTTTTACGAGTTTCAAGAAGAGATTGCATAAAATCAGTTTTAAAATTCTCTAAAGTTGATCACAAAAAAACGGTCACAAAAAATTGAAGACATTTTTTTGTGACCAAATTTTAAAAATTTCCAGAGACATAAAAATTTCAATGAAAAAAATTATTTCCTGTCAAAATGCCCTGAATTTTTGTCAATTTCAGTTCTTGAAAACAAGCAACTGATTTGTAGTGACTTGATGTCTCTTACTGAAATTTCGGAGGAATTTCTAGTTGAGAAATGTTTTTCAGGCCAAAATTGATGGCCTTCGGGCAGAAATTGCGGTTTTAGAAAAAATTCCGTACCAACCCAAACTGATCAGGGCCCCTTCCGGAGCCCTGATAAAAAATAAAATCACCTGCCTGTAAGCCGGGTTCTGTCCGCTTTTTACAGCGTCCCCATCATTTATCTATGCGACCTACCCTCCGGTTCCGGACGGGTCGCCCTTCACCCCGGTTGCCCGGGGATTACCGGTCTACATGGTCTTACTGCCCGCAAGGTTTCTCTAGCTGAACCAGTTACCCAATCCACTGGTGGGCTCTTACCCCACCTTTTCACCTTTTCCCTTCCATCAATTGAAGAAGTAAAGCACTTTTTTCAATTGATGAAAGGGTAGTCTAAATCTCTGCAATACTATCTGTACAAATTCCGTCACCAGAATTCATCCCTCGCTTTTCACAAGGTGCGGCACCCTAAGCAGCCCGGACTTTCCTCCCTGCATCAAGTGCAAAGCGATGAGGCGGCCGGGTGATTTGTGGCAAAGGTATGCGGATACGCGATGCATCGCGTATTTACATTTATTTTGCCATCCGCCTTAAACCTATTACACTTGCCCATGTCTTAAACCGTCGGGATGTAATATCACAGCATGACAGATCAGGAGATTCTAGCATTATTCAGCCAACCGGAAGGTCGCGAACGCGCCTTTCGCAATCTTCTGGAACAATTTCAAAAACCAATCTACTATTACATTAGAAGAATGGTACTGGAGCATGAAGATGCTGACGATATTACCCAAAATACTTTTATCAAAGCATGGAAGGCCCTGTCATCTTTCAGAGGAGAAAGTAAAATTTCGACATGGCTGCACAAAATTGCTTACCACGAGAGTATCAATTTTCTTAATACACAAAAAAGGCTGGGTAAGGTTTCGTTGGATCAGGTGGATCAATCTCTGGGTAAATCACTGCAGGATGATGTGCTATACGGTGGCGACGAAATTCAAATGAAATTACAAACCGCTGTAGCTGCTCTTCCCGAAAAACAAAAGGCAGTCTTTATAATGAAGTATTATGAGGAAAAAAAATACGAGGAAATTGCCGAAATTACTGGCACCAGTGTGGGTGCGTTGAAAGCAAGTTTTCATCACGCCGTGCAAAAAATTGAAGCCCACGTGAAAAGATGAGCCAATATCTTGAACATATCGATCCTGATTTGCCCAATGGCAGCGGTCAATGGCTTGCTTCTGTTTCCAAAAAAGAGGAATTTTTCGTTCCGGAAAATTATTTTGGCGCATCTGAGTCACTCATTTTATTCTTGACTCACTTGACACTGACGGAAAGTGAAAAATCGGTTGAGTTTCAAGTTCCGGAAAATTATTTTGGAGAATCTGAGTCGCGCATATTGTCGTTGGCTCAATTGACAAAATCTGAAGGCGAAAGGACGGCTGAATTTCCTGTTCCGGAAAAATACTTCGATTCGCTTCAAACCAAAGTATTGGCAAAAGTTGATGAACTGAGTGATAAAGTCGACAACGACTTTTTTGAGCAGCAACAAAATCAAATCCTTAGCAGAATAAATCTCGAAGTTTTATCAGAATCCAACGGTAAAAACGAATTCAGTGTTCCTGAAAATTATTTTGAATCGACTCAGGACAATATTATCAGTGCAGTTGCCCCGCAGGAAGATCGAACACCGGTCATTCCACTGCGGAAAAACAATACGATCAGAATTGTTTCAATGGTATCTATTGCTGCCAGTATAGCGGCTTTGTTGTTTTTTAATTTTCCGGATAAACCACAAGCAAAGGAGAGTTTCGCGGAATTGCTTCAAAAAACTGAACTCGACGACAATGACCTCGATTACATCATTACAGAACCAGAAGACATTGAATTGATAATGGATGAAATTACTGATGTCTATACAGATACCAATTCCACAGACAGCATTGCCGGATCTGCTTTGGAAAAGCCTGTAGAAGTAAAACCCAAACTCGACCCCAAAACAGGATTGCCATTAAAAGACAATTCAAAAATTAAACCTTCGGGTACAAAAAACGATCTAAAGTTAGACGAACTTAGTGATGAAGAAATAATGGATTTCCTTTTAGAAGATGGTGGTGATGATATACTCAATGAATTGAATTAATCGAACAGAAGCGATGAAGAAAATATTACTTTTTGCACTCATTATTTTGGCCTCAGTATATTCCAATATTCTGAATGCACAAATTAATGAAGAAGACCAGGACCCCAAGAGGCTGGAAAAAATTGAGTTGCTGAAAAGAACCTATATCAGCGAGCAATTAAACCTCACAGTAGCCGAAGCCGAAAAATTCTGGCCTGTGTACAATGAGTTCAATGACCAGAGAAAGGCCATACGCAAAAGCATGAAACAATTGGAAAAAGATTCCAATACCATTACGGACGAAAAAAAACTTAGCACTCAAATAGATCTCATCACACAGAAGAGGAAAGAAGAAGTAGACCTGCAAAGTGCGTTTCTAAAAAATTGTTTGCCCATTCTGGGAGTAGAAAAAACCAGAAAACTGGCAAAACTGGAACAGGATTTCAAGAAAAAACTGATGCAGGAATTAAAAAATCGCCGCGAAAATGGCGGTGGACCGGGTATGAGGCCCGGTGGTCAGCGCGGCAATGGTGCAGGTGGCAACAGACCCGGCGGGCAAAAAGGTACGCGGAAATAATGTTGGGTGGGTCGGTAGATACGCGATGCATCGCGTATAAACCCAAATAAAATGGCCGACGTTGATACGCGATGCGTCGCGAAAACCCCAAATAAAATGGTTGACGTGGATACGCGATGCGTGGCATATAAACCCAAATAAAATGGTTGACGTTGGCACGCGATGCGTGGCATATAAACCCAAATAAAATGGTTGACGTGGATACGCGATGCGTGGCATATAAACCCAAATAAAATGGTTGACGTTTATACGCGATGCGTCGCGAAAAACCCAAATAAAATGCGTGACGTTTATACGCGATGCATCACGTATTTACGCATGTTGTAGGATTTCCTTTGTCCACAACAATTTACCTGACGCATCATATACATTAATGACCAATACCCTGCTTTTGTATTTTCCGGAAAATTCGAAGACTGCAAAATTTCTTTGCCCGACATAGGTATCCTTCACCCGAAGTTTGTTTTCTTCTGTGGCAAAATCATAAGGTTTGCTGGTTAGCGGAGAAACGGTGAGGTCATAAATGGCATTGTTGTTATCCAGTGGCAACATGCTCAATTCGGACCCATGCCTGTCTCCTGATAGAAAAATTACTCCGGTAATTTCGTTGATTCTAATCAGTTCAATAATCCTCTCTCTTTCTTCGGCGTAGCCGGCATAGTTTTCATATTTACCGACAGTATTGAGAAATTGTCCGCCGATGGTGACCAATTTAAATGGCGCTTTACTTACCTTTAATGATTGTATTAACCAGTTCAGTTGCTCTTCGCCCAATATTGTGGGCTTTTCAGCTCCTTTTACATCTGCCGATGTGCGATAGAATCGGTTGTCGAGCAAGAAAAATTCAATGTCATTGAATAAAAAATTGGTGGTAATTCCCTTGTCGCCACAGCCTCCCGGCAAGCCGTAGGATGGATTGGCCCAGAACATTTCGAAAGCCTGTTTCGTCCAATCTTTGTGCACATAATTGCCATGCGAATCATTGGGCCCAAAATCGTGGTCATCCCAAATGGCGTAATTTGCACACGTCGAAAGTAATTTTTGCATTTCGGGCAACGAACGGGTGTGAGAATATCTGTGAATGATTCCGCTTTTCGAATAAAAATCCACTTCGCGCAAATAAACATTGTCGCCGAGCCAAAGCATCATATCAGGATCTTTGTCGGCAATGCTATTGAAAATTTCGTAACCGCCGCCATAAGGCTCTCCCGGGCGATCATATTCTGTTTCATTTACAAAAGCGCAACTTCCCATGGCAACTTTAAAAGCTGGCGGATCTGTTCGAAACTGCCAAAGTGCCTGAGTAGAGAATTCAAATTCATTCAGTTTTTGCAACTGATCAGCATTTTTCGCAGCTATAGTATAACTATATCTGATACCCGGCGCCAGATTCTTCAACACCAGATGCACAGTATAACCATTTTCTTCAGATGCAATTGCTTCAACAGATTTTACTTTGGATTTATCCATATCCTGACCCTTTACCCAATACCTGACTTCAACGCTTCCGGATGCATCTGCCTGCGCCCAGATACAAACCTCAGTCATTTCTGTATAACCCAACATAGGGCCTGCAGCAATTTTGATCATCGCATACGACACATGCGCAACTATGAACACGAGCACAAAGGCAAAATACTTTTTCATTTTCCGATTATTTTTTTTGCGACATTAAATCACAAAGTTGATTTACAGTTTGACTCCAATTGAAATTATCATGAACAAAATTACGTCCATTTTGTGCCACTTCCCGGGCCCTTTTCTTGTCTCTGAGCAATCCGATCGCTTCTTCTGCAAATTGCGCGTCTTCCTCACAAACTACCAAATGCTGTCCTGAAATTACATTGAGTGCATTGGCCGCAAGTGAGCTGGTTAAGCAAGCGAGTTCCATACTCATTGCTTCAAGCAATTTATTCTGCATTCCGCTTCCAATACTCATCGGAGCCATAAATATTTCAGAAGAGGAATAGGCCATTCTTATATCATCCATCCAGCCACTCACCTCTACAGTAGCGCTCTTCAAATTGAGCACTGCATCTATAGGGCTTGCGCCTGCGATCAACAATCTGGCCCCGGGAATTTTTTTTTGTATCAAAGGCAAAATGCGCGTGGCCAGTCTGATGGCACTGTCAACATTGGGCGCATAGCTCATGTTGCCAGTAAATACAATCTGAAATTTCTTTTCCGTTTTTTGAGAAAAAAAATACGCAGTATCCACACCATTTGGAATAATGGCTATAGAATTTCTATCCGGATGGTAAATGAGTTGTTGATCTTGTTTGCTGATAATGGTATGGTGTTCGAAATACTCAAATATAAGATTTTCATAAGCCACCAATCTTCTCGCCTCGTCTTTTACAAGGGGTTTCATCCACCATTGCGAAGATCCAGCGCGGCGCATGTGGCCGGCATTCAAGGCATCCATATAATCAAGGGTCTTTGGATATTGGTGCAAATGTTTCACGTATTCGCTTGTGCGAATGAGTTGACAATAGATATGATCTGGATTGAATTCTAAAATTAATTTCTTAATTTTCGCAGCGGCGGCGACCTGGTAGAAATAATTTACCTGATATGGTTTATCAGAAAAAACAGAACGCAACAATCGCCATCCAATCAAAACTTTATTCAGATGAACTACTTCAACCCTTGGAATCAATGTTTTCAGGTAGGTCACAGCCTTTTCACTCTGACCTTTGTCGTCGAGGCAGCACAGCAATACGTCGTGTTTTTGGGCCATCCATTTGACCTGATGAAAAGCGCGGAGTTTATCTCCTTTTTCAAGAGGCCACGGAATTCTGCTCACGAGCATAAAAATCTTCATGCCTCAATTAATTCCTTGTAAAAACTGATCAACCTTCCGGTAACCGCTTTGATATTAAAATTCAATTCGGCATGTCTGCGGCCTTCCTTTCCCAGGCTTCGCACCAGAGCTCCATTTTCGACAATAGTCTGAATGGCATTGAGCCATTCCTCTTTCGAATCTGCCAATAAAATATCTTTGCCATTATGACAGTTTAAACCCTGAGCGCCAATTCTGGTAGAAATAATGGCCTTTTCAAGTGCAAGTCCTTCCACTATTTTTACCCTGATACCACCTGCGCTGAGCAACGGCACAATCATCACAGCCTTGCTTTTGATGTACTCAATAGCATTGTCTATTTCACCACTGATAATTACATTTGGATAACCACCTTTCAGGATTTCATCCGGAATACTCCTGCCCGCCAGATACAATTTCAGGTCAGGAAATTTCTGATTAACCGAAGGCCAGATGTGATTGAGAAACCAAAGAATTCCTTCCAGATTGGGTCCCCAATCCATGGCACCTAAATGAAAAAGACAAAATTCAACTTTCTGGTTCTCATCAATTTCATAACCGGAAAAATCAATTCCTACCGGAATGGTTGTAATGGGTTTTTTCACTCCCAGTTCTCTGAATATTGCCTTATCTTCTTCACTAATGGAGGCAATTCCGGAAACCTGATCCAACATACTCAATTCATATTTTTTCAGCTTTTTTGCCAGATAATTCAAGTACATTTTCTTGAAAAATGAAGTTGTTCCGTTGGCAATTTTTTCCCATATCACAAATTCCAGGTTGTGTGACCTGAGTACAACCGGCGACTTGCTCCATCTGCGAATAGTAAACAGATATGGGGTCATAAACAAACTTTCCAAATGAATGATGTCGTAATTCTCTTTCTTGAGAATTTTGGTAAGTTTGATATCGAAATCAGTGCTAAAAAAACGATTGATATTATAAGAATCTGAAGTAAGAAAACTCGAAAATGCATCAACGGCATTTACGCGGGTATCAATATAAACTCCTTCAATTTCTGTGCTGTCCAGATATTCCTGATCGAGCTCTTCCGGAATAAAATCATGTTTCATGGTAAAAATGGTCAGGATTTTCACCTTGTGTCCTTCCCTCTGAAGCCCGCGTGTAATATTGTGCATGGCAATGCATCCGCCATCTTTAGCCGGCAAGGGAGGTTTCAGACAAAGTTGTAAAATCTTCATACTATTGCTTGCTTTTTTTTCCTGACTCTCAAAAATACAAGTATTTTATTCCAGGCATTCATTGATTTGGGACCACCACCGAGCATTACTGCTTCTTTGGTGGCCTTGTATGTGATCATTATACTCAATGGCAAAAAAACAATAGTGCTGATCCACATTCCAAACCAAACCGGCACAATCTGATTCTTGGCCATATTCTCTCCTGTCATTGTGAGCAATTGATAAAAAATAAACAAAGCCAACGCGACCATAGTGGGCATGCCTATACCTCCTTTTCGAATAATGGCTCCCAGTGGCGCACCAACAAAAAACAACATGATACATACCACAGCAAGGAAGAATTTTCTGTGCATCTCAATATTGTGTCTGGTAATGTTTTTTCTGCGGCCTTCAAACTCCATGGTTCTGTTTTTGAATCCGTCCAAACTCTTTCTGCTGGCTTCCATGGCCAGGTTGGTCACTTTTTGAGTCTCAACTGCGCTAAGTCCATCCATAATATTGGCTTCCATGACCAAGGAGTCTGAGCCCCTACCCGATGAAGGTTTGTCGTAATGAAATTGTTTAAGATTGGATTGAAACATTCTGCTTTCCAGCGTATCGAGGGAAAGTTCAAGGCTATCGATTGCATCCACAAGTTGAAAAACGGTCATCATTTCCGCCGGGTTTTTCATCGTCTCCTCGTTGGAAGCATTAAATGCAAGCGAGCTCAGATCAAGACGCAAAGTTGATTTATCAAATGAGCCGGATAAACAGGGATACTCTAGTTGTTTCCCACTCCTTTTCTTCTCCTCTTGTTCGTCGTAGCTGTATCCATTGAACAAGGTGAGAATAAGAAATCGCTTGTCGCTTGTCTGCTCCATTAAACCGCTCTGAGCGCGAATAACAGTTCTGTTGCCCCTGTTATTTCCGCGGTGGTCGTAAATGAGCACATCTGTAAGCTCTCCTTTATCAGGATCATTTTTATCCACCCGAATACTAATGCCTTCAATTCCATTATAAAAAACACCACTCACAAGATTCAGCGATGGCTTTTGCTTCATTACATTGAACAATATGGTTCTGCACTTGAGGTTGGCCACAGGCCATAAATTATTGGCAAAAACAAATGCCAGAGCGGAAAGTAAAATACTGAAAACGATAAGTGGACGTAAAATACGCAGCAATGAAACACCCGAACTTTTCATGGCGGTCAGTTCGTTGTTTTCTCCGAGGGAACCCAGGGTCATAATTCCTGACATCAATATTGCAAGCGGCAAAGCCATGTTGACCACCCGGGCCGAAGCAAAGAAGAGGAGTTTGGCAATTACCCAACCGCTCAGTCCCTTCCCCACCAGTTCATCCAGATAAACCCAGATGAATTGCATTTCAAAAATGAACATCGCCACAAAAAATGTGATGATAAACGGACCAACATAAGACTTAAGTAGTAAAACGGATATCCTGTTCAAAATGGGGATGTCAATTTGGGGTGGCTAAAATAAGAATCATCCAGCCGACAAGCAATGTAAAATAAGGAATGTATCATTCCCAAAAACCGCTATGAATCAGCGTTTAACGAAATTTCCAAAGTTTAAAAACACTTTCTCTCTGAAAAGGAATCAAAGAAGGCGGTATTTCCAGAAAGCCGTCAGCACCAGAAAGTGACGCAAAATCGCCAGAGCCTCCGGTTGAAAGAGGCCGGGCCCATAGTTCTCCCCGATCGCTGGTTTCCAGCGCTATAGATACAAATCGGGTCAGCTTATTGTTTTCAGAAAGTGGTTCAGCTAATTTGGCATGAATCAAGGGCAAATCTTTGCCGGAAAGCGAGCGCTGAAGCCATGGAATCAAATACCGGTATACGCACATAAAAGTACTTACCGGATTGCCCGGCAGACCGAAAACTACTTTTTTTCCTGATGTTCCGAGCCACATTGGTTTACCGGGCTTTTGAGCAATCTTATGAAAAAGTGTGGTAAAGCCCAATTTCGTCAAAACCTCCGGAATCAAATCAAATTTACCTTGCGAGACACCACCCGAAAGTACAATAACGTCGTTGGTTTCCAGGGCCTCTTTTAGAGACGACAACAAAGCTTCTTCTTCATCGGCAAGATGTCCGCTTTGCGCTGAAATACCTATACCACTCAAGGCCGATTGAATCACATAATTATTCGACATTCTAATCTGATGCGATTCCGGAATATTCTCAATTGGAATTAATTCATTGCCTGTAGAAAAGACAGATATTTGGGGAAAAGCTGACACCAATGGATTGGCAATACCCAATGAGGCTGCTACACCAATTTCTGCGGCAGAAATCCTTTGCCCTTTTGATACCAGAAGATCGTCCTTTTTTTTATCCGATCCCCTTCTGTGCACATTTTGACCCTGCTTATATTCTCCGGAAACAATCTGAGCCTGATCCTTTTGAATTAAAATGTTCTCATAAGGAATTACCATATCAGCATCCGTGGGACAAACACATCCGGTCATCACTTCAAGACAGGCATTCTGCCGGTCGATTGAGAGCGGAATATCACCTGCTTTTTGAATTCCGGTAATTTGAAAATTTCTGGTTCCTGAAAAATAATCCTGCGATTTCACCGCAATTCCATCCATCATTACCCTGTCGAATGGCGGCAAATCCTGATCGGCCAATAAATCCTGGGCCAAATATCTTCCGGTACATTTCTCAAGCGGCAGATTCACAGACCCCATTTCGAATACTATACTTTTCAGAATTTTATCTGCTTCATCTACAGAAATCATCGGCACATAATGTAAAGTTTAGAAGGTCAAAAACAAGAGCCGTTATTCGATGATAATTCTTGAATTGAATTGGTCATTTACAGTAACAAAATAAACTCCCGGAGCCAATTTCGAAGAATCGACTACAAAAGAATGCGAGGATTGCATTTGAAGATAAGAAGCTATTATTTTACCGGTCATATCGGTTATGACAAGACTTTTAAGCACTTCTCCATTCAATGTAATTTTGAAATAATCCAAAGCCGGATTGGGAGAAATATTATACTCCACTGATTTTGTCTGAATCTCCTGGGTTGCACTAATCAACTGCCAATTCGGGCGAACCACAAAAAATCCCTGGTGAATGGTGCTTACCGGAATATTACCACTTTGAAAATACGGATAGTTGTTCCATGATCCATCATAACCACTTTCGTCGTTGTCTGGATACACATCAAAATAAGCCACTTCATCAAGCAGTGCATTTGCAACATTTTCAATATTATAAATACGCAAACCTGATTTGTAATTGGACAGGTATGCATAATTTCCTTTGATATAAAGATTGTGATCTGAAGAATTAAGCTCTCCTTCGAAATAGCCCATGTAAACAACATTATCAAGATTCAGTGCATCAAACATGTGCGTTCTTGTCTGCTGGCCAAAATTAGCTTCATCAGTTTCGTCATCCATAAGCACGTAGCGTTGGTCTTCGGTTAGCCAACCCTGATGGGTATATCCTGTGAGCGGATATTGAACATCAGAAATCAGCATACAATCGGTTTTGTCTGTGCAATTCACCACAGCCATTCCATTGCCGTGATAGGCAAATACAATTTCTTTCCCTACATGCTCTGTATCTGGCCCATTATAAATCACTGCCTGACAATCGTGTACATAACCTATGCCGTCAAAACCACCTGCCAATACAGGATTTAATGGATCCTGAATATCCACAATGTGAAGCCCGCCATTGTAAGTACTATTGGCTCCCATACAATATGCAAAGGGAGTTTCCGGATTAATGGCAATATTGTGCGCTTGACCAAATGAACCATAGTAGGCAGATTCAGCGAAATCAACCGGTGGATTAGTCACACCCAGAACCTGGGCCAGATCAAAAACCTGCATTCCATGTTCGTCGGCTTCAGATACAATAAAGACATAATGGCCATATACTTTCAGTTCCCGCCAAAGAGAAGCTTCCGAATGCGTAGGAAGCAACCCGATAAACAATGGATTCACCGGATCGGTTATATCGATAAATGCCGTTCCGTTTGACAAACCATAGATGGCTATTTCGCGACCTGATTCCGGATCTGTCCAGCCCCAAACCGTATTTCCATTTACTCCGCCGCCCAGTTCGCTGTCATTAAGGTGACTCAAAAGGTCGATTCCTCCACATGGATAAATTCCTGCCATACCATTACTACAAGGTGTTTGAGACCTCATACACAAAGCCAAAAAAAACGCGCACACACACAAACCCACTCTTTTCATTCTGTTTTTTTTATATGGTGTAAACCTATGGCTGAATGCGGCAACATTGCCGAACAAATTTCAGATAAACAAGGAAAGGAAAGATTAGAAAGCCCGCTAGCCGCCAATGGTTGCCATGGATTCGGTTACCAAACCAACGGTTCGGTGCTTCTCTGCCTGAAACCCATCTGCAGCCCTTGAATTAAATGCCATTAAGATAGCCGAGGTTATTGTTTGAACATCAGCGCCTGATCTGATGAGTTCTTTCAAGTCTAAAACACCATTGTCATAAAGACAGGTTTTGAGTTGACCTTTTGGTGTAATTCGAACACGGTTGCAGGCACCGCAAAATGTTCTGCTAAATGCTGCAATTACCCCAACCTTCCCCAGATGTCCCGGAATATAATAATTGGAAGAAGTCGAACCTACTTCGTCATTCACTTTTTCCATAGAAGGGAAAAAAGATCGGATATGTTCAACCAGTTTTTTATCTGTCCATTTAATTTTCGCATAATTATCGCCACCATTAAAGGGCATTTCTTCAATGAATCTGACATCAACAGGAAGTTCTTTGGTTAATTTGACCAAAGCAAGAATGTCATCATCATTGATTCCATCCATGATAACGCTATTGATCTTAACCGGAATTTTATTCTCTATCAATTCCAAAAGACACTGATATACTTCATGAAACTCATCTCTGCGCGTAATTTCTTTGAAGCGAAGCGGATCGAGTGTATCGAGCGAAAGATTAATGGAGTGAATTCCAATTTCTTTCAATTCACTTATAAAGGGCCTTGTAAGACTGCCGTTTGTGGTAATGGCAATTTGCGAGAAGAGGTTGGCCTTCGCCACCTTGCGCAATAACTTCATAAAATCTTTTCTCAGAAAAGGTTCTCCGCCGGTAAAGCGAAGTTTTTTTAATCCCAATTGAGAAAAAATTTCCAGCAGAGAAAATATTTCTTCATAAGAAAGAAGATCATTTCTTGGAACCCAATCCAGTCCTTTCTCCGGCATACAATAGGCACAGCGAAGGTTGCAACGGTCAGTAACGGCCATGCGCAAATACTCCAGCGGGCGTCCGTGATTGTCGATCAGCATGCTGTTTTTCCTTCATTCGGATTGGGAAACTGATCCTTTTCATCAGCACGAGGCTTCAAACAAGCGAAATCCTTTTCGACAGAAACATCAATCAGTTGATCTGTTCCATTGGGCATTCTGTAATACAATCCTTCATGATCGGAATTGGCCCATGCTTCAATGTCCTTCAATGGCAATTTTAGTCGAACATCACTGCCTTGCCTTATAGAATCCCATTCGGCATAAGAAATTGCTTTCGGTATCAACGAAAAAAAAAGACCAGCCATCATGGAATACCGAATGCTTTCAACCACTTTTTCACCTTTGGACAATAAAGTTACTTCCGGCTGTGTAAGCCGATAACGAATGGATGTATGCGTTAAACGAATTTTCAAACCTGAGTCTTTTGAAAAAAAAGATCCTGTTTAAAAAATCCGCGCATAGAAATTTTAAACAGGATCAAATTTTATATTGAAAAAATTACTTCTTCAGACCAATTTCAGCCAATCTTTCATCGAGGAACTCACCCGCTGAAATGGGCTCCCACATGGCTTTTTCGCCAGGGCCAATACAAGATGGCAGGCAATCCAGGCGCATATCGCTTCGCGGATGAAGGAAGAAAGGAATGCTGTAGCGGCTCGTGCCCCACTTTTCGCGCGCAGGATTTACCACGCGGTGTGTGGTGCTCTTGAGCTTGCCGTTGGTATGGCGCTGCAACATATCGCCTACATTCACCACAATGTGATCGGGCAAAGCCGTTACAGCAACCCATTCATTTTGTTTGTTGAGTACTTCAAGTCCGTCGGCAGAAGCACCAATAAGAAGTGTTATCAGGTTGATGTCTTCGTGCTGGCCAGCCCGCACAGCAGACTTAGGCTCAGAGGTAATGGGTGGATAGTGAATCGGGCGAAGAATGGAGTTTCCATTGTGGATTTTATCGTCGAAGTAAGTTTCGCCGAGATTCAGATAAATTGCAATAGCCCGAAGCATGAATTTCCCTGTGGCTTCGAGGTCTTTGTAGGCTTTCAGGCCCACCTGATTGAAAACTGGCAGCTCATCTACCAGAATATTGTTGGGGTACTCCTTTTTAATTGGGTCGCCATCCGTTACTTCCTGACCAAAATGCCAGAATTCTTTAAGATCACCGGCATTACTTCCCTTGGCGTGTTCGCGCCCGAAGGATGTGTAGCCGCGCTGTCCAGCGATTTCTTTGTCTTCATATTTTCTTTTTGTTTCTTGAGGCAAATCATAGAAAGCCTTTACCTCTTTGTATAAAGTATCCACTGTATCCATGGCGATCAGGTGGTTCTTCACCGCCACAAAACCAATGTCTTCGTAGGCTTTTCCCAGGTCATTAACGAACTGAGCCTTTTGTTCGGCAGTGCCGTGTATGAAGTCCGCGAGGTCTACGCTCGGAATTCCCATTTCATGTAATTTCATCGGATGTATCTGTTTATTGAAGCGTGCAATTTAAATAGAATCTGGTAATTAATAGAAAATAGGTGATTTTAAAGTAAGCAAAGTGTTTGAGACGGTTTTTCGAAATGAATTTTCTGCAAAGGTTTTTCTGAAATGGAAATTGCCATTCAGAAAAACCTTTGCAGGATTTCCCACATTCTGGAATCGATTTTTCAGGTTGATCCAAGCAGATTGGCCTTTGAAATTGTACGTACCAACTTCAAGGCTGTTTAAAATCATGACCAATAATACCAATTCCAAATATAATTTAACCCAAAGGGTAAATTATTTTGAGAATTGGTTATGCCGCCACTAAAAATAAATAGTACTATGAGGCGTAGCCGAAACCTGCCTTTGCCGGCAGGCAGGTTGGACTATACTATTTTTGTGAGCGGTATAAATTCCGAATTGGACAACTTTCATAGTATGATTATGATTCTTTTTTTTGCGTCCACTGTTTCTTTTATAGAAATACTTGCGTCAACCTCCTTTACAAAACGAATAACCCTGTGCTTCATATAGGTTTTAAATCGCTATAAGCGAACCAAATAAGGGCGTAATCATTTTTTTTCATTTTTTTTATGGAATTCAAAAAATTGTAGCATCTTAGCATCGTCGTAGATACTTTCTGCGGCAATTTCTTAGTTCATCGCAAGTGAAAGTATGCAAATTTTCGGAAAGTGATGAGACTGAGAGTACATGCCCTGACTTTTCAGGGTGTGTCCTCTCCGTTTTTCAAATCTTTCCGGGCTATGCATACGCCTCACTTGGTTTGGATTCGGCTGAGGCACACCCTGAAAAGGTGCAGAATGAGATTGAAAAAATGTGTGAAAGAGTGAGCCTCCGCCTGTATGAAGCGGAATAAATTTTAATTATATCATACGTGATGAAAACACCAATTACACTATCGCCATCTCAATGGATTGACTTTGGCTATTTTAAACTTTTTAAAACTGACATTCGCTCTCTTAGGAAAAGAATGCCAAAAATTGTATTGATTCTGCTAGGAGCCTTGCTCCTGAATGTGTCGTCGCTGCAAGCGCAATGTTATCTTGCGGCTACGTGGTACGACATACCTGCTTCTTGTCCCTTTGCAGCTGATGGTTCGTTGTGTTGCGATAGTATTTGGGGACTTACTCCCGGTACAGGGCTGCCACCTTATACTTGCCAAATTACTTCGCCCGATACTACTTATACTTATAATGGGACTTCGAACTGCTTTACAGGATTGTTGCCAGGCAGCTATAATGTATCCATCACCTCGGACGACGGCTGTATAGGGCAGTTTTTCAATCTTGATGTAGGCAGCGAATTTTCACAGCTCGTTTTGGCCAGTGTAAATAATACTGCGGCTTCCTGCACCGGTGGCGATGGGTCTATTTGCGTCAACATTACAGGAGGCTCTGGCAGCTACAGCTATGAGTGGACCGGGCCGCCTTCTTACAACACTGTAATAGGCACGGGTTCTTGCCTCAACAATCTAAATGCGGGCTTTTATCAGGTAGTGGTGTCAGACAACGACCATCCGCTATGGTGCCAGTTGGATGTATCACTTTATGTGGGAGGCACAGCCCAATTGCAGGTGACACCAGTGGTGAATTACAACCCTTGTATTCAAGGCCCTGAAATACTGGGGTGTTTTACTTGCCAGAGCGCTATAGACCTAACGATTACCGGAGGCACAGCACCATTTGTATATAATTGGACAGGCCCGGGTGGTTTTACGGCCAGCACACAAGACATCAGCAATATATGTGATGGTGTTTATACTATTAATATAAGCGATGCAGGTGGATGCAGCTACTCCAACACGTTTACTGTTGGCGCTGTAATTCCGTATGATGTGGTGGGTGATGTTGTTATCAGCAGCAATACTACATGGAACAACGTAACACCTTATGGCCCTGAAATTATTATCAATGGGAATATAATAGTACAACCTGGAGCCACGCTCACCATCAACAACGCAAGTGTACGTCTTGCGAGAGGTAAAGTCATTCGCACACTGGGCAGCACAAACAGTCTTAGTGGAGGGCAGCTTGTGGCCACTAATACCACATTTACCTCAGCCAATCCTATTCGCACGTGGCGCGGATTTGAGGTATTGGGAGTGGGCGGCAATCCATCGGCTGCACTAATTACTGCGGGCCGAAGAAGCCAGCTCACACTGACCAATTGTGTGGTAGAAAATGCTGAAACAGGCATACGCAACCAAAAGAATGGAATAGCCTGCAACGGTACCATTACATACGGTAATAATGAAAACGTAGGGAACGGAATCACCGCGAATGAGAGATCGTCAGGACGCACCCTTTGCACTGGCACTACCTTCCGCAACAACTTGCGCGACATCAATTTTCAGAACTATGTGCCACAGGATGAATTGGGAGTGGCGAACAGCGAACTGGGGCGTTTTGTTAATTGCCGCTTTGAGTACAATTTATTTCCTACTTGTACTGAAATTTCTACTACAATTGCCATTTTGCCCAGTTCTGAGAGGGTAAGGCTCAACCACGTCACCGCGGTTTATTTCGAATCGTGCGAAGCCCTTGTGATCAATACAGCGCTCACTTCTGGCTCCAACGTGACCACTCAGTTTCTTAAGGCCAGCAACAGTTGGTTCGACTGGCGCGGATGCTTGGGCACAGCCAACTGCGACGCCAGTATTATTGGTTTTGCAATTGGAATCAGTATTATTGATAATTTCAACCTTGCATTTACCGATTATCCCGGTTCTCTTACCTTTCCTTATGTAAATGCGGATCGCATAATAAGGATCGACGAAACCCTGTTTCAATGCGCCAGTGGTGTAATAGCCGGAGGCAATATCAACGGTGCTTCTTCGGTGCAGATTACGGGCAATAGATTTGAAGATACACCCGCCAGTTATGGCAATACCCAGGGCAGTACAATAGCCAATACGCGTGTGCGCATCAACAATTCGTCCACCCAACAATGCCAGTTTGTAATCAGCGACAATGATTTTATAACCTCACAGCCGTGGGGTGCGGAACTGCCTGGTATCTCGGCCAAGCCTACAGCAATAGATGTTACGAATGGCGGACTGGCCCTCAACAACTGGATATATGCCAATAATATGTCTGGATTTTGGAGAGGTATTTATGCCTTCAATAACAACCGCGATCCGCTTACCGGATCGAATTTAGGTCTCCACTACGAATGCAATGAATTTTTTAATTGTCGTCGTGATGTGGACATCCAGTTCGGTGGTACATTGACCAATAGTAAATGTGTGGCTGAAAGACAGGCGCAGTTTTGGACAAGCCCAGTCGTTAGCACAAATAGCGCTGGTAATAATTACTCCAATAGTATTTTTTCCGGATTGGGCGATGATGATATATATAGGCAGGGTGCTACTACTGTACCCAAAAATACGCCCGAGCAATGGTATAACGTGCACATTTCAGAAATGAATGCAAACCTTAAAACGGAAATGAGTTATTTGGAAATCGGCAGTCCGCTCGCAGAAGATAACAATAATTCCAGGCTGCATGTTGAGACAAAACAGATAGCTCATTTATGCCCTCTTTTTTTTATTCCACCATCCAACTCAAATGCGAATAGCGCGATGGTTTCTTATCAGCAAAACTATCAGGAGCAAAAAGAACTGCTCACGCAATTGCAGGACAATGGCAATACCAATGGACTGGAACAATTGGTAGCCAATACCACCTTTGCCAATGCCTACCAAACCTACCAGAACTTGCTGCAGGCATCGCCGCAACTTAGCACCGAGGTAATGATAGTGGCTATTGAGAAGGAGTTTGAAATACCTGCTTCGTGGCTCACCGTTATTTTGGCTTCAAATCCACATGCCACACAAAGTGCAGAAATTCTAGCTGCGTTGGAGGCGAGACAGATTCCTTTGGATGTATTTCAATTGGACTTAATTGTGAATGCCCGCTCTCACCAATTGACTCCCTATCAGTTGTGCCAGAAAATGTTGGGGCATTACCGCTACCAATTGTCGGATGCGAGACAGTCGTATTTGCAATATGTAGGTTCAGAAGTTTCTGGAGTCAACTCAACCGATATAGCCGGGCTATTCGACGAAACCGAAGTGTACAGCGAACTGCTGCAAAAAGCAAGCGAAATCCGCACTGCGGGAGACTTTGATGGTGCGCGTAGCATGATGCTCGATGCTGTTAACTACCATAAACTGACCCAGGAGGAAATAGATGCCATTGGCACCACCGTGGCAATATGGGATATAGAAAATGCTGCCATTACTGAGCAGGGAGGCGTATTGACAGAGGCCCAGATTAGTCAGTTAGAACACTTTTGGACGGACGACCCTTGCCTGTCAGGCCCACAAGCGCGACAAGTACTCATGGCGCTGAGCAACTATATGCCCTCGCAAGTAGAGTGCTATGCCATGGAAGAACGCAATGCAAGATTCTCTGCGAACAATAATGTCCTGCAAAATCTAAATGTTTACCCCAACCCGGCAACCGATTTTGTGGTGTGTAAGTTGGAAGTACCTGTAGATTATGATGCGTATATTGAACTGATAGATATCAACGGCAAGCTCATTAGCAAGGTAAGTCTCTACAAAGGGCAGCGGGAAGTGACCATTACCACTGCCAAAATTTCTTTAGGAGAGTATATTTTGAAAATGACCGATCAAGATGGAAATACCATCAGTCAATCCAAATTCATGAAATTATAATGAAATCAATATTCAAAATAATTTTCACTTCTGTATTATTGACAATGGGACTTAACTCCCATTGTCAATATTCCTGGTGGAACCAGCTTTACGTGCAACCCCCCAACATATTGTCGGATGCAAATTATCTGATCGTTCATGGTGATACTATTAATGCGATCGGAGGAGGAGGGTGGTGGGGTCAAAACAATGTATTTCATATAGGTATAGCAGGTAAGAAAATTGATAATTTCACGGGGGAAGTTATTTTTGATCAGTTTGTAGAGTCTGATGTGCCTATTGAAAGCATAAGCCCTGAAACTATTACAATGCCTGGAGGAGAAACGTTGTTTCTTGCCACTTACGAAAACGACACAGGGTGTAATTCCCCAACAATTATTATAGTTGACAGCAATTTCCACAAAATAGATCAAGTTGTTCTACCAGGATTTAATGACTGTTTCCCATTCGGAGAAATAGATTATTATTTGGATATGCTTTATGCGATTAATGAAACTGAGTATGTTGTTACGCTGCGCGTCTTTAATGATGAAACCAACTACGAGGGCCACCATTATTTCAAACTCAATCTGAGTGGTGTATTAATTGATGACTGGTACGTTGAAGAACCTGAACCAATGAGCGGTAGAGTGCAACTGCAAATTTACAATATACCTAATGATTCACTTGTCATTTTCAATTATGCAAGTGAGAATTCTATGGCAGCTGGCCCTTCATTGCAAAAAGCCGACGAGTTAGGTCAGGTAACAAATGAAGTTTTTATCGGACAAGGTGCTTACTTCTGGGCAGAGAACTTCGGAAATGGTCTAATCAAGGATGATACCTTAGTTATAATCAGGCACAAAACGACATTTGCTGATTTTTTTTCTGCGGATTATATCAGTGTAATTCCGATTATTCAGAAATACTCAGTACATACACTTGAGTTATTACAAGAGCAGGAATTTCCATTTCCGGAAATAGCAGATACGACGCTTCAACAATTCAAGAGTGTGAAATTACTCCGGGCGCACAATGGCGGTTATCTGGGCGTTGTTTTAGGAGGTAATTATGTAGGTAATACAACAGGCACATTTGTCATCGCTTTTAAAACTGATGAAAATCTGAATCTAGAATGGTCTCAAATTTATTACCCTCCTGACACAGATAACAATATGCTTGCGGCTTCTCAGGATGCTGCGCGTACAAGCGACGGAGGTTATGCTATTTTGGGTTCTACTTCCAACAGTGGCCAACCCTATTGGCTTATCAAAACTGACGCCTGTGGTTATGCAGAACCCAGCGACTGTCCTCCACTTGTAAGTGTAAAAGAATCCGAAAAATACGAAATGAAGGTATGGCCCAATCCGGCGGGGAATATTTTACAGGCGGAGCTTCCACCCAATAGCAAACGCGCTTCGCTACGAGATGTAACGGGCAGAATGTTGTGGTCGGAGGCCGTGTATAACCACACGCAGCAATGGGA
>JANNEQ010000220.1:0-23612 GCA_031378885.1 Flavobacteriales bacterium
AGATCTGGATCCTGGACCAACAGACTACATTTTAGAGGAACCCATTTTGAATGGTGACGGAAAAAAAACTATTTTAGTTATTCTAGATAAAGATGGGAATTTCAAGGAGGGTCAGCAAATGAATAATCCAGATTGGAATTATGGTCATGGAATTGGCGTAAACAACAATCAAATAATGGTACTCGGAGAATTCTACGAATCGGTCTTTTCAGGAAATTGCGAGGCGTTTGGAGAAACGGATTTGTCTAACTATGACATATACATGGTTGAATTTAATTCGACTTTTCTTGGTGTTTCAGATAAGGAACAAAGTAGAGAGATCATTTCGGCCTTTCCGAACCCTTCTAACGGTAACTTCACAGTTTCAATCGCTCGTAAACTGGCATCCTCTTCGTCTAAGTTGCAATTGAAAACCACCGATGGAAAAATTGTTTTTCAAACCCAACTTAGTTCTGCTAAAACAGAATACAATATTCCAACAAGCGAATTGGCTGATGGAGTTTATTTGCTTGTACTGGAAGGTGAAAATTTCAGCACGGTGCAGAGGGTTGTGGTGATGCATTGATAGCTCTGGCAACCTGGAATTAAACCCCTTGCAATTTTGAATCTTCAAACTTCTTTTTTGTTGCATGGCGAAAATAAATGCCGGAAAGTAATTCTGGCCGCTCCTGACGCTCCTGCATATCTACCGAAAATAATTTTAGATCTCCCTTCGGAGCGAACAAATCCTTCAATAGCTCTATAAGGCTCGGCATAAGTTGTAGTTGTTTTTTGTAGCATTATTATTTTATTTTTTTTTCGGCTACAATTTTGTAGCTGATCTTTTGCAGCATAAATAAATGCTACAATCATCCTGCTACAAAAATAACGACTGCCAAATCGCGGCTTTAACAGCATGTATTCAAAACAGCATCGTCGATAATGCGTTTTAAAATAACTAGAGAAACACAACTACAACTATGTTGGATGGTGTCATCCCAAATCGAACATTGAAGGCATTTATAATAAAACCACAACAAAAAGCCCACTCCAACCAGGTTGAAATGGGCCTTTAAATTTTTATGCGGGGGCAGCTCGAATCAGCCCACTCTAAATCTATTCTTTTATAAACGTAAATGAAGTGAGCTTGCCTCCATTTTCAATGCTCAGATGATAAAGACCACTGGTCAGTTTGCTGGTGTCAAGCTCGTTTTTATCAATACCTGAACTTATTTTAATTGTTTTGCTGTCTACCAATCTGCCATAAGAATCGTAGATGGAACAATTTAATGTCTCTCTGTTGTTAACAAAACTATTGAGGTACAAAATATCATTTGCAGGGTTTGGATAGATCGCAAATTTTCTTGAATCAGAAGCTATTTCATTTTGCGAAAGTGAAGGATCAATCACGATATTTTCGTCCCCTGCCTGATAACCTGTGTAGGTAAAGAAAACCACCATCATCTCATCAGAAGTAGATTCTCCACCAAATACGTTTTGTGGAGGATCATTGGGTTGATGTGGATTGTTTACAGTATTGTCGTAGAATGCTCTTGCTCTGATATCCGTTCCGGCAGGTATGTGTACAAAAGAAGGATAGGTATAAGTGTATTGCCAGTGGAAATCCCAATCGTCAATATCAACTAAGGGAATAACCTGGTTATTAGGAGTTTCGGCCCAGCTTCTGAGTGTACGTCCGATTAAGTGCATGTGGGGAAATACATTGAGTAAACTCACATTAAAGTTGACCTGATAGAGTTCATTAAAACTGGCGGTGTCGTTGGCGGGTATAAAAAGGAAAGGCTCCTGAAGCACCGGGGGGAAGTGCGCCAGAATCGGATCCATATAAACTTCTCTTGGGGTTTGGTCGTTGGAGAAATGGAAATTCACTGTTGTATTGTCAGTCTCTCCTTCTGAGCCTTCGGGGAAGTGAATCTCAATGAGGAAGTATCCGCCGGCTTCCGCACGGAATCCAAATCCTTCAGGAAGAATTACGGGCGAATTTCCGGGAACCCAAACACCAAATGTTTTTGTTTCGGGTGGCAGTCCACCGCCTGTTCCGTCTGTGGTAAATCCTGGTCCGGGATCGGCATTGTCATAAGCGAGGCAATCATCTGTCGGATCGTAATAAATCAATACATGGTGAACAATAGATGGATTCCCCGGTATAATTTCGATACCATCTAAAAATGTGTCAACGTTAAAATCGGAAGGAATAACAAAAGTCCTGTAGACATCGTGGGTGGCAGCAGTACTGGCGAAATCTCCGGTCTGGCCAGTAAAATCAACTTCCGGCAGAACAGAGTCATCGTTAAAAACCGGAACAGGAGGTGCCAGATTGGGGTCTCCTTCTACAGAACCGCCGCTTATCCAATCTCCAATAGCAGTAATTTCTTCTGCGCTCACCACATTTTCAAAAGCAAAATGCCTGTATTCCGGATTGGCAGGCCATGGTGGCATATAACCCAGATTGATGGCATCGAGAATAGCAGTATTGTTATTCAAAGCCTGATTGTATGTTAATAGTGAGAATGGCGCAATACCACCATCATGGTGACATTTGGCACAATGGGCGTAAACAATGGGCGCAATATGCTCGCTCCAGGTTGTTTGTGCATTCACCCCAAGAGATAAAAACACGGAGAATAGGATAAAATTAAATTTCTTCATATTTTGAATTTATTATCTGACAACAGAAACCAAAAATACCCCTATTCTTCCTTTAAAAATAACCGTTCGTCATATTTCATTTTAACATAATAATGTAGACAAAGGAATTTCTGAAATATTCTGCAGACTGATTACTCACGAAGCGAATATCCGCATGAAAGACCTTTTAATGGCAATTTACTCTTCTTAAGCTATCATTGTTGTCCGATTAAAAAAATCTCAAAGGAAGTTTATATTTACGGAGAGATACTATGGACCGAGCCTACGGCTCTTTGTTCTCATTCTCGATTTCATTTCAACGGGTTGAAACCCGTTGCTACAAAATGGGCCGAGCCTACGGCTCTATAAATTCCTTTTGGCTTTATCCGGTCAACACTTCTCAAAATGCCATAGGCACGGTTCATATTGCAGCGCCTTACTAAAATCTGGGGTAAAAGTGCGTGGCTAATCCCAATGTCATGGGCACGGTGCATATTGTAGCGCCCAACTTTAGTACTGTGTAAAAAGTGCGTGGATGATCCAGGTGATATAGGTATGAAACTTTTTTTTAGTCGGACAACAATGTTAAGCTATATCAATTCCGATAATGAACTTCGTCCGTAAATTTGTCTCCAATATTTTTTTATTCAATGGACAATCCAACAACAACAATTTATCCTTCGTCCTCAAGAGGAATAGCTGATCACGGCTGGTTAGTCGCCCGGCATAGTTTTTCGTTTGCCTCATACTACGATCCGCAAAGAGTTAATTTTGGTGCCCTGAGAGTATTAAATGATGATACCATCGCCGGTGGAAAAGGATTTGGAATGCACCCGCACGACAATATGGAAATTATTACCATTCCGTTGTCGGGAGCTATTTTCCACAAAGACAGTATGGGAAATGAAGGCACGATCAAAGCCGGAGAAATTCAGGTAATGAGTGCCGGAACGGGAATTCTTCACAGTGAATTTAATGCATTGCCCGATAAGGAATTAAAGTTGTTTCAGATCTGGGTCATTCCCAACAAAAGAAATGTAGTGCCGCGATATGCGCAAAGGCAAATACCGGCGCTCAAGCCCAATGAACTTGTTACCATTGTAGAACCACATTCAGAAAATGCTGAAACATGGATTCATCAGAATGCGTGGTTTCATCTTGGTGAATTTGAAACTGGTGTATCGATAAGCTATGCAATCCGGGATGGTAAAAAAAATGGTGTTTATGCTATAGTTGTGGATGGGACATTTAATGTTTCGGGAAACAAGCTGAACGAAAGGGATGCTATTGGTATTGAAAATGCGGGTGAACTGGAAATCTCATGTCTGTCAAAGGGCAGGATATTGCTGCTTGAAGTTCCAATGTATTTGTAAACTTGCATGAACTGTGATGTTTGTCACCGAATTTCAATGTACCAATACCCCTACTTTTGTATAAAATTTAGTATTTGACCATCGGGATTATAGTCTGGATTTGTGCAATTGCAATTGGGACCATTATTGGTCTTTTGGGTGGTGGAGGCGCCATTCTGGCGATGCCTGTAATGGTTTATTTAATGGGCTATCCCCCTAAAATCGCAGCAGCGTACAGTCTATTCATTGTGGGAGTGGTTGCCTTTTTTGGTTCTATCCGGCATATCAGAAGAAATGAAATTTCCTTTCTCAGCATTTTATACTTTGCCATTCCCAGTATGACCATGTCTTTTCTGACCCGAAGATATATTGTACCACAGGTGCCTGATGTGATTGGACAATTTGGGAAATTTGTAGTTACCAAAGATTTACTCATCATGGTATTATTCGCCTTGATAATGTTTGTAGCAGGCTGGAGTATGTTGAGAAAAATAAAAGACAAGCCACGGAAACGGCTGTTGCCTGGAGAACTGACATGGCTTGCCATTGGCTCATGGGGCCTTGTCGTAGGATTCATATCGGGCATGGTTGGCGCGGGTGGAGGTTTTATGATTATTCCAATTCTTGTAGTATTGATGGAACTTCCAATCAAAACCGCCATGGGAACCAGTTTGGCCATTATTACCATACAATCACTTACGGGTTTCTCAGGAGATTTATTGGCCCACACTCCCATCGACTGGGCTTTTATATTGAAGTTTACTGCTGTTGCGATGTTAGGAATGTGGACAGGATCGACCATTGCCCTAAAGAGTAAACCCGAAAAACTCAGAAAGGCTTTTGGCGTTTTTGTAATGCTTATGGGGCTTCTCATTGTAATAATGGAAATGCGGGCAACTGCTTAAATTTGCCGCCGCAGAAATGCCCCGGCTTTTTTTAATGCGAATAATTTGATTTAATAGGTTAGAATAAGTTGATTCAGAAAATACAACAATTGATTATAATATGAAAATAGAACAGATATATACAGGTTGTCTTGCTCAGGGAGCATATTACGTAGAAAGCGAAAATGAAGTAGCCATCATTGATCCGCTCAGGGAAACGGCGCCATATATGAAAAAAGCACAAGCCGCAGGAGCTACAATTAAGTATATCTTCGAAACGCACTTCCATGCCGATTTTGTAAGCGGGCATGTGGATCTGGCGCAAAAAACAGGAGCAACCATCGTTTTCGGTCCCAATGCGTCTACAGATTATCCGGCCCATTTTGCTGTGGACGGAGAAGTTTTTAAAATGGGTAAAATAAGTATAATCGTTCTTCATACTCCCGGGCATACTCTGGAGAGTACTACCTATTTGCTGCGCGATGAAAGTGGAAAGGACTATTGCATCTTCACCGGCGACACCTTATTTATAGGTGATGTGGGCCGTCCTGATCTTGCCATCAAATCGGATCTAACCACCCAGATTCTGGCAGGTATGCTTTTCGACTCACTCAAAAGTAAAATTGAGCCATTGGCCGACGATGTGATTGTTTACCCAGCCCACGGCGCTGGCTCGGCCTGCGGAAAAAATATGAGCAAAGAAACCTGGGATACCCTGGGCCATCAGAAAGAGGTCAATTACGCACTAAATAAGAATCTGACCCGTGACAAGTTTATAGAAGAACTGACTACCGGAATTCTTCCTCCACCGCAATACTTTGCTAAAAATGCCATGATCAACAAAAAAGGATATGATAATCTTGATTTAATTATGGAACGGGGAAGCCGGGCGCTTGGCGCACAAGAGTTCGAGGATGTCGTAAACGCAACTCATGCTCTGGTGCTTGACACAAGAACGCCGGATGAATTTGCCGCTTCACATATTCCAAATTCCATTTTTATTGGAATCGATGGCACCTTTGCCCCCTGGGTAGGCGCATTGATTGTTGACCTTCATCAACCTATTGTATTCATTGCATCCGAAGGTCGTGAAGAAGAAGTGATCACAAGACTAAGCCGTGTTGGATATGACCATACCATCGGATATCTGAAAGGTGGCATGGAAGCCTGGAAAGCCGCCGGCAAAGAAATAGAAACCGTATCGTCCATTCCGGCTGCAGACTTTGCAGACAGGTATCGGGAGCAACCATTGAATATTCTGGATGTAAGAAAGCCAGGGGAGTTTGAGGCCGGACATTTGGAACCGGCAGAAAACACGCCTCTGGATTATGTGAACGAAGGCGCGTTTATACCCGAACCTGAAAAGGAATATTATGTCCATTGCGCCGGTGGGTTCAGGTCAATGATTTTTATTTCCATCATGCAATCAAGGGGTTTGTCTAAACTTGTAAATGTGGAAGGTGGATTTGGCGCTATAAGCAAATTGGGAGTGGATGTGGTAGTTGGGGCTTAGTTCACCGAACCATTAAAATTGCAATACCCATGAACAACCTTTCGGGGTTATTGTTCAAATCACTCAAAGTACTGTTAATTTTTGCTTAGAATGATAAGTGCTGTCCTGGTAAATTCCAATATCTGGAATTTGGACCTGCTTTTGCACTGTTATATATTATCAAAATCAAGAAAATAGAATATTTGTAATTGTGCTCCTTTTTGAATTTAATTCAGAGGTAATTTTTCATAAGCCAACATCAAAAATTGCAACCAAACCCTAATTTCATTCCACAAAACACACATATTCATCGACCAATTACAATTCTGTTGTAAAACTCCAATTCAAATCCGTTCGTAATCCATGACGAAAAATATTATCTTCCAGATCATTCAAACCAGTTTTTTTTTTGATAAATATGAATAGAGTATATTTCGAATCAATCTAATCTATATCTAAAAAGTTATAAATAACTGGTTATCCGGTATTTTATTTCTATGCCCGAAAAACGAATGAATAAAGACGAAATGATCTAAAGACATTGGTTTTAGGGCTATTTTAATGACTTTCAATTTCGAATAATTACATTATTTATAATTGTAAAACACATTGCGTTGATATTTATTCTAAAAAAAACGCATATATGAATTTGGGTTTACTTGGATTAAGTATTTGTTATGCTTACTTTTGCTCTCAAATAACTTCAGTAATGAAAGATCTACACAAAAGAATCAAAGACGCGCGTATCGACGCCGGTTTATCACAACAGCAGCTTGCAGCCGCTATGGCAACATCACAAACCAAAGTATCCATTCTCGAGAGTGGTGGCCGCAGTCCAAAGATGGCAACCCTTATGGCTATTGCCAAGGCTTGCAAAATGGAATTGAACATTTCGTTTGAGCCAAAAGCAAAAGGTGCAGCTAAAGTTGCAGCTCCTAAAGTTGCGGCTCCAAAAGTTGCAGCTCCAAAGGCAGCTAAAGCTGACAAGCCTGCTGCAAAAGCTGTTGCTAAACCAGCGGCGAAAGCAAAAAAGAAATCTAAGAAGAAATAATTTTCTTCCGGTGATTTTAAAAGAAAGGGTACTTTACCAGATTGAACACTCGTCTTAAAAGTACCGGCCCATCTGAAAAAATGGGCTCACAATTACAACTACACTAGCTCACTTTAGATAAAAAATCCCATGAAATTCGTGGGATTTTTTTTTACTTCGCTATTGTATCACATCAGAAAAATTTTATATAATTCACACTTCGATATCGGGTTCAGGCTTTCACTGAAATATATCTTACACAATTCAAACATGACAAATGAAGCCTGAAAAAATTGAATAATTTTCAATCCTTGTAAAATACCCATTCAGTATATAATTTAGCCAGTTCAACCCGACAATGAGTGAGATTTAGCCCCAATAAAATTTGACGACAGTATTTGGGTCGATTGCTTGTGACGTCATGTAGAAAAAAAGTCACCTCAAATAAGAATATAAATGAAAGAACCTTTTATACAAGACAATAAATTTGAGAAGGTCGACTATTCGCTTTCGCCACTCACTCCAGCCGAGTATGATACTTGTCGTTTTAAGAATTGTAATTTCTCTAATGCTGACTTCAGCAATATAAAATTCATCGACTGCTCCTTTGAGTCTTGCAACATGAGCCTGGTAGTCATGCATAGGGCTGCCTTTCGTGGTGTTTCATTCAAGGACTGCAAGATGCTGGGCTGGCATTTTGACCATTGCAATCAGCTTGGTCTGAAGCTAAAATTCGAAAACTGCATTCTCAATCATTCTTCCTTTTTCAGAACCAAACTGACAAAAATCGAGTTTTTGAATTGCCATTTGATAGAAGTCGATTTCACAGAATGTGATCTTAGCGAGGCCCAATTCTCAAATTCTGATTTAAGCGGTTCTATATTCGATCAGGCAATTCTTGAGAGAGCAGACTTTCGCAATGCCCGCAATTATGTGATCAATCCTGAAATCAACAAGATCAAAGGCGCCAAATTTTCGCTCAGCGGATTGCCTGGTCTGGTGCAGCAGTTTAAAATCTTCATTGAGTGATTCGACAATTTTAACACAGCTTGTATAATGACTCGAGTAAAATTTGACTATCCAAACCAATTTACCAGGCAAGAACATTCTGTAGCAAATCTGAATTAATAAAGATCAGATCATGAATTAACTTTTCAAAAGGCTATGCGGGATTGGAGCAACATAAATTCGCCGAAATGATAAGATACCTTCACTTTGCATTCCTTTCTGTTTTTCTTTCCACTAATGTATTTGGTCAGGTAAAATCTGTTACCATATCAGGCAAGGTGATCGATGCCTCCACCACTACTCCTCTGCCCTATGTAAGTGTCATGCTAAAAACACAAAAGGACTCCACTTTTATTTCCGGCACAGTAACCAATGAGGAAGGGAGATTCATCCTTTCAAAAATTAATTCCGACAATTATCTGCTGGAAGTTTCATTTATTGGATATAAAAGTCAGATTCAAAAATTGTACGTAGGAAATCTTACTGAATTTCTTGAAGTGCCTGCCATTGCATTGGAAGCAAGTTTAGCTACCACAAGCGAAGTGGAAATATCTGCCAAAGCCGATGCAATAAATGGTAAGTTGGACAAAAAGACTTTTAACGTGGAAGACAATTTGAGCCAAGCTGGAGGATCTGTCCTTCAGGCCATGCAAAATCTTCCGGGAGTGACTGTGCAAGATGGAAAAGTGATGCTGCGAGGCAATGAAAAAATAACTGTACTTATTGACGGGCAGCAAACCTCACTCACCGGAATGGGAAGTCAGAGTGGGCTTGACAATATTCCAGCTTCGGCGATAGAGAAAATAGAAATAATCAATAATCCATCTGCCAAATACGACGCCAACGGCAATGCAGGAATCATCAACATCATTTACAAAAAGAATAGTAAGGATGGATTTAACGGCAAGATTGGATTGGTCGGTGGCCTTGGCTCGCTTTGGGTGCGCAAAGAAAACCTTCCTTCCATCAGACCGCAATATCAATTCACTCCGAAAATAAATCCTACTCTATCGCTTAACTACAAAAAGAAGAAGATCAATCTGTTCTTTCAGGGCGATTATTTGTACACTGAAACGCTGAACAAAAATGAATTTGTAACCCGATACTATGATGATGGCAATACCATCAACCAACAAACCAAAAGAAACCGCAATACCGGATTCTCTGCCATTAAAACAGGGATTGACTGGAACATCAGTACCAACAACTCACTGACCATTTCCGGATTGTTTGGTACAGAAAAAATAATCGACCGAGGAGATGAGCCATTCTTTAATGCCAACAATACTGAGCGCCTGAGGTTGTGGCAATTTCTTGAAGATGAAATTAAAACTACTGCCATGGCTACAGCAGCATTTCAGCATAAATTCAAAGCGCCCGGACATTTGCTAAAGGCAGGATTTAACTACACTTTTCACCGCGAAGACGAAAAGTATTTCTTTGACAATATACTTCCTGCGTATAGTGGCAAGGATGCTTTTAAGCTCATATCAGACGAACGCGTGGCTGATTTTAACCTTGATTATATCAAGCCACTTAAATATGGCAGGATTGAAGGTGGAGCAAAGTTTCGACACAGGGAAATTCCTACCAATATGGTCTTTATACCCGGACTAAACTCCCCTTTGGACACCAATGCCGGTGGTGCAGCCACTTACAAAGAAACAATACCTGCTTTATATGGCAATTATGTTTTTGAGAGCAACAAATATGAAGCTGAGGCGGGGCTGAGAATGGAGTATGTAAAACTGAACTATTACGTCAATCCCAACCATAACACATACAAAAGCGACGGCTACAATTATACACAGCCCTTTCCAAATGTGCGGCTTGCCTATAAGATAAACGACCGCAACAAACTCTCTTTCTTCTACAACCGAAGGGTGGACAGGCCGAACGAGGTTGACATTCGTATTTTTCCAAAATATGACGATGCGGAAATTATTAAAGTGGGCAATCCTGCCTTGAAACCCCAATTCACCAATGCGCTGGAAATCGGATACAAAACAAGTTGGAGCCAGGGCTACCTCTATTCTGCGGCTTATCATCGCATAGCCGATGGAACCATTACCAGAATTGCCAGCACTGTTCCGGGGAGTACTTTGATTTATTCTATTTTTCAAAATGCCGGTAGAAGCTATAATACAGGTATTGAGGTGATGCTCTCGCAAGACATGTCGAAGTGGTTTTCATTCAACCTGAATATGAATGGATACCACAATATCATCAATGCCTTTTCGGTTGAAAATAAATATCCGCAGCCCAACACATTCAAGGCAGATCAACAAAAAATTTACTCGGGCAGTGCCAAACTCAATACCAGCTTTCATTTACGCCACAACACCGATTTGCAATTTACCTTTATTTATTTGGCTCCTGACATCATACCACAGGGAAAAGTACTGGCGCGGTATACCATGGACGCGGGATTGAAAAAGACTATACAGAAGGGCAAAGGAGAATTAATACTCAATGCCACTGATCTTGCCAACACGATGGTATTGCGAAAACAAATCACAGGATCAGGATTTCAATACAGCAGTGCCGATTATATGGAAACTCAGGTAATTCGCATTGGGTATAATTACAAATTTTAAAATAGCTTCAATGCCCAACAATACTTCACAACACATTCTCAACACTTCTGCCAATCTGCTGGGATTTTGCCTATTCGTTATTACTTCGCTGCATATTGCCGACAAGACTGAGGCTTATTTTCTCGACGAGTTGACTTCCTTCATTGCCGTCATCCTTACTCTATCGTGTATCCTTTCGTTCATGTCAATAAAAACTTCAGATTTGAAAAAGGAAAAGAAGCTTGAGTCCTATGCGGATAATATATTCATGGCAGCCTTAATCGGCATTTTAATAATCATCCTTCTTATTACTTTGAACTTTTTACATTAGAGCCTCCTGTATGGGTTCTGCATAATACGTGGTATTATTCTGATTCGCTTTTGTGCTCAGCCGCCCATTTGGTGCAACTTTCGGTGACTTGCTCACCAAATCTTCAGCAAAAGGCGGATTGGATCTGGGAACAATTGGATCATCTGCCGTGCTATTTGTTGTGCTGATCACACTGTTTGTTGTAGCCACTTTACGAATAAGAAAGAATACAAGTATTCATGCGGCTTAGATTATAGCCCTGCTGCATTCAGAAGTTGGGTCGTGTGGTCGATGGAATTCCAATAACTGGTTGTGGAGGATGGGATTTGTTTGAGGGCTATTTTATCGAGAATTTTTAGCCGATAAAATACCATGAGAATGGGTTGGTAAGAGTTTTTGCGGGAAGATAAGACAAGTCTTCAAGTTAAGCAGTTATTGTTTTCTCTGTACTGATGCTAAATCATTTTATGGGGGTTCACCAACTTGAGTTTTTTAATTCCAGAAAAATCCTTTTCGTTATTGGTTATTAATGTCAGATTATATACAATGGCAGTGGCTGCTATAATTGCGTCAGGAGTTTTAACTTTTTTAGCTCTTCTGATTTCAGCGCATAACTTAACAACTTCGGGATTAATTTCAAATATTTGGCTATCACCAATAAAGTTCCGGATCTTTTTCTCCACTTTGGTTGAAGCTTTCCAACAAAGTAATTCAATTTCTGAAATTACTGATAAATTCGGAATATCATCCATTACCCCTTCCAGGAAAAGAATGGACTTAGTCTCAAATGCGCTGGAGAAATAGTCGGATACAACATTTGTATCCAATAAATACCTCACCATTCGTTTCTCGACTTTTGAATATGATCATTCAGTTCCTTGCCCTCCTTTTTGGTGAGAATACCCTTGTATTTTTCGGAGAGTTTCTCTTTTCTATGAGGCGGTTCAGACTTCATCATCTTAATCAGATTTAAAGCCTCCAATTCTTCCAAAATCTTAAAGCCTTTAGAATTCAGTATTTCTACATATAGCGCTTTCATCCTACGAAAATTTGTTGTGTTGCGAATTTAGGCAATTTTCAGCCATTTCGTGTGCAAGTTCACTAATATTTCCTGCTAACGCCCATCATCTTATATTTCGCATGTAATCCCCTCAATATCAACCTTGAAAAAAGCGCGAAAACTTCTCTGGCCATGCACGATGTGCCAGCATTTTTGGTAAGCTGATCGGGCACAGTTACAATCCGGCAACGATTGATTACAACAACATTGAGAGTTACTCCAATCAATATTTCATGGCATAACAAACATCAAGTGCAATTGCCTATTGACCGTGATTCTGGTAATGCACAGCTTCAATCAACTTTTCATTCAATTATTCTTTGTCCATTGGAACTCCTTGTTTTATTCCAGGCTCATTCTTCAAAATGCAATATACACTTTCTGAAACAGAGTTGAACTTAATGTCAATATCGGATATGAATTTCTTTACTTCTGGAATTACCTGATGTGCAATCCAGAGCAAAAACTCTCCTTCTTCACTCAGCGCGACAATGCCAAAGGAATTACAGAAATCTTATAGTGGGTGGATTCTAAATTTCTTACATTAGCCGATGTGATAACTCACGAAAAAAGTGAACTAAAATTCGAGACGACACAATGGGCAATCGAATAGCCAAACATATATATTCTGAAGATGGTGTTTATGAAAAAAGTACTTTATATGTTGGTGATACAAGTGAAAATGTAATGGCGAATTATATGCTTGTTATAGCAGGGCCCGATAAATGAGTAAATCATGCAACTACGAAATAACCAGAAGAATCAATGACAATTCATTACTATAAAATAAAAATTGAGTTTATTATTATAATCTTACTCTCTTCATGCAACAGAGAAAATGTAGATAACCCCACCCTACTCATCTCATCCGACACTACCAAAGTGCAATACAAGGATAACAAACCCATCCACTCATTTGGTCTCAAGAATGGAAAATTCAATGGAGAACGATTTTACTTCGACGAAAAGGACAGTACGACAACTATTGACAATTTTTACAAAGGCGAACTTCACGGTGAAGTTGCTGTTTTCTATAACAACGGCAAATTGAAACTTGAGGGAAATCATAATATGGGGAAAAAAACTGGAGTTTGGAAATATTATCACGAAGACCAAAAGTTACAACAATTGCAAATATCTCAAAGTCCTGATATTTTGTGTTTTTTAGCAAAATGGGGTAACAATGGCGAATTAATGAAGCTCAATAGTGACGTTAAAATAATTCGGTTCGGAGAAGATTCAATTCTAATTGTTAGGCAAATACTTGCAGATATACGCTTAGAAGTTATGATAAATGGACAATATCGGGAGGCGATAGTCCAGAAGGGCGCCTTGCCTTATCCAGGCACTGCGGATTCCATTTCATGCAGATATGTACTTAACGATATAAACATACCATTTAAGCGCAAGGTTTTAGATTTAAAACTACCCCATGATCGGGATAGTTTTCTATGGCTGGATTAAAGAAGGGTGCTGGTCGAGCTCTCCGCTGCTATCAGCATAAAACCACCCGAATATTCGTAAATGGATTATGCTGTTTGATATTTAGAAAATTCATTTAATAACGAAATATTCACTACTGACGCGCCAATGCCCACACTTCCTCTAGACAACAATAAAAACCGGTAATTTACCTCCAATCTTTTTTTCAAGGGCTTGAACAGTAACTCAAGGTCGGGGCGTTAAGCTAATCCAATTTAAAACCGCACTCAATAAAACACTGTCGGCTAATCATCCGGAAAATATACAGATAATGTAACGGAACTATTGTGACTGGTCAATTCAATGATGCCTATATTAGCCAGCCATTTCATTTGAATTAAATAAATAAATCAGCCAATGGATATTCAGGCATTAATGAATGACAAATCACTCAAACCTAAACCCAAAACTGAAAAGCTCAGTTTATGGATTACTGAAAATTCGGATAATGCCAATGCGCTTTTGGAATTTGCAGTGCAATCCAAAGACCCCAATAAGGCTACCTGTATTGAGGCAATGGAATATGCCACGCAACAAAATCCTGAGATTGCCAGTCAGAAATGGCTTGAATTTGTAACTCTTTCCCTCACGGAAAAAGCTCCGCGAGTAAAATGGGAAAGTGCTAAAGTGATTGGGAATATTGCCCATCTTTATCCCAAGAAACTCGAAAAAACAATAGCCAATCTTCTTACCAATGCAGAGCACTCCGGCACTGTAGTAAGATGGAGTGCGGCCTTTGCTTTGGGTCAGATTATCAAAATGAAGTCATCACTCAATAAATCTCTCATACCTGCCGCAGAATCGCTTGCCGAAAAAGAAGAAAAAAATAGCATCAGGAAAATTTACCTCGATGCATTGAAAAAATCGAAGTAATACAACATAGAATTTGGACTTCACCTTTTATATCAGACATTATCAGCTTGAACCTTTTGTAAAGGATATTCTTGTATTGGAAAATATAGACTCCAAAGTACACAATTCACTTCCTTTTTATGCTGACGGCTATCCAGGTGTGGTTTTTCAAAAGTCTGAACAAGGTGTGATTTTGATGCCCGTAAAAAAAGAGCTTTCTACATTTTTTATGTACGGCCAAACTGTAGCGCCCATTTCACTTTCTATTGATGGCGCCTTTCGTATGATTGTATTCCAACTCTATCCTTTTGCTGCAAAGGCACTTTTCCAGGTCAATCCAAAAGAACTCAAGGATGATTGTTATGATCTCATCACCAGTGGAACCTCTGGCGTGACGAATACTCTGGAAGCCCTGGCATCACGTGAATTATTAGAGAATCAAATTGATTTGATAGCTTCGTACCTATCGAATGTGGCCCAGGTGGCTGTCCTTAATACTGACGATTTAGTTCATCATGCAGTAAATTATCTGCTGGTCAGCAATGGCTCATTGACCATTAAGGATCTTGCGGATAAATTGAATACAACGGTAAGAACATTACAGCGAAAATTCGCAGTGCAAGTTGGTCTCTCACCAAAAAAGTTTGCGAAGATTATCCAGTTCCAGGCCTCAATGAGTCAGCTTTCGGAAGCCGACTTCAGCAAACTCTCTGATATTGTCTATGAAAATGGATATGCGGATCAATCGCATTTTATACGCAACTTTAAGCAATTCGCGGGTCAAAAGCCATCCCGTTTCAAGAAGTCCTGATAATACCGATTACAAAAATAATCATTGTTGTCAGACTAAAATATTCTATCGACTTTTATGACTTAAAAAAAAATTCATCTGCCAGAATCTGTAAAATGGAATAGAAAAAACAATGCCACCTCTTCGGGGTTTTTATGATGATCATTTCTGCTCTCTACAATCATTACAGCCCGCCGGGCTTAGGAAATATGGGAATTGGCACACCAACTTAATCGAAAAAGATCTATTTTGTCTAAAAAAAAAGAAGACAAGTTGAATTTGTAAATTAACGAAAACCTTTTTGAGGTACATGGATTATAGCCAATGAATAAACTAACATAGCTTCCCCAAAACCCAAGGCGCAGGAATTGTAAGATGCTTAATGAAATGGCCAATTTCCTAATAACTCATACGATTCTCTTAATTTTAGTCGGAGTACAATGATTTGGTATAAGTTGTCGCATTTGTTCTATTTCCATGTATCGGGTTCAACTCAAATTTGCTCCATCAAAATCACAATGCGATGGCCATTTTACAACCCGTTCAAATCATTGCCGTTCTTTTAATAGGCCTTATTGCCGGTCTACTTTATGGATATGACTGTTCTGTGGTAAAAGGGCTTGGACAATTGTCCGATAAAGAATATCTGCAAGCCTTTCAATCCATTAACAAAGCCATTCTTAATCCATATTTTGCCGTGAGTTTTGCCGGAAGTTTAGTTGCTCTGATTTTGGCGGACATGTTTAGCTTTAAAAGCGCCCACTATTCAACTTTCTATTGGCTCATTGCTGCCACAATTGTCTACGTATTTGGAGTTCTTGGTGTAACAATATTGGGTAATGTTCCTCTGAACAATGCTTTAGAAAAAGTAGATCTGATTTCTTGTTCAGAAATCGAATGTAAGAAGATGAGAGAGTCATTTGAATGGAAATGGAATCTCCTTCACAGAATCAGAACGATTGCATCTATGCTTGCATTTTTACTTACGATTCTTTCAATAACCAAAAAATCATGAAAAGAAAAGTTATCATCTTATGTGGGCTTGTTCTTGGTCATCTGTGCAGTTGTCACAAGGCAAGAAACCTGACCAATGGAGAATCCATTTACAGAAATGGTGTTGATCAATCCGGCACTGAAGTTCTGGATAAAGAGCAATCGAAAATTACTATTTTCAAAAGTTGTCAGGGTTGTCATGGCAAGAATGGTGACAGAATGCGCTCTTGTACTATTAGCTGGTCTTATCTGAGCAATGGAGAAAACTTTGATGTGCCTTATAATGACACGTTATTCTATCGATTTATTGACGAAGACTTAAAAAGTGATGGCACTCCGGCTCAAACAGGTGTGCACTGGAATTTATCGGATAAAGACAAAGCGGATTTACTTGAATTTTTAAAAGGACTTTAAGGCAGATTAATCTATAGGGATTCTGGGTTTAATCTGCCTCACGCCTAAAAAAATTTCATTTGCCCTTTTGAGTTGTTCGCTTTTTGGCTTCATCAGTCAAAGCAAAACTTTCGCGGCGGGTAATAGTCTTCACGAATTCTATTTTTCTAAAACGCAATGCACTCCAGTCTTCATCAATGGCCACTGCACGAACGGATTCAAGATTGTATTGACCCAAAACCTGCCATCCGGTATCGCGGTTAAAATCACATTTATATTTCTTAGAAGTGCCTTTCGGATAACACATCCACACTATCGCATCACCCTTTAATCGCGGATAAATCTCTTTAATACTCTGGTCAATTTGTACTTGTTTTGCGGCAAAACAAAGCACGAATTCAATTTCTTTTACCTTTTTACTTTCCGTATGAAAGGTTGTGAACTCCTGCATAGCGCGCAATTCATTCTCAAATGAATCGGGTGCATTGATCACCAGAACTGACTTATGGTCTTTGAAATTTAATTTTTTGAAAAGAGGTGTCATTCTTGATTTAATTGTGGGCATAAAACTACGAAATGTTGCAATCACATTGCAAATTCACCACAAATTTGGACGACTCTCAGGCAAAGTGTCTTGCTTGAGAAAAATTAAATATCGAATGACTTATTACCACTATCGCTTCCCACTATGAGAAAAGGTTTCTGTTCATCAATTCTCTGCCCTCCCATTACCTGACCTATTTGATCAGAATCGGCTAAGTAAATTTTTGTGCCCACCTGAAAAGTGAGCTTCTTACTGAAGCCAGGTAACAGAAATATTCCGTTTGTTGAATTCCCGGAGTCTCCCGGCTGATAGGCAATGACTGTAATTCTCTTTGGAAGCAATGAGGCATTTCTCAATCTTATTTCCACTCTTTCGAGCGAATTATTTTGTGCATTGGCAAATAGAACGCACACACTAAAAACAAAAAAAAACAGGAGCCTGAATTGCATAGCGGAACTAATTTATATTTAATGAACAACTCCTCTATAAAAATGTTCACTCCTACAATTATTCAGTAATTCGTATTTTCTTTATCCCCAAAATGAATGGATACGTGTTCAGCACTTCAAATGTTATTCATACAAAACACAATCCTTCAATCTTTCATTGTTGAGCAATTTGGGATGAATAAATTGCTTCACTTCCGTCATACCAACCTTCTTCATTACAGCTATTGATTTAATATTGATCACAGGGGCTATAGCCTTAACGGTATTCAGGCGCAATGTATCATAAGCATATTCGAGACAACGAATAGCACCATCCGTAGCAAATCCCTGGTGCCAGTGATTGGGGCTCAACCGCCATCCGATGTCTATACATGGCGTAAAGTCCGATTCAAATGTCTGATCACAAAGTCCAATAAAACCAATAAATTCAACAAGATCCAACCTGTCCACTGCAAAATAACAATAGCCCTTTTCTTTGAACATATTTTGCATTCTGGCTATCATTTGAAATGTTTGTTCCGCATTCTGTAATTCCGGGAAGAACTCCATTGCTATGGAGTTCATATTAATGGCAGTCATGGGATCAAGGTCGGTGCTTTTCCAATTTCTGAATCCCAGTCTTTGTGATTTGAAAATATAAGAAGTATCCATTGTAATAATTTTAATTGGTTGAATGCACTTCGCTTCAGCCCTCAAGGTTTTTCCTGATAGCGTTCTTCTGTACTTCGAAATTTAAATACTACTTTTCATTTCCTGAAGCACCATCAAAAATTCCTTTGGAAATAAATTATAATCCGGATTTTCAACCTCAAGTGGAATGAGCTGAAACGAACTCTTGTCATACCAATATACTTGGGTGATAAGGGTTCAGCCTGACACTCATAAAAGTACTGACTCATCTTTGCGAAAGCGAAAAGTGCCGATGCTGTCTCCACATTTTCTACAGGATAAACCAACAACCTATCTCCATTGGGAATTGAAAACAGCGAGCCATAAGAACCAATCAGATTCGGGTAATTGTGAAAGTCGAGCAAAAAATTTGGTGCAAAATAATATTCGTTTTCTACCAACCAGAAATTATAGTCAAGTAGCCGAACGGGTGAAATGTTTTGCGAATACTTTTCCTTGACATTGCGTATTCCCGCTTCGATGAGCTCACTATCCGATAATTTAAGTTGAGCCACTTCATTCCTTTGCAACTCAACTATTCTATCGGCTTGTATAGAAACCAACAGGCCAAAAATATCTTCAAAATAGTTGAAGCCAATGGTATCGGCGCCAATTGATGCTACATAAGAAGATTTAGAATGCAGTCTAATTGCGAGGCTGTTGAGCAGTGTCGTTTCTTCCATTGTTTGATTGATTGGGCAAATGTAATTTCAAACCTCCATCCTACTTTAGTTTCAATGCATAATCATTCAATATCGACCAGATTTTTTCATGTTGACTCCAGGCTGCCGGATCATTCATGTCTGTATTTACAATCATATACCTTCCCGTCTTTGTTGCGGGATTGAAAAACATCATCGAAAAAAGCCCCGGATCACCACCGGTATGTCCAAAATTACCGGTTGAACTAAATCCAATAGTCAGCCCCATATTGTATTCATCTGTAAACTCACCTTCACTCCTTTCGATAAAATTTTCAGCTTTGAGTTGCATGGTAAAATATTCCTTGTAGCTGGCTGCACTTAATAATGTACCCTTTCCCAAATATCCGTTGAGCAGTTCGAACATGTATTTACTAAAATCAGAAGTTGAAGTAATCATTGCGCCATCGGGATAAGTGAGGCAATCGTATTTCGGATAGGCAAAGGTTTTGTTCCGGTACAATGTTGTGTATTTCGAAATATCAATTGATTTTAATCCCCAACCCGAGGAGTTCATTTGAAGCGGCTTGAGAATATTATCCGTTGTGAATTTGTAGTAACTCATTCCAACTGCCCTTTCAATAACCAGTGCTGCCAGGGTAGCTCCCACATTTGAATATTCGAAGATGGCTCCGGGCCTGGTATTCTGAAATGCGTCTTTTCTATACCATCCTCCATTTGTATTCAGCGTATTTTTCAAAAAATCTTCAATGGACATCCATGCAGAGGGAGCACTGAACTTACACGTTAGTATATCAATTGCAAGGTTTTCTTTCAGGTTGTTTGTATCTGCCAAAATCCATCCCCTGTGCATATACTCCTCATTGTCGATGATGGACGATGTATGCAACAACAATTGTCGAAGTGTAATGGGAATTTCGGGAAAATCCGGATTGTGCACTTCAAATGGCAGATGAAGATTAACCGGATCATCTATTTTCAACTTGCCCAATTCCTGCGCTTTCAATGCAGCAATGCCAATAAATGTTTTAGAAATGGAGGCTATATTCTGAATGGTATTTTCAGTGTATTTCTCTCTGGTCTCTATGTTGGCCCAACCAAAACCGTTTTGGTAAAGTACACCCTTTTCACCGACGATAACCACACCAAAGCCATTGAATTTTGTGGTGTCGCTGATTGAATCCAGAAGACCCGTAAGCTCAATCTTAATTGGATCAGCTAATTCAGCCGGTTGCTTTGGCTTTGTTGTACAGGCAGATAAAAAGATAACTGAAGACAGAAGTGTGATGATAACCTTCATGTTAAATAAAAATGTATTTGGACTTTGGGCTGGCAAGGTAGTGAGTGGAGGATTGGTGATTAGAATAAATTGTTGCTTTCAAGGAAAAACTGTCGTTGCACACTTGCGCAAATGTGCCTGCTCAAAATCAACGGGCAGCGCAGGCTCATAAGCGGCCAATACTTCGTCGTATTGTGTGGTGGTGATTTGCTCGAGTGTTGTGGCTGCTGAAGTGGAAATCCATGCCTTCGAAGTTGGTGTAGTTGATGGTTGCAGGATTGTAACTCTGCCCGATCTGCATACCAAAAATGCTGGCAAATTGCGCAGAGCCTGAGGGGTTTTCGCGCTTTTGTCCGGCCTGGTAAACACGGCCCAGCGGGTCGTAGAGGCTGTAGCTCCAGGCGTAGTGGTCGTAAGCAGATTGTTTGCTGTTTTTGGAGGCTACTATGCGGCCCAGCATGTCGTAGTAGAAACGGGTGCTGTAGCGCTGGTAGAAGGCTGAATAACAAACTCAAGATCATTCAGATTTGCTACTTATATTTGCACCAGATTTTTTAATCCATGCAGGCAAAGTATTTTAATCCATTTACTGACTTCGGTTTCAAGAAGCTTTTCGGAGAAGAGGCCAGTAAGGAATTGCTCATGGATTTTCTAAATCAATTGCTACCGGAGCAGCACAAAATCAAGGAACTTTCATTCAAAAACAGCGAACAACTCGGTGTGGCAGATTGGGAGCGCAGAGCTGTTTATGATATTTATTGCGAGAATCAGAATGGAGAGAAATTTATTGTTGAGTTACAAAAGGCAAAACAGAATTTCTTCAAGGACAGAACTATTTACTATTCTACCTTTCCGATTAAAGAGCAGGGGCTCAAAGGAGATTGGAATTTCAATTTGAAAGCTGTATATTGTATTGGAATACTAGATTTTGTTTTCGACGATTCAGATGACAAGGGCGAATATCTGCATACTGTTCTGCTGAAAAATCAGAATAATCAAATATTCTTTGACAAGCTTACTTTTCTGTACATTGAAATGCCCAACTTCAACAAATCCGAAAGCCAGCTTGAGAATAAAACAGACAAATGGCTTTATTTTCTAAAGCATCTGGAAGACTTTGATCATATACCATCTATTCTAGGCGAACAAGTTTTTTCTAATGCTTTTACAAAAGCGGAGTTGGCTAATTTGGATAGTTCTGGAATGGCCCAATATGAGAGTAGTTTGAAAGTCTATCGCGACATGAACAATGTTGTGGATACGGCAAGAATTGAAGGAAAGATTGAAGGAAAGATTGAAGTAGCCAGATCACTTAAGGAAAAGAATATTCCTATTGAAGTAATTATTGAGGTTACTGGCCTTACCAGGGAGGAAATAGAAGCCTTGTAACTTTAAAGTATGATTTCAGATTAGATTTTTGCCTATTTTGGTCTTCTTAATTGACCAAGCTAATGCAATATTCAACTTCCCGCAAAAACTCCTACCACCCCATGCTCGTGGTGCTCTTCCGGCTTAAAATTCTCGATGAAATAGTCCTCAAACAAATCCCAGCCTCAACAATCAGTTATTGGAATTCCATCGACCACACCACCCAATTTGGTTTTGATGAAGTGGAAGATTATATGCAAAAGCATGAAGACATCAGAGGCGTTTACACTTCAAAATTGGTCTTTCGATTCACCAGATTTGTGTGCAGATTGTACAAAGGTTATCAAAGTGCAATAGACACCATTGAATGCTCAAGGGCTGTTTTGAAAAAAGCAAAAACTGAACTGGTACGACAAACCGCTTACATCAGACAAAAAATCACAGCTAAATTCCACGCAAAAATTCTAGGACTCAGTCAATCGGCTTTCCACAGAATAAAGAGCGAAGTAGTTTGCGCAAAGTCTAAGTTGGGCAGGTGTTTTCGGGTTTATATAACACAATTGAGTTTTAAGGAGTCGGATTTGATCGCCAATGCGATGGAAGAAAACTAAGACCATTTGCCAAAGTCCACTATTTTCTATCAACTTAGAAATGAAAGTAAGTTATTCTGCTCACTGACTACTTTTTATAAATACAGTATTGGCCTTGCTAAAAATTTACTGGTATTAAAACCTAAGCGCGAGCCATTATTGGCCAAAAGACTCTTTGAATTTATTCATGTCGATATTACAGAAATATTCACCGAAAAAGGAAAATTCAAAGTGGCTTTTATCAAAGACAATTTTTCAAGGGCCATATTGAATTGGGCTATTTTAGAAAATGGAATGTCCATTCATATCAGGAATTTATTTGAGGCCACTTTTGAAAAATACAATCTCATGGAGAAGACAGAAATTGTTTCCATTGTTAGCGACCAGGGCTCTGAGAACAAAGGCGAACTATTGCTTTGGATTGCACAGCAGGTAATTCCAGAGGTGAAAAAACTCACTTCCGGAATCGACATCAAATCCAACTCCATGTCAGAAAGTGTACACCATATTTTGAAGAATGAGTTTGGGATAAAATTAGGAATTCCAAAGGACAAAAAGCAATTGAATGAAAAGCTGAAGGAGTTTGTGCATTACCACGACCACATTCGATTGCCGATTGTGCATGATGGTTATACCTGCCATCAGATATTGAATGGAGTAGTGGTGGACAAAAAACGATTTGTTGAACAGGCCAAAGAAGCCAGAACCAAAAGAATGGAAAGCAACCGATCATTTCAGTGTTTGGTTTCAATGAAATGTAAGAAATGAAAATGAATTTGGAAACGGAAGATGGAATTTGAAAAGTTGAATGAATGAAAATTAGTATTTGAAAAGTGAATTGTTTTTTTGGAGGGTGAGGTGATGTTTTTTCTGGGTAGTTTTTACTCAGAAAAAGCACTTGGATTTCAAGTGTCTGTTTTTGAGTTGGTTACGAATATTCGTATGGATTTGGGGCGTTATTAGCGGAGAGCGCCGACTGGTGATGCAGATGGGGGGCAATATTATGTTCCTGACGGTGAATATGTATGGCAGTTAAAATGCGTGAATATATTAGATCAATCTAGTGTCATGTTAAATCAAATATGACGCATTTACTGTATATTTGTAAAAAAAACAAATGATACGTTATACAATTAAACTCACCCAATCAGAAGTTGTTGAACTGCATGCAATAATCAACAAGGGTTCTCATTCTAGTCAA
>JANNEQ010000230.1:0-2496 GCA_031378885.1 Flavobacteriales bacterium
GCTTGATCTCTCTATCAAGAACAGTTGTGATTATTCAAAGAAATATATTCCAGTAGCCCTGAGAATCTGGGCTATAAAAATGGCTTAGCCATCTCCTACTCAAACTTAGGCGGTCTTTATGAATCCCTTGGCGATCATCAGCAAGCTTTATCTCACTATAAAGAACAGTTGAGATTATTCAAAGAAATCTATTCCAGTAGCCCTGAGAATCTGGGCTATAAAAATGGCTTAGCCATCTCCTACTCAAAATTAGGCGGTCTTTATGAATCCCTTGGCGATCATCAGCAAGCTTTATCTCACTATCAAGAACGTTTGCGACTAGGTCAAGAAATCTATTCCAGTAGCCCTGAGAATCTGGGCTATAAAAATGGCTTAGCAATCTCTCATGCCAAATTAGCCACATATTATCAAGCATTGGGTCATGTCGAAGAGGCTGTTGAACAATTTACACAAAGCCGCAAGCATTTCTTTGAATTGTGGAAAACAACAGAAGGAAAGATTATTCAATTTGCATTTTATTTTGCCTTAAATAGCTATGACTTATCCAATATCATCAAACAACTTCTTGTGGATCAGGCTTATCCTTTGGATCAAGTAACCACAATCACCGAACAAACCAAAGCCATGCGCCGAGAAGGTTTTGACGCCATCCAACCATTGCACAATGCAGGCCTTTTAAAAGAAAATAAAAAATGGCTTTTTGAGAAATTATCAGACGCAACCTGGTATGATTTCTAATCCCTTATCGCTCAATTTTCCTTTGTTCACTTATCCCATTTTCGAATGTTCAATTTTTGTCCAACACCCAATTCACTTCTTCAAAATAATTTTCCAACATACTGACTTTTCTCACCTGAAAAAAATATCCCACCATTACTCACCAAAGTACTAACCTCTGATAATCAGCACCAGAAGCGGCTTTCCTTCAATCATTACATTTTGTATGCTCAATTTTTAGGTTAATAAAATGTGAGCAAAACATTCTCGCAATGTCATGCGCAGTACTGTACTTTCGGCCAGTTAATTTTTAGTGCAGCAATTTCTATAACGCCTTACTACTGAACAACTCATTGTTTTGAGAAATTCCGAAAGCATGGTCTGGTAATTTTTTTTTACTGGGTTTTACTTTGCGGTGGTCTCCAAAGAATTGAGTTTGTTTTCAATCATTGAAATCAATTCAGGGTTTGTCAGTCAAGAGGTTGTCACTTAAACCCTAACGTAATTTTACACCCGCAAAATTCTATGTTTCTGGACAAATACGACTACGTTATTCTCGACATCATTCAGGCCTTCAAACGCAACAATAAAAATCAGTTGATCAAACTGACCCAACTCGAAACAGGGTTTTGGAGCAGAATTGAACACGATGATGCCCACGCAACGCGCAGCGCACAATTGGGCGAACGCATTGCCAATCTTTATCTCGAAGGTTATGTTGTGAACAAAGCGGGCCGCGGGTATTGCCTCACACGCAAAGGCCGCGAGGAACTTTCGTACCACGAAGTGACTGTCTGATTTACTTAGAGACATCACTGTCAACATCCTGTTGGTTTCTTCACCTTTACCTTCTCATTTCTTTTTCAGGTTTGGATAATAAATGTTCAGACCAAATGTTTCCTTTGTATTTCACAATTGATTATGAAGTTATTACTCCTTTCATCTTTATTGATGGCTTTCACAATGGTCTCAGGACCAGAGGGCAAAACTTTTCCTTCACTTTCCGGCGAAAATCTGGAAGGCAAAACATTGTCGCTGCCTGCATGCGCCAAAGGAAAGAAAACATTGATCGGCATGGCATACAGCCAGAAAGCCGAAGAAGCCTTGAAGACATGGTACCAGCCCGTCTTCGATAAGTTTGTCAACAAGCTGGGAATGTTTGACAGCCAATACGATGTGAATCTCTATTTCATTCCCATGTATGTGGGATTGAAACAAGCAGCCTACGAATCGACATTAAAAGAACTGCGCAAAAGCAGCCGCAAAGATCTCTATCCATACATCATATTTTACAAAGGAGAATTATCGCCTTACGATACCGAGTTGGGTCTCAAGGACAAAGAACAACCTTACTTTTTTGTATTGGATGAAAACGGAAAAGTCCTGCACCATTTGACGGGTCCATTTACCGAAAAGAAAATGGAAGAGATTGAAGGGCATTTGGAATAAGAATATTTGTAAGGGTAGTTTGGTTGGCATTGGTGTTGGGCAAATTTGTCATGTAGTTGGTTTAGACGATGTTGGAAACCAGGGTTGATATGAAGTTACCCTTCAGCAATTTTTGTATCACCTTCTATTTCAGTCCAATCTTTTGATTGGATGTAATGGATCTAATACCACCTATGACTTTCCCACAATCTCGTTAGAGGTATCATGATGATAGCAAGCAGATCAGGTGATTGAAAATAATTTTGGAAACCCGATAGGGTTGATATGAAATTTACCCTTCCGTTGCGCCGCCGCGAAGGTTTTTCATCACATCAAATACATCCGCGGCGC
>JANNEQ010000070.1:0-18459 GCA_031378885.1 Flavobacteriales bacterium
ATTCGACCCTTACCGGGTCGTTTGATCATGGCAAACCGATTGTGCTATAAACATTTGATCCATACTGGATCAGGAGATTCGTGTAAACAATGTGATCAACGATCCAGTATGGATCGCATGTTTATAGGTATGGTCTTGACTTTAGCGATAAACGACCCGGAACGGGTCGAATGTTGATCGATCAATTCCTTAACTTAATGACATTGCCCTTCGGGAGTGGAACCCAATGGTCCGATAAGGAAAGAAGACCCAACAACTCCAGCGGAGTTGAATGTTATATTCTGAGGCCTATTATTGCCCTATCTTGATTCTTTCAAATCGAATTACATTAATGTTCGACAATTCAACCCTAAATAGACAGTATATTTTTAATCTTAAAGAGATATAGTCTATAAGACCTGATTTCATTCATTTTATGAGGAAGATTGATGAAACAGAACTGTAGATGTCTGGCTTTTGTTTCTGTAATTCAACTGGCTATTTACCGGCTCAAAATTCAACTCCTTTGGATTTGTGAGCAACCGGGTTGCACTCCCGAAGGGACAGTCCAAGGTTAATAACCTTAAAGCCGGCTTGGTCAATTTTTCAAATCAAAGTCGGTCACTCCCCAACTTTTGTGGTTGATCCCTTTGATCATCACCAGATCTCTCATTCCGCTGCGCTGCATTCGAGATGGCATCACGGCGTAGAGGTTAGCAAAGCACTCTTCCAGAGCGATCACAATAGTCAAAAGTCATTTTTGCATTTGTTACAAAAAGCAAGGCCAATGTACCGTTAATTGGCCTTTGCGCATTGTATCCCCACCGAATGGTGGGGACCACTTAATCCGCCCGCAGCCCTGCCATTCCTATACGATGCGGAGCGGAGTGAGGAATCTGGTTAAGTCAAAAGAAAGTAGCAGGCGCAACGATGCTTCTAACAACTTGTCAATGGCATGCGCAACGGAGTGAAGTGAAGTGTCTCGTGAAGTCAAAAGAGAGTAACAGGCGCAACAATTCTTCCACTAACTCTTCAATGGCAATAATTTTTTCCATAGGGACAGGCCAAGGCTAATAAAATTAATACCTACTAGTCAATCCACACAATTTGCTTCATTACTCCCCAACCTTTGCGGTTGCCTCTTTTTACCGGATAATATATTCAATATTTGAATAAGCAGCCTGTTGAATCCTCATTGTAATTTCAAAACCAGAATACTTCTGCCATCATTTTCTGAAACCAAAGTATAACAGCCATTGGCAAGGGTAGAAGTATCAATCCGGTTGTTCGTGTTGTACAGACGTAAAATCACTTTTCCATAAACATCAATGAGCTTCACATAACCCGGTGAATGGATCTTGTCCAACATTAAATAATCACTGCAAGGATTAGGATAAACGCTCAACACGTCTTCTTTTGAATCTTTATCAACGCTAACAATGGAACTCAGATCAAATTTGGCCACATGTAAAATTGGATCACCAAAGCCTCCAATGGCATAAAGTGTATCATCCAATATTACCATATCTGATACATAGGCATTGATTCCATCGCCCACCTGAGCCCAACTGCCGTCTGAAATATTGTATCTCACTACGTGATTGTATGGAGATTGAAATCCTCCACCGAAATAAACAAAGCCGTCGTGATGAACAGCGGTATTTGAAACATTTTCAGGGCAACCAGGCAGTCCCGAATAAGTATTTGTTTCTGTATCATATACAGCTATGCGCTGAAAGTCATTATCGATGTAAAACGATCCTGCACAATAGATATCTGTGCCCACCACTTCCATATCCTGAAACCAGTTAAAGGTTGATGTTTCCAAAGCCAGTCCGGTAAAGTCATCAGTGGATTCACTATATGATAGCATGGAGTAGCCGTCCCAGATATCGGCGGTTTCTACCTTATGTACGAACAATGTTCCATTCACTTTTGCAAATCCGCGCACCTGAGCTGCATTACTGTCTGCGGCCATATCTGCCCATATACCACTGCCAATTTCTGATTTTTTAGAATAGCCATTACCAGCTACATAAATCATATTATTTTCAACATAAATTTCGCTTATTGCTCCCAGATTGTCTGCATTTCCCAGTCCCTGCCATTGGTTCGTAACCGGATCATATGAAGCCACAATATCCCCACTTTGCCATTGATATAAACCACTCACGTATAATTTACCATCTTTGACAAACATTCCCATGATGGCATAAGTAATGAACCCGTTGCTAATGTCAGTCCATTGCTGTGTGGCCGGATCCCATTGTGAGATATAATTCAGTGCACCTGCATAATTGCCCCCAACATAGATCTTACCATCCAACTCAGCCATACAAATAACATTGCCATCAATACCGCTACCCACTTGCTCCCAGACTTGCGCAAGACAGGCATTAAAAAGAAATAAGGAAATTATAAGTGCAATTGCTTTCATGATAAGTTGATTTTAGATTCTGTGCGAAGATAGAAAAATTATTGAATAGGGCAAGAGCAAACAGCCCCGGCGCGAACCGGGAATAAATTATTGGCACATGCAGTGAGAATAAGCTTTGGCTATTGAGCCACGGCAGTTTCCAACACCATAGAATACCCCAATTGTGAATACAAAGTCATAAAGTCAAATTGATTCCAGGCTTCAATCACTTTTCCATTCTCCAATCGGACCATCATCATTCCTTTAATGTTGATCTGTTTTCCCGAAGCAATATGCGTTGCTGTGGCGGTACAGGTAACGGCCTCCATGTTTTGGCCGATTAAAATCTCCTCAGCCTCCAGACTGACATCCTTAAAATCATTTAAAAAGCCATCGTAATAGGCTTTGTAAGCCTCAATGCCTGTCATATCCCCGCCGGCCAGTCCATGGGTGATAAGTTCGGGATGCAGATAAAGGTCTATTGCATTTCGGTTGCCCTTGTTCCAAACTTCCTGGCACCATTTGTCAATGACAGAATTCTCTTTTAAGTTCATGATATTATTGTTTTAGTTAATTGATAATGACACAAATGTATATTATTCGTTTTAATTTGGTTCACTTCTCAATTAAATTATTTTCTAACCAGAAAATATTCGCTGGCGTTGTATTTAAAAGAATGCCGCTGGTCAATAAGGCATCAGGATTTGTCTGCGCATTTTAATCATACCCGCAATAATTGGCCACGGCTTCAATGTCCTTGTTTTATTACTTCTGCGAAAAAGGGGAGACTTGATTTTGCCAAATAATTACATTGTTGTCCGACTAAAATTTCAATTGCGCTTCATCATGATTCTGACAAGGATCAAACATTGAGTAGCCCCCAGTGAAGACTAAATAAAAATTATTCAATAAAATCAACCAACTCCAAAGGAGTGGCATGAGTGTAGAAAAAAGAAATTTGGATTGATACCAACCTCGGAGAGGTGAAATTTTACTTAAACGGCCTATCAAATCCTAATGTCCGATTACCGTTTAATCTTAGAAAGATATTTTGAAAAATTTCACCTCTTACGAGGTTGTGTTCCGCACAATATATTTATTCTACACTAATGCCACCCCTTGCGGGGTTTTACTTATGTGTAACGCGGATTGCACATATTAATACAAATCAATATTTTACCAGGACAACAATGATACATTATATTTGGTGTCACTATAAATAACCACTCATGATGAAAGCATTTCTTATTCTATTTATTTCAATTGGCTTTGTTCAGCATAACTTCGCCCAGAACGAAATTAACTGCACACTGACACAAATACAGCAAGCAGAAAAGGTAAAGCAATTTGAACCCTGTATATTGGCCGCATCCAATTTTATATTATCCAAACCGCTTCATGACAAGGATAATAAAATTAATGAATACAGCGAAATGATCAATGCCTGGATGACAGCCACACCGGACTTTACCTTTGTAATTAACGCTGAGATTACAGAGCTGATTCAGAAAGGAGACAATCTATTACTCTTCCGCATATACATGGCCAGTCAGGCAAGGGCCGCAATCGAAAGTAAAAAGGAAAACATGGAACTTGCACTCAAATTTTTCTACGATTATATCACCAACTCCACCAACGGCGTTGAACAAACTTCCAAGGTGAAAAAATTCATTTCGGATTATAGCGCTGGCAAACTCGATAAATATTTGAATGACTAATTTCATCCTTAGGCAGGCGCTCACTGACGCTGGCTTTAGCGAAGCGGTAGCCAGTGCCTGGTGCTTGAGCTGGCTTGCAGCCAGCCATCAATAGACTTTTGCATTAAATTCCGGAGGGTGGTTACAAACCACAGCAAGTGTACACATGGGTTATGGCGGTAATGGGTATAAAGGTTAGATGCGGTGGGCAAACCCGCGCGAGTGTGGTGGTTACAAACCACAGCAAGCGTACGCAAGGGTTAAGGCGGTAATGGGTATAAAGGTTAGATGTGGCGGCAAACCCGCGCGAGGCTGGTACAACATTTTTTCCATGTTACTGAAAAGGGAATTCCTAAAAATCAAAGCGAATAAACCAAACAAAAAATCCCCGGCTCTCACCAGGGGATTTTCCAATTATTATACTTCCTTATTAATAATAAATATTCCGTCTCACCTTGGCCACATATTTCGCCAGGCGAATAACCTGTTTGGTATAGCCATATTCGTTATCGTACCATACGTACAAAACTACTCCTTTGCCATCGTTGGATACAATTGTAGCCTGACTGTCGAACACCGAACAACATTCGTTGCCTATAATATCAGAACTTACCAATTCCTCGCTGATGCTGTAGTAAATCTGGTTGACCAGATCGCCCTCCAAAGCCGACTTCCTTACAATAGCATTCACTTCATCCACAGTAGTGCCTTTTTCTACATAAGCATGGATAATGGCCAATGAGCCATTTGGAGTAGGCACGCGCACTGCATTGGCCGTAAGTTTATTGGCCAATTCTGGAATTACTTTCGTAACAGCTTTGCCCGCGCCAGTTTCGGTAATCACCATATTCACAGCAGCACTGCGGCCACGACGGCTCTTATTGTGCATATTATCCAGAAGGTTCTGGTCGTTGGTGTAGGCATGTACCGTTTCTATATGGCCTTTATCAATTACCAAAGCATCATGCACTGATTTCAGAATAGGGCAGATGGCGTTGGTAGTACAACTGGCCGCTGAGAAAATCGTTTCATTTTCAATGTCCAGATCGCGGTGGTTGATACCGTACACAATATTCGGAACCTCTTTGCCGGGTGCAGTAAGAATTACTTTCTCCACACCTTTTGCTTTCAGGTGAATACCCAAAGCAGCTCTGTCTTTGTACACCCCTGTGTTGTCTACCAATAGCGCATTCTCAATGCCATAAGCAGTGTAGTCCACAGAAGAAGGGTCTTTGGTACCTATCATATAGACGCGCTGACCATTGATGATAAGCGATTTATTTTCGTAATCAATTTCTACGGTGCCTTTGAAACGACCATGCACGGAGTCGTTTTCGAATAATGCGGCGCGTTTTTTCAAAGACAAATCATCATCCTCACGCGTCACGATAGCTCTCAGTCTTAATTGTTGTCCTTTTCCTGCCTGTTTGATCAGTTCGCGCGCGGCGAGACGACCGATACGTCCGAATCCAAACAAAATCACATCACGGGGCTCAATGTCGGCACCCTCTTCTCTCATAAAATTGCGGAGTTTCTCATCCAGAAATTCCTTATGACTTTTAAAATGGTCTCTTTCCAGAAGCCATTCGCTGCTTAATTTTCCAATATCGATTTTGGCCGGTGCCAAATCCATTTCATATAATCCGCGGGCTAAGTCGGCGCTATCAAAAATGCTGATAGCCTTTCCAACCACTTCTGCGGCGTACTTGTGTAATCTGATCACTTCACTTGGGCTGATATCAACCAAATGGTTGCGAAACAGCACCAATTCTATTGATTTGTCGAAAAGAAGTTTACCTACACTGTTCATTAGATCAACAGCGGCTTTCTCCTGGTTCACATACACTTTCAGTTCATTGCTGTAAGTGTCTGGTGTAAGAACATTTTGAGACATCTCTGATTTGATTTATGGATTAAAAAAAAGATTTTATACTTTTCTGACGGGAATTCATTGGCCTGCCAAAAAGCGGGGCAAAGGTAATGTTTCGATCACCAGCCAACACAATAAAATCAGCAGATTGTCTTCACCAATAATCCATTAGGTTTTGTGCAAAAACGGACTTTTATCTTCTCAAGACTTCAACTTCTTATCCGCAAGATTACTCATGGCCACAAACAACCCACCCAAACAGAAAAGTCCGGCTACAAAAAACGGTGCTCCTGGGAAATAGAAGGAAGCATCAGCAGCAGAAAAAGAAGAGAATAAATAAGTCATCAGCAGTGGGCTCAGAAACAGCGTCACACTCATAATCGCGGTCATAGAGCCCTGGAGCTCGCCCTGTTCGCTGGGAGCAACCTTCGTGCTCATAACGGCCTGAACTGCCGGCCCAGCAATGCCACCCAGACAATATGGAATACAAACCAGCAACATTATGGTAGAGGAGTTGGCAATTGAAAAGAGAAACAGGGCTGCACTCCACAATATCATTCCATAATATATCGATCTTTTGTTGCCCAGTCGCGGATTGATAATTCGAATCAGAACACCCTGAACGATCGCAACCAAAACCCCTACTACAAGAAGCGACAATCCCACTGCCTTGGGGCTCCACTGAAACTTCTCAATCGTCACATAATTCCAAACGCTTGGCATACTCTGACCGGCCATGTAAACCAGAAACATGGCGAAAGCCAGGCCCAAAACACCCGGATTTCTTTTCAGGCTATTGAAAGCGCCCAGAGGATTAGCCCTTTTTATATCAAAATTGCGTCGGTTTTCTTTGGAGAGTGATTCCGGAACGACAAAATAACCGTAGATAAAATTCAGTCCGGTGAGAATTGCGGCCGCATAAAACGGGGCTCTTGCTCCGAATTGCTCAAGCAATCCACCCACCGGCGGACCAATAATAAAGCCCAGCCCAAATGCAGCCCCAATCATTCCGTAATTTTTACTTCTGTCCTCCGGCGTACTTACATCGGCTATATAGGCTGAGGCGACAGTGTAACTGCTTCCCATAATTCCCGCAATGATTCTGCCCAGAAACAACCAGCCCAAAGTGGGAGCCACCGCCATCAGCACATAATCCAGAGCGAGACCCAACAAGGAAAGCAGCAATATGGGCCTGCGTCCGTATTGGTCGCTCAAATTGCCCATAACAGGGGCGAATAGAAACGACATGATGGCATAGGCGAAAAGCAACCAACCTCCATAAATAGCGGCTTCACTGTTGGTGCAATGTTTAAGCCCGCTAATTAATCCAGGCAACACAGGAATAATAATACCGATACCAATTACATCAATAAGCACTGTAATGAAAATGAAAATGGTAGCTGCGCCTTTCTGATTACCCATAAATGTTTTTTGATGGCTGCAAGATTAGGCCAAAATCCAAAATAATTTTCTAAAGAAAATCCGGACATAGCTTTTTGGGCACAATTTCAGGCCTTGGTGCAATAATATAGACTACAGAAATTTCAAATCCTCCTTTGCCGTTGCTTGCAGGCTTGAGGTTGCTCATGTTGATGTCGTAGCTGATGCCAACGTTCCAATCGTCGTATTGAATTCCTGTGACAATGTATCCGGCATCTTTGATTCTGCCAAAATATCCCAGATACACCGACCGTTGAGTCCACGATATATCTTCGAAAATATAATGAGCCAATGTACCCATATTAAATTCTCTGTAGGCTCCCTGAATCATATAGTTCAATGAGGGTTGGGCAAGCCATTGCGAATTGATTGCAAATTTGTATTGGCCATGAATGTTATAGCGCGTGTCAAGTTTTACTTCGTGCGAGTCGAAAAAACTTTGTTTGGCTCTGTTGAGATTGTGGGTACCAATGCCCAAAATAATTTCGCGCTTCTTGTCCCATCTTTTGTAATAACTCACTCCGGCACTGAGGTTGAGATAAACCCTTGAATCTCTCGAATAGCGCTCCTGTGCATCAATATTGGGGTCGTAAATTGCCCCATTCCATTGGTTGTCGTATTTAAGTCGGGTGTAGTCGATACTCATGCTGGTAAATCCCAGTGCAATGCCCGGAACAAAAAAAGCCTTGTCATCACCAAATACAGGAATATTGCGGCTCACAGATAAATTCAATGAGGTAGATTTTAAATTCGAATCACCCGCCTTATCCGAAATAATGGCCAATCCTGCATTCCATGGCATGGGCTTGCCATTGGCGAAATCTTTTAAGAGCAACTTTCTGCAATCTGCACTGAGCGCGAGAGTAGAGTAGGGGATAGTAACCGAACGCCATTGCGTTCTTTGATTGGCAATAAATCGGTAGCTGCCATGAAACTGCCCGGTAAGCGCAGGGTTGATATTCATGGGCGAATGATAAAATTGCGAAAAATGAACGTCCTGAGCCAGAATAGTATTTGAGAACAATAAAAATACAATCAGTATCCACCGATTATTATACTGGAGGGAATGTGCACCTTCGGCTCTCTTCATCGTATCAGTGTAATGTTTCCCTTGTCGAAATATTTGGTACCACCTGCGCAGGTAGCTTCCAGATAGTAAACATATACATCCGGATCCAATTCTTTTCCGTTAAAAAAACCGTCCCAACCATCATTCAAACTGGTCGATTCAAATACTTTTTCGCCCCATCGGTCATAGATAACGAAATAAATGTCATCCATAAAATTGGCTCTTACATAAAGCTTTTCATTGCGGTCGTCCTTATTGGGTGTAAAGGCATTCGGAATATAAATATTGGGTGGCCCGCAAACAAATTCTACAACACGCACTGTAACATAAACATTGGTTTCGCATATCCCATCACTAACATTTACATTGTAAGTGGTTGTTTCTGTCGGAGTAGCCACAGGAGATTGTATGGTTGCGTTATTCAATGTGCCGTCCGGTGTCCATACAAACGGATAACCTCCGGGAGTGACGTTCAGTTGTGAGCTTGAACCCGGAAGAATCACATCGGGTGTTGCTGTTGCCGTGAAATTACCTCCGTTGAAATCTGTAATGGTAACAGTTTGGGTTGTTGTATCACTGAGACCACAACCGGGATCAGTAGCAATCAATTGAATTTCATACACACCCGGAGCGCTGTATTGATGAATAGGATTTACTTCTGTACTCGTGGTTTCATCACCGAAGTTCCATAGATAAGTTTCGGCTATTATACTTTGGTTGTTTGGAGCAACGGGCACATTCAGGCAGCCCTGTGTATTGACTTCAAAGTCGGCAATAGGTTCGTTTAAGCCGAAGAAGAGTTTAAAAACGCCATTGTTGCAACTCGCATTATTTACTGCAGAAACTGCATTAGAGGGATAAATAGGGAAATCGTCATTTCCGCCGCAACCGGCACAAACTGATTGGTACATGATTCCCTGAGGATCAAATCTACTCGTACCACCGTCCACATGCTCGCCACTCAGATCACCTCCGAAGTATGAGGCGTACAAGAGAGATGAGGCACTTTCTTCCAGAGCAAAAACATAAAAATCACTACCATCAGTTGAGCTTTGAAATGCATCATCAGTCACATCCATATTTTCGATAAGTTCAAAAGCAGTGTCGTTATATGGATTGGTATCACTGGTAAGAAAAGTAAAATTCGGTCCACCGCCCCAACCTGAAGCGTAAATCGTTCCACATCTGTCTACAGTAAAGGCAGTAGGACACAATTCGATTTTACTGTTGTTTGTACCCAATACGGTCGACCATTGAAGCTCAGTAAGATTGTAATTGAATGAGCTGATTAATATACTTCCACCAAGATTCGAATGCGCAGCATTAAGAATAAATGTATTACCCGCAGCAAGTGTTTGCCCATAAATAAGCACTTCCTCCTCGCTGTCTAATTCCACAAAGAATGTTTGCTCATACTCCTCAGATCCAAAATAGGTCAATGCTTCAGGTGAATAGTTGGTATTATTCAGTCTTGCTATCCAGCCATCGGCTGCTCCACCTTGAAAAGAGCTTTGATATGCATCAGTTGTAGCTCCTAAATCTGTGGAGTAAGTTCCACCACAAATAAATGCAGAGTTGTCGCTGGCAAATGCTATTGAGTATACACAATCATCTTCATTGCCGCCCACATAAGAACTGTATTGCAGGGTGTTGAGATCGGCAGAAAATTGGGCAATCACTCCATCAAAGCTTCCCGAAAGATTTGAGTCGAAAGCATTTTGCATGGGTAGATCCGGAGAGTTCGTAGCCGATGCAATCCAGATATTTCCATTCTGATCGATTTCAACCTCACCCCTGAATTCATCTGCATAATTGAATTTTAGGTGGGTAGATGCATTCACTCCGTCATTTTCCGAGCCACCAAAATAAGTTGAACCCAAAAGAGCAGAACCGTTTGCGCTGAGTTTGGATAAAATGATATCAGCTCCATTCACATAATCTACACCGACTCCGCTTGGAATAAATCCTGTTCCACCGTTGAAACTGCTGTCGAAAGCTCCTGAACTAACCGGGAAATCCGAAGAGCTTGTCGATCCGAATACGATCAATTCATTGTTGTTATTGCAAATCAGGCTATGGGGAAGCTCATCACCTTGTCCGCCAATAAATGTGCTCCAGACCATAAAAGTTCCACTCACATCGTATTTGGCAATTGCAATGTCGGTTCCCGTCAAAGTGCCTTGTCCGTCGCCACCGCCCCACACGGTCTGATATGCACCTATGGTGGTAGGGTAGCCTTGTCCAAAGGCCGAACTTCCACTGTACAAATATCCTTGTTCGTCATAGGTGGCGGTATATCCGAAATTGTTGTCGGTGCTACCACTGTAAGTGGAAAAAAGCAATTCCGGATCTATTACCAATTCATATTGCCGATGGTAAGATTGGGGGAAATAAAAACCAACAATGCTATCCGTCAATTTATACTCGCATTCTACCATTCTTTTCTGGCCTTTTATCATTTGCCAGGCAATGGGTTTTTGCTCAATAACCTTTCCAACAGAAGTGGTCAGAATCAAACGTCCATTTTCCAGCTTCATTTTATCCAATCCGGAATATTGCATTTGAATTTGAGAAGCGTCACCGTTTGGGCTTACAATAAAGTCATATTTCAATTGGCCCTGATTGAAGTAATGATGAAGGTTGATAAAAGGGTAGAGGCCTTCTCTTTTCATTTCCGAAAAAGCCATGCAATTGCCAGCCCAGTGAGAAGGATCATTTCCCAGAAAGTAATTGAAAGTAGATTGCAAAGTGCCGGTTTTGATCAAAGGTGATTGTGCATTGCATTGCAGAAATTTGACTTTGTACACATGGCCGCTATTTCGCAGTTCATCTTTTACAGCAGACTTCTCATGGTTGTGTGACTGCTCAATTGGACTAAGGTCAAAAATGTGGTAGGTAAAGCCATCCAATTCGCCGAAACACCTGCCACTTTCAAAGCCTAATGAATAAAGAACTTTTTCTGGCCATTGCCCCTTGTTTTCAACCATCTCAAAACCAGTTTGCGCTGTTGTATTGAAACAGCAGATCAGCATAAAAATGAACAAATACAATACTCTGGTTGCAGCGGGCATGGGTCGAAGATACTTCAAATTTACATCCATACACTACATGACAATTTATCCCCTCTACAAGTTGCCATTTTGTATCGAAGGCATTAAATTATGGAAAGGCGGCAGTTATGGCATCAACATAAACAATCGACCTTTGGTAGCTCCTTATATGTTTTTAACCTTAGTTTGGTCATTATTACCCAATTTACTTTGTTGTTATTTGGAAATAATTTGTAAATTGCAGGGGTTGTAAATGAAGGCTTAACCTTGATGAATTCTGCATATTCCATAAAATTCCCCGCATTGGCATTGCTAATGATTTGTGGTATCTGGAGTTATAGCCAAAATTATCATGCATCGGGTTTTATTGAAAACAAGGGCCAGTTAAAAGACCAGCTAGGTAGAGTAAACAATGAGGTATTGTATATCTGGCAGGATGGCAATTTCCAGATGTCTTTTACCCGATACGGGTTCTCTTATGAATTAAAAAGCACAACGCTGGAAACAGCACAAGTCAGGTTCCACAGAATTGATGTGAGTTTTCAAAACGCTCTATCGACCTGCCAGATAGAAACATCAGATTATACGACTGATGTCAACCATTATTATATTTCTGATGAAGAGGGCAATTCTTCTTCGATAGAGTTTGTGCAAAGCTGCAACGTAATAAGGTACAAAGAAATATACCCCGGCATTGACCTTGAATTTATTGCTCAGAATTCTGTAGCAGGTAAAAATGTAAAATACAATTTTGTTCTGAAGCCGGGAGCTAATATTGAGCTTATCAGGATGGTTTATGATGGATTAAATGAAGGAGAGTTTGTGACACTTGACCAAAATGGCGATTTGTTTTTACCTACAACACTTGCTTCTATAAAAGAAAATATTCCATTGAGTTTTGAAAAAATAAATGGAAGTCAATCTGAAGTTGCTATTCATTATGTGAAAAACGACGATGGCTCTATTGGATTTAAGAATCCCGAAGGACGTAAAACCTTCGATCATGAGTTTGTAATTGATCCATCACCCACTATTGGCTGGAGTACTTATTTAGGAGGCGCCCAAATTGACCTAGGTTGGACCACCAGGCTTGATGGCACCGGAAATGTGTATGTCGGAGGACAGACGGCTTCCAACACCATGATTGCCACTGCCGGTGCGTTTCAAGGCGCATTTGCAAGTTCAGGTGGAACTTATGATGGATTTATTGTCAAGTTTGATCTGAATGGAGCGAGACTCTGGGGAACATATTTTGGCGGCACTGCCGACGATCAGATTTCGGGAATGTACTGCGATGGCGGCCCGAATGTATATATAACCGGGGCGACATCCTCTACAGGAATGTCTACAGCAGGATCTTTTCAGGGCACACGCAATGGCAGTTCGGATGCTATCCTTGCTAAATTTAATGCCGCCGGTGTGCGCCAATGGAGCACTTATTTTGGCGGAGCAAGTAGCGACGCAGCATACGAGATTGTGGGCGACACTGCCGGCAATGTTTATATAGGTGGCCAAACCAGTTCCACGGATGTAATTGGAACAGCAGGTGCTTATTTGTCAGTTGCCCCGGGAGGAACTGACGGTTTCTTCGCCAAATTCAATTCCGCCGGCACTCGTATTTGGTCCTCTTATTTTGGAGGTACAAGTTTCGATTCTGTTGAAGGTATTTGTCTGGATAACTCCGGAAATTTATACATAACTGGCAATAGTGTGTCGATTAGCGGCATTTCTACCTTTGGAACCCATCAGCCTGCCATTAGCGGAGGAAGTGATGCATTTCTGGCCAAGTTTACCACCGCAGGCTCCGTTATATGGAGTACTTATTTCGGCAGTACTTCTACCGAGCTGGCCAAGTCTGTTACGACTGATGTTTTGGGCAACGTGATTATAGCCGGTAATTCTGGGTCCAATAGCGGGCTTATAACTCCCGGTCAATATCAGATAGTATTCGGTGGAGGCACCAGCGATGCCTTTCTCGCACAATTTACTTCGCTAGGTGTGTTGAACTGGTGTACCTATTTTGGAGGTAGCGCCAATGATTATATCAGCAATGTTATTTGCGATGCATGTAACAATATATACTTCTGCGGATATACCGCATCTACCAATGGGATTGCCGGAGCGGGCTCATCGCAGATTATTTATGGCGGTGGATCATTTGATGGCTTTGCAGGCAGTTTGAATTCAGCCGGAGTGTACCAATGGTCTACATATTTTGGCGGATCAGCCAACGACCAGTGTCAATGGATGGATGTGAATGTGATCACAGGCGCATATATCACGGGTTCCACTCTTTCCACATCAGCAATAGCCACAGCGGGCGCTTATCAAACTGTTCAGAGTGGCTCATTTTATAGTGATGCTTTTCTTTTTAAATTAGCCAACATCGCCTTATTGCCGGTAGAACTATTATACTTCGATTGCAAGGAACTCAACGAGTCTGGAAAGGTAACCTGTACCTGGGCTACCTTAAGTGAAACGGAGAATGATTATTTCGGGGTGGAAAGAAGTGTCGATGGAAATATCTGGGAGGAAATTGCCCGGATCGATGGGTTTGGTACCACTCAAACTTTTCATGAATACAAATGGATTGACACGCATCCAATAATTGGCGGATGTTATTACAGATTGAATCAGGTTGATTTCAACGGATACAGAACTGAGGGTATCATTGATTATGTAAAAGTTAACCCGAATGTTAACGATATTATTCTATATCCGGTTCCTGCAAAAGATCGGCTTCGGGTTATTCTACCACTTGAATCGAACTTCAACTCCTGGCATATTGTCAATACGGAAGGGAAAACAATGCTGTCGCTAAGCACTATTACCAATGAAGACAATAGCAGTCCTTTTGAAATAGATCTTTCCTCATTGCCCGTCGGGTTATATACACTTCATTTGATTGGTTCTTCGGGAGCTAATTCTGTAAAGAGGTTTATCAAAGAATAGGACTTTAAAATGGAAGGCAGTGAAAGCTTAACTGGCTCTGGCTTCTGGCCAGCCAACCTTCTACATAAGATCAATCAATCAGGAAACCACGTAACGAAAGTACATTCCCCATCCGTCCAATGCTAATCCGGCTCATAAAAACATCATTCAAAACACCAGAAAAGGAAATACCAAAAATAATTAAAGCCTTCCAATGAAGGCTTTAATTACAATTATTATACTTTGTTCGATTCTTAACTCAGCACTTTGTCAGTAAGATGTTCACTTAATGGAATCCAGAAATCCTTTTTCCAGGTTTCCGTAAGCCATCCGCTGTGCTCTTCAGGCACTCCGATATGGTTGAAACTCACACGACATCCATGCTCCATTTCTTCTATATCGAAAATAACTGTGGTGTACATTCCTCCACGAAATTCATCGTGGGTCCAGGATTGAACAATTCTGCTGTTTGCAGAAAGATGTAGAATATAACCATGGCATTTGTTGTTCCAGGCCATGAATTTACCCCCTTCGTGGTCGTCCATTTTAGCCGCCATTCCAGTGAGTTTGGTCAGCAGGTTCGCATCGGTCAATGCTTTGTATACATCGGTTATGGAAGTATCCAGTTCAATGACCTGAAAAATATTGTCGGTCTTTATCTTCATTTTTTTCCTTATTAAGGTTAAACGACTGATTACAATCGGTTTGTGTTGGTTTCAATACATAAAATTAATAAAACCAACGGAATTACCAACGCTAAAATGACCTTTTTTAGTACAAACAAAATTGTTAAGAAATTTTTCACAACATAACAGACTCAGGAGTAGCGCTTTCTGAGTTCGAATCCCAATTTTCTGGTGTATTCTTCTCTCATCCATGCCAAATAACTTTCCGTGCTCTTGCTGATGCAATAACTGTAGTGTTTCACCCTGCTTTTTATATCGGGTTCCAATAACTTCATTAGTTCCAGTGCCATTTCAAAATCATCGGCATTTTCCTGAATTATGGTAGCATGTTGGTTGATTGACTTGTCGAGAACGTCCTTGGTTCTTTTACCCATTCGGGTAAGGTGAATATACTCTTCGCGAATATCGAAATCAATTACCGGCGATTTCAGGAAACGGTTCCTCACTTCTTCCGGCATTTCGTACTTCATCTCGCGTTCCATCTGATCATCGCTTACGATTGTTTCGATGTACGCATTCGGATGCTTAAAAATATCGTTCCAGTCGATAAAGCTCTCCCAAAGGCCAAAGCGCTTGGCATTGTTGCCCAGGTCAATTACATTAAAATCGGTTTTCCCCGGAATCACTCGCGAGCCGCGACCAATCATCTGGTGGTAGAGGGTAAGCGATTTTGTGGCCCTGTTGAGTATAATTGTTTGTACAGTTGGTTCGTCAAAACCTGTTGTTAAAATCGAAACAGAAGATAATATGGCGTTCTTTTTTGTTCTGAACCATTCCAGTATATCTCTTCTGTCTGCCTCGTTGTGTGTATTGTCAAGGTGTTTGCACTCATAGCCGGCCTCAAGAAACATTTGTTGTACCTGCTTACTCGTATTGATTCCGTTGTTGAAAATGAGGGTCTTGGTATTCATTGCCTTCTGCTCGTATGCATAAAGCAATTTTTCCTGCATGAAAAAATTGCCATACAATTTCTCAGAACTGCTTACCGTGTAATCACCGTTGATCCCTATTTTCAAAGAGTGCAGGCTTACATCGTAGCTATATGTAGTGGCTTTCGAAAGAAATCCCTTCTCGATCAAACTCGAAATACTCTCACCAACAATAAGGTCCTGGTAATTTTCGTGCAGCGGCAATCTAACATTACTGGAGAGGGGAGTGGCCGTTACGCCAAGAATAATCTGGTCTTCAAACCACCTGAATAATTTTCGAAATGAATTGTAGTGAGCTTCGTCTACAATGATGAGTCCGAGATTGTCGAACTCCATTTTCTCGTCGCGCAGCCTGTTGTTGAGTGTTTCAACCATAGCCACGAAACACATATACTCCATTTCGTCAGGAAGCTCTTTTACCTTGCTGACAATAATTTTATTGACCACACCCACTTCTGTGAGCTGTCGGGAGGTTTGTGCCAATAATTCGATCCGGTGTGTAAGGATGAGAACTTTCTTGCCGGTTTCCTTGGTAAATCTTTTGGCTATTTCTGAAAAGATCACAGTTTTTCCACCGCCCGTGGGCAATTGAAAACAGAGGTTGTACTTATTGGGGTACTTCCTCAGGCGATCGAAAATCTTTTCGAGCGCATCTTGTTGGTAATCATAGAGTTTTTTGCCGTCCTTAAGATCCAGCAGCTCCAGAGGTTCAAGCGTCATTGTTGGGTCCCGTGGTAAAAATCGGGCAAAAATAACGATTGTTAGAGGTATTAAGTATGTAACGAGCCAATAACAACCTTTTTATTTTTACATGATTTGTTCATAAACAACCAGATTCATGCGCAGAGGTTGCATTTTTTTTTGCCCTTCTGCATTTTTTGTGTCGATAATTCGATCTTAATTGGAATATTTGTCCATGCAAGTCAAAATCGAATCTTCCTGGAAAAAAGCATTATACGCGGAGTTTGAAAAGCCCTATTTTTCTTCATTGACTTCTTTTGTTCGCGAAGAATACAAATCCGGAACCTGCTATCCGCCGGCGAAGTTGATTTTTTCGGCTTTCGATCATTGTCCTTTCGAAAAAGTGAAGGTTGTAATACTGGGACAAGACCCGTATCATGGTCCGGGTCAGGCCAATGGGCTGTGTTTTTCTGTGAATGACGGCGTGAAATCGCCACCATCACTGGTCAATATTTTCAAGGAAATACAAAACGATCTCGGCACAGCCGTTCCAACTTCGGGCAATTTGTGCCGATGGGCCGATCAGGGTGTTTTGCTGCTCAATGCCACCCTAAGTGTCCGCGCCCATCTGGCAGGTTCGCACCAGGGCAAAGGGTGGGAAATCTTTACAGATGCTGTGGTGAAAGCAGCAAATGATAAGTTGGAAAATGTCGTTTTTCTGCTTTGGGGAAATTATGCTCAGAAAAAAGGAGCCATCATTGACCGGACAAAGCATTTGGTTTTGTCGTCAGCCCATCCGAGTCCGCTTTCGGCGCACAATGGTTTTTGGGGAAACCATCATTTTAGCGGGGCGAATGAATATCTTCTCAAACATGGGAAGGATTCGATTTTGTGGTAGAATTGAAAAAAAATCCTTTCTCAAGAAATTTGCACCTGTCTTTCTATAATTGTGGTGCGATCTAAAAAACGATCGTGAAAGTTATGTGTATACAGAAGGGCATGTTCTATTTGCCAGACAATATGATGTTTCATTGTTTTTAAGCTAGCTGAATCAATATAGATTCCGAACTTCATATGTGATAGACAAGTTAGAGAAAGCCAACGTACGGTGCCAACGGCCAATGTCCTTAATTTAAGGACTTTGTATAAAATAACATTCGACCTTGGTCGCTTGATCATTGCAAATCGATTGCGCTATAAACATGCGATCAATCTGGATCGGGAGAGTTTTGTGAATAATGCTCATTTGGGTAAAATTTGAGCGATCGAAGAGTGCGAAGTTCCAGAAAATAAAAGCATTTGGAAGGAATCCATATGGTTGGTTTGAACGATCCTGATGGATCCAATGTTTATAGAAATGAGCGTCAAAGAATGACCAAAGAATCCATTTCATCTTCCATATTTTTCTCCACCATTCGAATTTATTCTTATCAGAATTTTTTTTAAGAAAATTTTATTTTCTGATTACAAAAATCCGATTACAAAATTTTGTCAACAGATTTTTGTAATCAGAATTCTTACAGTTGAAAAAATAATTTATGCTGTATTTAGACCAGATGTAGAAAAAATTAAAATGATCCTCTACAATCACCCCCAAGGCACCGCTAGGCAGGCATTTATTAAGTTTTGAAAAGGATCCTTAGAGTTTCTCCTATTCAATTTATAAATGAACTCATCAAGATAATTCTGAAGGTAGTTTTCTGAGACATGG
>JANNEQ010000072.1:0-36171 GCA_031378885.1 Flavobacteriales bacterium
ACTCAAAATTTAACAAATCTTCTTTTTTCATATTGTATGTAATTTGCCGAAAAGTTATCTCCGAAATTTTTTTTGACCTGTAAAAGGGTCAAAAAATTTCAGAATAACTTTCCTACTTACACACATTGTGGGATACTACCGGGTCAACCTCTGGAATTACGGTATTCATTCAATCAATTGATTCATTTTCTAAAGTTGAATAATTTTCTGTCTGCTTTTGTTCTTCCATATAAAGTAGCTACAGCCGGATTTACAAAATATTCTACCTATCAAGAATTCAAAACAGGGTCATTTCTGCCAACAATAGTTAGCTTCGATGTAGAAACGACGTTCGAGGAATTTGTATATTTTACTCAAGAATCATTCGGCTATCATCAAATGGATTATTATGTTTTCAATGAAACGCTAGACTTCGTTATACAATATGTAAGACATCGAGATTTTTTCATACTTTATTTTTCTGTTGAGAAATTGGCAGAAAATTCGAGCTTCACAGAAGATATGTTAATCGATTTTGATGAAATGTACGAAAATTCTTCTGATGGATTTAATCAAATTGAAATAGATGCATTAAAATCAACTTGGCTTCCTCAACAATACAAAATTATTGATTGATTTGTTTGTGGTACATGGAAAAATTGGGCGGCGCTCTGCACTCGTAACGCTACAAACCCCTTCGGATATTCGAAATCAACTCCAAATCGACAATATAAAAACCGGATGATTTCCCCGAGTAAAAAGCACTCAGTTCTTAATACAGCATCTTTGATTGCACATGCAGCGAAGGCTGGTTTATTGTAAGACTGATCTACCCCTTACTGATATACATGAAATACAATAGACACGAGCAGGTCTAATGAACTACAATAAATTGCTTTACTGACATTTCAGAATGATTATTCGTCAGATGCAGGGAATAATTACCACTTGCCCATTCCTTTACATCTATTTGCAATCTACCGTCTGGTGCAAATGAAAACTGTTTTATTAAATTACCCATTGCATCTCTGATCACAGCCAGATATTTTTCACCCTTTCGATAGTCCGAAAGACTCACATTCAGAAAATCGCTTACCGGATTTGGTGCCATACTTATTTGGAAATCCGGCATCGGCAATTTACCAATAGAGGTAATTATATCTATGGTGAGATACTGAACAGCATCAGCCCCATTGTCTGTAAATACAATGTGAAACTTATCTCCATCGTAGATTAAATCGGGTCTCAACTGAATGCCGGGAAAATTTTCGGTTAGATTGATAATTTCACTTCCGAGTCCATCCAAACCGGTGGTAGAATATGTAAAATAAACATCGCGCTGCCCTCCCGTTATTTGTTCCCACACCAAACCCCAGACATTCCCTAATCCATCAATTATAGGGTAATTCTGCTGGGCGCTTGTGCTCAGGGGATAAGGTTGCTTTGATACCAACTCATTCGTCAGTATATCAAAACTACTGACAAATATCCGGGCGTGATTTTCGTAATCCGTCCTATATGCTGTTACCAACTTAGTTCCATTCCAAAAAGCAGATGGTCCTGAAGCCGGACATGCACTTAAATTCCAATCCGTAGTATCCAAATCCACATCGTTATAACCCTCCTCAATATTACCATATTCCCATGCCGCATGAATATCGCGCAAATTTGAGTCATTGTTTCTAAATACCAACGCCTGCTGATAAACCTGTGTAGCGAGGGTTGCCGGACAACAATCGCAAGCGTTTCCGGCAGCTTCATCCGATACACTTAACTCTTCAGTAAATTCGTCATTTACGTTATTTCTGGTTACGTACCACTCATGCCCCACTTCATTAAAACTCTTCATATAAGCAACCATCGGGTTTCCCGATTCCATATCAATACCCAATGCAGGCAACCAGGGCAATTCATTCTGCGCAGGCGAGTCAACACGTACTGAATCTTCCCAGGAATTTCCATTGTCGAAACTTTTGTGTATATAAATTGGACCATTCATACTCTGGCCGTGTGTCTGATAAAGTATATAGGCCTTGCTACCAAGAGATGCGACATCGGGTCCAGCCCAATCGTAAGTTACTACATGAGAATTTGCCGGATTAATGCGCGTTGGTTCCCCAAAGTTGTTGTCCTCTTTCTTTGACATAAATACAGCCATACTATCCGGATTTGTCCAGATGACAATAGGATGGTTCTCCAGATCCAAAGCAATTCTGGGACGAACATTACCCCATGGATTTTGGTCGGCCACAATTTGCGGATCGCTAATCACGAATTGTGCAAAGCCCGATTGTGAAATCGCTATCATGGTGATAAGAGCCAACAATTGTGTTCGAATTTTATACCAATTCCAAATATAATTTAACCCAAAGGGTAAATTACTTTGTGAATTGGTTATGCCGTTACTAAAAATAAATAGTACTATGAGGCGCAGCCGAAATTGGACTATATTATTTTTGTAAGCGGTATTAAATATTATTTCCTTTGTTGTATATACCGAAGTCGCATAATTCATATCAATCGTTTTTTTTATAAAAAAACAAATATACTCTTTCACTCCAAATCTGATCATTACGTTCTCATTGATTTCCAAACCCCAGTAATTTAACACCCAGTTCGGCGGCAATAAGAATAAGCAATAAGTAAACATCACTTTTTCTTACGAGCCTATTCTTTTATGAAATGGCCGCAATTATTTCCCTCCACTAAAACTGTGTAAAATCCGGCCGGCAACGAATCAGTAAGTAACACAATTTTGTTATCACACATTTCGGCTTCTACCTTCAATACTTTTCCCAACGCATCTATAACTTCAGTCTTTGGCAAGGTATGCATTATCCTGTTCAATTCCAGGGTTATTGATGAATTGGCAGGATTGGGATATGGCGGAAAATTTACTGCCAACCGGGATTCCTCAACCTGGTTGGGATCAATTACCACAAATGACCCCATCATTCCCTCGTCTTCGTGGTGCAGAAGGTGGCAGTGGTACATGTATGGAACAACAGGGTCTGCAAAGTCTTCAAATTTCGCAATAAACGAAACTGACTGTTGAGGCATAACCAATACCACATCCTTCCAACCTTGCTGATCAGGAGGAGGATTGTCACCATTAAAATCGATGATTTGAAACTGTACATCGTGAATATGGAAAGGATGAGCCACCTGGGTTTGGTTTGTAATTGTCCAGATTTCTATATCTCCTAATTGCACAATCTCATTGATAACTTCCATTTGAAATTGTACGTTATTTATGCCAAAAGGTCCTTCAACCATATTTATAGGCCCCATTTCCATAGGGGATAATAATAAAGTCCGATTAACATCCGCGTCAGCAACATTCAAATCATTAATCGCAACAAGTGACGCCGGAATCGATGTCACGGCATTTGTTGTCTGATCTCCTACATTGAACAAAAGAAGATTGAAATCAGCACCATTCAGTGGATTTTCATCGTATCCTTCTGGTGAAGCCATCATACCAACGTTCTCCGAGCCAAAAATTCCATCAGGTAATTCGCTACCATAACTCATGAGCTGAACACTTTCACCTTGCAATGACGAGAAATCAACTAAAATTTCGGCTCTTTCACCTGGCGACAGTTTGAGTCTATTGGTTTGAAAAGGAACTTCCTTCAATCCACCATCTGTTGCAATCTGATAGAAATTCATGTTATTCGAAAAACCGAAATTATAAGTTCTTTCTGAAGAACCAGCCAGCAACCTGAATCGGACAACCTGAGCCGGCACGTTTAAATATGCATCAACGGTGGCATTCACCATAACCAATGTGTCTGCATGTGTAGCAATCTGTATTTGATGCAGCACATCAAAGCTCTTGGTCTGAAAAACAAGTGGAAAATCATCCACGCCATATGTTCGCGGTAATTCCAATAATGCCTCTTCGGCATCTTTAATGATAATCATACCTGCAACTCCTTTGGAGACTTGCATATCGGTTTTATTCTCGCCATGTGGGTGATACCAAAAAGTACCTGCATTATTTTTTACCTCGAATTGTGGCGACCAGGTAGCACCTTCCTGAATAATCTGATGCGGGCCGCCGTCGTTCATTGCAGAGACATGAAGGCCATGCCAGTGCATTGTAGTAGTGGTGCTGAGGTTGTTGGTAACATTCAATGTAACTTCATCACCTTTATTCATCAGTAATGTAGGGCCCAGAATGTTTCCATTCACTCCAAAAGTGGGTGTATTAATACCTGGCCAAAATTGCATTGAACCTGTTTGAACGTTCAGGTTAAAAGTAGTACCCTGAAGCAATTCCGGAATAAACAATGGTGTTTGTCCATTGCACAATGACGGCAGAGCAAGCAATAAAATACTCAATTTAAAATATTTCATCAATTTCGCCTTATTCAAATAAAAATACATTCGGAGAATTCTAAGGATACTATCTAATTACATTGATCTGATCGGTTAATACCATTTCGCCCATTCGGACAGTAACGATATAACTTCCATTTTTCCAAAGGTTGGTTGGAATTACTACTGTTGAGTTGTTTTCCGATATTAAATATTCTGCAGGCTGAACAATCAATTTACCATCAAGTGAATAGATGGCAATTTCCAGTTGGCCATTTTGAGCGGGCACATTTACGTTCAATTGTTCCAATGAGGAAACAAATGTTGTATTGAATGCAAAACCATCCATTTTCTTTTCTTCAATAGAAAGCGGATTTGAAGCAAAGTAATCATCTATAGCAGCATGAACCAAATCATCATCACCAGTAGAATAACCCACCTCCGAATATATGATTTCGTGGTTAACCCCTGCCACAACCACAATTGTTGGCATACCGAAACCACCGTAATAAGCAACCATTCCAGCCCCATTGCTAAAAGGTTTGGATGGAAATCCGTTCTCGGCTACCCAATTCAGCACAGTTTCGCAGGTGTAGCTATCCGTAAATCCAAAGTGAAACCATTCCACATGGCCCGGATATGCCGCCTGCATTGCATTGAAATGTGGTAATAATTGATTGCCCGCATTGATACATGGCGCACAATTATCCATAAAAAACTCGATAATTACAACACTATTCTGATCAAGAATTCCGAATAAATGGGTTGCATTTCCATTGCAATCGTCTTGCGTAAAATCCATGGCAACAGTTTGTGCCTGACCTACTATCGAACAAACAATTGCCGACATTACTGTATAAATCTTCTTCATGCTATTTGTGATTTAAAATAATTAAAGGATTATAAATTATTCAACGATTAATTTACGGGACATAATTCCTGAATCCGAAACGATGTTGACATAATAGAGTCCACTTGCCAGATCGCCAATATCAATACGGCAAACACGGCTATCAGATAAAGAATTCACGCGTTTGTCTGATATAATCTTTCCATCCAACTGAACCAATTGGATGCGTAAATTCTGTCCATTTGTACCTGTCATCTCAACCTGTACAAAATCCGCAGCCGGATTGGGAAATACATTGATTGTTGAATTCACTGTGGCCACATTTTCCACAGCTACGGCTCCGGCAAAGGATAAATTGTCCACCCATAAGTAATCGTTATTGGTAGGATTACTTCCACTCGCGTTCATCACTATCATACAGCTATCAGGATAAGCATCACTTTGATAGACAAAGTCAATACTAAAACTGGCCCAGCTCATAGCCATTCCACTCAGTGTTTGCTGTGCTACACCAATAACTTCTCTTTGCATTGACATGCTATTCCATTTGGTCAGAGTGACTTCGATCGAGCCCTGGCTATTACCCCAAATCATGTGTTGCCATTTGCCATCGAAACTTGCGGGGCGTTCAGCGAATGGAATACCGGAAATTGGCGCCTGCGACATTACATCCAACACACCACAAACAGCAATACCGGGAACCACTCCCAATCCTGTTACTGTTTTAGAAGTAAGCTTCATGTAAGAAGATCCCGGACTTCCCGGAGTACCTTTTTCACACGTATATATGCTCATTGAATTTGTAATTGAGTTTAAGTTGGCCCAGCTATCCGGAACATCATAACTGCCCATATCAGTCCACGACTCAAAGCCTGGGTTTGGAATTTGGGCATAAGAAGACAAGGCTAAGAAGGCCATAAAAATTGCGGGTATAATTTTTTTCATTTGAATTGGTTTTATTTATTGAAGATTTAAAAAGCTTAAGAATTAGATTCAAGTTTTGAGCACTCTTTCTTTATTGGGGTTTCCTTTCATATTGGCAGCAGTCATGAAGATTATTATATGCTGCAATATCGGCCGTAAATAATTCGGTATCGTAACCTGAAGCCGCAATTAATTTTTGTATTCCATCCAACTTTACAAGAGTGCTATCAAATTCGACATGGATCATTTTAGTGTCCTTATCCCAGTTTGCTGTTTTGACTCCTTTTGTATCCAAGGCAGCTTCTATGGTTTTTTTGCACATGTTGCAATTTCCCCATACCTTAAAGTCGCTTGTAGTATTGGCGACAACACTCGTGCATGAATTGAATAAAATCGCAATACATACACTATAGATAAAATGGTATTTCATTTTGATTACTATTTTTTATATTGTTCAAATGATTCACACTACCAAAATTACAAACAATTCAGCGCAAATCATTGGTTTATTTTTGCATTTGACATGTATATTTTACACTAAAAAAACATCTGACTAAGACAAGGCATAATTTATTTAACAGGGATTATGGGCCCGGGCAATCCATAATGACAATCAAAAGAGTCATCAGGAACAGCAGGTAAAACTGATGAAAAGACTGATTTGATAGTTGGTGATTCTCTATCAGTGTATCCGGAATTTCAAATAAATATCCTGACAAACGGAATGGCTGTGATTTCAAATCAACAAAGTGCACAAACTACAAGGCCCCATTGCCCAATGCCTGACGAAAGTTAGAGACAAATTCATTCCAGAGAAAGTATATCTCAAATTAAGAATTTCTCGCAGACCAGGTATATTTTGTGAAAAAGAAGGTCGGGAGGCGGATGACTGATAAAAGTCATATCAGATTCATCGGATACAATGAATCTATCTGCTGTTGAATATTCAATACCAACCGGCACTTCAATTGAATTAAAAGAAGACGACATCCAATAATCAGATAAAATATGTTCATCTGCATTGCCCAAAACAACTTCCATATCCTTACAACAACCTTTGGTACATGATGATGAACAACATTTATCCACTTGCCCTATAAAACTCCAGCTCACCAACTCTCCCCCACAATAGTGCAAATCGATCACGACGTGACTGTTTACTAAAATGTAAATGAACAGCATTGTATGGACCAGCAGGGTTCTCATAAAAAGAGAAATATACGCAAATGTAATTGTAAAGGACTCTGTGTTAAATTCAATTGATAATACCCTTGGATTGCTATCAACTTTAACTCTGAGAAAGGGGCGATTTGTTACACATAATACCAATTCCAAATATAATTTAACCCAAAGGGTAAATTATTTTGTGAATGGTTATGCCGCCACTAAAAATAAATAGTACTTTGAGGCGTAGCCGAAACCTGCCTTTGCCGGCAGGCAGGTTGGACTATATTATTTTTGTGAGCGGTATAAGCCACTAATTCATTGTAATTTTTTTCATCGCACAGCATTTGTTCTTTAAATAAAGAACTGCCTCATCAGGCGAATATTGGACAAATTTCTGTCGGCAATCTTCATTTCAAAAGATGCACGATGATTTATCACCTATTGCTAAGAATTGAACCGACCCATAGAGTCGCGCCGAAAAGCAGAATATGCACAAATCGAATTCGACGCTGACAGGCCATCACTGATCAATGATTCATATAGATCAACTTAACCTGATAGGCTCCTGCAACCACCACTCTATCACCTGATGAAACACCAGATGTAATGATTGTTTGCAATCCGTTATCAGCTCCAACGGCTACATAGCGCAGCTCATATTGTTCCGCAGCATTTTTCACAAAAACCACAGGTCGTCCTTCGAGTTCAGTGATGGCAGAATTTGGAATGGCTATGGTATTTTCCGATTCATTGGAGAATGCATAGACGTTTACAAATTCTCCCAGCTTAAATTCATTGTGGTGGTTTTCTACTTCAAAAAATACACGTTGCGATTGATTACTTGGATTAAAATCCTGACCAATACTCAGTAAAGTAACACTTTCGCAGGTATGATTTTCCTCGGTGCATTGAACGGTAATTTTTTTCGAATGAGTCAAAATTTCTATATCCTTTTCGAATGCCTGAGCTTCCACATAAACGGTACTGAGATTAACTATGGTAAATAAGGATTGCTCAGCATTGACAGATGCACCGGCACTTAGTGTAAATGCGCTCACCAAACCATCTATCGGAGCCTTTAGCACTATACTTTTCGCACTGCCGGATTGATATAATTCGCGGTTCTTTGTGGCAATTTCCAAACGACCTTTGGCTTCATCCAGTTGTTTTTTGGCGGCGATATCTTCAAGTGATTTCAGTCGTTCGTACTCCTTGGTGGCCATCACAAACTCTGCTTCTGCCCTATTCCTTTCTGCAATAAAGCTGACTTCCGATGCGGCATCCGACAACCTTTCTATCACTGCAAGTTGCTGACCTTTCTTCACATTTTCTCCGACCGATACAGTAATGCTAACCACTCTTCCAGCTTGTGGACTGCTCACCGTGGCCATTCCTGCACTCGAAGGAACGATCGTTCCGTAAAGGCGGCGGCTGCTCATAAAAGCGTTAGACCCTACACGTTGCGTGAGCACTCCCATGAGGAACTGACTTTCTTTGAGAACATTAAATGAAGTGGCAAGATTATTTTCTTTCTTTTTGGGTCCATGATCTTCTCCTTCGTGTGCGGTTGCGCCATTCCATTGTGAAGCAGGCAACAAACAAAGTACAACAAAGATTCCAATGGCTTGTTTTCTCAACTTGTTTTGCGACATAATTCTGCCCAATAAAAATCCCACTAAGAGAACAACAATGGCAGCCAGGTACATCCATAAATTGGATTGTTCTTCTTTCGCAGCGGTAGTCATTTCATGATGATGCGTAAAGTCTACATCCCGTAATCTTATGAGATCAGGGCCAAAGGATGAATTAATGGTGACATCCAGATTAAAAAGTTTTTCATCCGGCATAATAGTTTGCACCTTGAACATACCGCTTTCCAATCGGGTTACCTGAAACTGTTGTGAAGGAAATCCTGAATTGGAAATTTGCAGTGCCGCGCTGTCCATTGGTGCATTTGTATTTACATCGCTCAGAAATAAATTCATCGATAGTTCTTCACCCGGTTCAACAGGAGTAAACTTGAGCAGCAACTCATACTTCTCAGAACTAGCCTCTGACGCAGCAGGCAATGGATTGTCGTTGAGTGCAACTAATCCGGTTGCTTCATCCGCATGAGAATGGCCTTCGTGTTCGTGCGAATGCCCTTCATGATCGTGCTGAGCGAAAGCAATACTTTGCGAAAACACAAGTAAGATTATGAAATAAAATGATTTCATCATTTTAATTGTATTGTTGGTTATGTTCTTCATTTTGTACTTTCTCTATTTGTTGCCATTAATAAATTTGAGTTGAGCAAGTGCTTCTGTATAGGCAAGTGCCGCTTCTACAAAACTAAATTTAACCTGCATCACATCATTGAGGGTTCTGAGATGGGCGGTATAATTTCTTTCGCCCACAGTGAAAAAACGCGAAGAGGATTGTTCCAGTTCCTTCGCCTTTATCAATCCTGTTTGTAAATAATAATTGAGGTGTTGGGCGGTGGAAAGCAGTCGCTGCTGTGCGGCATTTAGTTCTGTCTGATAGGAGAGCAAAATAGATTGTTCATTGTGTGTGGCTCTTTCTGCGTTCGCTTTGGCCGCCTTTATTCTTCCATTATATTGCCACCACCACAATGGGATGGTAATTCCTGCCTGAAACCTCAAATTCATAGGAGTATCTCTTGCGGACTGGTTCAAATAACCCAATTGAAATCCGGGTAGTGCCTTATTTTTTTCGAGCTTAATCATTTCTTCTGCAATTTCGACCTCGCTTTTCGCGACAAGGAGTTGGGCGCTTCCTGAAGTGCCTTCGTTATTGTTTGTCATCAAGTTGGTCAGTTCTGCTTCAGTATAAGGTTGTAAAATTACCGGGCCCGCAATGCCGCATATACTTTGGAGATTTTGAAGGGAAGTAAATTCCTCGTTTTGTGCTGACAACAAATTCATGTGTACTTCACCATATTGAAGGTCTACAAATGACTTTTCGATCTGATCAATTTCTCCCGCTTTGAACTGTCTTTCAGCGGCCTTTTGCAAGGCCCCTAATAAACTATCCTGAGCAAAAAGCATTTTGGATTTTGTGACCTGATACTTTGCCTTGAAAAAGGCATCGCGCACATTCCATGCGAGCTGTTGCTCTGTCAGTTGCAGTTGATTTTCGGCCAATTGAGTTTCCGCCTGATAAACTTTTTTCTGTTTGATATATACAGTAGGAAAATCGATATTCTGATTGATACCTATGGTGTAGAACTGACCTGTTGGGCTTTGTGTATAGATATTGGGTCCCTGAAGTGAAAACGAAGTCTTTTCAAGTTGCTTTTTTTGTTCTACATAATCCGCAGCGGCCTTCAATGAAGGATGCGAAGAAAAGGCCGAATTGATGGCTTCCTGTTCAGTCAATACAACCTGAGCTGACAAATCAACACATAGAAAATTTGCAACAACTACTAAGACCAAATTGTATTTCACTGCACCCATTATTTTGAAATAATCAGGAATGAATTGTAGTATTGAATCTAATTTGTTTCTCATAGAGTTTCCTTTTTTTGTTTTGAGAAATATTCGCGAAGCGCTCTTTCACCAAAGCGATAGAATACTGCCGGTGTAACCATCATGTCCAATAAGGTGGACGAAATAAGACCACCCAAAATTACAGTGGCTACAGGGTAAAGAATTTCTTTTCCGGGTGCCTGAGGATCGAGCGTAAGTGGAATCAATGCCAGAGCTGCAACAAGAGCCGTCATCATTACCGGTATCAATCTTTCGAGCGATCCACGGACAATCATTTCTTTAGAGAACTTTTCGCCTTCATGTTCGATCAGGTGGATGTAATGTGAAATCATCATGATACCATTTCGCGAGGCAATTCCTGTAAGGGTGATAAATCCAACCAAAGTGGCTATTGAAAATACTCCTCCTGTAAGCCAGACAGCGAGCACACTTCCTATCAAAGCCAGTGGAATATTCAACATGATTTGTACTGCAATTCTCCATGAACCGAAATGTGCGTAAAGCACAATAAAGATTCCGACAAAGGCGAGCAAACTCAACCACAGAATAGTACTGGATGCTTCTTGCTGTGCTTCATACTGGCCGCCATAAGTAAGGTAAAATCCTTCCGGTAGTTTTACTTCTTCTGCCACACGTTTTTTTATTTCCTCTACTGTGGTGCCTAAATCGCGTCCTTCTACGTTGCAGGAAACATAGATTTTGCGCTGTGTATTTTCATGCGAAATATTATTGATGGAATAAGTGTATTCGATATTCGCAATTCTTTCCAGTGGTATCAGATTGCCATCGGGTGCTTCAACCAGAGTTTGTCTGATATTTTCGATGTTGGTTCTTCCTTCATCAGTGGTGCGCAGCAAAATATCGAAAGACTTTTGTCCGTCGATAATCTGCCCTGTTACTTTACCATTGTAGAATACTTCAAGTTCGTTTGCCACTGCTCCACCTTGCAGGCCATATCGTTTCAAAGCTTCTCTGTCGACTTTGATAAGAAGCTGCGGAACCATTTGTTGCCGTTCCACCTGCACATCTGTAGCACCTTGCACTGACTTCACCACTTCGGCTACTTTACCGGCATTTATTCTCATCAGGTTCAGATCTGTACCATAGAGTTTAATAGCCACCTGAGCGCGCACCCCGCTGAGTAAGTGCTCCACTCTGTGCGAAATAGGTTGTCCTACGCCCACACTTACGCCTTCGATGATGGCCAGTTCTTTTCGAATATCGGCAAGGATTTCATTTCTTGTTCTTTTGTTATCTTCTCGCAGGGCCACATCAATTTCCGAGTTACTCACCGGTTCAGTGTGTTCGTCTAATTCTGCACGTCCTGTTCTTCTGCTGGCATATTCCACCTCAGGAACCCGCAATATCAATTTTTCTGCAAGGCTACCGATTCGATTGCTCTCTTCCAACGACGTTCCTGCAGGTGCATAGAGATTGATGGTAAAACTTCCTTCATTAAAAGGCGGAAGAAATTCTGTTCCAAATAAAGGAATAACAGCTGCGGAGGCCAGAAAGAGAATAAAAGCAATGCCAATAACCAATGTCGGATTTTTCAAAGTTCGGTTCAAAAGTTTATTGTCTTGTTTCTTAAGCCACCGCACCAAAAAACTCTCCTTATGAGGATCACTTTCAGAAGAATTATTACTTCCGGATTTAGAATTTGAACGAGTAAATCTTTGCCACCATTTGCTCTTCTTTCTTTCATCTTTTACCAATAACAAAGAGCATAATGCAGGTGTTACTGTGAGTGACACAAACAAAGAAGCCACGATACTGGTAATGTAGGCAATGCCCAATGGGGCAAATATTTTTCCTTCAATACCTTGCAAATAGAACAGTGGCAAGAAAACCAAAACGACAATTATGGTAGCGTAGACAATTGAATTTCTAACTTCACTGCTTGCTTCATAAATAACAAGAAGCGATGAACGCGGAGTTTCCAATTTGCGGTTTTCTTTTAAACGCCGGAGTACATTTTCTACATCCACAATTGCATCGTCTACCAATTCGCCAATGGCAATAGCCAATCCACCGAGGGTAAGTGTATTAATAGAAATACCAAACAACTTAAACACAATTGCCGTGATAACCAGAGAAAGTGGAATAGCTGTGAGGGTAATAATGGTGGTTTTGAAATTCAGCAGAAACAAAAACAACACGATGACAACCAGAATAAATCCATCGCGCAATGCTTCTTCCACATTCTTTATGGAGTTTGCAATAAAATGTTTCTGCTGAAAAATATCTGGATTCAATTTTACATCAGCGGGCAATGAAGATTTCAATTCCGAAATTGCCTTTATCACTTCATCAGTAAGTTGGACCGTATTGCCATCGGGCTGTTTTTCTACTGTGAGAATCACGGCTGGATTTCCATTCAGCCCTGCATCTCCTCTTTTTCTTTGCGCTCCGAATTGCACATCGGCCACTTGAGACAGCATGACAGGTTTGCCTTCAGAATTGGCCACAACAGTATTTTTAAGGTCATCTAAACTAGCGGCTCGCGCTACATTTCTGATAAATACTTCAGAGCCATACCGGTCGAAGAATCCTCCTGTGCTATTTGTGCTGCTCAATTCTAAAGCCAACTCAAGGTCGCGAATAGACAATGCATATTGCTTCAATTTCTGGGAAGAAACAAGCACCTGATATTGCAGTCTGTCGCCACCAATAGGAATAACCTGACTGATGCCTTTAATCGACATCAAACGCCTTCGGATGGTGAAGTCGGCCAATGTTCTCAAGTCGGCAGGAGAAGTCGTATCGGAAGAAATTGAGATGGACATGATCTGCCCCATTATGCTACTCACCGGGCCCATTACCGGCGTGATACCCGGTGGCAGTTGTATGGTCTGTAATTTTTCAGCCACCAGTTGCCGGGCCAGGTAAATATCGGTACCCCATTCGAATTCCACATACACCAATCCGATTCCAATACCAGAATTACTGCGAACATCTTCCACTCCCGGGGCGCCATTTAGTGCAGATTCAACGGGCAAAACAACCTGAGTTTCTATTTCTTCGGGGGCCATTCCATTGGCTTCAAGAAAGATGGTCACACGTGGACGATTGAGATTGGGCAATACATCCACCGGAAGGTTGATGATGGTAATGACACCATAAACCAAAATCAAAGCAGCCATTGCAACCACAAAAAGCCGGTTGTTGAGAGCGAACTTTATTATTTTATTTAACATGATGGTCTTTTCAATGATTTATACTCTCCGATATTTCCTTTTCGATTGAAAAATAGATATTGCTGATCTTTCAATAAAATGAAAAAATCAACAAGCCGCAATAATTGGCCTGTTAATGTTTATGCTCCTCACCATGTTCGTGGTCATGGTCGTGGGCTGTTGGCTGAATGCCCGTTCCATCTTTGACTTCAATAACAAAAGACATGGTGTGCAATTCTCCCTTGTATTTGAATTGAATCCATCCGCGATAAAAGCCTGGTTTTTCGAAATCAGCGTGCAGATCGAGCACACCATCGTGCTCCTCAGGATGGACATGCAGATAAGCCATGTCATTTACGCCAATTACCACCATGTGTGCTTTTGCTCCGAGAAAATCATCGAGCTCACTTGTTTTAATAGCCTTGCCATTTCTCATTAAAGGAGCATCGATATGGTTTGTCTGCAGAGAGTAAAACTGCCCTGAGCCTGTCTTTAATCTCATTTCGAATTCTCCATCCTTTGCCATCAGTACTTCTTTACTCCATGACTTTTGAGGAATTGAATTGCCACTCACATGCAGAGGAATCTTTTCGAGCTTATGTCCGGCTCCGGTTGGAACATAATCGGCAAAAAGCATATAATCGCCACCCGATGGAAATTGCGTAAAAGCATTTCCCATTCCGGCAGCTTTCACTCCCGCAGCATTGGTTACATTAATCTTGTAATCGCCAGTGGCTTGAAATTCCGGATGGACGTGATCAAAGTAACTGAGATCGTTGCTCACCACAATAAGGTGCATTTTTTTGTCGTGTACCACATCCAATGGAACCCTGGCACTCTCATCGCCCTTTACCTTTGGAGTGAAAAACAATGAGGCATTTTGTTGCGCTGTCAGCTCTGCCGGCTCTGCCTTCATTGCCATAAAATATTCCAGGGAAATTGATTTTTCATCAACTAGCGTGAGATCCATTCCACACTTTGAGCATTTGTCGCCCTGATTTCCCGTTATCTCCGGGTGCATAGGACAGGCGTAATTGTGTTGGTGATTGTCGCCTTTGTTTTCTGTGACCGGCGAAGTGGGTTTGCTCTGGTTTTCTCTGCATGACATGAATAGCAGCATGCACTGAGCAAAAATGAGGGTTGAAAATATTTTTTTCATTTTGAGATATTGTTATTTGAAATTACGGTTATAGGTAATAAAAGACCATCTTATGCAGAAAGCAAAAGACAGATCAGTCAAAATAACAAAGTATCAATTCAGAAAAGAAGACAGAAAAATGCGGATTTCAGCACCTGAGATCGGGACTCGCCATCGCTTTATTTGCCAATGAGCAGAAATTGATTCATCTTGAGGAACAAGTATGACAGGATGATTTGGTTCCAGATCAAAAATATGGGTATTGGCCATGCACTCTAAAGACAGAGCGGCGATGACCTCAAGAGGTTCATAAACCAGATTGTCCATGATGTGATGAACGCAATGACATTTTTTTTCGGAATGGATATGGTTACCCACAAATGCGGCGGGTGCACAGCAGGAATTGGCCTGTGTAGAATTTAATGCTGAAATATGCTCATGAGAACAGCAGTTCCAGCCACAAAACAGACCGTTCAATCTGGTGATCATAAAAAGACCCACCAAAATGACAATCATAAAATTTAACTTGCGGAACTGATATAACCTCATTTGAAACAAATGTAGCTGAATAAAAGGCTGAAACGCAAAAATCTCAGAAATAGTTCAACTTTCCGGAAGGATTATGGGATAGGTGACGTTTAAATCCTTCCAAAATGGCCTGATTGATCAATACATTAGATAAAAAGGAAACTGCCACCACCTGACAATTTTCTTTATTAAATTTCATAAGGAATTGACCGATCAACATTCGACCCTTCCGGGTCGTTTATCGCCATAGTCAAGATCATACCTTATAAACATGCGATCCATTACTGGATCGTTTTATCGCATTGTTTACTCGCATCTCCTGATCCAGTATGGATCAAATGTTTATAGCACAATCGGCTTGCAATGATCCAACGACCCGGAAAGGGTCGAATGTTATTTTATACAAAGACCTTAACTTAATGACATTGCTCATTGGAACGGTGTAAAAAGTGTATAGATGATCCGAGTGTCATAGCTACGAAACCTTTTTTTGTTGGACAACAATGAATAAATTGAGCAAAAGCTTATTACACCAATGTTCATTTTAATTTAGTCCAAAGACTAATTCAAATGTTACAGTGGTATATGCTGATAAAGTAGTTGTATAGTAAAATCCAGCTCAGCGCAGATTTGACTAAATCAGGTACCGAATCGGTATTACACCTACATTGACTTGAAAACCTTGAATAAATCTTCAGCAGTAATATTGCTTACTTTTCCATGATAAGGATTGCCCTTTATTGGATCGTAATAAATTTTACCTCCTTTGTTCATGATATATTTGGCATTGGTATCGCTATACACATTATTCGGAATTGGTTTGACCATTTCAGCAATAATCTTTGCATCGCGTTTGGCGCCTTTGGGGCTTAACTGAACAGAAACACCATAAAGCAAATCACGTGTATCGATAGATTCAGCCCCATCTATCAATGCCTTAATTGTAAGTTCGCCACCACGAATCACAACTACTTGTCCGTCGACTACTTCTTTCATTCTAGTAGAATTAGTTTATTGGAATGCCTTTTTGATTTGCAGAACATTTACGCCCATCCTCCTGTGTAAAAGGTAGTTTTGGAATTTGTTCCCATTTTAATATGGCATTCAATTGTTTGTTTTTGGTCTACTCTGTTCAAGGCTTTTCGACCATCCGCCCGGTTCATTGATCAGGTTAATAGTTGCAATATTTTCCCTTTTTTGAACAGGTCAAAAGTGGGCCATTTGAATATCTCAATTCCAGAGTAAAAACACTTAATTTGAAAAACACGTATAAATACGTATTATATATCATGGGTAAAAAAGACTCGTCCTGATACAAAGAATTACCGGGTTTCAGCCAGATGCCGCAGGAGCATTCAGTGCCTTTTTTCAGGAAGAATCCCCAATTTCCGGGGTAAATTCCGAACCATTGTCAATCCGGAATTATATCAGCCAATTATACCACCAGAAAAGGGAGAGTTTTTTTTTTCGCTAAACACTTATTCTGTCCTTAAGATTAGTACATTTGAATCCAGTACTCCTAATCCTTTTCAACCGCCTTTTATATAACACATGAAAAAACAACCAACAAACTCCTTAACTCAATTAGTATTTGTGGCATTATTCATTTTCGGATGTAGCCTGAATCATATTGGCCAGAATTTACTTACCGGAGAATCTGCACGCAAGCTGAACAGCCAGGCTGAAAAGATTATCTGGAACGATGAAACTCAGTCGATACAATTCATTCAGTTGATTGAGCCAAATTCAACACAACCTGAATTATGGATCAATGCATTTTTAGGATGTTCCGGCGCCAATACCATGCAACTTAGAAGTCTGTCGCAGGCAGATAAGCAAGGTTACGAGCGTTATGTTTTTCAACATTATTTTAATGGTATTGAAGTAGAGAATTCCATTTTTTACGTGCATGTTAAGCATGGATTAATTGAAATGGCGAATGGAACTTATTATACCAATGCCTTACCTGAAAATGCTGCTATTCTTTATTCTGAAGAGGAATGCAAAGCAGAAGCCATTCAGTACCTGAAGGCTCAGCGCTTACACCCCATTCAAAACGAAGAAAATAATAGCTCCGATCCAACCGAACTTGTAATTCGCAATATCAATGGCCGGTATATTCAATGCTACAAATTTGATTTGAAAAGCATAGCCCCCTATGCCCGCAAATCAGTTTATGTAGATGCTTCTTCAGCACAGGTAGTTTTGGAGTTAAATAAAATAGTTTGCACCGATACTCCGGGCACGGCCAACACCCGATACAGTGGCACCAGACCTATCATTGCCGATAGTTTTAGCGGTGGTTACCGACTCAGAGACAATGGCCGCAGCATCACGACCTGGAATCTGGAACAATCAGAATTTAATGCTGTGGACTTTGTGGACGACGACAACAACTGGACTTCAACTGCCAATAACGATGATGCAGCCTATGATTTGCATTGGGGGCTCGAAGCTACTTATGATTATTACCTCAATACACATGGCCGCACCTCATTCGATGATTTCGGTGCCCAAATTGAGGGATACGCACATTATGGTTACAATTTTACAAATGCATTCTGGGATGGAACGGCCTTCTATTTCGGAGATGGCGATCCCAATGAAGGCTTCACTCCTCTTACGTCTATAGATGTGGTAGCGCATGAATACACCCATGCTGTTACGCAATACAGTGCAGGATTAGAGTACCAATTTGAATCAGGTGCATTAAATGAATCATTCAGCGACATCTTTGGTGTCGTATTGGATTTCGAAACCCATCCACTCACGGCAAATTATCTGATGGGAGACCTGATCAATCAGCAAGGTATTGTCTTCAGAGATATGACCAATCCGAATCTTACTTTAGAGCCCGATACCTATTTGGGTCTTTACTGGGATGAATTTGAGGAAGTACATACCAACAGTCAGGTAATGAATCACTGGTTTTATCTGTTGTCCAATGGTGGAACAGGAACAAACGACAACGGCGATTCATTTGGTGTGGTTGGTATTTCAATGGCAGCCGCTGCCGATATTGCCTATCGGACATTGACTACTTATCTTACACCGACATCAGATTATTCAGAAGCGAGAGAATTTTCCATTCAATCGGCCATCGATTTATTTGGCGCATGTTCAGATGAAGTTATTCAGGTTACGAATGCCTGGTATGCCGTAGGTATAGGAGAACTTTACACACAAGCTGTTGTAGCAGCCTTTTCAGTTCCAAGTGTGAATTATTGTGATGCACCGGCCACAGTTTCATTTACCAATTACAGTATGAATGGCACTTTTTTTTTATGGAATTTTGGTGACGGAATTACCTCAACCGATTCCAATCCTACCCACACTTACAACAGTGCAGGAGATTACACCATCACATTAACCGCTACCGGAAGTGGCAATTGCGGAACATCAGATCAATTGGTGCTAACCAATTATTTGAACATTTCAGATGGCGGTAGTTCAATGGCCGCTTCCTGTTCGACCAATAATACCGCTGCAAGTGAAGATTATGGAATCGCGCATGTAAACTTCGGTGATATTCACCACAGTTCGGGCAATGCACTGGAAGATTATGTGGACAATTCATGCACATACTCCACCACATTGGTTGCCGGAGAAAATGTCCCGATTCAGGTATATACAAATTCCGAAGAATATTTAAAAGTATGGATAGATTACGACAACAATGGCTCGTTCGACAACGTCACTGAACTGGCATTTAGTTCTGACGTGCATCAGATGCATTATGGCATCATCCATACACCCGTAAATGCCGTGTTGGATACCCCTCTGAGAATGAGAATTACTGATGACTCGGATTCCATTACAAACTCTTGCAGCAATCCTGTGAATGGCCAAAAGGAAGATTACGCCTTCGTTTTTATTGCCAACTCCTTACCCCCACTTGCCAACTTCACCGCTGATCAGACTGTGGCCACAATGGGTGAAAACATAAACTTTTCAGACTTAAGTGTTCACGTGCCCACTTCATGGAACTGGAGTTTTCCCGGAGGAACTCCATCCACCAGTACTGACCAATTCCCTGTAGTGTCGTATTCTTCCCTTGGACTCTATACTGTTACACTTCAGGTAACCAATGCATTTGGCAACGATACAGAAGTCAAAACTGATTATATCAATATTCAAAATGCCTCAATGATGTGCAATGATGAGGGCAGCTCTGCGGCGCATGGAACGCTATACGATAGCGGCGGGCTTGAAGGTGATTATTCTGATTATGAATTCTGCTCTTTCCTGATCCAACCCACAAGTTGTATCGGAACTATTACACTCAACTTGACTGAATTTAATACTGAAGGTGGCTATGATTATCTTGAGATTTATGATGGTACAGACGCCAGTGGTACAAACCTCTTCTATGAAAGCGGGACAACCACTATTGAAAGTGTAACTGCCAATTCAGGAGCTATTTTTATCCAATGGAGCTCCGATGAATCGGTTACCTATCCTGGCTTTGTTTTAGATTGGTTTAGCATCGATGAAACTGCTTCACCAGCAATTTTTGTATCAGAAGATTGCCTTATTTATGGAAACACGGCCCAACTTCAAACTTCAACACAAACACTGCTGGTGTCCAACATAGGTTGTGATACTTTATTTATTGAAAATATAACCACGAATTCCAGCTCATTTGTGGTTGGTAGTTTTCCTTCTTATATACTGCCGCAAAGTTCAGCCGGTGTTTCGGTATTCTTCACTCCTGCCGACATCATTTCATACGCCGCAACACTGACCATTCTCAACGACGATCAGGACATGGAAGTTTGCCTTACAGGTCAGGGTGTAGTAGGAATTGACGAATTAAAGAACGTCAGCAACATTTCGCTCTATCCGAATCCAACTACATCAGAGTCTATTCTTGAATTGAATATTCTTGAGCCTACTAACCTGACTGTTGACTTGCTGGACATCACCGGCAAATTAGAAAAGCAAATTTATTCGGCCAACCACAACCAGTTGGGTGCGATGAGATTTAGTATTGATGCAGTAAGTCCGGGAGTACATTTTGTGAGGGTAAAGACGAGCGAGGGTGAGGCAACGGTGAAGTTGGTGAAGATGTGAGATTTTGATATGGACGAAAGTGATAAAGTTTTGCTGGTTGAAAACCAGCTCAAGAGGTAGGCACGGGTTAATTTCGGATAGGTGATCTAAGTGCGGTTTTGGACGAAAAACCCGTGCCAGAGAGGCTGGTTGAAAACCAGCTCAAGAGGTAGGCACGGGTTAATTTCGGATAGGTGATCTAAGTGCGGTTTTGGACGAAAAACCCGCGCCAGAGGGGCTGGTTGAAAACCAGCTCAAGAGGCAGGCACGGGTTAATTTCGGATAGGTGATCTAAGTGCAGTTGTGGACGAAAAACCCGCGCCAGAGAGGCTGGTTGAAAACCAGCACAAGAGGCCGGCACGGGTTAATTTCCGATAGGTGATTTAAATGTAGTTGTGGGCGAAAAACCCGCGCCAGAGAGGCTGGTTGAAAACCAGCTGGAGTGGTAGGCACGGGTTAATTCCCGATAGGTGATCTAAGTGCAGTTGTGGACGAAAAACCCGTGCCAGAGATGGCTGGTTGAAAACCCGCTGGAGTGGTAGGCACGGGTTAACTTCGGATAGGTGATTTAAGTGCAGTTGTGGACGAAAAACCCGCGCCATAGGGAAGTCTGCAAACTAATCCATCCACTCAAAACGAGAAGACTTTCGAATTACATTTCCATTTCCAATCTCAAATTTTCCAATTTCTTTAATACTAGGACAACATGCTCCATCATGCTCTCCCCAATGTGATGCATGCATTTCAAACTCATTTTCTGAAACCGTTAAAACTTGTTCAGTTTCATCACTGAATCCAATACAAGCGATCTCATGATATTTTCTGCCTATCATTTGTTTGAATACTTTCAGGCAACCGATGGAATACGAGCTACCACCACCGATCACTCTATCGAGCAAAACAAGATAATATTTGTTGCCATTCTCATTGATCATTTCGGATTTGATCAGGCTCAATTCATCAATACCAAAGTCCACATTCAGGTTACACACTCCATTCTTCATCTTGAATAATGCATCTGACTCAAATTCGAAGAAAAAGGAGGCATTCATAAAATCAGATTTACGATTAATGGTCAGATCTGATTGCCGTGAGTTGCCATCGTTCATTCGAATGACAAAATTAGATGGCCTGTTTTGATCCGGATTATCAGGTCGTTCTTGTGGCAATTGCTTTTCAGTGATTGATTCCGAAGTTGGAGTATAATTCATGGAATCAGTGTGGACAGGTTTAAGATTAGTGCCTTTTGAATTATATCCAGTACACGCAGATACTATTGCAGCAATTAAGAGAAAATATAATATTGATTTCATTGAAATAACTGACTATTAATAATCAAAATTACGAAAATCAGTATTTGGAATGGCGCATTTCTTATGGCCACTTATTTATTCTTATTAAATAACAGAATCACTGATTTACTTTTTGCCAAGGAAATAAATCGTATTTCATTTACGCAAAATACAATTCGTATATTTGACCACACTCATTATTACCAAATGACAACGGATTCCGCGAATCAATTACTTGGCATTATTTCCGAAATAACCAACAACCATGTAACCAATGGAAGATTGGACTGGGAAAAAAGCAGAAACTTGCTTCTAAAACACGGCTATTCAGACAGAACCATAAATGAAATACTTTTAAAAATCGATGACGAGCAAACTGAATTGGAGGGTTATAAAATAGAAAAAAAAAGCGCCCTGTACCTTCTCTTATTCGGTTCAGGTATTACACTAACCGCAATACTCATTTCCAGGATTACAAGCCGGCAAATGCCCGGAGGATTTGCCATTTCAGTGGGGTTACCTATTATTGGTCTGAGCATGATTTTGCGGGGAATATTCAACTTGCGGGGAAACCAACAATGTATGGAAGCTTTGATTAAGAGAAGAGAAATATGGGTTCATAAATTCATCCCCCAATCTTCCAATTAAAAAATTACCGCATGGAAGTAGTGTTCATTTTATCCTGCACTCAATCTTCCAATATTCATCACCTTCCATACTGACGAATATAAGTTCTTCAACATGCAATGAGTATCAACTTCGCGCCAAGCCACTCATGACCGTCATGAGCTTATTGCAAAAATATAATTTACCCGTTCCAAGATATACCTGCTATCTAATAGTACCCGCCTGGAAAATTACTCCAGAGCAAGAAGAGCCAGAGAGGTATTGCTGGTTGGAAACCAGCTCAAGAGGAAGGCACGGGTTAATTTCGAATAGGTGATCTAAGTGCAGTTGATGTGGTAAAGTTTTGCTGGTTGAAAACCAGCTGAAGTGGTAGGCACGGGTTAATTTCAGATAGGTAGTCTAAATGCGGTTGTGGGCGAAAAACCCGCGCCAGAGAGGCTCAAAAGGCAGGCACGGGTGAGTTTCGGATGGGTAATCCAAGTGCATTTGTGGACGAAAAACCCGCGCCAGAGAGGGATCAAGAGGTAGGCACGGGTTAACTTCGGATAGGTGATTTAAGTGCAGTTGTGGACGAAAAATCCGCGCCAGGGAGAGAAAAACCCGCGCCAGAGAGGCAAATCCGAGCAAGTAGATCCCTACTTTATCAAGCAGCAAAACTCCCATCTTGACCCATCATTTACAATTTCGCCAACTCATGGGTCAAAATTTTGACCCATGAATTACTTTTTGAAAGAAGCGAGGGTCAAAAATTTGACCCACGAAGTATCCAAAATTAATTTTGTGGGTCAAAACTTTTATCTTCACAACGAACTTTAGATTATTCTTGTGTCGAAAAGGCAAGTTTTTCAATACGAAATTGATTCACATGAACATAAAAGACATACGTCAAAATCTCAGTTGGTCGCAGGACATCATGGCAGTGGCCCTGGGCATTGAACGCGCCAACTATGCTAAAACCGAAAGAGAAGTGCGCAGTCTTCCCAAGGCATCCAAAGCCAGGTTACTTGAATTGAGTAAAATGGCAACTTATTGCTCAGGAAAGCGGCCTCCTGCTCCACTTCTTCTTTTGGAAAAATGGCAGGCAAAGGAATTGACCCAATACATGAATGATTTGATCATCCGCCGCGACAAGAATAAACTCCAGCTTGAAAAGATGAACCAGGAACTTGCCCGGCAGAACATGGATAATTTCAATCTTGGGCTACAATTAAAATGGCAGCAAGAATCCGGTAAAAACAAATTCGTGAAAAATGCGGTCAGGATTTTCCAAAATGAAATTGAAAACAGAAAAATAAAAAAGAATCTTGCTTATAGGATTATTAGCAAAACGGCAGCGGTTGCGGCGGTTGATGCGGAGATAGAAGCTCTGACGAAATTACTGAAGGAGGCTGTTGGGTAGCGGTGTGCTGAGTTGATATGGTCAAGACAAATTGGAGGGAATCTTAACTGCGTTTGTGTTGGTTGGAAACCAACTCAAGAGGCAGGCAAGGGTTAGTTTCGGATAGGCGTTCTAAGTAAAGTTGTTGACGAAAAACCCGCCAATGAGGGCTTATAAAACTATTCTGGTTTCGAGCTGACGTCGAAGTAATTCAATTGTGTTATCTAAAATCTGCTTTACTCTCGGATTGTCAACATTTCTATTGTCATGCGCGAATACATCTTCTATCCAACTCTTATAAAACTCAAAAGCATTATCACTGTGCTCTTCATCCTGAATGAACCTAATCACTTTCTCTTTCTTCTGTTTCGTAGGTACTAGCTTATAAGGAACCATTTCCTCAGTACATCTTTCATCTAGCAAATGATCAAGATCACTATTAAATCGAAATGCTTGAACCACTGAGTCGTCTACAACTGTAGCTCCCCAGCTTTGATTCTCAGCTTTGAGGTGAGATAAGACGAGAGCGTGCCCGGACATTGTGGCCACCGCTTTTTTAACTCTATCGTCTTGCCGTCTCATGATAGATAGTTCATAGAATTCGCCGAAATATAAGCAGCCTCTTGATGGCATATTATGCACAAACATCTTCCGTGTAAATTTACAGCAAACAAGGAACCAATTCTTAACATCTTCAACAGAATTAGATCGCGGCCAAAAGATTATGGTATCAGAAATGTAATGGAAATTAGTAATATATCGGCTTTCATCCGCTACAATAAATCCTCGATCATCCCCAACTGTGGCATCAAGCGACAAAGAAAACTCAATATCCCTTAGAACATGATCGAGGCGAAACTTGAATTCTTCACCAGGAGTATTCAGAATGGCGTCTTTATAACCAAGAATGTCAAAGTTGGCAATGTAGGTGGTAATCATAATAACCTCAAAGGTATAATGGAATAGTAAGCCGATTGATACAATGCATCATAAAAATTACCACAGTTATTCAATATCAGTTTCTGTTAAATCATCGCCAACAAGATATTGAACTCTTGTTTCAGTCCACCAACATGTAGCCTTAATTGGTTGTGGATAATAAACTCGCGACCGAAGGGGATTGCTGGTTGAAAACAAGCACAACCGAAAAGACTTAGGTTAATTTCAGTTATGTTATTCAATTGTAGTTGTTGACTATAAACCCGCCAGGGAGTGGTTTTAATAGTTTTTAAAGTCAAGAAAAATCGAGGAAAATAAAAATCCGTTGGTTTGGCTCGTTGAAAATCAACTCCATTAGTGGACATATGCTAATTTTAGAGGATGATGTGAACTATAAGAGAGCCCCCCAGTGGGTTGAATTTATAAACTATTAACTTAACTTGCACCCAAAATCTTATCAGACCTATTCAATTAAAATTAATATGAGTAATGTTCTCGATTTAAACACACTTGATCAAATTTCGGAAATCAATCCAGACAAACTTAAGAATTTTGCAGACCATTGTTCGGTTATGCTCGATCGATCTAATCACAAATCTGGTGTGATGCTAACTTCAACTATCAATCTCTTCGACAATATGTGCGAAGAAGAGAATCCAGTAAATTTCTCCATTCCTTCAAACACAAATGGATTTGAAGATAATGATGATAATAAAAATTTTGGAGCGCTTGCTATTACGTTCCTTTTGGTTAAGAAATACACAGAATTTAGGGTTTATTCTCAATCTATCAAAGGAACGGGTATTGATTATTGGCTTTGTTTTGACAAAAGTCATCCCAAGTATCAACCAACGAATTTCCTAAACGCTAGACTGGAAGTTTCTGGGATTGGCAAAGAAAGTCCGACAAATAATTTTAACACTCGGCTCAATTCAAAAACTAAGCAAGTCACTAAAAGCCACTTTACCGGTTTGCCTTGTTTTATAGGGCTTGTAGAATTCAGCACACCTAAAGCCATTTTACATCAAGAGGCATGATTAACATTCAAGAATGGCATAAGGAAGCGATGACTTTGGTCAACAATGCATTACCCTTTAAAAATGGCGATAGCAAACGCTATAACGAGCTTATGAGGTCTGCTTTGGATCTTGAGGCAAAAGCAGCTTATGCATTATTTTATGAGTTTGGGGCTGAGCCTACTCGCAGTGTTTTATTCCGAAGTGCTGCGTCAATTGCTTGCAACATCCAGGCCTATGATGAGGCAGAGCGATTAGCTTATGCAGGCCTTGCGGGAAAACCGAAGTTTGGAGTTGATTACGAACTTCGATCACTTCTTTTCTCTATAGAAAAAGATAGAGTTGACTCTCGCTTTATGTCAGATCAATATAGTCAATTCTTACTCTATCGCGAGAACGCCACACACCAAAAATTTGAATTGAATAGAAAAACCTTTGGCAGGGCAATTCCTATTAAAAAAGTATCAACATATTTAAGAAATTATGAATCCGCCTTTCGCAACTATGCCTTATTAGATTGCCAAAGAGACCCAAAATTTGGTGGTAAGGAAGATAAAGAGACCATGGCAAAGAACTTAAATGAACTCGAATTGCTTGGTGTGGACTTTCACTTTGATGGTTTCGCGCTTAGCATCTCTTCAAATGCAGTTGTTGCCGACAATTTTGCGTCACCAGGTTTTAATGTTTGGCGCAAGGATATGTTTCACAGATTCCAAGAAGATGTGCTGACAGTCGACTTTAGTAAAGATGATGATTTACAGGAGATTATTGAGAAATTTGGGGCTGAAGAGCGTGCTCTTATTTATAAGCCTATAATTGATACTCATAAGACCTTAGATATCACAACTCATATTACCGATGACCTATATATGAATGTAGAAAAGTCTATTTCTCCATTAAGTAGGCAAATTAGAGAAAAGGTCATCCCAAAAACAGTGGTAAATAAATCTGTGGAAAGTAAAGTTCTAATAATGCAATGGCTCCTTGCGAAAGAAGGTACTATGAGACCTTCAAAGCCATCTGATATACTACAAACTACTGAAGCAGATACCGCTACTTTTAAACGGCAATTAGTTGATGTCAAATACAATGAGCAAACATTATTTCTAAACACTCCAATTGACTTTAGGCTTGTATATGAGAATCCAATTTGGATGATTGAGGACGAAAATTATGATATTGTAGTTGTGGCAGACAATCACGAAGTTGCAGTTGACCTATTTCAAGAGAAATTCTTTAAAACCTATCAGAAGCTCTCAATGATGAGTAAAGATTTAATGGGTGAAGATGACTTAAGACTTTGGAACAACTTCAGCGATATAGTTTTTGGACAGTCCAATCAATAAAATATACAACTTAGCCGTCGAACCTGCTCAAATCCCTTTCAATGAAATCAGAAAGTGCTCGCCAACTTTTGCGTAACTCGAAGAGATGAAACATGGTCTTATGGACAGTCGATTGATACCTCAATAAAGGCCTTATCAAGTTTTCATAGACTTCAATTGCATTCTCCGATGCAATTTCATCCATTGACGAAATCTTAAATTGTGCACTTCTGAATACCTCTCCAATTTCTTGAATTGATTCCCATTGCTTTGTGATGGAAACACCGGACTCCATTTCTTTCAGGCCTGGCAAATTCATTTTGCTCTTGTCGAAATAAATATAAAGGTTTGCAGGAACCTCGAAATATAAAATAGTGCTCATATCAATATCCTCCACAAATATTTCCATAAGTGAGTCCATACTTTTTATACCCGATACATCAATTTCCAGCTTTTCGTTGAAAGCCTTGATGGACTTGAAAAAAGTAATAGCCTTATCGATTTGATGTATTTTGCTATTTGCGGAAGTCATAACCTCTTCACCAACTTGTAATTTCCTTTCAAAAAATTTCATTCTTTGATTAAGGCGATAATCTTCACGACGTTGTACGTATTCAAACAGCTTTGTAATGCCAACAGTAAGAGCCGACGCAAAAAGACCAGCAAGCAAAGAGTCATTGTTCATTCAACTATTCTTTCGACAAAGTAAAAAAATAAAGGCCGAGTTTTCACTCAGCCTTCCTACTCTTTTCTACTAATCCACCCAATGAGGATAGATGTTGTAGTGATCCAGTAGCCCGTAGGGGAATCGAACCCCTGTTTACAGAATGAAAATCTGCTGTCCTAACCCCTAGACGAACGGGCCATATTGTTAAAACGGGTGCAAATATACAGCTCCCAGTCAAAAGCGCAACTTTTAGAGCAAAAAAATCCTGCGGGCCTTGTCAAAGCTGGATAAATTGTTTCCCAAAAGAGAAAAAAAGCGCCTAAAGTGAGGAGAATTGAAGCCTTTTCGCTGCCCAAAAGAACAACGGCCCTGGAAATTGGTCAGGACTTCCGTCCAAAAGCACCTTGCAACGCGTAAACTCAGATGGTATGATCCTCCAGACCAAACCTAAAGCCCATGCGCTTGCCCGTGGCCATGTGCGAATTGTCCTGCAAACTCTGGATTTCTTCCACAGTAACCTCCTGGAATTTCTCATAAGGGGGCGTGTAAAGGTCGAAATCGAGGGTGTAGAGAATGGCACTGTCCACCACATTGCGCAGCTTTTCCTTGTCCAGCGTGGCATTGACGAAATCGTTGTAGAGGTAGCCGAGCTGCCTTTTGCCCTGCACCATAAAATGGTCTTCGTGGTTCACAAACAAACGGGCAATGAGGTAGCCCAGATCTGAATTGCGGTGGTATTTAAAGGAGTCCGCGAGAAAATTGTAGACATTGATCACGCCGACATAAGCGTTGTTCTCATTCTCCTTTACGTAGCTGCTGTGCCATACGCTGTTCGACCGGTCGAACTGAAAAACGTTGGTGTGCATATAAAACACCAGCACATCACCGGCTATCTTGATCTCGGCCTGAAAGTCGCCTTTGTCTCTGTAGTAGAAGTCCACGCGTCCATCAGCTTCACCAAAATTGGCTTTGATATCGGCCACGGTTTCGGCCAGAATTACTTTGAGTTCTTTGAAAGTGCGAATGGTGTTGTGAAAAACGTCTTGTTTCAGCACGCCTTTTTCCTTCACCAGTTTGTAGATCGTTTCTCTTGAATCGGACATAAAAGTATTTTGCTGTAAAAGAAATCCATTTTCGCCAATCTTCAACAATTTCCATTCAGATTGGCGTTTGACTCCGATCAACGATCTTTGCCCCTGCGCGGATCAAGCCTTATGAGAGTTTTAGCCCATATACTATTTCTGATTGCCATCTTTGTTACAGGGGCTCCCGGACTTCGCGCGCAACAAAACTGCCAGCTTGCTCTCAAAAACACCTGCGATAAGCAAGACAAGGTCACTGCTTATCCCAATCCATCATTGGCCGCGACGGCATTGCGCAAATATTATTTTAGTCTTCTGGAAAAAGGCTATATAGAAGCCAGAATTGATACGGTCACCCGTGGCGACAGCCTCCTGGCTACTGTAGTTTGCGGCCCCTTGTATACCATCGGAAAAATTACATGGAAAGCAGATTCACTGCTCAGTCGGCAAATCAATGAAGCGCCGCAAAAAGCCACGAAGAATTTTACCTCGGAAAATATCTGGGGCGGCGCGGAGAAAAAAATAGTGGCCCTTGAAAATGCGGGCTATCCATTTGCCCATGTGAAAGTGGAAAAAATTGACATTGAAAATCAGCAAGCCAATATTATACTTCGTTTGGAGAATGGTCCTTTGGTAAAACTGGACAGTACGGTGATCAAGTCTGAGCTAAAATTGCCCGAAAAGTACATCCGCAATTATCTCGATTTGAAAAAAGGAGAGCTATACAACGAATCGAAAATTTTGCTCTTACCGAAAAAGTTGAAAGGTATTCCTTTTATTCAGGCCAAAAGAAATCCCGAAGTAGTTTTTAAGCAAGGCAAAGCGGATCTTTATTTTTATCTTGAAAAAAAGAAGGCCAATTATTTTAATGGTGTTCTGGGTATACGTCCAAACGACCAAACCGGAAAAGTAAACCTCACGGGCGACCTGGAATTTAAGTTGGTGAATACATTGAACACGGGCGAAGAAATGTATTTCAACTGGCGGAAATTGCAGGCACAAACGCAAGATCTTTTTATACAGACCCAATTCCCCTATGTATTTAATACACCAGTAGGAATCGAAGCCCTGTTGAAAATCTACAAGCGCGATTCTACTTTTACCAGCATCAAAACAGGACTGGGATTGGTGTTCAATCTTGGCGGAACGGATCAGCTAAAAGCGTTTATCGAAAAAAACAAAACCGATCAGTTGTCGACTTTTATCACGGCACAACCACTAGCGAATTTGAATACAACGTTTTATGGTATCAAGTACAAAAGAGAAAGATTAGACTACAGGTACAATCCCAGAAAAGGATTGTCGGTGCAATTAGAAGCAGCCACCGGAAGGCGTAATATCAGCGGGGCGAATGTGGGCTCTGAAGTATTGGCAACGGTAGCACAAACAAAAAATCTTTTCAGAACAGAGGCCAAAATAGATTATTACATTCCTGTGTTGAAAAGGCATTGCGTTTACATAGGCGCACAAGGCAACTCCATACTGGCACCATCCATATTCGATAATGAAATGAGCCGCTACGGAGGTTTGCGCACCTTGCGCGGTGTGGACGAAGAAAGCATTTATGCCTCATCGTATGCCACACTTACATTAGAATACAGAATATTGTTTGAAGAAAATTCGGCGGTGTATTTGTTCGCCGATCAGGGATGGTATGAAAAAAAGGGAGTTACTAATTTCACAACTGATACTCCATTGGGATTTGGCGCTGGCGTAAACTTCGAAACAAAGTCAGGGATTTTTACTTTTAATTATGCTTTGGGACAGCAGTTCGACAATCCATTGCTGGTGCGGAATGCGAAGATTAGTTTTGGTTTCAGGAATATATTCTGATTGTTTCTTTTTAACACATAAGAAAGTAAAGAAGTAAGACACGAAGAACGAGCGAATCAAAGCCCTCTTACTTTCTTACTTTCCTTCGTGTTCTTATGTGTTTAATTTTTTCATAAAACCGAGCTTAGTCCTGAATTTCTACTTTCAGGAATGTATTCTGAGCGGAGGGCAAGGCCGGTATTCAATCAAAAGTTATTTATTTTTTAACACATAAGGAAGTAAGGAAGTAAGACACGAAGAACGAGCGAATCAAAGCCCACTTACTTTCTCACTTTCTTCGTGCTCTTATGTGTTTAATTTTTTCATAAAACCGAACTTAGTCCTGAATTTCTACTTTCAGGAATGTATTCTGAGCGAAGGGGCAAGGCTGGTATTCAATCAAAAGTTATTTATTTTTTAACACATAAGAATGTAAGAAAGTAAGACACGAAGAACGAGAGAATCAAAGCCCTCTTACTTTCTTCGTGTTCTTATGTGTTTAATTTTTCATAAAACCGAACTTAGTCCTGAATTTCTACTTTCAGGAATGTATCCTGAGCGGAGGGCAAGGCCACTATTCAATCAAAAGTTATTTATTTTTTAACACATAAGAAAGTAAGACACGAAGAACGAGCGAATCAAAGCCCTCTTACTTTCTTACTTTCTTCGTGCCCTTATGTGTTTAATTTTTTGCTCAACTCAACGCGGCAATCAGTTGACGATTATGGAAGCCTCACTTGTGAGAACGCCGCGAGAATCCCGAATGAATCAACAATTGAAAGTAAACCTCACTTCTTTCTTTTATCGATCATTCGGTTTTCCCTTGCAAGATTTGCCTTGCGGCGCCGCGAACATCGTAAATTATGAAACAGATTCCAAATTAATCAGGATATAATTATCAAATGTTCTAATGATGCGAAAATATTGTTGCTACATTATTAATTCTGTATATCTCTTCAAAGAACGTTTTGCACAGTGGATCCGCATTGTGTAGTAGGAACGCGGATGACGCGGATGCTGGGCAACGCGGATTTTAAAAGGATTCTTATTACCGTTGTTTGAAAATTACTGTGCCATTTCAGATACAGTTGTTCCATAATACCAATTACCTTGTCAAAATGAATCTTTTGTCCTGCACCTTGTATTTCTGCGCGCCGATTTTAATTACTTCACCCTCCTTTAATTTAAAAAGTTCGTTGAAATCTTCTTCAATGGTGTGGACAGTGCCACCAGTTTCGAGTGCAATATTCAGGTAGTCGATATTAATCTGACCCGTATAGGCACCACAGACAATGATGTGAACAGGGACTTTTATCAGACTCAGAAGTGTCATATCTCTGACAGGAGCCCAATTGTCTGCTATCATAACAAACTCTGCCGCATCGGGGTATTTGTTTTGCGCATAGAGAAGTGCTTCAATATTGTTTTCAGGCCCGGCGCCGCCACCGCCTTTGCTCATGGTGGTGGTACAAATGTTCTCTACCTTATCTCCTGATGATGCCATTATTCCATAAGCTCCGCCAGACTCGCCGATAGGTCCATCCGGATGATTGTCGCCATCGTTGAAGAAAACATAACTTCTGGCTTTAGTGGTTTTCTGGTTCAACCTTCTCCATGTCAAAGTCTGCATGGTATATGGGTACATGCTTCCTGTTACGTCCTGAACAATCACCATATCCTTCCATTTTTTATTCCGATTTAATACGGTGGTTACTACAGTATCCAACGACACCATAGAAACTGTTGGTAATTTGTCGATGGTCATCCTCTCCTTGGCCAATCTCAGCTTTTCGGCTACACATTCGCCCGTAGTATCCGGTATTCGAATATCCACCCAGAAAGTGTCCACGTATGATTCTCTGACATACTCTTTCTTTCTTCCCCAAAAGCCGGGCTTATCAAATCGTTCGCCCTTGTAATCTTTTGGAGCACCTTTGGGAATGTAGCAGCCTGTCCATTCGGGCTTGTGTTTTTTGGTCCTTGTTTTCATTACTCTTTCGGTGTGATAACAATCCATTTCTTTTAACTCCTTAGTCAAAAAAGCGACCTCTGAGGACTTCTTTGGCTTCTTATCGAGCGCCGTAAGCTTACCATCCACAATAGTTACATAAGGTCGTGCATAGATATAAAATCCATGAAAGAGCTTTTCGTTTTCTTCCTTTGTTGGAGCTTCAGCTTGTTCAACCACATTCCATACGATGGCAGTATTGCGAAATAAAAATCCTGCCTTCGCTCTTAGCACTTCGATTCTTTCGGTGTTTAATTTGCGCTGATCAAATTCGCTGGTTTCTTTAAATTTAGTATAGATGAAGTCTATCATGATCACTTCTTCTTTCTCAAGTGCGCGTGTGATGGCAGGATTGAGAATAATAGATTCTCCAAAGTGAAATGAAATTTTGTAAACAGAACCTCCCGTCTTTTGTGGTTGGTAAGCCTTGACGCGATCGGGTGTATCGCCAAGAATGTAAGAAGCTGTAATGGCCTGAGCCGAAACTTTGCCGCAGAAGGAGCAAAGTAAGATTGAAACGATGAATAAAGTCTTCATTTTTTTTGGTCATTTTGGTTAGAAAATATTGAATGGCAGGTTTCAATAAAGGTAACCAGAAAATAAACGAAATATTTTCTGGTCCACCTTTATCACTTATGAAAGAAGCAGTGATTCATTGTATACAAAAGTTTGATATTATAAGCCCCATTGAGCAGTCATATTCTATGAAAATCATGATTTTATTTCCAGAATTTTTGCCAGGTCTGAACTGTTCTTGACTTTATCGGTTATATCCACAACAGTCAATATCACCTCTTCATTTTCGATATGGACATGGAGTTTTTTAAATTCATGCTTGTCAAATAAATATATCTTACCCGAATTACCGAACAATACAAAAGCATTGCTTGACTCAGCATCGAACTTGAAATTATATGGATCCCAACTGTATGCTCCACGGTATTTGTAATCAATCAGCGACAGAACTTTTAATGGATCGATGGGCTGGCCTTCAGTATTTACATACTTTGCCCTGACCCAGGTAGGTTTATTAAAAGAATAAGTCTGATCACAATTATAGACACCAAATTTTTCAACGGTGAGGCCTTTAACCAAATCAGGATAAGTATGTCCTGCATCCGCGCCTGAAGGAGAAATCCAGGTCACGGTGATGTCTTCCGCCGATCTTTCGCGATTGACAACAACAGGTTCAGTTTCCCACTGCCACTGACGGTTTTCGACAACATTGTTCTTTGACCCGACAGCCACAACCTTTCGATTCACTTTATACACAGGATCAAGCGCGATTTGCAATTCGTAATTCAAATCTCCGTTACGGGCATCTGTTCGAATATAGCGGGCAGCTTTTTTATCATCCAATTGAAACTCCGGCAAGCTCTTCAAAAAACTTACAAGACTTTCATCAAAGTCCTTAATGGGATTTAATGGATGAGGCTTGATATTAATAAGCTTTTTATTTGCAATATTCAATTCAAATTGAATACTGAGATAGTGGTTGAAGTTCTTCATAAGATATTCGGTCATCTCTGCCGGATAAGTATAATCCCTGTCTGTTACTTCGCTCAAAGGGCATTTCCTGCCATTCTTGTCAGGCCAGTATATATTACATATTGTAGATCCCAACCAATACACTTCCGAAAAGAGCTTGGGCCTGGGTTCTTTGATTATTCTTCTCACCTCCAACTCCCCTACTTTTGGATCTTCTTTTAATGACGGCTTTTTATCCACTTTGACTTTGGCTTTCTCTGGCTCAATATCTCTCAACTTACTCCATTCATTCGTGCTTTCATTGAGTACATAAAAACCGAGGTCTTTGGGTTTTTGGGTCAAAGCATAATCCACCGACAAATTTTTTCCCGGTGCAATAGTAATTTCCTGTCCATTACAATTGCCCTCAATATTGAACATACCGGCAGAGTTGAACAGCTTCTCTACTCCATTTTCTTTGTAGGTCATTGGAATATTCGAAAAAACAATATCGGCTGAATTTGTATAATTGGTGAATTCCAATTGAACGGCTTCCTTCACTACGTTGCCGTTTGCATCCAGAAAAGCATTTTCAGGAATGTGGATGGTGGTTCCCTTTTTGTCGATCACAATGGCAGTATCTGCTGTGGGATTGACAGAAATGAGCCTGGGTTTGGGACCGAACTTTTCACGTGGATCCTGAACCTGTGCAGTGACAGAGGTGTCCGTATACACGATTGTATTGGTTTGGGGAGTCCCATTTTGAGCGGTTGTGGCAGATGCAGATTGGTCCCGATTGTCGCAGGAGAACAAACAAAAAAGCATGGCAGAAAGCAGTGCGAAATTAAATTGTGGTTTCATGTTGTGAATTTATTTGAACGTTTATGGCAGGTTTTGCAAAAGGTAACCATGGCTTGCAAAATTTTCGCAAATCCATTTCAAAATTTCAAGTCCTTTCGAACTTTTATAGTCACATTCAAATCATGTCACTGCACAGGGGAAATGGTGGCAGGTGAATTACAGGCGCATGATTTTATTAAGAAAAAATCATTAGAGCCCGACACTTGGGTCGTGCATAATACTTTGAAAAATCAGTTGGCTGGAAATTGCGTAATTTAACCCGAAAGACCTTCACAAGAGGCGTGCAAGCATGAATAAAATGTTGCGCATCCCTTTTTACAACAGGAAATAATACGTTGAAGACAAGTAAGATTGGTCTCATCTTGCGTGGTTGTTTGGTTAAATAAAAACGAATTCCTTTCTTCAATATTTATGTAATCACATCCAGTCGGTCCAGGTACTGGTGCAAAGTTGCTACACAAAAATTTTGAAATTCATCAAGCTGGTTTCGGAAGGATAACCGAGAAGTTTTGGATTTATTTTGCTGGGTGTTCATTATTGTGCGACATTGATAATATTCCATCCATTTCAAAAAAGAAAAACACCTTGCTTCCGATACCAGAAAATTATGTTCGACTCCTGGCGGAGTCGGGAATTTTGGAAACGCATATTTTTTCCCCCGGTTTCGTGCTTTCGGCACTTCACCGGGGGCTACTCAATATTCGATCCCTTCGGGATCATTAATAATGGAACGGGTTCTACAACCCGATAACGCATATCTCCCCCGGTTGCATGCCTGCGGCACTGCACCGGGGGCTACTCAATGTTCGATCCCTTCGGGCAATGTCATTAAGTTAATGTGACTCGAAGCACAAAGCCCCAGCGTGCAATGTCATTAAGTTAAGGAATTGATGGATTAACATTCGACCCTTTCCGGGTCGTTTATCGTCAGAGTCAAGACCATACCTATAAACATGCGATCCATACTGGATCGTTGATCACATTGTTTACACGAATCTCCTGATCCAGTATGGATCAAATGTTTATAGCACAATCGGTTTGCCATGATCAAACGACCCGGTAAGGGTCGAAT